>NZ_QICD01000001.1 GCF_003726035.1 Paraeggerthella hongkongensis
GAAGCCGTCTCCAAGATGAGTCCTCTTTTCGGTAAGGGCCCAGGCAGAACACCTGGTCGATAGGCCGCAGGTGCAAGGCGAGCGATCGCCTCAGCCGAGCGGTACTAATAGCCCGAGCTCTTCGTCTTCACACATTGGAATCGATTCGCGGTCCGTCACGACCGAACGCTGTGCAACCGCCAGGGTGGCGCGGAGAGCGCGCCCTGCGGCATACGAAGCCGTGCGGAGCCGAAGCGCCCTGCGCGAGCGCGACCTTGGAGGCGGGGATCACCCGGTCCCATTCCGAACCCGGAAGTTAAGACCGCCATCGCCGAAAGTACTGCAGCGCAAGGCTGTGGGAGGATAGGACGTCGCGCTCGCGCAGGGCGCTCGGCGTTTCCGCCGAGGGCGGGAGGGCCCCGGAGCCGGGAGAGGCTCCGGGGCCCTCTTCGCGTTCGGGGGGATCGACGGGTCGGAGGCTTCGGGCGCTCCAGCAAACCAGGAAGGAGCGGGAGTATGCTTCATGCGAGGGCGGCTCGATCGGACGAATTCGATCGCGTTATGGCTTTTTACACCAAGATGATTGATGAGATGCACGGCACCGATTTCGATGTGCGCTGGAAGCATGGAGAGCACCCGTCGCCCGCGTTCTTGCGTGTGTCGGTCGATGCGGGCGAAGTGTACCTTGTCGAGGATCTTGAAGACGGTGCGATCGCTTCTGCCATGGTGTTGAACGGAAGCGGGGCTGCAGGTTACGAGAGCGTGCCGTGGTGCGTGTCCGCCGATCCGGACGAGGTTTTGGTGATCCATGTGCTGGCTACTCTTCCCGCGTATCACGGTCGCGGGTGCGCTCGCATCTTGTTGGAGGGCGGTATATCTGCCGCGCGGGCGCGCGGGAAGAGAGCCCTGCGCTTGGACACGTTCGTGCATAACGAGCGATCTCATCGACTATACGAGTCGTGCGGGTTTCAAAAAGTGGGTATCTACAACCTTTTCTATGATGACTTGGGTACGGTAGGGTTCGTTCTGTACGAATTCGCGCTGTAGCACGCTCGATCGAATTCCGCTGCTTCTGATTGCGCATTGTTGCTGCGGGGCTGACTTTGCGGGAGAATGGTCTGCGTACGCACTACGAAAGCTCGGGAGGGCGCCTCTCGGCTAGGCTCGCAGCCTGATCTCGGAAGGCAACGGAGATGAAAAAACTCGGTTCATTCATTCTTGCATGCGCCTTTGCATGCGTATTGACGGCGATGGGCACGGGACTCGCGTTTGCCGACGAGTCGTCCGATCGCGCCCCTCTTCGCGTGCTGTTCCCTCAAACCGAGGGGTTCTCTATGACGGACGAGGACGGCACGCATCATGGGCTGGTTGTTGACTACTTGAACGAGATCGCGAAGTACACCGGCTGGGAATACGAATACGTGCCTGTTTCAGGCGATTCTTCATTGGATAGTTTTCTGTCGGGCGAGTACGACCTTTTGGGCGGCACGTACTATGTTGCTGCGGCTACGTCGAAGATAGCCTATCCCGAATACAGCTGCGGGCCCTCGAAATCGGTGCTATTCTCGCGATGGGATGACGAGAGCATCCGCGGGTACGAGTATGCCGATCTGAACGGCAAGACGATCGCCGTGGCGGCGCGTGCGGCGGAAAACTTGCGGCGGCTCGAGGGTTTTTTGGCTACGGAGAACATCGACTGCACGATTGAAAAGTACACGAGCGACCAGTTCGTCGACGGGTCTTTGCGGTACCTGCTTGATAGCGGTGAAGTTGACTTGCTGTTGGGGAGCGCTGTTGAAAACACGGGCGCTTATCGTCCTGCCGTGGTTTTTGACGGACAGCCTCACTATTTGGTGACGACTGCAGGGAATCAGGAAGTGCTTGACGGGTTGAACTGGGCCCTTGAGCACATCATGGAAGCGAATCCCAGTTTCGCGGAGGAAGCGTACGTTAGAAACTTTCCCGATGCGGATATCAATATGTACCACGTTAATCATCAAGAGCGACGGTACGTGGAAAACAAGAAGTCGATAACAGTGGCGCTTCCTCGCGACTACAGCCCGTTGAGCATAGGCGACGGTTCGGGCGGCGAGCGGATGGACGGCGTGGCCTGCCGGTTTCTCGATAGGGTTGAAGCGTTTTCCGGGTTGAACGTCGACTGCCTGTACGTCGAATCCTATGCCGCCGCCCTTGATGCGGTGCGCAGCGGCGAGGCGGACATGCTGGGCTTTTTCTTGGGCGGCGAAGACGATGCGATCGAGGCTGGCCTAGCCCTTTCTTCTCCGTATGCAACGCTTAGCAACTTGATCGCTCGCAACAAGCTTGTTTCATATCCCTCGGAGGACTTGCGATACGTTGCGCTTGAAGGTACGCAGGTTCCCGATGACGTGCCCGCCGAGGATGTGCTCTACGTCAGGACCGAGCACGAAGCGCTTAATATGGTAGACAAGGGTCGGGCTGATGTCGTGTTCGGCTTATCCGCTCAGATCGAGGGCGCGCTGCAGCAAGGGGCGTACTCCAATGTCGTTCCAGTTTCGCTGACGAACAGCGTAACCGATATTTGCTTTGCACTGCCGCGTCCGGCGGATCCTGATCTGTTGACCGTTGTGAACAAAAGCCTTAACAGCATGCCTGTTGACGAGAAGACGGCGGCGATTGAGGAGCATCGAATAGCCGCAGGATACGGCACCCTCAAGCTGATTGATTATCTGAATGCGAATCCGATGCTGGTTGCCGGTTTGGCGGCGACGGCGGTGCTTCTGATCCTGATTGTCGCCGTTGCCGTAACGCGATCAAGGCTGCGTGCGGCGGATATGCGCGTTGAGGCCGAGCGGGTGGCTGCGGAGGGTCGTGCGAAAAGCGAGTTTCTTTCTCGAATGAGCCATGAAATACGCACTCCCATGAACGCCGTCGTGGGAATCACCGACGTGCTGGATATGCAAAAAGACGATCCGGAGGCCCTGCGCAAGAACATCGCGCGGCTTCGGGCCTCCTCGGACTATCTCTTGGGCCTGCTCAACGATGTGCTTGATACCAGCCGTGTGGAGAGCGGCATGATGGACATTGCCCATGAGCCCTTCTCGCTGGCGGAGGTCGTTGCCGAGCTGCAGGACATGATGCAAGCGCAGGCTGATGCCCGGGCTGTCGACTTGCAGGTGATGACGGAGATCTCCCATGAGGGCGTTATGGGGGATTCGCTCAGGTTGAAGCAGGTGCTTTCGAACTTGCTGTCGAATGCTATCAAGTTCACGCCTGCGGGTGGTGTCGTGCGGCTTATCGTCAAGGAAACGGATTTCGACGGGGAGCGGGTGACGCTCTTCTTCGGCGTTGGCGATAGCGGCGTGGGCATTGCCCCGGAAGATCAAAAGCGCATATTCGAAGCTTTCACCCAGGTGGGTTCGACTGCTGCGAAAAGCCAGGGGACCGGTCTCGGCTTGCCGCTTTGCCAGAGCTTGGTGCGTCTTATGGGCGGCGAACTGCAGGTTCGCAGCGAGCTTGGCTCGGGAAGCGAGTTCAGCTTCTCCCTCGTCTTTGCAATTGGAACTCCCGAATCTAGACGGGATCGTTCAGTTGATCGGGAGCTATTCAAGGGATTCCATATTCTGCTCGTGGAGGATGGATCGGTAAACGCGGCTATTACGACAAATGTACTGGAACTGCACGGTGCTCGTGTGACCTGGGCAATTGATGGTCAGCAGGCGGTGGACCATTTTGCTGAAAGTCGGCTTGGCGAGTTCGATGCCGTGCTCATGGATATGAGGATGCCCGTTATGGACGGCGTGGAGGCCACGCGCGCCATTCGCCTTCTGCCTCGGTCCGATGCGCGTGAAATCCCCATTGTTGCGATGACGGCAAATGCGTTCAAAGAGAGCGCGGATGCGGCGCATGATGCGGGAATGAACGAGTTCGTTACCAAGCCTTTGGATATAGACGAGCTGTTCGACGTGCTGGATCGTTTGCTGAAAAGATAGCTTTCGGCGGGAGTGCGATGGGGCGCAAGCGCAGCCGCGCTAAGAGAGCGCGGCGATATGTGCTCGAACGGTCCGATAGCTTGCGAGCGCGGTCGAAGCCAGGCTTTCGGCGTCGTGCAACTGGTTTGTCCGTATAGCCTGCGCAAGGGCGTCGCACTGCGCGCTGAGGGAGGCGAGCCCCAGGTTTGCGGCCGTGCCCTTCACGGCATGGGCGATGCTTTCCGCTGCTCGGTAGTCTTTCGCGCGCAGGGCTTCGGGAAGTTGTTCAAGAACGTCTTCCTGGATGAGCACCGCAAGCATGGACATGAGTAGATCCGCGTCGCCGCAAAAGCGCTTGAGGGTGGTTTCGACGTCGATGCCCAGTGTTTCGAGTTGTTGAAGCCGATGGTCCATAAGGTGCCTCAAGCTTTCTGCTTCTTCAGGGGGCTCTTTGCGGTTTCACGCACTGCGAGCGCCAGGAATTCGTCTCTCGATACGGGTTTCGCGTACAGGTACCCTTGCACGAGGTCGCATCCGACGCTTTCAAGCAGGGATGCCTGATCGGCGGTCTCCACGCCTTCCGCGATGACCGGCAGGTCGAGGGACTTTGCCATGGGGACTATGGCGCGCAAGATGTTTTCTTCGCGGGCGCGGTTTCTGCTTTCCCCGCCAAGGAAGCGCATATCGAGCTTGATCATGTCGATGGGGACGTCGCGGAGCATGCTTAACGACGAATAGCCTGTTCCGAAATCGTCCATGAGCACGGTGAACCCGAATCGCTGTAGTTTTTCCATTGCCTGCAGCAATTGCGGAAGATTGTCGGCGTACGCGCTTTCGGTGATTTCCAATCGCAATCGAGAGAGCGGCAGTCTATGCCGTTTCACCAGGTCGACAAGATTATTGCAGAGGTGCGGGTCGTAGAATTCCAGACGCGATATGTTGACCGACAGAGGGACCGAGGCGATTCCGCTGCTTTCCATGGAAGCGAGAAAGCGGCAGACTTCTTCCCGGATATGGCTATCGAGCCTGACGATGAAGCCGCTGTTCTCGAAAAAGGGAAGAAATTGCCCCGGCGGGATAAGGCCCTTGTCGGGATGGCGCCAGCGGACGAGAGCCTCGCCGCCAACAAGAGCACCTGAAGCAAGGTTGAAAATGGGCTGGATGAACGGTTCAAACTCCCTATGTTCGAGCGCGCGCTCCCCTTCGGCTTTCATGGTGTGCTTGGTTATGAGCGACTGGTGCATGTTGGAGTCGTACAGCGCGAATCGGGTGTTGTAATTTCCTTTGATAGAACGTAGCGCAAGCGTCGCGCGGTCGCACATGATGTCGACCGGCATCGTGCGGTCCGTTATTTCGTACATGCCGAAGTAAAGCACGATCTCGTGTTCCGCTTCCGCATTGGCGAGGGCAAGTTCCAGCTGCGTTGCCAGATTGTTGCTCAGGGCCATATCTTTGGGTAGGCACAGCGCGAAATGGTCTGCCTCCATGCGTCCGTATACGCCGCGATTTCGCAGGGTCTTGTCAAGACATTGCGCGATGGCCTTCAAAACTTCGTCGCCCCGGATGCTGCCGTGCAGTTCGTTGAATATCTTGAAGCGTTCGATATCGAATTGCACGATGGCGAATTCTTCATGGGGACGGGACTTGAGCAATTCGGCGGTTTTACGGCAGAATGCGGTGCGGTTGTACAGGCCGGTAAGGCTGTCGTGCTCGGCGGCGTAAAGGAGCTCCTGCGCGCGGTGGGCGGCAAGCAGCTCGGTTTTGCGGAGCGCTGTTTGCAGCTTCTCTCGCTCGAGCACGTGTTTCGTGACAATGTTGTCGACACGCCGGCGGGCGATGGTTGTGTTGAAGGGCTTTGCTATGAAGTCGTCCGCGCCACGCAAAAGCGCCGACTCCTCGTGAGCCGATTCCCCGGTTTCGACGATGATGGGTATGTCTGAAAGCGAGGGGTCGGCCTTCATCGCGTCGATGAGCGCAAATCCGTTCATGCCCTTCATATCTATATCGAGCACGACGACATCGACCTTGCGTTCGGCCATAGTGACGAGAGCCTCCTGTCCGCTGGCCGCTTCCAAGATGGAGTACGATTCGGCAAACATATTGGCCAAAAGCGTGCGATCGATTCTAGAGTCGTCGACAATGAGCATGGAGCAGAGGGCGTCCATGTAGCGTGCTCCTTTCCAATGCGCGGCGCCGCTTGCGATTACGTTGCGCGGCGCACAAAACGCAAGCATATTGTATTGCTCGGCGGCGGTGCTTGCAATGACGTACGATTGCGGGGGATCCTGGCTTTTTGGCTATGGGACGAAGTTCGGCATGTGGGCGCGAATCGGCGCCGGTGATGCTGCCGAGGGGTTCCGGGAGCTTGCTTGCGCGTGATTCACGAACAAAAGGCCTGGTCGTATTTCAAGATGCGGTCAACATAGGGGTTCAGGCGCGCCGAAAATTGTCATAGGTGCCGATTTGCGTCCAAAACTACGGCTTCGGCCGTAATTCCGAGGCTCGAAAACTTCTTGAAACATTTCGCCGTTAATTTGAATAAGGCAAGATGAAGGCGCGTTTTCCCCTGCGGCCGTGCTATCGTATGCGGATGACTCAACGGGGGTGTGGCAGATTGCGCACAGGGGAAGGGCCACGCCTTGAATGCGACAAGTTAGGAGCGCACGCCGATGGCGATGATTTCGGATATCTACGGCTCGATGGTGTTCAACGAGCATACGATGCAGGAGCGATTGCCTTCCGCAACGTACAAGAGCCTGCTCAAGACCATCAAAGAGGGCAAGCCGCTCGAAATCGAGGTTGCGAACGTTGTGGCTCATGCCATGAAGGAATGGGCTATGGAGAAGGGCGCTACGCACTTCACGCATTGGTTCCAGCCTCTTTCGGGCATTACGTCGGAGAAGCACGACAGCTTTCTCGACCCGTGCAGCGACGGGCGCGCCATCATGAGCTTTTCTGGAAAAGAGCTGATCCAAGGCGAACCGGACGCATCGAGCTTCCCTTCCGGCGGCCTGCGCGCCACGTTTGAAGCGCGCGGCTACACGGCCTGGGATCCCACGTCCTACGCCTTCATCAAGGACGAGGTTCTGTGCATTCCTACGGCGTTTTGCAGCTACACGGGCGAGGCGCTTGACAAGAAAACCCCGCTGCTGCGCTCGATGAGCGCTATCGACGAGCAGGCGAATCGCGTGCTGGCCCTGTTTGGCGAGCCGCACGAACGCGTGGTGCCCACGGTGGGCTCCGAGCAGGAGTACTTCCTTATTTCCGAGAAAGACTACGCGAAGCGCCAGGACCTTATCATGTGCGGGCGCACGCTGTTCGGTTATGCGCCGCTGAAGGGGCAGGAGTTGGAAGAGCATTACTTCGGCGCCATTCGTCCTTCGGTCAACGAGTTCATGAAAGAGCTCGACAACGAGCTGTGGGCTTTGGGCGTGTCGGCGCGCACGAAGCATAACGAGGTTGCACCCGCTCAGCATGAGCTGGCGCCTATTTTCACCAACGCGAACCGAGCAATCGATGAAAACCTGCTGACCATGGAGAAGATGCGTCTTCTGGCCAGCCATTACGGCCTTGTGTGCCTGCAGCATGAGAAGCCGTTCGCGGGCATTAACGGGTCGGGCAAGCATAATAACTGGTCGCTTTCCAAGGGCAAGACGAACTTGCTCGAACCTGGTGAGAGCCCCATGGACAACCTGCGTTTCCTGGTGTTTTTGACGGGCGTCATCCAGGCGGTCGACGATTACCAGGAGCTGTTGCGCATGTCGGTGGCGTCGGCGGGCAACGATCACCGCTTGGGAGCAGATGAGGCGCCCCCGGCTATCATCTCAATTTTCTTAGGCGACGAGCTGGACGCCATCGTGGACGCGCTTGTTGACGGGCATGAGTACACGAATGCGGAAAAAGTGGCCATGGACCTGGGCGTTGCCGTACTGCCGAACTTCCTCAAGGACAACACCGACCGCAATCGCACCAGCCCCTTCGCGTTTACGGGCAACAAGTTCGAGTTCCGCATGCCCGGCTCTGCAGTGAACCTGTCCGATTGCAACATGATCCTCAACACGGCCATGGCGAAAAGCCTCAAGGAATTCGCCGACGCTATGGAGGGCAAGTCGGGCGAAGAGTTCGAAGCGGCGGCCATCGCGTACGTGAAGAAGACGCTTGCGAAGCACCAGCGCATTATCTTCAACGGAAACGGGTACTCCGAGGAATGGCAGGTCGAGGCCGAGCGTCGCGGACTGGCAAACTACAAGACCACCGTTGACGCGCTTCCGTGCTTCGTCGATCCGAAGAGCATCGCGTTGTTCGAAGAGTTCGGCGTGCTGTCGGAGGTTGAGGTTCGCAGCCGCTACGAAGTGAAGCTGGAGAAGTACACCAAGCTGCTGAACATCGAGGTTCGTACGATGAAACGCATGGTGCGCCGCGCGTTTCTGCCCGCCATCAACGCGTATGCGGCCGAGATCGCCGACAGCATCACGGCGTTCAAGACGGCGGCGCCCGGCGCCGAGACCAGCCAGCAGGAAACGTTGCTGCACAAGCTGCTGGGCGGCATCAAGGAGATCGATACGCATCTGCAGAAGCTTGACTCGATGCATCACGCTGCGCAGAAGATGGAGAACGAGCAGGAGAAGGCGAACGTGTACGCCCACGAGATCGTTCCCGTCATGGAGGCTTTGCGCGCGGCCGTGGATCGCATGGAGATACTGGTGGATCGCGATATGTGGCCCGTGCCCACGTACAACGACATTTTGTTCTACGTGTAAGGAAACAGGCAGCGCCCCCGATTCGCAGAACGAATCGGGGGCGCTTTTTTGCCCTGCGTCTTTCGGGGGCTGGCGTTCTGCGTCGGTTAGGCTTGCTGCGCGTCCTTCGTCGCTTCGCGCGCATCTTCCAGCTCTTGCGTTCCTTGGTTCAGCAGCACCACGCCGCCGACAACCAGCGCAATACCCACGCACGTGATCCCGTTGAAGGGGTCTCCCCAGGCGATAATGCCGATAGCGGCCGTCAGCACGGTGCCCACGCCGCCCCAGATGCCGTACACGAGGCCGAGCGACAGATGCTTCAGCGTGAACGTGAGCAGCGTGAACGACACGAGATAGCCCGCAAGGGTCAGCGCGGTGAACAGGAGTACGGTAAATCCTTCCGACAGCTTCATCATGGTGGTCCCGAACACTTCAAGGACGATGGATGCGCTGAGCGGCGCATAGGGATGTATGCGGTCCATGATTACACTCCCATCTTCAAAACGACCACGCCGGCGATGATGGCTATAAGGCCCACGATCTTCTTCGCATTGATGCCTTCATGCCAGAACACGGTGCCCACCACGGCAGTGAGCGCAATGCCGAGGCCGGTCCATACCGCGTAGGCGAAACCGAGCGGTAATTGCTCGAGCGTTTGCGCGATCAGGTAAAACGCGACGATGTACCCAATGACGATGCCGATAATGGGTGCTTTTCGCGTGAAGCCGTTTGAGAGTTTCATCATCGAGTCGGCAAACACCTCGAAGATGACGGCGATGCCGAGCAGTACGTAGGGCGACATGATTCCTCCTGTTCGCTTGGCTTCGATTGGCCAAGTTCTGATATCCTAAAGTATCCCCTAAGGGGAGAGTCAATTGCTTTATATGCAGAATGCAGAGGAGTGCCATGAGAAACGACCTGCTGTCTATCGGCGAAGTGGCCCACCTCAAGGGCGTGGGTGTGAAGGCGCTGCGTTATTACGAGCGCATTGGCGCTTTGCGCCCCGCGTACGTGAACCCCGATACGGGCTATCGCTACTATGCATTGCGCCAGATGAACGAGCTGGACGTGATCGTGTCGTGCGTGCAGCTGGGCGTGCCGCTCAAAGAGCTGGCAGACTACGTGTCCGACGGCGGTGCAATGGATATATCGTCGCTGTTGGAGCGGGCGCACATTCTGGCGCAGCAAAAGCTGCGCGACACCCAGGCTATCCTTCTGGAGCTTGATGGGTACCGTCGTGAGATTGCCGTGCAGCATACCTTGCGCGCCTTGCCGACTCCGTACGAACGCGTGTTGGAGAAGCGCACGTTCTTGACGATGCCTTGGAACCATCCTTCGTTCGATGCGAAACGCTACACGAGGGCCATGTCCGATCTGTACGGCGAAACGAAACGCGCGGCCATGGCGCCGCTGTTCTTGCAGGGCATGATTTGCCTTCCGGGCAATGGCGCGAAGGAAGGGGTCGGAGCGGCGGGGTCGTCCTGGTACGTTGCGCTTGAAGTCCAGGCGCTGCCGGGGGAGGAGATGGTCGCGCCGCCGCAGGAGCGCGGCATGCGCCTGCTTGCGCTGCCAGGCGGCACGTTTTGCGGTTGGCGGGTCGAGCGCGAATCGTTCGAGCTGTGCTATCGCGAGGTTTTCGAGGGGGCGCGGGATGCATCCGGCGCCGACACCCTGCTGGCGTTCGAGATCTGGGATGCTGAACTGAGGACCGACCGCACCATCGTCGAGGTCTTGAGGGGCTAGCTCTTGCTACTTGCCAAGGACCGGTTCCGTCTTGGCTTGTGCTTCAAGGGGCGCTGGACGCGCTTCGTCGGCGTCCTTGATGCTCTTGGGCGGAGCGCGGGGGCGCGGAAAGCGCGGAGGTGCCGCCCGGCTGCTTCGGGCAGCGACGCGCTCGGTTCGCCTTTTCTGTCCCTTTCGTCGAATCGGAGACCCTTTGCCGGAACCGGTACGCTCGCTTTAGCGCATTGGAGTACAATAAATGCGGTAGCTTAGACGAAATCTGCACGTCAATCCGTATGGACTCGCCCTTTTGCCCATTGCGGTTCGGCCGCAGCGGTGTGACCATTGCAGACGGTAACGGTTCCGGTGTCAGCGAGAAGGGATGAATATGGCAGGCATCACAGAAGTCGAGTACATTTGGAAGAACGGGGAACTGGTCCCCTGGGCGGATGCCACGACGCACATCCTGTCCCATTCGCTGCATTACGGCTCCGGCGTGTTCGAGGGCATTCGCTGCTATCAGAATCCCGACACCAAGAAGAGCTACGTGTTCCGTCTGCGCGACCATATGGAGCGCCTGCATCGCAGCTGCAAGATCGCCTGCATCGATCTGCCGTATACGGTTGACGAGCTATGCGATGCCACGCTTGAGGTCATTCGCGCGAACAAGCTCGAGAAGTGCTACATCCGTCCCATCGTGTATCGCGGCTACGGCGTGATGGGAGTCGATCCGACGGGCTCCACGACCGACGTGGCCATCGCTTGCTGGCCGTGGGACAGCTACTTGGGCGCCGATGCGCTCGAGCAGGGCGTGGCCGTGGGCGTGTCGTCTTGGCGCCAGCGTTCCAACAACGCCATTCCTCCCGCGGTGAAGAGCACTGCTTCCTACATGAACTCTATCCTGGCAAAGCTGGAGGCCAAGGAGCACGGGTACGCCGAGGCTATCATGCTGAACGAAGCGGGCCTGGTGTGCGAGGGAACGGGCGAGAACCTGTTCATCGTCCGCGACGGTATCCTGTCGACGCCGCCGCTGTCCGACGGCCTGCTGGAGGGCATCACGCGCGACACGGTGCTGTGCTTGGCTGATGACCTGGAGATTCCCGCTATCGAGGAGAGCCTGACGCGCGCCGACCTCTACGTGGCCGACGAGGTGTTCATGACCGGCTCTGCCGCCGAGCTTACGCCGATCGGATCCGTGGACGGCCGCACCGTGGGCAAGCCCGGGCAGGTTACGCGCGCTTTGCAGGAGCGCTTCTTCGACGTTGTCTATGGCAACATCGAAGAGTATGCCGAATGGGTAGCGGAAGTATAGCCATTGAAAATCCTCACGTACGACAGCACGTTGCGCGACGGCGAGCAATGCGAAGGCATCACGCTGTCGCTTGAGGACAAGTTGCGCATCGTCGAGCGGTTGGACGCGCTGGGGGTCGACTTCATCGAAGGCGGCTTCCCCGCGTCCAACCCTAAAGACATCGCGTTTTTCCAACGCGTGCAAACCCTCCCGCTTCGTCACGCGCGCATAGCGGCATTCGGCTCCACGTGCAAAAAAGGGGTTGCCGCCGAAGAGGATCAAGGCCTTGCCGATTTGGTGGCCAGCGGGGCTCCGGTTGTCACTATCGTGGGGAAAACTTGGGATGCGCAGGTCACGCGGGCGCTTCAGACGACGCTTGAAGAAAACCTGCGGATGATTCGCGATTCTGTAGCGTTTTTGAAGCATTGCGGCCTGCAGGTGGTGTTCGACGCCGAGCATTACTTCGACGGCTATGCCGCCAACGCCGCGTACGCGCTTGCGTGCGTGCGCGCCGCCAGCGAAGCTGGCGCCGACTCCGTGGATTTGTGCGAGACCAACGGAGGTGCGCTGCCGTTTCAGGTGGAGGAGGTCGTGCGCGCGACGGCTGCTGCCGTTCCCGGTCAACAGCTGGGCATTCACTGCCACAATGACTCCGGGTGCGCGGTGGCCAACGCGCTTGCAGCGGTTCGTGCGGGAGCGGTGCAGGTTCAGGGTACGGTGAACGGCTTCGGCGAACGCGTGGGCAACACCGATCTGCTCACGGTCATCGCCGACCTTGAGCTCAAAATGGGCATGACGTGCGTGGGGAAGGACAACCTGCGCCAGCTGACCAGCGTAGCGCAGTTCGTGGCCGAGTCGTGCAATATGGCCTTGCCCAGCCATCATCCGTACACGGGAGCTTCGGCGTTCGCGCACAAAGGGGGATTGCACGCGAGCGCCATCGCTCGCTTCCCCGAGGCCTACGAGCACGCTTCGCCGGAAAGCGTGGGGAACAATGCTCGCATGCTGGTAAGCGAGCTTGCAGGCAAGGCGTCTCTTATGGCGAAGGCGCGCGGGCTGGGCATCGACCTGACGCTCCATCTTGACAAGGTTCAGGATATTCTAGACGACATCAAGCAGCGCGAGGCGAGCGGATACTCGTACGAGGTTGCCGACGGCTCGCTTGCATTGCTGCTGCAGCGGCATTTGGGCGCGTATCGTCCTCATTTCACCCTGGAGAGCTTCCGCGTTATCGTGGACGACCATGAGGATACGGGCGCTCTTGCGAAAGACGCGATGTCCGAAGCTACGATCAAGATCCATGTAGGGGATCAGCGGTTCGTGGCAACAGGGGAGGGCGCAGGTCCTGTTGGGGCTTTGGACAATGCTCTGCGCATGGCTATCGTGGCCTTTTATCCCCAAGTGGCCGACATGGAGTTGGTGGACTACAAGGTGCGTATCCTGGACGAGAACGTGGGCACCGATGCTATCACGCGCGTTGTTGTCACCACAAGCGACGGTTCTGGCAGTTGGGGAACCGTGGGCGTGTCGGAAAACATTATCGAGGCTTCGTGGAATGCCATCGTGGATTCCATAGAGTATGGCCTTATGAAGATGGGAGAGTAGCATGAGCGATCTCAGGACGCCCGAAGTTGAAGATCTGCTGCGCGTGTTTGCTGCGCTCGACGACGAAGACACCATTTTCGCCCTGTTGGAGGATCTGTTCACCATCCGAGAGATCAAGGACACGTCGCAGCGCTTGGCTGTGGCTCGCCAGCTTGACGCAGGGAAATCGTACGCGGCCATCGAAGAGGCCACCGGCGCGTCGGCTACGACTATCGCGCGCGTGTCGAAGTGCTTGAGCTACGGGTCCGGCGGCTACGGCGCCGCTCTTGCTGCGTTGGACGATATCCCGAAGCGTGGGTAGGGTTTTACGAGGACGGCTTTGCGGCCCGAGGATTACGGTCTGCAAGTTGAGTTTTGCTCGTGGTGCGCTCCCGTTGCTGCGGTACCGATGCGTCCAGCCCTGCCGCTGAGTCGCCATCGACGCGCGGCGGTCAAGTAGAACGTGGCGCGAGATCGCGGATCTGCGCTCCTCGGCCGGCTGGTCGGATGCGGTTGTTTTGAGCACTTGCATTAACAGGTCAGGTCATCAGAGTGCAGTGCTTTCGATAACCGTCGAAGGCGCTTATCCGGAAGCGCAAACCCGCAATTCCGTACCTACTTCGCGTTATGCTCGGGATGCGAGATCGTCGAAGGCCCGGTGGGCTCGCGGGGCGAGTCTGACCGGGCCTTCGTGCGTTCGGGACGAAAGCTTCTTGAACGGTTGGCGTTGACCTCTACGCACCGGTTGCCGTTGCGGACGGCGTTACGGGGTCGCCGTATTCGTCGATGGTTCCGTTTTCCCTGCCTTCCAGATACTTCTGGCGCGCTGCGCCTCGGCGGAATGTCACGGGCGCCTTGCCGCTGTTGAGCTGGTAGCAGTACCAGAATACGAACGGAATGCCGATGATGCCGTTGACCATGCCCCACCAGTACATGACCTCGGGATTGAACCAGGAAGCGCTGTTCATGATGGTGGGGAACAAAAGCGGGAAGCAGCTGCGCAGCAGAAGATGGGCGCCCAGCGTGTAAATACGCCCAGTGATGTAGAGCTCCGGCCTTCGCATGATGATGGGGTACAGCTCGGCTGCGGCTAGAATGCAGCAGGTGGATGCGAAGAACTCATGTCCCTCGGCGTACACGAAGCAGGCGTTCCAGGTGGTGTAGAGAAAGTTCCACATGGGCACGGTGTAAGATAGGATCTCGCCATGGCTCGACGTGTCGTACTTCCAGAACTTGTCGCCGAACGGCATGGTAATGCACAGGATGAATCCGGCCAATGCGTTCATCATGTTGCCCATTTGCACATCGCGCAGCGTGGCTTCGGCGATGTTGCAGAACACGATGCCGTAGAGCACCCAGCGCACCCAGCGCTTGCGCATGATGCGCCAAAACGGGGTGTCCTTTTGCTCGACGGCCGCGATACGGCCGAGTCCCGCGAAGATAAGCGGCAAAATGACGGACAGGTTCTTGGCCCAGCGGAACCAGTCGTCGCCCGGAATGTTGGCAATCCAAAGCGGAACAGTGACGAGCGAAATGACCCATACCCACATTGACGTGCGATAATGGCGTCTCATGAACTCGGTGAGCAGCATGAGCAATACGGTGTAGACAACCATGGAAACGGGTGTGACCCATACGGGCACGGTCATGGCGAATCCCCTTTCTGCCGAAACGACCCTGCCGTCCTCCTCGACGGCTTTCGCGCTTTTCCCAGGTGGCGCGTTTGGCGAAAGTCTAGCATCGTCCAAGAACCGGCTTCTTTCACAAACAGCCCCTTTGTGTGAAAGACTTCCTCGAACGCGCCTCGTATACTGCGGGGCGTATGGGCGGTGACGAAGGGGTTCGCCGCAGGAAGGTTCGCAAGGGGGCGATTTACGTGGGCATTCTGTACCAGGCCGCCGATCCGCTGTACTGGGCTATCTGGCTGTTCATCCTGTTCGCGCTGATGGCGTTCAACGAGCTGGGTCGCACGTCGCTGTGGGCTGGCATCGCGCTGTTCGCGGTGGTTCCCATCGTGCTGACGGTGTTCGTGTGGCCGACTACGGCGGCGCCTGGCAACGAATACGGTACGGGGACGTGGTTCAACTGGGTTAAAACGTATTCGGCGCTAGCCGGCTGCTTGGGGTTCATCGCGCTGCGCTTCGTGAAGTGGCGCGGCAAGGACGGCCGGATCCATTATTTGTACGAGAAGAAGTGGGCTCTGTGCTTTCCGCCGCTTATTCTTGCCATCAATATTGCCGAAGCGGTCATCCGCGATTTCCAGGTGTTCAGCTTTGGACTATGGCAGGGCGGCATCGTGGAGAACCTGTGGACCATTTCCGGTCCGTGGAACATCATGAACGGCATTGCGGGCATTCTGAACATCGTGACCATTTGCGGTTGGTTCGGCATTTTCATCTCAAAGGATTCTTCTAAAGACATGATCTGGCCGGACATGATCTGGGCGTGGATCATCGCGTACGACTTGTGGAACTTCGCGTATACGTACAACTGCATTTCCGACCACTCTGCGTATTGCGGTTTGGCATTGCTGTTGGCCTGCACGATTCCCACCTTCTTCATCAAGAAGGGCGCCTGGCTGCAGCATCGGGCTCAAACGCTGGGGCTGTGGATCATGTTCGTTATGACCGTGCCCCAGTTCGCCGACGTGCTGGCTCCTATTCCGACCACGCACAATCCGGCTGCGTTCTTCGTCGTGAGCTTGGTAGCGTTGGCTTCCAACGTGGCGCTTGCCGCGTACCAGTTCCGCAAGATCCGCCGGAACAAGCTCAATCCCATGAAAGACGAGCTGTATGCCGACACGAAGGCGTATCGGCGCGTGGCCGAGGAGAACCGCTAGGCTGCAAGCCGCGCGCAAAGGACCTCGCATCCCTTGCGTGTCGCGCATCCGGCCGAACGCGTATTCGCCATGAACGAGCCTTCTCATCTTTCGTATAATGGACGCGTGCAGGAGCATCCTGCGCGCGTCCATGCGCGCTTCGGCGCGAGGGGAGATGCAATGCGGTTGGGCACCCGACAAACCAGATATGAGCCGGCGCGCCGCGATTGCGGCCGGTCGCTCATCGAGAGAAAGCGGCTTGAAGGGCCGGCGGGAGACATCATGGCCGCGGCTCGTGCGCTGTTCGAGCGGCAGGGCGTGCGTTCGACCACGGTGAAGGATATTGCTGCCGAGGCCGGCGTTACGCGCGAATTGGTGTACTACTACTTCGAGAACAAGCAGGCGGTCATAGACGCTGTTCTGGACGATTACGTGGAGGATCTGGTCGAGAGCGTGGTCGTATGGAACGAGTCGCGGGCGTTCGGCGACACGTCGGGGTCGCTCAAGACCTGCATAGCCGCGTTTCGGCGCGCGCTGTATGACGCGGAAGGGAATCAGCGCCCTATGATTCGCGTGCTTGAAGAGTTGGGGGTGCGCGATTCATTCGATGTGCGAGCTGTGCGCGAAACGGTCGATTGCATTCATGATCATATTGTCACGGAGTATGCCGAGTACCATCAGATCGAGATAGACCTGGTGTACGAGATGTTCTGCGTAGTTATTTTCGGGCTGGTGGGCTTGGTCAAAATCAACCCCGAAATATCGGACGAGGCTCTTATGAAGGTGGTCGAACAGGCCCTGCGTTTGGACATGGTCCCGCTTGCGGTATCATAAGCGGTTGAACGCCGCCGCATTGTCTGAAACGATAGGAGTCTGGAATGACCACGCTGTTCGTGAACGCCTGCATGAGAGGGCATGAATCCCGTACGCTTATGTTGTGCCGCGAGTACCTTGCGCGGAAGCAGGACGTCGTCGAAGTTGATTTGGCGGCGCTTGAGCTCAAGCCTTTCGATGCGGCCATGGTGGAGGCTCGCGTGAAGAAGCAGACCGCGGGCGCATGGGACGATCCCGTATTCGCGCTGTCGCGCCAGTTTGCCGAAGCGGACGACATTGTGATCGGCGCGCCGTACTGGGATCTTTCGTTCCCGGCCTCGCTCAAGGTGTATCTGGAGCATGTCAGCGTGTGCGACAGCACGTTTCACTTTACCGAGGATGCTCGCTGCGAGGGTTTGTGCAAGGCGGCGACCCTTACGTACATCACGACCTCTGGTGGTTTTGTGGCAGGCGCGAACTTCGGATACGAGTACCTGTGCGGAATCGCGAAGATGTTCGGAATACCGGAAACGCGCTTCATTGCCGCCGAAGGGCTCGATATCGCGGGGATCGACATCGAGGGGCAGATGAACAAGGCTCGCGCCGAGATGGCGAAACTCGGATGAGTTGGCAGTAGGGTAGAGGAGGAATGTGCATGAGTCGCTTGCTGATTGTGGTGGACTATCAGGTTGACTTTGTAGATGGCGCGTTGGGCTTTGCGGGGGCGGAAAAGCTCGCGCAGCCTATTGCGAGCAAGATTTCGGAGTACCGGAAACGGGGGGACGACGTTGTATTTACGTTCGACACGCACGGATCCGACTACCTGAACACCCAGGAAGGGCGCAACCTTCCGGTTGAGCACTGCATCGAGAATACGCCTGGGCACAAGTTGTACGGAGCGGTCGCTTCGGAGCTGCATGACTCCGACAAGGTGTTCCTCAAGCCCGTTTTCGGCTCGGTCGAGTTGTTCGATTGGCTGAGGTCGGCTCAGCGTGTAGCCGACGAAACGGGAGCGCTGCCGTTCGAGGGGATCGAGCTGGTGGGCCTGGTGTCCAATATATGCGTGGTGGCCAATGCGGTGCTGGTGAAGACCGCGTGTCCCGGCGTGCCGGTTACGGTTGATGCTGCATGCACGGGCTCGTTCGACGCCCGCCTGAACGAGGCCGCCCTCGATACGATGGAAAGCCTGCAGATCAAGGTGGCCAATCGCTGATGCGCCACCTGAAATCCAAGCGATTCACGATTCTGAGCTGGTTGGCGGTTGCTGCTTGGGCGGTGTTCATCTTTTGCATGTCGGCGAACACGGGCAGCGATCTGAATCAAGGCACGGGACTCCTTTCGCACCTGTATCAGGCGTTGAAGGAGCTGCAGGCGCACATCTTGGGACCCGAGGCCGATGCCATCAACTCGATTGCGCATTTCTGCGAATACACCGTGTTCGGTGCGTTGTGGGCGAATGCGCTGCGTTGCCACATGCCCCTTCGACGTGCTTGCGCGCTGGCTGTTGCGTGCGGCAGTCTGTACGGCGTGACCGATGAGTTCCATCAGTTGTTCGTTCCTGGTCGCATGTGCGATCCCGTGGATTGGGCGGTTGACACCGCGGGTGCCGCGTTGGGCTCGGGGATTGCGTTCTTCCTGCTGAGCCGGCGCCTTGAGGGGCGGGCTCCGAACGACGCGCGGTAGCCTTTCCTGCTTGTTCCGCCGCAGAGATTGCGTGCCAGGTTGAGAAAACGATTTGGCTGAGGAATGCGAGGCGGCCGAAGACGCGCGCAGCCGCCCGGCGACGGCTGCGCGCGTCTTCGGCCGCCTTGTTTTGCACGTGGGGTTCGTAAAAGCTTGATGGCTGGCAGGTTCTTGCGGTTTGAGGTCGTCGAACGGGGCGCCGCTTCTCTCGTCGTCTGATTTGCATTCTGTTTTGCCTGATCACGGCGTTAGGTCGTTGCGTGATGTCTTCGGGTGCGCGCGATTCGCCGGCTTCGACGACCTCAAACGGGGATGCGGCAGAAAGTTGGACCGCCTCGAGGCGGTCCACGACCGATCGAATGACCCCGAAGGGGTCGTGAGGAGGGCGCTGCATGTACACGGAGCGGGAGAGAGTCAGGTACGTCGAAACGATGTGGGCCGAAGGGCTCACGCCTCGCGCCGCCGAGAGAAAATGGGGGCGTCCGTCCCGCACGGCATTGTCCGAATGGGCGAGGCAAGCCGAGCGGGGAGAGCTTCCGGCCGAAAGGCCCAGGGTCAACGGGCAAGTCGACCATGCGCCCCACGCCCGCTATCCCCAGGGCACCGTGGACGAGGCCGTCCGCCTCTACAAACTAGGCGAGAAGCGCGCCCATATCGCCCGGCGCCTCGGCATCACCGACGCGCGCGTCATCACCGACGCGCGCGTCATCACCGGCTGGGTCCGGAAGGACCGAAAGCGTGCTATCGTGTCCGAAACGGGCGCATCGGTTGCGCCGGACAAGGATACGCAGAAGGCGGGACCGTCCATGATGGAAGCCAAAGAACCGGATGACGGGGCAGCCGAGCTCCGGGCCGAGCTCGAAGAGGCGCTTCTCGAAGTGAGCGTCTACAAGGAGCTGATGCGCGACCCAAAAGCCGCAAGCCCGGAGAGCCTCTCGAAGAGGCGGCTCGTCGGGTTAGGAGAGAAGCTGAGGCGGGACTTCGGGTACTCCCTGGCCCGGATCTTGACGTTCTTGGGCATCTCGAAGAGTACCTACCACTACCACCGGGCGAGGCTCGATAGCCCGTCCGGCATGCCGGACGAGGACTTCGACAGGGCCGTGACCAAGGCGTTTTCGAAGAACAGGGGGATCTACGGCTACCGGCGCCTCAAAGCGCAGCTCGAGGGCGAGGGCGTCCGCGCCCCCGAGCGCAAGGTGCGAGAGGCGATGGCCAGGCTCGGCCTCGTCGCCCGCTGCTCGAGGTCGGAGAAGAAATGGAGCTCCTATGCGGGCGAGGCGTCGGACGCGCCGGACAACCTCCTGCTCGACGAGCGCGGAAGGCACGCGTTCGTCGCGGACGCGCCCAACGAGGTGTGGCTCACCGACATCACCGAGATGAAGGGCCGCGACGACAAGTGCTACCTGTCGGCCATCGTCGACTGCTTCGACGGCAAGGCCGTCGCCTGGCGGGCGTCGAAGAGCCCCGACGCGGCGCTCGCCAACGACACGCTCCGCGATGCGATAGCGACGCTTCGAGACGGGCAGCGCCCGATCATACACTCCGATCGCGGGGGCCACTACCGTTGGAGGGAATGGATCGCGCTGTGCGAGGAGGCGGGGCTCGTGCGCTCGATGTCGCGCAAGGGGCACAGCCCCGACAACGCGGCGTGCGAGGGCTTCTTCGGCCGGGCGAAGGTGGAGCTCTTCCATTCGCTCGTTCGGGCGGGGGCTTCGGTGGCCGAGCTGTTCGAGGCCGTCGAGCACTACGTTCCCTGGTACAATGACGGTCGTCTCAAGGCGTTCAAGGCCAATGGGAAGAAGACGTCTTACGAGACCATCGAAGGTCGTCGCAAAAGACTCGGGCTGACAGCCTGAGCAGTCCAAGAATCCTGCCGCACCCCCAAACCGTCAAAACCTGCCACGGAAAGCGATTTTTCGTGCGCGCGCCTTCTCCGCATAGGAAACGCTGCCACCCATTTGATGGGATTGCCGCTTCGAGCGAGCGAGGTGCGTGGCAAAACGGCGCCTTCGAGCCGTGCCGATTTTGGCGTAGCGGCAAAGTTCGGAAAAACTTTTGCATAGGAATTTGTAAAGTTCTGTGGTATCGTGTCAAAAAGTTAGCCTTAGATAACATATTACGACTAAGCTAATAATATACTTCGCATGCATGTAATGCAGGGGAAAGCCCTTTGAAGCGGGCGGTTCGACACGAAAGGATATCCATGGAACATTCGATGAAGGCGGGCGTTGTCGCGCGAGGCTCCGCTGTTGCGCTGGCGTTTGCTTTGGCGGCGGGCGCAGTGCCGGCGCAGGCCATGGCTGTTGGCGCAGCGCCGATGCCGACTGCAGAGGCAGCGACGGGAAGCTCTATCTCCTTGGATAAGGATAATCTTGCGAACGGAACTTATGCGGTTCCGGTGCGTATGCTGCAGGCTTCCAACTTGAGTTCGTCTCAGGGTTCGATTGCAAGCAGTGCGCTGGATCCGATTGGTTTGCTGACGGTGCGTCATGGGGCGTACACGCTCAGCCTCAATATGAGCGGGCAGGTTCTGGGTCAGTACTGCAACTACCTGGGATATTTCGGGTCGTATCACGTGGGTGGGAACGCGCTTGTCACCAACGGAACCGATGTTGCAGTTGTGGACTTTGGCGGCGAAGCCGGTAGGCCGTTCGTGGCGGATGTTCCTTTGGGCGAGGTTGCCAAGACTTCCGGTTACGTTGCATTGCGACTTGGCGCGCAGGCCATGGGCGACAATCGCCAGACCGCTGCGGTCCTGATCGACTGGAGCGGCTTGACGGTTGACAGCCTTGACGGCGAGGGCCGACCCTTGGAGACCCTTGTCGATGAAGCCGCCGCCATCGCGCAGGGTGGCAAGAGCGACGAGGCGTATCGATCTTTGCAGGATGCTATCGCGCGCGCCCGTGCCGTTGTGGAAAAGGGCGCCGCTGCAACGCCGGAGGAGATCGTGGCTGCCGAAGCGGATTTAGCGTCGGCTATCGAGACGTTCAACGGCTCGCCTGATGCGGTCGACCCCGTTGTTCCGGAGGGTTCCGGAACCGAACAGCCTGCTCCGACGCCTGAAAAGCCGGATACCGATGCCTCGAACGGAAACGGGAACTCGACGACAACTCCCTCGCAGCCTCAGCAGCCGAGCGCCGCTTCCTCTCGCGCCGAATACGTTGCCGGGCATACGTATGCCGTGCCTATGAAGTTTTACAAGGCAAATTCCGGCGAGCTGTCGATGGCCGATCAGTATTTCGGCGACACCGCTTACGTGGTTCCTCGTTCCGATGGCATGTTCGAAGTGCGCTTCACGACGAACAGGTCGGACTACGTCGAAAAACTCTCGTACGGCGGATACGCGGCCTCGGTGGTGAGCGAAAACGGCGCAAGCCGTACGTACAGCGTGGTGATCGCAGCTTCGAAGAATACCGTGGTGCTGCCCATCACGATGACCATCAAGCCCATGCGCGAAATGGGCGGCGGCGACGTGTCTGCCGACCTGCATCTGTATTTGGGAGATGCAAAGGTGAAGGATTTGGGGTCGGGCGACGCAGGTGTTCCGACCAGCGGAAAGACCGGCAATAGTCCCGCTTCCGGCGGTGCGCAAGGTTCGTATCTGCCGAAGACCGGTGACGACGGCTTGTCTGTTGCCGCGGGAGCCGCTGCGGTTGCGGCGGGAGCGGTTGCGGTCGGCGCGGCAGCGCGGCGACGCTTTTCGCTGCAGGGGCGAGGGGAAGGTCGTTGAACGTGCGGTCATCGTTCGCCGTGAAGTCCTCGCGCGCGTTTGTCGCCGTTGTTGCCCTGGCGTTCTCTGCTGCGCTTTCCGTTGGCGGTTCTCCTGCTCATGCGGTAGTTTCATCGGTTTCGACAGCTGCGGTTCATGCGAGCTACGCTAATCCCGACACCGGCGTGATCGAGGATTCGGGCGGGCAGGCAAGCGAGGCTTTGGGGACGTCGATGAGCCAAGGCATTACCGGATCCTCGGCGCTTGTCGAGAAAGATGCGGACGGAAGCGAGTTCGTGACCATCAGGCTTTCCCAAGCTGACCAGATCGGCGAGGTCAGCATTGCCTCCGACGTCGATCGTACGGGCGTTTATGCCGAGGACGTTGCGGCCGAGGTAATGCAGCGCGATGCCGAGCTCAATACGGCGGACTATCGTGCGCAGGTGGCATCGGCGCAGGCTACGTTGCGCATTTCGATGTATGTGCATCCCATGGGGCGCTCGGTGGTGTACTTCGTGCAGTTGTCCGATGCGGCTCCCGGAAACTCGGAAGGTTTTGTCGAAAGCATCGTTGCTGGCCAGGGGTCCGAGCAGGGCCAAGCGCCGGACGGTGGAACGGCTCGGGGATCGAGCGAAGCGTTGGAGGGTTCTGCCGCTTCAACTGCCGTGTCCGGCGATTCCGCAGGTTCGGGCGTGAGGGAGTTCGACGGAGAAGGTCGCGAGGTGACGGGCTCTGCCGCCCCGATCTTCGCTTCTCCGCAGACGTATGCGATTGCCGCGGTCGCAGCTACGGCGGCAGTCGCGGCCGTGGCTGCGACGTACTACCTGGCGTACGGTCGCAAGCGCAAGGCGCGAAGCGATAGCGCTGCCGCAGCGGCAGCGGGGCATGGCGGCAGCGCGCCGCCCGAGGCTTAGGGCTTCGTTGCATGAGCAGGAAGACGTTTGCCCGGGCTGGGCTTGCGGCGCTGTGCCTGGCTGTGCTGTGCGCCCTTTCCTCGTGCGTGGACCAGCATCCTGCGCGCGACGGCGGGGACGAGCGATCGGGAAAGCGCATCGTGGCCACTTCGCCGGCCGTTGCAAGCATGTGCGATCGGCTTGACCTTGACCTGGTGGGCGTTCCCGCTACGTCGCGCGCATTGCCGCAGCGATACGGCGATGCGGAGGTGGTAGGCCCTCCTATGGGACCCGACCTGGAGAAATTGTCGATGTTGCGGCCCGATTGCATCGTGGCGCCCGGATCGCTGCTGAACGACTTGCAGCCGAAGTTCGCTCAGATAGGAGCGCCTTCCATGTTCGTTGACCTGAACAGCGTGGAGGGCTTGCATCGCTCGATGGATTACCTGGGCATCGCTTTCGGGCGCGAAGCCGAGGCGCTGAAGGCGCGCGCTGAATACGAAGCGTTCATGACTGCGTATCGGCAGGGAATAGAAGGGCTTGTCCGCCCGCGCGTTCTGGTTCTCATGGGCGTTCCCGGGTCGTATTTGGTGGCGACGCCGCGAAGTTACGCGGGCAGCCTTGTGCAGCAGGCCGGTGGCGAAAACGTGTACGCAGATGCTGCGGACGCATTCGTTAACGTGAGCGTCGAGGACATGCTCGATCGCGACCCGGATGTCATTTTGCGTACGTCACATGCTCTTCCCGACCAGGTCATGGAGATGTTCGCTCAGGAGTTTTCCTCGAACGACACGTGGAAGCACTTCCGTGCCGTGCGTGCGGGGCGCGTCTACGACCTTTCGCATGAGCGATTCGGAATGAGCGCGACGTTTGCCTATCCGGAAGCGCTCGAAGAACTTAAGCCGCTGCTGTACGGCAACGGCGAAACCGTTTAGGACAAGGAGCTATGCGTAAAGCCAGAAATATCGCGGCATTCGCGCTTACGGTAGGTGCCGTGGCAGCGCTGTTTGCGTTCGCCGTCAATGCGGGCACGCTCAAGGTGCCTGTCGACGAGCTGCTTGCGGGCTTGTTTGTGGCCTACGACGATCGGGTTGCAACCATTTTCGACCTGCGCTTCCCCCGTATATTCATTGCGCTTGTGGCCGGCGCGTCCTTGGCTGTGTCGGGCGTGCTGCTGCAGGCGGCCGTGCGCAATCCTTTGGCGGATCCGGGCATTATCGGCGTCAACGCGGGCGCGTCGTTCGCTGCTATTTTGGTGACGGCGTTTGCACCCTCGCTGTTCTTTTTCATGCCGATTGCCGCGTGCGCAGGGGGCCTTCTTGCGTTTGCGCTGGTGTACGCGTTGTCGTGGAAAGGGGGAGCGCTCGCGCCTGTGCGCATCATCTTGACCGGCATCGCGGTGAGCGCTCTGTTCGCCGGGCTTTCTTCGGCGTTCAGCACGGGATCGGGCGGGGTGTTGACGGGTGTTGCCAGCTTGGTTGATGCGAACATCTCGGCTAAAACGTGGAGCGATTTCTTCACGCTTGCGGGGTATGCGCTTGCCGGGTTGGTTCCGGCCCTGTTTGTTGCCAGGCGTTGCGATCTTTTGTCGCTGAGCGACGAGACGGCTGCTTCGCTTGGCGTGGACGTGACGAAAAACCGCCTGGTGGTTTCCGCTTTTGCCGTTTTGCTGGCATCGGTTGCCACGGCTATCGTGGGGCCGATCAGCTTTTTGGGTTTGGTGGTCCCGCATTGTGCGCGCATTTTGGTGGGGTCGGGACACCGGCTGCTTATTCCGTATTCCATGGTGCTTGGCGCGTTTTGCCTGCTGTTGGCCGACACCGTGGGACGAACCATTGCCGCACCGTACGAGATTAGCGCCGCTGTCGTCATGTCGGTAGTGGGCGGTCCCGCGTTCATTTTGCTGCTGAGAAGGGCGCGTGATACGTATGGCGGGTAACGCGTTCACCCTTGAGGGCGTTGGATTTTCGTACGGGTCGACCCGCGTGTTCAAGGGGCTGGATCTTGTCGTGCGCGAAGGGGCGGTGACCACGCTGCTCGGAGCGAACGGTTCCGGAAAGACAACGCTGTTCAACGTGATGACCAAGCGCCTCAAGCCGCAGGAGGGCCGGGTGTTCTTGCGCGCCGGAAACGTTGCGGACGTGCGTCCTGCGGACTTCGCCAAGTTGGTGTCGGTTGTGCATCAGCACAATATGGCTCCGGCTGACGCGGAGGTGCGAACTTTGGTCGGCTACGGGCGTTCTCCCTATCGAAAGCTGGGGGTGCGACGGTCTTTGCCCGATCGGGAGCAGGATGCTCGCATGATCGAGTGGGCTCTTGCTACCTGCGATTTGAAGGATGTCGAGCATCGCGTCATTTCGTCGCTTTCGGGCGGACAGCGCCAGCGCGTGTGGATGGCCATGGCGCTTGCCCAGGGGGCGAATGTGCTGCTGCTTGACGAGCCTACCACGTTTTTGGATGTGCGCTACCAGCTGGAAATACTCAAGTTGGTGCGCATGCTCAACGAAGAGCACGGCATGACCGTGGTCATGGTGCTGCACGATATGAATCAAGCCATCGAGTACAGCGATGAGATCGTGGCCTTGGTGCAGGGGCGGATTGTTGCGCAGGGAGCGCCGCACGATGTGGTGACCCCCGGTTTTCTAAGCCAGGTGTACGGAGTTGACCTGGACGTGGTGCGCGTACGGGGCAAGCCGTACGTGTTGGCGGTATGAAAGCGGCTTTCCGCAAAAGGACAAGCTATACGAAGAATCATGAGAAAGGAGCGAACGATATGACAAGTACGTTGCAACCGGTTCGCCGGGTATGCGCGGCTGCGTTGGCGCTTATGATAGCGCTGACGGGGTTGAGCATTACGCCGAGCGTGGCTCGAGCGGAGGGCGTCGCGCCGCCGCTCGATGCAGGGTCAAGCTATACGGTTTCGGTTGACGTCCATGACGCCGGCAATCCTTCCGAGCCGTCGATGTCTGCCGGCATGTTGGCTAAAAACGCCGAGATCGACGTGGACGGTTCGGGACGGGCGCGCATCACGCTGCACTTCGTGCCCGCCCAGATCATGGGCCTTGATGTGCATGCGAGCGACCTTGGCGTGTATGAAGAGGGTTCCCAGAGCAACTTCATCGAAGGGGTTTCGTTCAAGTTGGGCGAAGACAACTCCGCTATCTGCCAGTTCGTCTTGCCGTATGTGCCCAATGACGGCTTGTATCGCGTTGAGATGCGCTCTGACATCATGAACAGAGACGCGTTGCTGTACGTGAAATGGCCCACGTTGAAGAAGACGGGCGGCTTGGGCGATACGCTGGCCGGTTTGGTGGAAAGCGCCAAAAAGTACTCCGCGAACGACTACACCGAGGATTCTTTCGGTAAGTTGAAGGCCGCGATTGCGGATGCGGATGCGGTTCTTGCCAATCCTGATTCGACGCCCGAACAATTCCAGGCGTCGATCGACGCCGTCAACAACGCTGTTCAGGGGCTGAACGCTGCGGCGAAAAGCCCCTTTGAAGCGGGTCGTACCTACTATGTCGACGTGACCGATCAGGACCCCACGGGAAGTCGAGCGCTTGACCTTGAAGCCCGGTTCGACGTTGACGAAGCCGGCACCATCAAGGCGACGTTGCGTTTCAATCCGTACTCTGATTTTCTAGGAGCCTATCAGGTGTCGGCGGCAACGCTTCTCGATCGCGAAGGGGAGGTCGCTGCGAACAATGCGATCGAGCAGCATGACAACGGCGGGGCAACCTGGACGTTCGATCTGCCTTACTTCGCAAGCACCGGTCTGTACAAGGCGAAGGTGACGGCAACTTCGGCCAGTCCCGACAAAATACATACCCTGGCATTCGACTGGAGCACGATTCGCACCACGGCAGACTTCCGCAAGCTTGCCGCGGCCATAGAAAAGGCTTCCGGTCTTGCCGCGCCGGCCTACACGGCGTCGAGCTTCGCCGTGCTTTCCGAGGCGCTTGCTCGAGCCAAGGACGTTGCTGCCGACACCTCTCACTCGCAGACGACGGTCAACGACGCGCTCGCGGCGTTGACCGAGGCGATGGATAAGCTTTCCATTGCGGAGAATGCGGGTAGCGGCAATACGGTTAACCTGGGTATTTCCGGATTCAACGCCCCGTTTTCGGACGAGAGCGCTCCGGGCAAGCCCTGGGCTGGCAGCCGTGTGTACTTCGGCAAGGACGACCAAGGGAAGCCGATTTCCTGGAGGGTTCTGCAGACTTCCAAGGATGGGGTCCTGCTCAATTCGGAGCACACCGTTACCGGTCAGGCATGGAACACCGATATGTCCATTCCTGCCAGCGAGTTGTTCTGGAATACCGCCACGCTGCGTACGTACCTGAACGACGAGTGGTTCAACAAGACGTTCGACGCACTGTCCAAGGAAGCGGTGAAGACCACGGAAGTGAAGTCGTTGTCTTTGGCGGACGCATCGAAAGAGGTGGCGCCTGCCACGCAGGACAAGGTTTTCGCGCTTTCGATACAGGATTACCGGAACAAGGCTTACGGGTTCGTTTCCAATGAATCGCGTGCGGCGAAGGAGATATCGCTTTTGACTCGCACGACCGACGAAAGCGCGTCGTTCATGACGATGGTCTTGATTGTTCTGCCAGACGGAGACCTTGAAAGCGGCTTTAACACTATGATGCCCTATACCCCCAATCTGGGAGTTCAGCCCGGTATCACGCTTGATCCGAGCAAGGTTTTGTTGACTACGCCGGCGTCTGCGGCGGCTCCTTCGGGCATTCAGAAGCCTTTGGCCACCGAAGATAACGCTTGGAAACTCACGCTGATCAACGATGATTGGAAGTTCGATGCGAGCTGCCCTCGCGTTGACGGCGAAAAGATCTCCGTAGAGTATGCGGCCAACGCCTCCCCTTCTGGTCGAATGTCGCGAAGCGCTGCCCTCGATCAGGATGATCGCGTAGTGTCCGCCCTTGTGGTGCGAGGCAGCGATTGGAGGACCGGTACCCCTGTCGGCTATGGCACCGTGGGCAAGGTTTCGGGCGAGAGCGGTTCGGTCTCATTTGAGCTGCCCGCCGATTTCAATAAAGAAACCGACAAGCTTTACCTGTTCGCAGAGCGAATTGGCGAAGGTGCCGAGAGCAATATCGCAACGATGCCCGTAGAAGTGAGCGTTCCCGATGCCGAGGAGCCTCCGGCTCCGGAGCCGAACGATCCCAGCACTCCGGGCGGGGACGCCCCGGGAAATTCCAACGCGTCTGACAAGCCTGTCCCATCGAATCCTGGAAATGCCGGGACGTCCGGATCCTCGCCTGCGCCGTCTGGCGGCCAGGGCCAGGCCGCCGGGTCGACTGATGCGGCGAAGGTCGTTGCTGCAAAAACGGACAGCCGTGCAGCGGCGCAAGCTATTCCCAAGACAGGAGACGCTGTTTTTCCCGCTGCGGCATTTGCCGGCATTGCCGGTGCGGCGGCAGCGTTGTCGCTGATTGCGGTGCGCGCCTATCGTCGTAAGTTGGAGAGTTAGCAGCTGAAGCGTGCGATGTGCGTTTTTCCGTGATACGTGCGGGCCTCGCCTGGCTTGAAAACCGAAGGCGAGGCCCGTGCTGGTTTGCTTGCGGCGTGCGAAGGCGCGAAGTCGCGTGGGCCGCTGGTGTGGGGCGTCTTTGCGCTGGCGGCTACCGTCTGCGCGCGAAGGCTTCCAGCACCAACTGGACGCGGGTGCCCAACGGGGTGGTGTTTTCTGCAAGGAATCGCGGGACGTCGGCGATGTCGAGCAGGAACGGCTCGATGAGCTCGGTGGGTTCCGGTTGCGCGTCCGCCGCTTTCTCGACCTGGGCGAACACAACGTGCACGGTCTCGTCGGTTAGCCCCGTGGACGAGAAGCCGGCTTGCGGCAGCGGGTCGATTGCTTGAGCGCCTAGGTTGGTTCGCAGCGCGTACCCTGTTTCTTCGCGAAGCTCTCGATCGACGCATTCCGCCAGGCTTTCTCCCGGCTCCATGAGGCCGGCCGGAAACGCGATGCACCAACTGTTCAGCGGATAGCGAAATTCCCTGATCAGGAGCAGTTTTCCGTCGGGGGTTTGAGGCGCGATGGATACGGCATCGGGAGGAGTTGGGTTCCCGGCGGCATTTGCTTCGAGTGCGCGACGGTAGGCGTCTTCTCCTTTTCTGGATGCGCTTTCGTATTCGTACAACGATCCGTCCGGCATGGTGTAGGTGAGCACGTACTTCTTGATCCATCCGTCTGCTACCAGTCGGATGTCTTTGAGGCGGGGCGCGGTTGCGGTCACGGGGTCTCCTTAGGCGATTGTTGCATTTTGTATAGTGTAGCAATGAGGCGAGAGGGCGGAGTCGATGACTCCGCCCTCTCGCCTCATTCGTAGAGCAGGGCGGCTTTGGGGCCGCCCTGCTCGTTTCTTTTGCTGCCGTCCGCGTTTTCAGTGCGGTCCGATGCTGCGCTAGCCTTCGATCGAGATGGTCTTCTTCTCCTCGATTTTGGGCTGCTCTTGCTTCTTGGGTACGGCGATCTTCAGCACGCCGTCTTCGAATTTAGCCTTGATGTCGTCTTCTTCGATATCGTCTCCCACGTAGAAGGTGCGGCTGCATTTTCCGCTGAAGCGCTCCTTGCGCACGTACGTGCCCTTTTCATCCTTGTCCTCGGATTCGGATTGCGTTTGCGCGGTGATGCTAAGGTAGCCGTCCTTGAGCTCTGCCTGCACGTCTTCCTTCTTGAAGCCCGGAAGGTCGATGGTCAGCTGATATGCCTCGTCGGTTTCCTTGATGTCGGTGCGCATGAGGGCGGGCGACATCTTCTGCATTGCCTGCATTGGCGCGGCTGCCGTGTTGAGGAATGCGTCAAAGGGGTCGGTCATCAACTCGCTGAGAAGGTTGCGGTTCCTGCGCATGGGTACCATCATTGCCATGTTCATCATCTCCATTTCGTGCGGCTTGCGTGCACGTCATGCAGGTACGTCGTCGCATGGGCGTGACTCAAGCCTCGGTTGCGTCGTTTGTTTGTACGATTCATTTATAGTACGCGTTTTAGCACTCGTCAAGTGAGAGTGCTAAAACGTAACATTCTCGTTGACCCTCGGGAACGTCGTGCTCGCGTGCGGGGCGCTTCGCTGGTTTTGGCGCTTCGACGAAGGCGAGTCTTGTCTTTGGCGGATGCCTTATACTGGTGCGCATTCGAGGAAAGGATGCGCACATGACGGTAATCGGCCTAATATCCGATACTCACGGAAATCTGTCCGACGACGCGCTGGCGGCTATGGTCGACGTCGACTATATCATTCATGCGGGGGATATCGGCGGCCCTGAGATTCTGTGCGCCCTGGAGGCGCTTGCCCCCACAACGGCAGTATTGGGGAACAACGATTTCGATGAGTACGGTTCTCGTGTGAGCCGCTTCGCGCATCCGGTGATCGACGGCGTGCGTTTCTTGGTCGCGCATTACCCCCGTGATGTTCGCATCGGCTTCAATGGCTGCGCGGCCTTGGCGGCGGGCGATCCCATTCCGCAGGTGTGCGTTCACGGGCACACGCACGTTCCGGAATTGCTGACCGGCGCAGACGCTCGTCCCGCGGAGTATTTTCTGTGTCCGGGAGCTGCATTTCGCCCGCGCGGCGGGTTTCCCCGTTGCACGGGGCGGATGGAGGTTGAGAACGGGCGCGTGTTGCGTGTGCACATCATGTCGTTGAGCGGCGACGTGATCATGAGCGCAGGGGAGCGGGCGTGAGCGACCGGCGCTTTCCGCCGGTGAAGGAGCGGGACGTTCGGCGAGCAGCACGGTGCGTGGCGAAGCGGCTGGGAAGGAGTCCGGCGGGCAGGATTGCGAGCGGTTTGCTACTGCTTGCGCTGGTGGTTGCTGCATGGGCGGGACCGCAGCTTGCTTTGTCGGGAGGGGGCTCGCCCGATGGGTCGGGTGCGCGTCCGACTGCGTCTGTCGGATGGGAGGCCGTGCATGTAACGGAAGATGCGCGCCGTGCTGCCGAGCAGGACGCGAAGCGCTCGACCGACGTTCAGCGTGCGAACGCGGATCCTGCTGCGTTCGACCAGGTGACGGTCCGGCACGTTGTAGACGGCGATACGCTGGCGGTGATTTTTGCCGATGGCGAGCGTGCGTCGGTGAGGCTTATTGGCATAGACACGCCCGAAAGCGTAGCGCCGCAAAAGGAGCGGAATCGCGAAGAGGGCGTATGGGCGTCCGACCACATGAAAGGGCTTGTGGGCGAGGGCGACACGTTGTGGCTGCAGCACGATACCAACCAGATTGACAAGTACGGTCGTCCGCTTGCCTACGTGTGGCGAGCCCTGCCCGCCAGTGCCGCCGAGGCCGACGATCCTGCCGTTATCGCGCGCGACATGCTGAATGCCATTCAGGTGATCGACGGCTACGGTCAGCCGAAAACGTACCGTCCCGACACGTATCACGACAGCCTGTTCGCCCAGTGGGGAGTCGAGGCCGCCGCCGAAGGGCGCGGGGTGACGTACTTGTGGGCATAGCGCTGCGGGGCTGTCGACGTCGTTGTGCGCGCACTGCCGCAGGCGCATTGTCGCCCGAAACGTACGGTTTTGCCGTGAAAACCGTACGTTTCGGGCGACAATGCACTCTTCGCCGTATGTTCGGAGCTTGGCCTTAGCGGATGACGGTGAGCTCCCCAGTTTCCGAGTCCATTGCGCAGCCCGTGGCGTGCATGTGCGGCGGCATGACGGGATGCGCACGCACCATGTCGACGCTCTGGCGCACGGGCGTGGTTCGCCTCGCGAAAAGAGTAACGGGGCGTTCCTGGTGGGGAGCGCCCCGTTGGGGAGGGGAGGGCGTGTGGAAGTTGCTAGTGCATCGCAGCGGGAGTTGCGTTGGCGTGCGTGGTTTTGCGGCAAAGGGCCTTTTTGGTTCTTAGGATCACGTAGAGAAATGTGATCAGGGAGTACACAGTAAGGCTAATTACGGCGGTTTCGTTTCCGGCTAGGGCGGACGGTGCTAGGAGCATTGCCAAATGCACATACGTGAGCAGGTAAAACGGGTACGCGAAGAGCTGGATTCTTTTCCACGCGGCGGCGGTCATTCGGTGCTTAACGATCTGAAACGACGTTACCATCAGTATAGCCATCATGATAACTAGGAGAGCGGCCAAAAGAAGCGCGATCGTAAGATTGCCTGTAAACCCTGCGGTAATGCGAGGAAGGTACGAGGCGGTGTAAAACGCGATGTGTCCTGCGGCGAATATGCAGCCCAGGATGGAGAGCTGTCTGCGAACAGGCATGAGGCGCGATCGCAGAGGCGAATTCTCTCTGAGCACGCCGACAAACATGACAACGGTGAACAAGAGGAACGCCAATGCGCATCGTTGCATAAGGGGCATGAAATAAGGCCAAAGCCCTGCGCTGGAGTTTATTGTTGTCCCGTATAGATATAGCCCAACGAGCGCAAGCGCGCCTAAATAGAACGGGACCGGGTGTTTCTTGAGCGGTTTTGCGCAGAGAAAAACGAGCGCGGCGGATACGATAAGTGCGATTATGAACCTCATGACCATCCCCCTTTGATCGCGAATACTGTCACACTATCATAGTATAGATGATAGTGTGATCATTTCTAATTGAAAGTAAACCAGCGGATTGAGTGAGTGAATTATGCTCAATATAGGTTTATAGGGGCAACGGTCTTTCGTTGACTGTCCTACACTATGGTGATAGTATGGCTGAGGTAGCTATCATACGAAGTTGTGACGGTTACGCTCATGCATGGGTCGACGGAGAATTGTTGGAGGACGGTCTCGGTCGGGACTGTTCTCCGGAATGCGATCTGGAGGGGGTAATGTGGGAACGACATTAACACGACGTAATTTCGTCAAATGGGGCACGGCTGCTGCGGGTGCGACAGCGCTGGTGGGTTTCGCTGGTTGTACTCCGAGCGGAAGCGATGGCGACGCCGCTTCTCAAGACGGCGCTGGGAAAAAAGCGGGTCAGTGGCTTAATGCTCCTTGCTACAACAACTGTAGCTGCGGTTCTTCCCGTTGTTTGAACAGGGTATACGTTGAGGACGGCGTACCGCTGAAGATCCGAACGGACGAGGCGGAAGAAGATACGTACGCAGTGCCTCAGCGCCGATCCTGCCTTCGCGGTCGCGCTAAGATCAGCGAAGTGCTTTCTCCTGCGCGTATCAAGTATCCCATGAAGCGAAAGAACTTCAGTTTGGACGACCCTCATGGCGAGCTGCGCGGCATTGATGAATGGGAGCGCCTGGAGTGGGACGAGGCTCTGGATCTTGTTGCCGAGGGCATTAAGAAAATGTTCGACAAGTATGGTCCGACGGGAATCCTGTGCGGTGCATCCAGCAATATCGGCGACGGCTATTATGACCAGAACGTGTGTCTCTTGAATGCGCTTGGCGGATCGGTCCATGCTGAAGCTGGTACCGTGTCTTTCGGTTCATGGTCGGTCATCGATACCCATATGCTCGGTGGTATGGCTATGACCGTTACCCCGCATCATTTGCAGCTTGTCACCAGCGACCTCCATGTGGTATTCGGGTGCAACTGGGCGGCGAACAAATCCGGCAACCATACCCTATATCTTGATGAATGCCGTAGGCGCGGGGCCAAGGTTATCGTTATTGATCCGTGGCTGAGCCAGACGGCTCAAATGGCTGCTGACGAATGGATCCCGATTCTTCCCGGCTCCGACACGGCACTCGTTATTGCGATTTGCTACGAATGGATCAACGCCGGGACGTACGACCAGGAGTTTTTGAATACGTATTGCATCGGATTCGATGGCGACCATATGCCCGAAGGCGCTCCCGAGAATGCTTCCTGGAAAGATTACGTCATGGGAACTGGCTATGACATGACGCCGAAGACTCCTGAGTGGGCTGAAAAGATCTGCGGCGTGCCCGCTGACAAAATCCGCTCCTTGGCCGCCGAGATTGCCTCGGTAGATAAGGTGGATTTCAACTGCGCGCAGTCGGCATCGAAGATCCCTGCCGGCGAGCAGTTTGTGCAGAGCTTCTATACCATGGCCCTCATGCACGGCGGCATTGGCACCCCTGGCCACTACTTTGGTTGGTCGGGCGTGAAGGATTTTGCCAGCAGCGGTGTTAACCCTGGGCAATACTGCCCCGTCGACGCGGATCCTGCAAATCCGCTTCAGCCTGCTGGCGCTCCGGTTTACATGTATTACCCCATCCCTTCTTTTGCCACGTTGAAGGATCCGGATGGCTGGCTGAACCTGGAGCCTTCCGAATGCTGGCGTTCCATTCTTTCTGGCGAGTACGGACGCGACTGCTGGCCTACGGGCAAGCGTAAGGTCGATATTCATGCAGCGTACTTTGGCGGGCATATGAGCACGCTCAACCAGATCCCCGACACCATGAACGGCATCAAGGCTGTGCGAGGCATGGATTTCGTTTGGGGCGTTAATCCGTTCTTTGATTCAACTCGCCAGTATTGTGATGTTGTGCTTCCTTGTTCGACGTTCTGGGAAAAGCCCGGCAAAGCATTCAGCGGAGATTATGCTTCCGCGTTGTGGTATGACAAAGTGATCGATCCTTTGTACGAGTCGAAGTACGAGAGCTGGATTGCCGAAGAGCTTGCTGCTCGTTTGGGGCTTGATCCGAAGGTCGTTAATACACTGAGCGATGCCGAGCGCACTTACGCTACGGTTCGCGATGCAAAGTATATGGATGGAACGACGTTCGAGGCTTCGCCTTTGCTTACGATTACCCAGGATGAGATCGACCAGTATTTCCCTGGCGTCGAAGGCGCCCCGCAGGAAGGTAAGTTCACGTTCCAGGAGTTCCGCGAAAAAGGTATTTTGAAAGCCGATTTGTCCGAGGACATGTTTATTCCCGAGCCGTACATGGCATTTATCTCCGACCCGCAAGCGAATCCGCTCAAGACCGCTTCCGGCAAGTTCGAGATTTATTGCGAGACAGCTGCTTTCATGATTAACTCCGTTGGCTATTCTACGATTGCGCCTATTGGTATGTACCAAATCGGCGATCCGGAGCAGGGAGCGGGAACCCAGACCGAAGAGTACCCGCTTCTCCTCTGGACCCCCCATTCTTTGCGTCGAGCTCACTCCGTGAACGATAACGTGGTGTCGCTGCGAGAGGCTTTCCCGCAGGAGTGCTTTATAAGTACGGTTGACGCAGAAGCGCGTGGCATCAAGAATGGCGATGCGGTGCTTATGACCAGCCCGCACGGAAAAGTTCTCAGGCCTGCGAAGGTCATTCCTACGCTTGTTCCCGGTGCGGTTGCAATTCAGGATGGATCTTGGTTCCAGATTGATGAAGAAACGGGGATTGATCTTGGCGGGTGTCCTAACGTCTTGCAGGCTCCCAAATCTTCGGGTGGTGGATGCCAAGCTTGGACGGGCACGCTCGTCCAAGTTGAGAAGTACACGGGGAATTTGAAGCTTGACCCCGATAAGAACAGGCCCATCGTTATGCCCGTGGGCATCGGAGAATAGGGGAGGCGCATCATGACCCAGTACGCATTCTACTTCGATCAGGGCAAGTGCACCGGTTGTAAGACCTGCCAGGTTGCTTGCAAGGAGACCTATAAACTGCCGGTGAACAACCTGTACCGCAGGGTCCTCAACTATGCGGGTGGTACCTGGGCGAAAAACGAAGCGGGTAGTTACGTTCCCGATGGCGTGTTCGGGTACTTCACGTCCATCGCCTGCAACCACTGCGTTGATCCGGCGTGCGTGAAGAACTGCCCGACGGGCGCCATGCAGAAAGACGGCGAAACCGGCATTGTGTGGACCGATCATGAAGTGTGCATCGGCTGCAAGACATGCTCGACTGTGTGTCCCTATGACGCGCCGACGTTTGGCGAAGAAACGGGCTACATGATGAAGTGCGACATGTGCAAGGCCGAGATCGAAGCTGGTGGAAAACCTATTTGCGTCACCGGTTGCCCCATGCGTGCGCTTGATTTCGGCACGCGCGAGGACATGATCGCGAAGTACGGCGAGGGCGACATCGAGGTTGAGCCTCTGCCAAAGGATACGACGCACCCGAACCTTATCATGAAGCCGCACCGCGACGCGCAGAAGACTGGCAGCGGTACGGGCGCACTTGTGAACTTGGAAGAAGAAGTGTAGAGCAACCTGCCCCGCCGCCGTACGTTTGGCGGCGGGGTATCGATCAACGCTGCCGCCAAAAGCCGGATGACCCTCCCTCCCCGTTCGGTTTTTGGCGGTACGTGTTTATAGGAGGTCACTATGGGAATTTCGTACAGCGAAGACCAGCTTTCGTCAGCGGAAGTCGTGTTTGCGCAGGCTTCCCAGCTTTTGTATTGCGAGCCTGACAGCCAAAATGTGGCGAACTGCGCGCGTAGTCGGATGTTTGCAACCGCGCCTTATGGCATGGAAAGCAAGCGCGTCTGCCATGGTCTGGAGCTCATGAGCTCCTGGCTTGACGAGTGCGCTCCCGATGCAGATGCCGCGGCCTTCGAGGATCGCATGGGTTCCCTTCGTCGGGAGTGGTTTCGGCTGTTCCTTGGTGTGGGCACGCCAGACGCGCCTTGCTGGGAGTCGTTCTACCGCGAGCCGAATAGTCACTTGTTCGGAAAGCGTACGCTTGAAGTGCGGGATTGGTATCGCCGATACGGCTTGCAAATAGAAAAGCTTTACTCTGAGCCGGACGACCATCTAGGGCTTATGCTGGGTTTCGTGAGCCGGCTGGTTGCGCTTGAAGCGGACGCCCTTGCCGCCAACGACGAAGAGGCTGCCGGTAAAGCGGCATCCGAGCAGGAAGAATTTTTGTCTGAGCATGTTCTGCCTTGGCTGGCGGCGTGGCGCTACAGTGTCGAGAAGAGCGCAACCTCGGATTACTTCCGCGGGGTTGGAGAGCTCGTGTTCGGCCTTTGCGAGCTGTACGCAGGGCGCTTTGATGTGACGTTTGATGAAGATGCGCAGGTGTTCAAGAAGGCTCGCGGCTAGGCAACATAGAGCAAACACCCTATCATGGACGGCAACGTCTAACGGAGGGAGGCGACCATGCTGGGGACGTTCGTGATTTTGTATCTGTTTCTTGGAGGATGCGGAGCGGGCGTTTTGTGTGTGACAGCTCTGTGGTCGCTTGCATTTCATGGTACGACAAGTCGCTCGCAGGCTCAAACTGAGTCATTCGGCGCATTGAAGGCTCGCTGTTATGGCATTGGCTTTGCTATGCTGTGTTTGGCGGCTTTGTGCTTGCTGTTGGATTTGGGCAGGCCGGAATTGTTTTTCCTGCTGTTCACACGGCCAACTTGGTCAATTCTGTCGTTTGGCTCTTTCGTTCTGCTCGCTAGTCTGCTGGTAAGCGGCTTCCTGGCGGCGTCGAACATGTTGTACATGCCGTCCATTCGCGCAGCTGCTCGCAAGATCGCCGAGGTTGCTTGCGTGGTCGTGTCTATCGGCATGATGACGTATACCGGCATATACGTGGCGTGCGTAGAGGCAGTTGCACTTTGGAACAATCTGGCTATTCCTGCATTGTTCGCGTTCTCGTCGCTTTCAGCGGGGCTTTCGACGGTGTTTCTAGTGGTGCCGTTCGTGCAGGGCATTCAGCTGTTGGAGGGTTGGACGACGGCGCTTCATCGGGTGCATCTTGGCGTACTGTGCTTGGAATCGGTCGCTTTGGCTGCGTTTGTTGCCGCCGCCGCTGTGGATCCGTTTGCGGAAGGATCGATGCGGATCCTTTTGGGTGGGGAAGGGCTCGGCGCGTGGTTTCTTGTTGGCGTGGTGGGCATGGGGTTGGCTCTTCCCCTTGGAGTGGAGGCGTTTATGGCGCTTTCGAAGCGCTCCCTCCGCTTGCTTCCGGTGGACGCGCTATGCATCGTGGGCGGTCTTATCTTGCGCTTCTGCGTTGTTTGGTCGGGGATGCATTGAGGTCGTGCGGTTGCGGGCGCGGGCCTGGCTTGATTCTTGTACAATGCAGAGCGAATAATCATTATGCGCACGGATAAGGGAAGTGGTATGGCGTTATTCGAGATAGACGAATCATCCGGGCTGCCCGTGTGGGTGCAGTTGCGCAACCGGTTCGTCTACTTGATCAAGACGGGCCACTACAATCCGGGCGATCAGCTGCCCAGCGTGCGCACGCTTGCCGCTGAGGCGGCCATCAATTACAACACGGTGAGCAAGGTGTACGTTAATCTTGAGCATGACGGTTATGTTGAATCGGTTCGCGGGCGAGGCGTATTTGTGCGCGATATCGGGGGTCTTGCTGCCGATGACGTGCGATCTATTGCTGACACGGAAATAGAGGAGAGCATCAAGCGGTGCTTGGCGCTTGGGATGACGATCGACGAGGTCATGCTCAGAATGATCGATGTTGCCCATAAGATTCAGCGGGAAACAGGTTCGAGCGATAGCATGAGGCGGGGGCTGTATGAAAAGTCGCAAAGGGAAAAAACAGACTGAAGCGGTAGCGAGCAAGCCGTTTTCCATCGAGCAGTACAATTCGCGCACGGACCGCAGGACGTCTCAGAACGGGCCGCTTGCGTTTTCGGTGTTTGTATTCGTGGCGGTGTTCGCGATATCGCTTGCTGTTGGTTATGTCGTAGCGGATGGGTTCAACGTATGGGGCATGGTTGCGGCATTCGCCCTTGCTTCTTTGGCCATTATGTCGGTCCATATTGCTATGCAGTGGGAGAAGGTCGTGGTGCTGCGGTTCGGCAAATTCAGCCGCACGAAAGGTCCCGGCCTGTACTTCACCATTCCGTTTATCGAACAAACTGCGCTCAAGGCTGACCAGCGCATCATGGTGACGGGTTTCGGTGCAGAAGAAACGTTGACCAGCGATTTGGTTCCCATCAACGTGGATGCGGTGTTGTTTTGGATGGTATGGGATGCTGAGAAAGCGTGTCTTGAGGTGGAGAACTACTACAACTCCGTCTCGCTGGCGGCGCAGACGGCTTTGCGCGACGCCATCGGCCGGGCCAGCGTGAGTGAGGTGGCTATTCGTCGCAATCAGCTTGATCAGGAGCTCCAAGAGGTTATCGAGGATCGCACGTCATTGTGGGGTATAACCGTGTTGTCGGTGGAAATTCGCGACATCGTTATTCCGCAGGAGCTGCAAGAAGTCATGTCCACCGAAGCTCAAGCTGAGCGCGAAAAGAACGCTCGCATGATGTTGGCTGAGGTGGAGAAGGATATTTCTTCTATGTTGGTTGACGCTGCGCACGTGTACGAGGAGAACGAAGTTGCCTTGCGCTTGCGCACGATGCACCTACTGTACGAAAGCGTGAAAGGCTCGGGCGGCACCGTGGTCATTCCGAGTGCCTACAGCGAAGGTTTCAGCGATTCTGCGTTGAGCAGCATGGCGGATTCCCTTAAAACGCCGAAGGGGTAGAGGGGCATAGGTCGTTGTGCGCGCACTGCCGCAGGCGCATTGTCGCCCGAAACGTACGGTTTTGCCGCGAAAACCGTACGTTTCGGGCGACAATCCATTTTTCGTTGTACGTTCGGGGCTTAGCAGATGGCCGTGAGTTCGCCGGTTTTGGAATCCATCACGTATCCGCCTACGCGTACATGCGGAGGCATGACCGGATGTTTGCGCACCATGTCGACGCTTTTCCGCACGGCCTCTTCGGTATCTCCGAAGCCTGCCAGCCAATGGTCGAAATCTATCCCGCAATGGCGGGCGAATTCGATGCGTTCGGGGGATACGCCGAGTCGCTTCATGTTTTCTACCATGCTCGCGCCGCTCATGTGTTGCGCTCCGCAGTTCGTGTGCGCGACCACCATGACGTCTTCCACGCCCAGTTCGCATACGGCGATCAAGAGCGATCGCATCACGCTGCCGAATGGGTGAGAAACTTCGCCTCCTGCTACCTTGATGATCTTCGCATCGCCGTTCTTCAAGCCAAGAGCCGCCGCCAGCAGCTCGGTCAGGCGCGTATCCATGCACGAAACGATGGCGAGTTTTTTGTCAGGGTACTTGTCGGTGGCGTAGCGTTCGAACTCGCGTTGCTCGACGAACGAGCGGTTGTGGGCGAGGATGTCTTCGACGGTGGAGGATGCGGTGATGCATCGACGTTGGTTCATGGTGCCCTCTCTTGTTTGAAGGGTGACATGGTGGGCGGCGACGGACGTTTGCCGGGATTTCGCGTCGTCCGTGTTGTTGGGCGCATGGTATGAAACAATGCGAAACGACCGCCCGATGAGGCGGCCGTTTCTTGTGTAGGTGAAAAGGTTAGCTTAGAACGCCTTGAAGGAAGCCTTCGGGCAGAAGCAGATGGGGCACTTCTCGAAATCCTCGCCCTTGTGGATGTAGCCGCAGATGGGGCACAGGTAGAACGCGTCGTCGTCGGCAGCGTCGAGGTCGTTGTAGGCGGCCAGGTAGCGCTCGGCATGCACGGACTCGGCCAGTTTGGCGCGCGTGAACACCTGGACTGCCTTGGCGTTGCCCTCTTCCTGGGCCTTCTTGATGAACGCCGGGTACATGTCAGAGGTCTCGAAGATCTCGCCCTGGGCTCCCATGATAAGGTTCAAGTCGGTCTGAGCGCCTTCGGCTTCGGGGGCTGCGGGCTTCTCATAGCCCGGCTCCATCTCGGCTACCAACGCGTATTCCAAGCCGATATGGATCTGCTCGGCTGCCGAGGTGGCTTCGAACAGGCGGGCGATCTGATCGTAGCCCTGCTCCTTGGCGGCCTTGGCGAATGCGGCGTACTTTGCGGAAGCGCCCGTCTCGCCGCCAATGGCTGCCTTCAGGTTGTCGAGCGTGGAGCCGACTTCGCACGTGCCGAAGCCGTTCATGTTCGTGGAGTTGTCAGCGGTAGGGATTTGCGCGCGCACTTTCATGGATGCATGCTCCTTCTCGTCTTGGTTCGTTTTCTCATCTTAAAATCTTAATGAGAATAAATCTCATTAACTGGAATACTACCTTGAACGCCAGGTGCATGCAAGAGGGTAATCGAAACGGATGACAAGGCTTCGCACAAAGTTCATACGGCCCTTATATTGCGAACAAATGTACCCTTATGGTATACTGCCGCCAAGAACCAAGCGCTTGGTAAGGAGAAGGATATGAACGTTGCGGTTTTGGAAAAGCCTCAAGCTATCAAAATATCGAGCAAACGGCAGATCACCATCCCGGCGAAAATATATGAAAAGGCTGGCTTTGGGGAGTACGCCCTGTGCACCTGGACCGACAAAGGGATGTTCCTTCAGCCTCTTGAGGTGGAAGACGAGGATGTGACGGTTGATATCCTGCGCCATTTGATCTCGGAAGGTTACGAAGGCGAGGAACTGATTGAGCAATACTGCTCTTTGAAAAAGAAAGTGGTCTCGGTGAGGGAGAAGGTCGAGGAAGCAGAGCGAGATATCGAAGAGGGACGCTATATGACATACGAAGATATGCGCGCTAGGATTCGGGATGAATACGGATTTTAGTATCTGCGTAACGGATGCGTTCGACGATGATCTTCGAGATGTCCTGTCGTACCTGATGGTTGATTGCGGTTCGCCGAATGCTGCTGAGCGCATGGTGCGTGCCGTTGATCGTGCAAAGGAGCTTTTAACATGCAGCCCGTTTATGAATGCTGTTTCCAGCAGACCTCGTTGGCTTGGTCGTTCCTACAGGGAGCACTACGTTCTCAAGTATGTCATCGTGTATCGCATAGACGGTGAGGTGGTTTGGTTTTTGCGGCTCTTTCATCAGACGCAACTGTACGAACGATTCGTGACGGAATGGGCTGGTTCAAAGTGAGGGGCGGGGGCAAGGCGCAACAGGGGGATGAGGGGCTGCGGCATCCGTCTTCGCATTGCTCCTCGTCGCGCCGTGCTCCCCGTCGCGTGCTCCGCATGAAAAAGCGAGCGGCCCGTTTGGGTCGCTCGCTCGAAAAGACGCTGCGAAGTGCGAGTGCTCGCGGACGAGGGTTGTCGCGCTATTCGCTGCGCAACGCCTCCACCGGGTCTTTGCGGCTCGCGGCACTTGAGGGGATGAGGCCTGCCAGGAACGTTAGGAACACGCTGATGGCCACCAAGATGACGGCCGCTTGCCATGGCAGCGATGCTACGTTCGTCACGTCGAACAGCGAGTACACGATCGCGTTGGCGGGGATGCATGCGAGCGCGGTCACTCCGATGCCGATGACGCCCGCCGTGAAGCCTACGATGATGGTTTCGGCGTTGAACACGCGGCTGATGTCGCCTTTGCTCGCGCCGATGGATCGTAGGATACCGATCTCCTTTTTGCGTTCGAGAACCGAGATGTAGGTGATGACGCCGATCATGATGGACGATACTACAAGCGAGATTGCCACGAACGCCACGAGCACGTAGCTGATCATGTTCACGATATCGGTAACCGAGGCCATGAGCGTGCCCACGAAGTCGGTATAGGTGATGACCTTGTCATCTTGCCCGTCGGCCGTCATGCGTTCGTTGTAGTCGTCGAGGATTTTGATGACGCTTTCTTTGCTTTCGAAGTCGATGGGATAGATATCGATGCCGCCCGGCTTGTTGAGGTCGGCATATCCCAGCTTCTTGAGATTGCCGTCGTACGAGGCGTCCTCCGTGTTCATGAGCGACATCATGAGCTCCCCTAGGTCCTCTTGGCTCATGTTCATCTGGAAGGCGTCTTTGAACTTGTCGGGGTTTATGGACATGGCGGATGCCATGTTGTTGGCCATCTGGTTCATCGACTGCTGAAGCGCTGCGGTGACCTGCGTTTGAAGCTCGGTGGCCATAGCGTTCATGTACGTGGTCATGGTCGTTTGCATGTAGCCTTGCAGCGCGGCCGCGATCTGTGCTTGCAGGTTGCCCTCGGTCGCGATTCCGGCTGCGGCCTGCACGATGATGGCTTGGGCTTCGGGCGTTGCCATGTATTCGGAGAAGCTCTTGCTGAACGCATCGGGGTCGCTGGGATCGATTGGGTGGGCAATGAGGTATTTTTTGTATCCGGCCATGACTTGGTTCACGATGTCGCGTGTTTGTTCGGGCGTGATCTCGAACTTGATTTTGCTGGCGATTTCGTCCATGTTCGGCTGCGGGACGGCTGGCATGTTTTGAAGGCCGGCGGAAAGATTGAGCGCATTGGACATGTCGACGGAAAGCTTGCTTTGATCGATGGTGAATGCTGCCTGGAGCGCATCGCCATTGATGGTGAACAGGGACTCCATGTTGAAGCCGCTATCGCCCTGGTCTTCTTCGCCGAAGGGCTTGCCGGTAAACACGTTGGTGCCGGGGCTTGCGAGTTGGTCTTTTACGATGGCGCTGCTGGCAGCCTGGTCGATCACGTGATTGGTGAGGGAAGTGGGGTAGTTGATGCCGGAGCTGAGCATGGTCGCGGTTGCGTCTTCGCGTGGCTGCACGATGCCTACGATTTTGACGTCTTCGCCCTTCGACACCAGGTCGCGCATGTACGCGGTATCGTCGGACTTGTCTTTCCATACGCCGAATTCGTCGTCGCGGACGTAGTAGTCGGTTGCGCTCACCAGCTTGAACGTTACGCCGAGGATTTGGTCGTAGGAGGGTTGTTCGATGTCGGTGGGAGCCGTGATCTCTTCTTCTGCGGCAAACTTCTTGACCATATCGTCAAGTTCGGCCGAATTGCGCAAGCCCATCGTGTACAGCATGAGGTCGCTGATGGCGCCGTTGCCCGTCAGGACGAGCACTACTTCATTGTAGTTGTCGGGCCATCTGCCCGCCTTCACGTCGTACTGGTATTCGTAGAGAGCGGGGTCGGAGGGCATTTCGTAGAATGTATCGGTGCTCATGGACATGGACATGAGGCTGTTGGTGCTCGTGGAAGATCCCAGTCCCAGTGCCGAAAACGATTTGTCGGGGTTAACCTGGCGAACTTTCTCGGTGTTCGAGCTGAATATTTGCGGCGCGACGTTGTACGTGTATTCGATGGCGTTCGTGTAGCGGTCTATGTCGCTCTCGCCGCTTTCGAAGTACGCCTTGAGCGATGCCAAATCGTTCGAGCCTATGCTCGATACCATATTGGTGACCATTTCGGCCACGCGCACGGTGTCCTGCCCGTCCCCGGCCGCAGCGCTTTGATTCTTGGATAGATCGCTTTCGACGCCTGCTGCTCCCAGCATCATCGAAGCCATGTCGAAGCCGGTGCTTTGTATTTGCAGCGGGTATTCGGAGAGCGTCTCTTCTTCGACGTTCTTGATGTAGTTGTTCACGCCGTTGGCAAGCGACAGGATGGCCGCGATACCGATGATGCCGATGGAGCCGGCGAACGCCGTCATGAGCGTGCGCCCTTTTTTGGTCATCAGGTTTTTGAAGGAGAGCGCAAGCGCGGTGAAGAACGACATCTTCGTTCTGCGCGCGGGCTTTTCGCTGACGCGCAACTCGTCTTGGCTTGGAACGAACGGATCGGTGTCGGAGCGAATCACGCCGTCGGTTAGGGTGACGATGCGCGTGGCGTATTGTTCGGCCAGCTCGGGGTTGTGCGTGACCATGACGACCAGGCGATCGTTCGCGATTTCCGTGAGCAGGTCCATGATCTGGACGCTTGTTTTGGAGTCGAGCGCGCCGGTGGGTTCGTCGGCCAAGAGGATCTCGGGGTCGTTGATGAGGGCGCGCGCGATAGCGACGCGCTGCATTTGCCCGCCCGACAGCTGGCTGGGTTTCTTGTTGACGTGATCTCCCAACCCCACTTTTCGCAGTGCCTCTATGGCGCGCTCGCGCCGCTCGCTGCGCGACACGCCCGATAGCGTGAGAGCCAGTTCCACGTTTGCGAGCACCGTTTGGTGGGGGATCAGGTTATAGCTTTGGAACACGAATCCGATGCGGTTGTTCCGATAGGCATCCCAGTCGCGGTCCTTGTACTGTTCGGTTGAGATGCCGTCGATGACGAGGTTGCCCGAGTCATAGTGGTCGAGGCCGCCCACAATGTTGAGCAGCGTTGTCTTGCCCGAGCCGGACGGCCCCAGAATGGCGACGAATTCGTTGTCGCGAAAGGATACCGATACGTTGTCGAGCGCGGTCTGGGTGAAATCGGCCGTGGTATAGGACTTGCAGATGTTCAACAGTTGCAGCATGGTGCGCCTTTCGGTGCGCGGCTCGTCGGCGCGTAAAGAAGTACGCGCGCGTTACGCGATTATGGGAGATTTGTTTCCTATGGTAGATTTTCCCGCTCCGAATCCTATGGGAATCGCCAATCTCCACCGAGTTACCGAATAGTTGCCTTGACGGGGGGATTTTGGGGGATAATGCGCACGAACGAACAGCCTCTTGAAAGGACGCATATGGAACACGAGACGGCATGGAAGAAGTACGACGAAGCGGATATCGAGGCGCTTGAGCATTTGGCCGCGGAGTACATCGATTTCATTTCCGACAATAAAACCGAGCGGGAATGCGCGGCGACCGCGTTGGCTATGGCGGAGGCGGCTGGTTATCGGCCTTTGGCGATGGCTGTGAGCGAAGGTCGGACGCTCAAGCCGGGCGACAAGGTATGGGCGCTCGTCCATGGCAAAGCGCTTATCTTGGTGCAGTTAGGCGCCGGTCCGCTGACGGCCGGTTTGAACGTTCTGGGCGCCCATATCGATTCTCCGCGCTTGGACATCAAGCAGAATCCGCTGTACGAGGCGAACGATTTCGCGCTCCTGGACACTCATTATTACGGCGGCATCAAGCACTATCAATGGGTGACGTTGCCGCTTGCGCTGCATGGCGTGGTGGCGAAGACCGATGGCACGGTGGTGAACGTGCAGGTGGGAGATGACCCCTCCGACCCGGTGTTTTGCGTAACGGACCTGCTTATTCACCTGGCGAGCCAGCAGATGGGGAAGAAGGCCTCGGAAGTCGTCGAAGGCGAGGCGCTCGATCTTTTGGTGGGCAACCGCCCCCTTCTGATCGAGAAGGACAAGGACGCGCAACCGGAATCGAGCGCTGCCGACGAGCGGCCGGCTTTTGAAAAGCTGGCCGACAAAGAGCCGGTCAAGGCGTTTGCCCTCAAGCTGTTGGCTGGAAAATACGATATTTCGGAAGAGGACTTTCTCTCAGCCGAGCTGGAGGTGGTGCCGGCAGGTCGTGCCCGCGACCTGGGATTCGATCGCAGCATGGTCATCGGCTACGGGCAGGATGACCGCGTATGCGCGTTCACTTCCCTGGCCGCGCAGCTGGCCATGGCGGATCAGGTGCTCGACAAGACCGCGGTATGCGTGCTGGTGGACAAAGAGGAGATAGGCAGCGTGGGTGCTACGGGCATGGCCTCGCGATTCTTCGAAAACACCATAGCGGAGATCATGGAGCTTGCCGGCGAGGGCGGCCCTCTTCCGCTTGCGCGCGCCCTGGCGGCTTCCAGCATGCTCTCGTCTGACGTCTCCGCCGGCTTCGATCCTGCTCACGCTGGTGTTTTCGAAGCGAAGAACTCTGCGTTTTTGGGTCGCGGCCTGGTGTTCAACAAATACACGGGAGCTCGGGGAAAAAGCGGATCGAACGATGCGAGCGCCGAATACATGGCGCGCATCCGCCGTATCATGGACGATGCGGGCGTGTCGTTCCAGACGGCCGAACTGGGTCGCGTGGATGCAGGCGGCGGCGGGACCATCGCCTATATCCCTGCCGAGCATGGCATGGACGTCATCGATTCCGGCGTGGCCGTGCTGTCGATGCACTCGCCGTGGGAGGTTACGAGCAAGGCCGACATCTACGAGGCGTTCAAGGGCTACGAAGCGTTTTTGAAGAACGCCTAGCGATGCTGCTTCTTCGGAAGCGGCTCGCTCCTGGTCGATTGTGCATGCACATGTCGATTGTATTGCTGGTGCTTGCGTCACCTTTCCGCTACACTGCTCGCATTGTACGCGCGCGCCCGGGCCGCTGTTCGACCCGGGCGCTTTTTAGATAGCGAGGCGTTTATGGCTCGAGAGCAATTCGGATCAAGGTTGGGGTTCATCCTCATCAGCGCTGGATGCGCTATTGGACTGGGCAACGTTTGGCGTTTCCCCTACATCACCGGCGAGTACGGCGGAGCGGCATTCGTTTTGCTGTACCTGCTCTTCCTGGTGATTTTCGCTTTGCCTATTTTGGTGATGGAGTTCGCTGTCGGCCGTGCCAGCCAAAAAGGCGTCGCGCGCAGCTTCGATGCCTTGGAGCCCCAAGGCTCTAAGTGGCATCGGTTCAAGTGGGCGGCTTTGGCGGGCAACTACCTGCTTATGATGTTCTACACCACGGTGGCGGGCTGGATGCTGGCGTTCATGCTGCTCACTGTGACGGGGACGTTCAACGGCATGGATGCCGCCGGCGTCGAGGGCGTGTTCAACGGCTTGTTGGCGAATCCTTTGGAGATGACGGCGTTCATGCTGGCCGTAGTTGTCATCGGCGTGCTGGTCACGCGGGCCGGGCTGCGCAACGGCGTCGAGCGTGTGACCAAGTTCATGATGGTGGCGTTGTTCGCCGTACTCGCCGTGTTGTGCGCTCGCGCAGTCACGCTGCCGGGCGCCGAGGCCGGTCTTGAGTTCTATCTCATGCCCGACTTCGGAAAGCTGTTCGCAGGCGGATGGGGGACGTTCGCCGATGCGGTGTTTGCCGCTATGGGCCAGGCGTTCTTCACGGTTTCGGTGGGCGTGGGATCCATGTCCATCTTCGGCAGCTACATTGACAAGCGCCATCGGCTGGCGGGCGAAGCCGTGCGCATCGCGGGTTTGGACACGCTGGTTGCGCTTATGGCGGGCCTTATCATCTTTCCTGCGTGCTTCGCTTTTGGAGTGGAGCCGGGAAGCGGTCCGGGGCTCGTGTTCATCACGTTGCCCAGCGTGTTCGAGCAGATGCCGTTCGGTCAGTTGTGGGGGACGCTGTTCTTCCTGTTCATGAGCTTCGCCGCCCTGTCGACCGTGATCGCGGTGTTCGAGAACATCATGAGCTTCGGCATGGACCAGTGGGGCTGGTCGCGCAAGAAATCCTGTCTGGTGAACGGCGTTGCGCTGGCGCTGCTGTCGCTTCCCTGCGTACTGGGCTTCAACGTGTGGGCCGGCGTGGAGGTGCCGGGCATCGGCAACATCCAGGCCATCGAGGACTTCCTCATGTCGAACAACGTGCTGCCGCTGGGCGCGCTCGTGTTTCTGCTGTTCTGCACGAGCAAGCGCGGATGGGGCTGGAAGGCGTTCGTGGCCGAGGCCGACACCGGCAAGGGCCTTGGCTTTCCCCGGTGGGCTCGAGGGTACATGCGGTTCGTGCTGCCCGTCCTTATCTTGGCCGTGTTCGTGATGGGCTACGTGCCCATCGTGCGCACGTGGATGGGACTTGGGTAGCGCCTTTCGCGAACCGTGGCGCGAATATTTCTTCATATTCGGAGTTTTCCCGGGCGGAACCTCGCGTTTCCGGCTCCCCCGTGGCTATAATAGCGGATAACACTTGAGTAACGGTTGCTATGCGGGGCGTTCGCGCACATCGCCCCCTTGCCGACCGTCGCCCGCGCCGGCCGCGCGGGCGAAGCGACATGCCGACAGCAGATGGAGGAGTTCATGGCCTATTATTTCGACGAGCCGTCCCGTACATTCAACGAGTACCTTTTGGTTCCCGGCTACTCGCCGTCTACGTGCGTTCCGGCTGCCGTCAGCCTGAAGACGCCGCTGGTCAGGTACCGCAAGGGTGAAGAAGAGTGCCCCATTTCGCTGAACATCCCCATGATTTCGGCCATCATGCAGGCCGTGTCCGACGACGGCATGGCCGTGGCCCTTGCTACCGAGGGCGGCATGTCGTTCGTGTACGGCTCTCAGTCCATCGAAAGCCAGGCCGCGATGGTGGCGCGCGTGAAGGATTACAAGGCTGGTTTTGTTACGAGCGACGCCAACCTGTCTCCTGACATGACGCTGGCCCAGGTTGTAGAGCTGAAGGAGAAGCTTGGCCACTCCACCATGCCCGTGACCGAGGACGGCACTGCTACCGGCAAGCTGCTCGGCGTGGTAACCGAGCGCGACTACCGCTTGTCCCGCATGTCCTTGGATGAGAAGGTCGCCGATTTCATGACCCCGCGCGAGAAGCTGATCGTGGCCCCGGTCAGCACGTCGCTGAAGGTTGCCAACGACATCATCTGGGATCACAAGCTGAATTCGTTGCCTATCGTTGATGAGAACGATCACCTGGTCAGCCTGGTGTTCCGCAAGGACTACGACTCCCATAAGTCCAACCCCAACGAAATGCTGGACAGCCATAAGCGCTACATGGTGGGCGCCGGCATCAATACGCGCGACTACGCCGAGCGCATTCCCGCATTGGTGGAAGCCGGCGTTGACGTGCTGTGCATCGACAGCTCCGAAGGCTACTCCGACTGGCAGAAGTTCACCATCGAATGGGTGCGCGAGCATTACGGCAACACCGTGAAGATCGGCGCAGGCAACGTGGTGGACGCCGAAGGCTTCCGCTTCTTGGCCGATGCGGGCGCCGACTTCATCAAAGTTGGCATCGGCGGCGGTTCCATCTGCATCACGCGCGAAACGAAGGGCATCGGTCGTGGCCAGGCCACGGCTACCATCGAGGTTGCCGCCGCGCGCGACGCGTACTTCAAGGAGACGGGCGTGTACGTGCCCATCTGCTCCGACGGCGGCATCGTGTACGACCACCACATCTCGCTTGCGCTGGCCATGGGCTCCGATTTCGTCATGCTGGGTCGCTACTTCGCACGCTTCGACGAGAGCCCGTCGAACAAGGTGATGGTGAACGGCTCGTACATGAAGGAGTACTGGGGCGAAGGCTCGGCGCGCGCCCGCAACTGGCAGCGCTATGACCTGGGCGGCGACAAGAAGGGCATGACGTTCGAAGAGGGCGTCGACTCCTACGTGCCGTATGCCGGCGCTTTGAAGGACGGCGTGGCTCTCACGCTTTCCAAGGTGCGCTCCACCATGTGCAACTGCGGCGCGCTGACCATCGACGAGCTGCAGGACAAGGCGAAGCTGACCATCGTGTCCAGCACGTCCATCGTGGAAGGCGGCGCGCACGACGTTCTGCTGAAGGACAAGACTCCCTATGTGAGCAACACGGGCCACTAGGACGCGGTCGAAAAAACGGATTTGCGAGCGGGGCGACCTTTGGGTCGTCCTGCTTTTTTAGGCGGGACGTGCCGCCCGGAGCAGCGGGGGGATTTCGTCCGGTCAGTCTTCCCGGGCCTCTACGCTGGGGTTCGCGTGGATGATGGCATGCAGCTCTTCGATGTAGCGCAGCAGCAGCGGACTGGGGCGTCGCTCGTTGTGCATGATGTAGCCCACTTGCATGCGCTCTCCTTCGTCGGTGTCCAAGGGGATGCTGGCTATGCCGGACTGCATTTCGGCCGAAAGCACGCCGGTGGACAGTGTGTAGCCGTTGTGGCTGGTCAGCAAGTTGGTGAGCGTGCCTCGATCCGAAATGCGGATATTGCGCGCGTGCGGAAGATAACTCAAGGGCTCTTCGGAGTAGTAGAACGAGTTGGTGGTTCCCTGCTCGAACGAATAGCGAGGGAAGGGCGCCAGGTCGTCGGGTGCGATGCGGTTGCGCTTTGCGAGCGGGTGATGCTCGCCGACGAACACGTGGACGTCGGCATCGAAAAGGGGCGCGTACGCTACGTCGGCATCGTCGAAGGCTTTTTGCAGGACGCGCCGATTGAAGCTGTCGGTGTAGAGGATGCCTACTTCGCTGCGAAACGCCCGCACGTCGTCGATGATCTCCGCCGTGGTGCTTTCTCGTAGGATGAATTCGTAGTCGCAGGCATCGCATGCTTCCACTACGTTCACGAACGCCTGCACGCTGAACGCGTAATGCTGCGTGGACACGGCAAGGCGCAGGTGCGCGGCTCCCTTGTTCTGGTAGCGCGCCTCCAGCATGTCGGCCTGTTCGACCACTTGGCGGGCGTACCCCAAAAGCTCCGTGCCGTCGTTGGTGAGGGTGACGCCGCGGTTGCTGCGCGTGAACACGGTGATGCCCAGTTCGCTTTCCAGTTCTTTTATGGCGGTGGATAGGTTCGACTGCGAGGCATACAGGTTTTGCGCTGCGGCGTTGATGGATCCGTACTCTGCAATGGCAATTAAGTAGCGGAGCTGTTGAAGCGTCATAAGGACCCCTTTCTTCGTTCTGATCGCTATTCTACCGGGTTATCGTCGATATCGATAGCAAAGCATCAAAACATTGAATGACTTATATGGTTGTATTGAGCGGCTGTTCGTGGTTTCATGCAATACGCTGCTTCGCGCGCAAAACGATTCGGCGCATGCGGGCGTTTCTTTCTTCAGGGAGGCGCGCGCCGCGTAACTCGGCGAATCGTTCGAGCGACTTCGGTCGACCGTGCGCGACGGCGGCATGAAAGACGAAGCGAACAAGGAGCATCTCATGGCGAAGGACATCCCCTACGATCAGAAGTACTACGATCCGGAGATCGAGTGCATGCCGCGGCCCCAGCTGGAGGAGCTGCAGCTGCAGCGATTGCAGGATATGGTGGCCTACGCGTACGAGAACACGGTGTACTACAAGCGCGCGTTCGACGAGGCCGGCGTCAAGCCCTCCGATATCGAAACGCTTGAGGACATTGCGAAGTTCCCGTTCATCGACAAGAAGACCGAGCGCGATACGCAGCACGTGGGAAGCTTCTTCGGCGAGATGTGCTCCGTGCCCGAAGAGGACGTCATCTTCATGGCCACGTCTTCGGGTTCCACGGGCGTGCCCACGGTGAGCCCGTTCACGCAGGAGGACTTCGACCTGTGGCAGGATACTGAGGCGCGTCTGTTCTGGCAGGCCGGCATGCGCCCGAACGATCGGTACGTGCATGCGCTCAACTTCGCGCTGTACGTGGGCGGCCCCGACGTCATCGGTGCGCAGAGACTGGGCGCGCTGGCCATCTGGGTGGGTGCGGTGCCGTCCGACCGTCTGTTGTTCGTGCTGAAGCAGTACCAACCCACCGTCATCTGGACGTCGCCTTCGTACGCATGGCATTTGGGCGAGGTGGCGAAGGAGAAGGGGTACGACCCGCGCACCGACTTCAACATCCACACCATCATTGTTGCTGGCGAGGCGGGCGGTTCCATCAAATCCACGCGCGAAAGCATCGAGGACTTGTGGGGCGCGAAGGTTGTTGACTTCTACGGTCTGTCCGACATTTACGGCGCATGCGCTGCGGCGTGCGAGGCCCACGACGGCCTGCACATCGTGGAGGACCAGATTCTGGTCGAGACGGTGAACCCGAACACGGGCGAGGTGCTGGCTCCGGGCGAGACGGGCGAGCTGGTGTACACCACGTTGAGCAAGAAGGCGCGCCCGATGATTCGCTTCCGTACAGGCGACATCGGCTACGTGAGCACCGACACGTGCGAATGCGGCCGTACGCTTGCGCGCATTCACATTACGGGCCGCAAGGACGAGATGTTCATCGTGAGCGCCGTCAACGTGTTCCCGAGCGATATCGAGTTCGTGGTGCGCGGCCTGGAAGGCCTGACGGGCGAGTACTCCATTCGCGTGTACGAGCAGGACTTCACGTGCAAATACGAGGTGTCCGTGGAGCGCGCGCTGGGCAGCGACGAGCCTTACGACGAGGTAGCGAAGCGCACGATGGCGGCCATCAAGGCGCATGTGGGCGTGCGCCCGCAGAAGGTCATCGTGTATGATGCGGGCAAGCTGGGAACGTCGTCGGAGCACAAGGCCTCGCGCTTCATCGACGAGCGCAGCTGCCAGACTCGATAGGGAAGGATTCTACCCATGGCTAACACCTTTGCAGTTTCCGGTCAGCACTACCTGTTCAACGTTCAGACGTTCGCCCATGTGGTTCTGGCTTTGGGCGGCGATGCGTACGCGTATGCGCTGCGGGATCGCACGACGCAAGGCGTCATCGATGATGTTGCGTTGGGAAAAAGCCAGTTGGGCGTGCTGTTCCAGACGTCGGCTTCTGCCGAGGCTCTGAACGTCGCGCTTGACCAGGCGGGCCTTGAATTCGTGGAGCTTATCGAGTCGGCCCCGCGCGTTGCGCTGCCGGCCAGCCATCCCATGGTGAACGCTGCCAGCCTTGCCCTGGAGGATATGGAGGATTATCCCTACTTGTACTTCGAGCAGGACGAGGATTCTCCGGTTGCCTTCGCCGAGGAAGCGCTTGCGGGCGTGCCGCGTGCCAAGAGCATCGCCTGCACCGACCGTGCGTCGCTTTCGGAGTTGATCGTAGCGCTGAACGGCTATACGGTGACGAGCGGCATTTTGGTGGGCATTTCCGACGGCGCTGGGCTGAACACCGTGCCGCTCGATACCGATGTGTCGCTGCATTTGGGCTACGTGGTGCGCAAGGGCGAGCAGCTGGACGAAACCGCCCAGCGTTTCGTTGACACGCTGAAAAAGAATCTGATCAAGTACGCGCGATTCTAGGCGAATCGCTCGATGAGACGAAGGGACGGGGTCAATGACTCATTTTCGGCCGCAGGCCAGAAAATGAGTCATTGACCCCGTCCCTTCGTCTCATCCTTCGTCGTCGTTTGGATGGCGTCTGCCGGCCAGGTCGCGAGCCTCTTCGCTCACGATGGGGCCTGCATGTGCGCCGCGTTTTTCCAGCACGCGTTCGCGTCGTGCTCGCTCGGCCCGCGCTTCGCTGGGACGCGGACGGTCGACGTGCTGCGGAGCGGTTTCATGCGGGGCCTCGGCCTTGGAGAAGCCCATGCGTATGCCGATGTATTCGCTGACCAGCAGCACGAACAAGATGCACATGACAATGAGGTAGCCGATGATGGCGCCTGGCAAGCCGGTGAAGTTCACCAGCAGGATGGGCACGAAGAGCGAGAATCCGAACGTGATCACATAGAGGCGCGTAACGGCTTTTTGACGACGCAGGACGGTGATCACTTGGTAGAGAAAGTCGATTGCCGCCGTAACGCCGCCTGCGGCCAGCATGATGAAGCACAGGCCGCGGAACTGCTCGAAGTCCAAACCGTACATGAAGCTCATCACGGGAATGCCGATAGTGGCCATGATGCCGGCTACGATCAGCGTGATGGCGACGATCACGGCCAGCACGGCGATAATGGTGAGGTCGAACCGCTTGCGCTTGTCGGGATCGGCCCAAGCTTCGGCCATGCGAACCAGCATGGGCTTGTAGATGAGACCGATGGTCAATAAGATGGCTTGGGCGGGGAAGTACAGCGCGTTGAAGTACAACTGGTTGTCGTAGCTGAGCACGCCTTCCATCACGAACTTCGGCATATTGTCGATGAGCGCATACATGAACAGCGCCACGAACAGGGGAAAGCACTGCTTGAACAATGCTGCGACACTGCCCATGCTCACGCGGCGCGACTTCGGCGTTTCGAACAATGCCAAGGGAAACGTCAAGAACAGGAACGTGGCCGCAGCGGCAATGGCCATGGCGATGCAAGCGGCTCCAAGATTGCGCGTGACCAGCAGTACCAGCGAGAACACGATGAACACGGCTACCGAACGAAGAGCTTGGGATATTCCGGCAAGGTAGAGCTTGTCCACTTGCTGCAGACGCCCCTCGTAGACGTCGGCCAAGCCGTCGATCATCTTGTACGCGTATACGCCCAAGCTTATGACCAGCATCTGGTCGGTATAACCGCGGATGGAGCAGTATGCCACGCCCGCTATCACCATGATGGCGCAGGTGATCCAGCGGTTCACTTGGTAGTCGGCGAACGAGTGATCTTCGGCTAGGTCGGATACTTGAAAGGTGCGCACGCCGTAGTTGGCAAGGATCATGAGCAGCGTGCCGGTGACGAATGCGAGCGAGAACATGCCGGCTTGCTCGACGCCTGCCAGCTGCGTGGCTACGATGGTGAGGAACGGGAATACCATGCCCCACGTAGCGATGCCCAGCGTGTTGCACACGTAGTCGCGCGTGGTGCGTCCGGCGGCATATTCCTCTTGCTGCGCTGAAAGGGAGCGCTCCGAGACTGCTCCTAGCAGGCGATTGCACCAATGGTTGACGGCGCGCGTGATGAAGCTGGGTTTGCGCGGCTTCTTGCCCGCGCGGCGCATGCGCTCCCGACGATTGGCCGTGGCGTTTGTTTGCGCGTCTCGCGTTGGCATGCGATCCATAGGCTGCGTCGAGCTCCTTCGCTGCATAGGCTGATTCGTTTCACTCCAAGCATTATAGGGGTCGGGTTCGATGGGCCTCCAAGATTCATAGCAGGAGCAAATGGGGGGGGAGGTCGTGCGCGGCGTCGTCGGTCGAAAGCGTTCGCTCCCCAATTGGGGGAGTTTGACGGCTGGTCGTCTGCGCGCGCCTGTGAACGCGCGAGGGCAACGCTATACTGGGATGATTACTGCTTGGCACGAATGGAGATAGGGCATGATCGAGGTACTGTGGCATGGCCGCGGCGGCCAGGGCGCATTCACGGCGGCGCGGCTGCTGGGTGCGGCAGCGTCGCTTTCCGAAGGCCGTTACGCGCTGGCGTTTCCATCGTTTGGACCCGAGCGGCGCGGTGCGCCGATGCGCGCGTTCACGAAGATGGACGATGCGCCTATCGGCGACCGGAGCGCTGTCGCGCGCGCCGATTACGTGGTGTATCTGGATGAAACGCTGCTGGGGTCTGGCTGGGAGCATGAGCTCAAGCCTGGAGGGCGCGTGCTGGTGAACAGCGCTGCAGCTTTCGATGACGAGCGTATCCTAGCCATCGACGCCGATGGCATTTCCGCTTCGTTTCTGGGGCGCTCCATTCCCAATACGGTGTTTCTTGGAGCGATCGCGGGCCTGTGCGATCGGGTGTCGCTCCAAGACGTGGGCGAGGCGATTCGCCAGTACATGCCGGAAAAACTGCACGGGACGAACCTGGCGATCGTGAAGGAAGCGCTCCGACGGATGGCCGATGCTTCCGATGCGGTTGCGACCGGTCAGATGGCTGCTGCGGGGATTGCGGTTGAATCCGACGAAGGCGATCTGCGCGCGGAAGACCTCGAGGCGGCCGAAGGCTCGGGGAGTTCGTCCTTGGGATCGCCCGTTCGCCCGCCCGCGCGCATCTGCACCTTGCGCAGCGGGGATGCCTTGGACCCCGCCGTGTTCGCGCGCACCACGTGCTTCGAGGCGGGTTATCTGACTGCCAAGAACGCCGGTTGGCGCAACGTGCGCCCCGTGATCGACGCTGCTGCGTGCACGGGTTGCCTCCAGTGCTATTGGCTGTGCCCGGACGGCACGGTGTTCAAAGTCGACCAGGTTGAGCCCACCGGCGCTCCTGTTGCCATTGACCTGGACTTTTGCAAAGGTTGCGGCGTGTGCGCGAAGGCTTGCAAGTTCGATGCGATCGCCATGATTCCTGAAAGCGAGGCGGATGCCCGATGAAGAGGTTCCTTTCTGGCGACGAAGCGCTGGCGGAGGGCGTGCGCCTGGCGCGTCCGCAGGTCATCAGCGCGTATCCCATCACGCCGCAAACGGTGGTGGTTGAGCGTTTGAGCGAGATGGTGGAAGAGGGCGCGCTTGCCGCCGAGTACGTGCACGTGGAGTCCGAGCATTCGGCGCTGTCGTGCGCCATCGGTGCTTCGGCCACGGGCGCCCGCACGTTCACGGCTACGTCGAGCCAGGGTTTGCTGTACATGGCAGAATGCCTGACCTACGCATCGGGCGGGCGGTTTCCCATTGTCATGATGAACGCGAACCGCGCGACCGCGCTGCCGTGGAACATTTACGGCGACCAGCGAGATTCGCTCGCTTTGCTGGATCACGGCTGGATTCAGGTGTATGCGCAGGATAATCAGGAGGCGCTCGATCTTGCGCTCATGGCGTATGCGCTGGCGGAGGACCCGGCGGTCATGACGCCGGTGATGGTGAACCTGGACGGCTTCGCGCTCACGCATACGTACGAAACCGTGGACGTGCCTGAACCAGAGCAGGCCGATGCGTTTCTGCCTCCCTACGAGCCCGCTGGAAACCATTTCGATTTCGAGCATCCCGTGAACATCGGATTTTCGGCAGGCCCTGAGTACAACCGCTATTTCAAGTACTGGGAGCATCGCGACATGCTGAACGCCCCTGACGTGGTGACGCAGATCGAGCGTCGTTTCGCCGAGGTGTTCGGGCGTCAGTATACCGGCATGATCGAAACGCTGAGCTGCGACGATGCCGACGTTGTTCTTGTTACGCTGGGGTCGGCTGCCGGCCTTGCGCGCTCTGCGGTCGCGCAGTTGCGCGCCGAGGGCGTCCGCGCGGGCATGCTGCGCATTCGCTACCTGCGCCCCATGCCTTCGGAACTGATTGCCGAGGCGTTGCGAGGCACGAAGGCGGTGGGCGTTTTGGAGAAAGACATTTCGTTCGGCTCGGAGGGAACCGTGTTCACGAACGTCAATTCGGCGCTGCAGCAGGCGGGCGTGTGCGTTCCCACGTACAACTTCATAGGAGGTTTGGGCGGCGACGACATTTCGGAATCGCAGATGATCGGCATGTTCCGCGCTCTCCAGCAGGCAGCTGGCGGCGCGGATCCCGCCATCTTGCCGCACGTGTCGTTTTTGGGCGTCGATGACGTTTTGCCGGCTGATGCGCTGGGTTTGGAAGGGGGGCGATAGAAATGGCTCTCAACGCGAAGACCATAGCCAACGACGAGTTCTTCTTCGGCCACAAGGCGTGCGCGGGATGCGGCGGATCCCTTGTCGTGCGCGCTGCGCTCAAGGTGCTGGGCCCGAACGCCGTTGCTGCGCTGCCTGCGGGATGCATGAGCGCCGTCGGGTTCAACTTTCCGCAGCTTTCCTTTGCCAATAACGCAATGATCACGCCTTTTGCGGCTACGGCAAGCGTGCTGACCGGCATCGAGGCCGGGTTGCGCGCGCAGGGCAAGAAGCTCGACGACTGCACCGTGGTGGGCTTTGCGGGCGATGGCGGTACGGCCGACATCGGCATTCAGGCGCTGTCCGGGGCGATCGATCGCAACGACGACGTGCTGTACATTTGCTACGACAACGAGGCGTACATGAACACGGGCATCCAAAAAAGCTCGCTGACGCCTTTTGGCGCCAAGACCACCACGACGCCTGCCGGTCGCAACGTGCACGGCTGCCTGACGCAGAAGAAGAACATGTTCGAAATCGTAGCCGCGCACGGCATCCCGTACGCGGCCACGGCAAGCGTCGGCTACTTGAACGATTTCGTCCGCAAGGTGGAGCGCGCCCGGGACATCAAAGGCACGCGCTACATCCATGTGATGGCTCCGTGCCCGACGGGGTGGGGTTGCGGCGTGGATGAGATGGTGGACATTGCGAAGGACATCGTGGACACGGGCTTGTGGTATTTGGCCGAGTACGAGGGCGAAGCGGTGTGCGGCCAGTACGGGGGTCGTTTCAAGCTGAACAGGAACCCGAAGGAGTTCGCCAGCGTTGAGGCGTACCTGCGCAGGCAGGGCCGCTTCAAGGCGCTTTCCGATGACGAGATCGCCAGCGTTGAAGCGGGTCGTGACGCTGCGTGGGAGGTCATGCGCCGAGATTGGGCGTGATCAGGGATTTGCGGGATGCGAAAGGGCGCCGCTTGAACAGCGGTGACTTTTTTACGAGACGGAGGGACGGGCTGCTGGCTCTGCCCTCCGTCTCGTTTTTTGTCGCGCCTTCCCTGTACAATAGAACAATCGTATGATATAGTTTGATCTATCAAAAGATAGTAATTGGGAGGTAATCATGTCACATGATCTAACTTCGCAGGATATCAAGAGGATCCGGGAAAAGTACGGGCTGACGCAGCAAGGGTTTGCGCGCTTGCTGGGGCTTGGCGAGGCCAGCGTGGTTCGGTACGAAAACGGCCAAACTCCCAGCAAGGCGAATGCGAACCTCATTCGTGCTGCGGAGGACCCCAGGTTTCTTGCGGATTGCCTTGAGCGCGACGGGGCCTTGCTTGCGGACAGCCAGCGTGAGAAAACCGAGAAGATCGTGTACGCGCTGGTTTCTTTCGACAAGGATGGAGACGCCATGGACATCAACGAACTGTACGAAATCACGCTTCAGCAGGAAGTTCTTAACGAGCAGGCTGCGCAGATAATGGGGAAGGTGGCGCGTTTGCGCGGCGCTGCCCAGCGGCGAGGGGATGTGGTGGCCGAAGCTGTATTCGAGGACGTGCTCAAGCAGCTTGCCTTGATACGACCGAGCATCACCTATCGAGAGAATTTGAACGATGTCAAGCTTTCCGAAATCAGGGGGCAAATAGAGTGCTTGCGCAATCTCGCGGAAGCGCGCCAGGCAAAGGTTGCCTGATATGGAGAATCTTGCGGATTACTCGGATTACTCGGATGACGAGTTTGGCGAAGGGTTGCAGACGATCATCAGTGTGCTACTTTCGAACAAACGTTGCGCTCCTGCGGAGCGTCCCTGTGCAGTATTGCTAGGAGGTCAAAGCGGCGCTGGAAAGACGACGTTGCATCGATTGATTCAGGACTCCTTTTCGGGCGACATACTTGTTGTCAACGGCGACGAATACCGTTCTTTCCACCCGTCTTTTAAGCAAATCGGCGAGCAATACGGTGTTGATGCTCCTTCCTATACGGCTGCCTGGGCGGGTCAGATGGTCGAAGCGGTTGTTGACGCTCTTTCCGTGATGGGGTACAACCTGATCATCGAAGGAACGCTGCGGACATCCGAGGTCCCTCTCAAGACGGCAAGGCTCTTGCGCGATCGGGGATACGACGTCTCGCTGGCGCTGATGGCGGTGAAGCCGGAACTATCGCTGGTAAGTTGCCAGCTGCGATACGAGCAAATGCGCATTGCGGGAACGGAGCCTCGGGCGGTCGACCCGAGTCACCATCTTTTGATCGTTGAAAGCATCGTCAGCAACTTGAAGGTGCTCGAGGAGTCGGGACTGTTCGATACCGTGAGCTTGTACGATCGCGCTGAGCGTCGATTGTTCTTCAGCGAAGATGACGGCGGGCTTGCATGCGATGCGCTCGAACGAATCTTGTTCGGTGCATGGAGCGACGAAGAGCGCTTGCACTTAGCGTATTTGGAGCGAAGGCTGGCAGAGCTGAAAACCATTCGCTGACCGCCTTGCCTTCGACGTTTGTGTTGACGGGATTCATCCTGGTCAAAACCGTGCATGTCGGAATATGGTACCCTGCTGAACACAGGGAACGGCGAAAGGGATCCATATGGGGACGGCCAGCACGACCGAGCGCATCCGCGCAATCGGTGCGGATATCGAATCGGAAGTCATTGCACTCAGGCGCGAGTTGCATAAGCATCCCGAGTTGAGCGGCAAGGAAACGCGGACGCAAGAAGCCCTTTGCATCGAGCTGAACAAGCTCGGCATACCGTACCGACGTGCGGCCGGGATGGGCGTTATCGCCACGATTCGCGGTGAAGCGTCGGGAGCCTACGACGTCGACGGCAATCCGGTCAGGCGCGTGGCGCTGCGTGCCGACATCGACGCGCTTCCCGTGACCGAGCAAACGGGTGCGCCTTACGCTTCGCAAAGCGAGGGAGTCATGCATGCTTGCGGGCATGACTGCCATATGGCCATGATGCTGGGAGCCGTTCGCATTCTCGATCAACTGCGCGACCGGTTGCGCGGCGAGGTTCGCATTTTGTTCCAGCCGGCTGAGGAGGTTTCCATCGGTGCGTTGAAGATGATCGACGACGGCGCGCTGGACGGGGTGGATGCCGTGTACGGAGCCCATATTTGGAGCGAGGTTGATGCGGGCGTGTTCTCGTGCGAGCCGGGGCAGCGTATGGCGCATACCGACTGGTTCCGCATCGACATCGAAGGCGTGAGCGCACACGGCTCCATGCCGCACAAGGGCATCGATGCCATCGTGGTGGGCGCCGAGATGGTGACGGCGTTGCAGATCCTCGTTAGTCGCGACGTGTCGCCGTTCGAACCCGTGGTGATCACCGTGGGCGAGTTCCATGGCGGCGAGGCGCGCAATATCATGGCGGGGACGGCGTACCTGACCGGCACGGTGCGTACATGGAGCGACAAGCTGCGCGCCGAAGTGCCTGACCGTCTGGAGCGTATCGTGGGAAAGATTGCCCGTGCGTTCAATGCTCAAGCTCGGTTCACGTTCGAGCTGGGAAACGCGGGCTTGGCGAATGACCCGGCTTGCGCCGAGGTGGCGCGCGCTGCCGTGGTGAAGGTGCTGGGCGAAGAGGGCGTCGGCAGATACGAGGGCACGCTTTCTGGCGAGGACTTCAGCGAATACCTGCGCTTGGTTCCCGGGGTCCTGGCTTTTGTGGGGACTCGCAATCCTGCCGTGGGCGCCGAGCATCCCCAGCACAGTTGCTACTACGAAGTGGATGAAAGCGTGCTGGTCAAAGGATCCATGGTGGCCGCTCAGTGGGCGGTCGACATGCTGGGAGAGGGGTAGGGGTCGTGCGCTTCATTATCTCGCCCGCCAAGAAGATGAACGTAACGGACGATATGTTCGCATGGCGCGATCTGCCGGCGTTCGTCGACCGGGCTGAGCGCTTGGCTTGCGCGGTGGGATCGCTTTCCTATGAAGATGCGAAGACGCTATGGCAGTGTAGCGACGCGCTTGCCGAACTCAATTTCGAACGCTTCCGCACGATGGACGTGTCCGGTAGCGCGGACTCGCTTGTTCCATCGGTGTTTGCGTACGAAGGCATCCAGTACCAACATCTGGCTCCGCACGTTATGACCGTCGCGCAGTTGGAATACGTGCAGGAACACGTGCGCATTCTGTCGGGTCTTTACGGCGTGCTGCGACCGTTCGATGGCGTGGTGCCGTACCGCCTTGAGATGCAGGCCAAATTAGCAGTGGGCCAGGCGCGCAACCTGTACGAGTTTTGGGGCGATTCGCTGGCTCGCGCGTTGGCTTCGGAGTCTGACGTTGTGGTGAACTTAGCTTCGGTCGAATATGCGAAAGCGGTGCTTCCGCATGCGAAGCGTCTTGGCTTGCAAGCTGTGACGTGCTTGTTCGGTGCGATCGATGCGAGCGGCCGCCTGGTGCAGCGTTCGACGGCTGCCAAGGCTGCTCGCGGTTCCATGGTGCGTTGGTGCGCCGAATGCGCCGTCGAATCCGTCACTGATCTGCGCTCGTTCGACGTAGCCGGCTATGTGTTCGACAAGGCGCGTTCTACCGACGATTGCCTGGTGTTTGTGCAGTAGGGGCGGAAAGCGTTTGCGGCGATCCTCGCTTTGCGAATCAGCGTTGGGCCGGCGGGCAAACGTCTGATGTCCTTGACGGCTTGCGGGCTTGGGTGCCCTCTTCCGGATCGGCTAGCTCTTTTTGCGGTTTGGCGTACGGCTAACGGATCCCGGCCGCGTTCGCCACGCCGAACGTCTCTTCACCCTGGCTGCTCAGTTTGAACTTGAGCGGTCGGCGGCTTGTCGTTTCAACAAGATCGGCCTGCTCTAGCTCGGATACGTACTTGCGAGTGCTTTGGGCTGTGACCTCAAGGTGCTTCGCGGCATCCTGCAACGTCACGTCCGCGTTCGCGCCGAAAAGCGACACCTGCACCACTTGGTACAGCACATTGCATGCCCGCTCTGACAAGTCGAACTCAGCGCGCACGCTGCCGAGTTTTTCTTCGGCTTTCATCAGTGCTTCCCGCTTTGCTTGCAGCTCGGCTACCAGCTCGTCCTGAGCCGTCCTGATCAAATTCATCATTTGCAGCACGAAGAACGTGCCCTCGGCATGGTTAAGGGGGTGTTCAGTTACCGAAAACGCCTGGTAGTACACTCCTTTATGCTCGGCGATAACGCGCGAAAGCGATAGCGTGGTGGGTAGGGACAGCGGACTGCTCAAGTACAGCGCTAGCAAGAATCGGCCCGTTCTCCCGTTTCCGTCATAAAAGGGGTGGATGTACTCGAACAGGTAATGCGAAAGCAGCGCACTGTACAGTTCCGGCACTTCCTCGGAATTGACTAGCCTGATCATAGCGTTGAGGTGCGAGATTATGGCGGATTCGGGTTGCACGCCACGATGGATGATCCGTTGCGAGGACGCCTTGACGTCCACGCCATCGGCGCGGAACAGCTGGCCGTCAAGCGCGTCGTCCGGGTCGAGCGTACCCGCCACGACGGCGTCGTACAGCGCACGGATATCCTCAGGAGTCTTGGGCGGCACGACGTCGCCGCTCGTCAGGCCAAGGTACAAGTGGGCGAATTCCATGAACTGCTTTGTCCGCCGATTTTCCCCGACAGGCTGCTCGATGCTGTCGATAGCCTCCCTGATCTGCTTGCGGGTGCTGCGAACGCCTTCCATTTCGTTCGTGCATACCACTTCGTCGACGATGAGGTTGCGTACGTAAGCGCCCCGCGCAATGCCGGGTAAGGCGCTCCATGATCTTGACACCTTTCGCTCGGCGCGAAGAACCTGCTCCGTGACAAGAGACAGCTCGCGCGGCACGGCAAGAAAAAGCTCGCCTGTCTCTACGTTGATCCCGGTCCTGAATGACGAAGCGGCCGTGAGGCGCTTGCGGGCTTCGCGCTCGTTTTCACCCTTGCGATCGCTCGAGGCGTCTTCGTAAAACAGTCTGTCCATTCTTTTGTACGTCATATCGTAAGACCTTTTTTCGAATGTTTTTCACGATTTTAACGCACGTCGAACTCTCTAATAATGAAAAATCTAGATATTTCATTATTAGAGAGCATCTCAAGGCATTTTATGATGAATGAGCCTGTCCGGTAGCGGTTGGTCAATAGCTTAAAAACGCGGATCAACGCGAAGGAGACTCTCGACGACGTCGAGGAAGCTTGCGAAGGGAGCGCGGCTTCGATCTGCTGATGCAGGAGAGGCGTTGCTCGTCCGCTTGCGATTAAAGCAATCGAAGTTGAACCCCAGGGGCTTGATCGCGTCTGCGAAGTCGTGAAGTCGATCGATAATGCTTCGCTTTCGCGCCGCAATCACTATAATGGGAACATTCGCGAATAAACGACCCCCTGCGCGGACGCGCGCGGGCGGTGCCGACCTGACGAGGAAAGCAACATGACCATGAAACCTTACAACCCGCACGAGATCGAGCCCCGTTGGCAGCAGGAATGGGCCGACACCGACCTCAACAAAGTGGCCGAAGATGCATCGAAGCCTAAGAAGTACGTGCTCGAAATGTTCCCGTATCCTTCGGGCGACATCCACATGGGCCACGTGCGCAACTACACCATCGGCGACGTGATCGCGCGCTATTCCAAGATGCGCGGCTTCGACGTGCTGCACCCCATGGGTTGGGACGCGTTCGGCTTGCCGGCCGAGAACGCGGCCATCAAACATAACAGCCATCCGGCTACGTGGACGTATGCCAACATCGAAACCCAGAAGGCCAGTTTCAAGCGCATGGGCTTTTCGTACGACTGGGACCGCACCGTGGTGGCGTGCGATCCCGAATACTATCGCTGGGGCCAGTGGATCTTTCTCCAGATGTGGAAGAAGGGCCTGGTCGAGCGTCGCAACAGTCCGGTGAACTGGTGCCCGAACTGCGAAACCGTGCTGGCGAACGAGCAGGTGACCGAGGGCGAGTGCTGGCGTTGCCACGGTGCGGTCGAGAAGCGCGACCTGACGCAGTGGTACTTTAAGATCACCGATTATGCGCAGGAACTGCTTGACGACCTGGATCAGCTTGATGGCTGGCCCGATCGCGTCAAGCAAATGCAGGCGAACTGGATCGGCCGCTCCGAGGGCGCAGAGGTCACGTTCACGTTGTGCGGGCCCGACGGCGAGGTTCCGGCCAACCCGACCGACGATGACCTGATCACCGTGTTCACCACGCGTCCCGACACGCTGTTCGGCTGCTCGTTCTTCCTGTTGGCTCCCGAATACAAGGGTCTTATGGATCTGGTCGAGGGGACGGAATACGAAGCTGCCGTCCGAGAGGTGGTCGAGCAGGCGTCCAAGGTGAGCGCCGTCGAGCGCGCGCAGGGCGATCGGGAGAAGCACGGCGCGTTCACCGGCCGTTACATGGTGAACCCCATCAACGGTGAAAAGGTGCCGGTGTGGGTGGCCGACTACATTGTGAGCGATTACGGCACTGGCGCGGTCATGGCCGTGCCGTGCGGCGATCAGCGCGACTTCGAATTCGCCCGCAAGTACGACCTGCCTATCATTCCCATCATTCTGGGAGAGGACGATCCGTTGTTCGCCCAGTTGAACGGGGTGCAGGATCGTCGTGTCACTTCGGTCGATTGGGATCATGCTTACGACGCCGAGGGCGTGCTGGTGCAGTCCGGCACGTACACGGGCATGGCGGGCGGCAAGCATAGCCCGGCTGTGGATGCGATCATCGCCGACCTTGAGGCGGCCGGCAAGGGCCGCACGAAGGTGGAGTTCCGCCTGCGCGACTGGCTCATCAGCCGTCAGCGATACTGGGGCGATCCCATTCCCGCCATCCATTGCCCGACGTGCGGCTTGGTGCCCGTGCCCGAAGAGGACCTTCCGGTGCGTCTGCCCGAGGATATCGATTTGGCCGCTGGCGAGACGCTGGCCACGCACGAGGGCTTCGTGAACACGACGTGCCCCGTATGCGGCGGCCCGGCCAAGCGCGAGACCGACACCATGGATACGTTCACGTGCTCGAGCTGGTACTACCTGCGCTACACCGATCCTCACAACGACGAATTGCCGTTCGACCCCGCGAAGGCGAATCGCTGGATGCAAGTTGACCAGTACATCGGCGGCATCGAGCATGCCATTTTGCACCTCCTGTACAGCCGCTTCTTCACGAAGGTGCTGCGCGATCTGGGATTGCTGAACGTGGACGAGCCGTTCGCGAACCTGCTGTGCCAGGGCATGGTCAAGGACGAGCACGGCGAGACCATGTCGAAGTCGAAGGGCAACGTGATTGCTCCCGAGGACATGATCGCCGAATACGGAACCGACGCCGTACGCGCGTACATCCTGTTCATGGCTCCGCCTGACAAGGATCTGCTGTGGGATGAAGGCGGTCTGGCTGGCATCTACAAGTTCATGAACCGTGCATGGCGCATCGTGTGCGACTTGATGGGCGCTGCCGACGACGAAACGTTGTTCCAAGCGGGCTCGTCGGAAGACGAGGGCAGCAAGGCGTTCGAGAAGCTGGTGCGCGAGCGCCATCGCGTGGTGGGCAAAGTGGCCGACGACTTCGATCGCAACAACTTCAACACGGCGCTTGCCGCCATCATGGAGCTGACGAACGCGACGAGCGACTACGTGCGCAAATGCTCTGCAGAAGATCGTGCCGCGAGCGCGTCGATGCATGCGTTCGATCGCGAGGTTGCCGAGGTCATCGTCAAGCTCATGGCGCCGTTCGCCCCGCACTGGGCCGAAGAGCTGTGGCACGACGTGCTGGGCAATGAAGGATCGGTGCACGTGCAGCCTTGGCCTGATTTTGATCCCGAGCAAGCGAAGGCTGACGAAGTGGAGCTTGCGGTGCAGGTGAACGGCAAGGTGAAGGCAAAGATCACGGTTGCTGCCGACGCTGCCGAAGACGACATCAAGGCCGATGGCTTGGCTGCCGTCGAGGTTGCCTTGGCGGGCAAAGACGTCAAAAAGGTCGTCGTGGTTCCCGGCCGTTTGGTCAATATCGTGGCGAAGTAGGATAACAGACAAGGCGAATAATGCGAAAGGGGCTCGGATATCCGAGCCCCTTTCGTTGAAGGGGAGGGAGGGTTTGACGAAGCGTTATCCTGCGTAGTCGGCGGCGTTGTTTCCTGCTATGCGACCGAACGTGTAAATGTCTGCCATGGATGTGGATCCCAGGCGGTTCGTTCCCATTTTGTGGCCGGCGACTTCGCCCGCGGCGAAGAGTCCGGGGATAGGTTTGTTGTCGGCGCTGAGCACTTCGGCGTTCGGGTTGATGTGCAGGCCTCCCATGGTGTAGTGCACGGCCGGTTTGTAGGCCATGATGTAATACGGCGGCGTATCGATCTTGTGCATAGCCCCGCGGTAAGCGAAGTCAGGATCAGAGCCCGCATCTACGTATCCATTCCACTGCTCGATTGTCTTCGCGAGTGCGCTGGCATCGATGCCGAAAGGTTCGCAGGCTTCTTCGAGCGTATCTGCCTTCGTGCAAAGATTCCGTGAAACGAGGTTTTCAAATTCGTCTGCATGGATGTCGACTACTTTAGTCTCGTCTGCAGCCGCCTGATCCCAGATTTCGTAAGCGCGCTCGTCGGTCTGTTTGAGAATGGCTTTGGACAAAACGTCTCGTCGGCCAAGTTCTTCGACGAAGCGCTTTCCTTCTTTGTTGAACATGACCGTGCGCTCGTCCAGACGCATGTCGTCCAAATACAGCAGCGCGCCGGTGTTTACGTCGCAGATGGGATAGGTTTGGATGAGCTCCATATCTACGAGCTCGGCACCGATAGCGGAGGCCATGGTAAGACCATCTCCCTGCGCTCCCACCGAGTCGGTTGAGTTGAATTGCTTTCCAAACTCAGGATTTGCCTTTTCGCGCATTTCGACGTTCGCGCCAAACCCGCCGCATGCTAGTACGACGGCTTTGCATTCGAAGGCGTATTCGTCGCCGGTGACGGTGTTCGTTGCCTTGATGCCGATAATGCCTCCATCCGCATCTTGCACGAGCGCGGTTGCTTTCGTGTTGTCGATGAGCGTGATGTCATCGATCGACTGGGCCCGGGAGGTCAGCTTGGTCGTCATGGCATTGCCGATGTGTCCCGAAGGAATGATGGAGCGCTTGACCGAATGACCGCCGAAGAACAGCAGATTATGCTCCCAAGATATTCCTCCCTCGTAAGTGAGCCATTGTGCTGCGTCGTACACGCCGTTGGCGATGACGTTCACCAAGGCAGGGTCGCCGCGGTGGTCCCCGCCTTCCAGCATGTCGTTTGCCAGTTGTTCGGGGCTGTCGCTTAATCCTGAGTTTTGCTGAATCCAATTTCCGGGCACGGCCATCTCTCCTCCGGACAATGCGGTGGAACCCCCGAATACCCCTAACTTCTCCATGAGCAACACTTTCTTGCCTTTGTTGGCTGCGCTAATAGCGGCGGTAAATCCTGCGCCGCCTGCCCCCACGACTGCAACATCAAACGCTGTGGGGATATCGCTTTCTGGTTGCTGCACGGCTTTATCGCGTTTCTTCCATTCGGATGACTTTTCGCCCGCCTTATCAAGCGCTTCGGCAACGGCGGTGAGGTACGCCATGCTGGATAACGAGGCGCCCGTCACGACGTCAACGTTCAACGTTTGATTGTCGACGATGAGCTTGCCTAGCTTTTCCATGCATACATCGCCCAATCCTGCGGATTCGCGAGAATCCAATACGTCAATACGCTCGATGACCCCATCTTTCGTGACCACTTCGATTTGTATAGCACCGTGTTTTCCCATGCCGCCGCCGACGGTTGCGGTGCTTGCGTCGGCAGAACGCTCTTTCTCGGCCTTCCCTGATGGCGCGCATCCGCTCAATGTCAGCGCGCTTCCTGCCGTCGCTAGTGCAGCACCCGTAAGAAACTGCCTACGTGAAAGCTCTGTCATTTTTGTTCATCCTCCTTGTTGTATCCAGTCCCGCCTCCCATGATGCGTCGGCCTTTTCGGCTGCGCTGTTCGGGACGACGAGAACATAGCACCGCAGCGTCGCACCGGATGGTCGTCGAAGGGGTTCAATATGTAACCCGGCCCTGGTTTAAATAGGTAACCCTGGGTAAAACGCTCGGTGCGACGCATGTTTTCAGGGTAAGATGAGGAACCGAAATTGCAGGAAGGGGAGGTTCTGCATGAAGGAGCCGTATGACCGCTGGAAGGACATGCTCATACGCATCGGGTCTATGCCCGTTGCGTTTCTCGGTATTGGGTTGTATCGTGCGTGGCTTGCGACGTTTTTTCGGTATGGCGCATTTCCTACCATCGACTTTTTTGATTATGCGTTATTCGAAGGTGCCATAGGCGTTGCGTCGTTTGCGGTTGTCTTTCTTGCGCGCCGCGTTACTCCGCTCTGGTCGAACCGGGTAGCGGTTGTCCTGGTTGCTGTCGGCATGGTGGGCGGTTCGGCGCTGTGCGTCATTGCGTGTTTCTGGGTGCAGATTGCGATGCTCAAATATCTTGGGCTTATGTTGGCGGGCGCGGGACTCGGATTGCTCATTCTTATGTGGACAGAGTTTTTCGGATCGCTTAACCCCATGCGTGTGGCTGCATATTATGCTGCGGCTATTTTTTTGGGAGAGGTTCTCAAGTGGCTGTTCAGTGGGTTAGAACCGGCGTATATTGCCGTGTTTTCCGTAACTCTTCCGCTTGTCTCTCTTGATTGGGTGCGCCGCTCCATGAAGCGTCTGCCGGAAATCGACCTACCTAAACCCATGGGCAAGTCAGGACTTTCCGAAGTTCCTTGGAAACCGATTGCGCTCATGGGAATCTGCACGTTTGCGACAGGGTTTGGGGTTCTTCCTGACCAGCCTTTAGCGATGGGGAACACCGTGGGCACGATGTCGGTTGCTGCGCTCGTGTTCTTCGGCGTTCTTTCGTCGTCGAAGTGGTTTAACTTCGACACCATATATCAACTGGCGTTTCCTCTCATGATCGTGGGACTTTTGCTCATTGCTCCACAATTCTCGCTCGATGCGAAAACGGTAGCGGGTTGCTACGATGCGGGTTATACCATGTTGTCCATTTTCATCATGATTGTTTTGAGCAATATCACGTACCGATTCGGCATTTCGGCTGCCTGGTTGAATGGCATTGAGCGTGGTATTCGCTACTTGGTGGAAGCAGGAGGTTGGAGTTTATTTGCGGTTACCTCCTTTTACCTGCCGAAAGATATCGTAACGGGAGTGCATCTGGGGATCGTGGCGGTTGTGGCATTGGCGTTTGCGGTGCTGTTCTTTACGGAAAAACGGTTGTCTGCCAAATGGGGCATCAATCTGAAGCAAAGCTCCGATGGCGATGACGTATTCTCGCCGGGATTGCTCGCTATGCGCGTGTCCGACTTGTCGCGCGAGCATAGCTTGAGTCCGCGTGAGGAAGAAGTGCTGCAGTTGCTTGCACGCAAAGGAACCTCGGCGCAGATCGAGGAGAACTTGTTTGTAGCACGCGGTACGGTGAAAGCCCATACGAGTCGCATTTATCGCAAGCTTGGGGTTCACAGCCGGGACGAGCTTTATGAGTTGTTGGGCATTGAGGACTGACGAGGGTGAAAATGTGCGAAGGGGACGGCTTGATGAATGCGTTGTTCGAGAGCCTGGAGATAGAGACGCTCCGGGCGCGAAATAAGTTTGTGCGTGCGGCAACCTACGAAGGATTGGCTACCGACGATGGGCGCATGACCCCGGAACTGCAGGCTGTCTACAAGGAGCTCGCCTGCGGCGAAGTGGGCACGATCATCGTGGGTTACGCGTATGTCACGCGCGACGAGCAGCCGAACCCGCGCATGCTCGGCATCTACGACGATTCGTTCGTTCCTGCGTACCGCGCGTTCGTTGACGACCTGCATGCTCAAGGCGCATGCGTTGTTTCGCAGATCGTGTACGGCGGTTCTGCCACCAGGCTCGATCCTCCTAGCGCTCGGATCCTCGGCCCGTCTTCCGTCGCCAATCCGAAGACCGGCGTCGTCCCCGTGGAGGCGACGGCGGCCGACCTGCAAACGCTTGCGCATGCGTTTGCGGATGCCGCCGCGCGCGCCCAGGTTGCAGGGTTCGACGGCGTGGAACTGCATGCGGCGCACGGCTACCTGCTCAGCCAGTTTTTGAACCCGCTGCTCAACAGGCGCACGGACGCGTACGGCGGATCGCTCGAACATCGCGCCCGCTTCCTAACCGAGGTCGTCGATGCCGTTCGTGATCGAGTGGGTAAGGCGTTTCCCCTGATCGTGAAGCTGAACAGCTCTGACGGCGTGGAGGGCGGCTTGACCGAAAGCGAAAGCGTAGAGGTGGCGAAGCTGCTTGAGGCGCATGGCGTGTCGGCTATCGACGTAAGCGGGAATTGGCGTTCCTGTCGGACGAAAGACTACGCCGGCGAGCCGTTTTTTGCTCCCTACGCGCAGCGTCTTGCGCGCGAGCTTGGCATTCCCGTGATCTTGACGGGCGGCAATCGCAGCTTTGCTGCGATGGAGCGCCTTGCAGCGGAAGGCGGCATCGCGGGCTTCGGCTTGTGCCGCCCGCTTATTTGCGAGCCGCGCCTCGTGCGGCGGTGGCGGGCCGACTCGAACGCCGTCCCGCGATGCGTATCGTGCAACGGGTGCAGTTCCTCGCCAGGACATCGCTGCATAGTGCCGTAGGCGTTCGCACTGGCGCTAGGCTGAAGTCGATAAGGATTGAAATCTGGGCGAGCGAAACGGGGCGACCGGCCGGTGGCTGGAAGTACGCCTTCGGGGGCTCTGTCTCGCAGTTTGCGTGGATTCCCCCTTGAGTTTCGATGGCGAAGGCCGATGCAGTTGCGCGAAAAGGCCGCTCCTTTGCTATCATCGACGCCTATGGCAAAGGCGAAGAAACATGGATGGGTAAAAGCGATGCTGGGTTTGGTGCTTGGATGCATGCTTGTTGTTGCGGCGACGTTTGCGATAACGAACGTCGTGACGGTGGTCGCAACCAAAAGCAGCATCGTCGATTCCCAAGAGGCGGTTGGCTATGACGCTGACGCCATTGTCGTGCTGGGCGCGTCCGTGTTCGCAGACGGCACGCCGTCGAGCATCTTGCAAGACCGCTTGGATGACGGGATCGCGCTGTACCGATCCGGGGCCGCTCCGAAGCTGATCATGAGCGGGGACAACAGCACCGTCGCCTACAACGAGGTCAAGGCGATGAAGGACTACGCTGTTGCGCAGGGAGTCCCCAGCGCAGACGTGTTCTGCGACCATGCGGGCTTTTCGACGTATGAGAGCATGTACCGGGCCAAGCATGTGTTCGGCGCCGAGCGCATCGTGGTGGCGACGCAGACCTACCACCTGTATCGCGCGCTCTATGCAGCGCATGGCCTGGGGTTGGAGGCCGTTGGCGTACCGAGCGACTATCATGCGTATGCGAAGCAGGCGCAGTACGACGTTCGCGAAGTTCCCGCGCGAACGAAGGACTTCTTCAAGACGATGTTCAAAGTTCCCTCGACGTTCGTAGGCGATCCTATCAGCCTGGATCAATCGGGCGATGTCACCGAAGGCTACTAGGCCGATCTGCGCGAGCGCGTTTTAATCTCTTGTCGATTGTACGCGCAGCAATTCTTGGAGCATCGCGCACGCTTCGCACTGCACCGCATCCAAGACGGGGACGCCGGCTTCGCGCTCGAGCTCGGGGGCAAGATCGATGGTTGCGAATCCGGTGCACGCCAAGGCGACGACCTTTGCGCCGCGGTCGGCCAGGGCGCGCACGGTTGCAAGGGCGCTTGCCCGTCCTGCGGGAGTTTGCAGGTCCAGCGTGTTTTTCACGCCGTCGGGGACCATGTTGCCGATCAGCCGCTGCCCAAGGATGCGGCTGAAGGCCGGCGGCGCCTCGCGCGTGATGCCCAGCACCCCTACCGGTTGGGCGAATCGGGCCGCTGCAGCTGCGGTGCTTTCGCCCGCGCCCACGATGGGGATGCTCAAAACGGAGCGCGCTTCGGCGACGCCCGGATCGTCGGCGCAGCTTACGATGATTCCCTCGACGCCTTCCGCCTCCAGCTGTCGGGCAAGCGCTACCACTTTGGGCACGGCGGAGCCTTTCGTCGTTGCGCTGTGGACGCCCTGCGGCTGGTCGGGGATGCAGCGCGAAACCGTTTTCACGAAAGGCAGACATTGCTCGATCAGGCGTCCATGCGCTTCGACTTGGTTTTGGTCTTGCGTGATGACGCGGATGACGCCTATCGTGCGCACGCGATCCATGGCTGGGCTCCTTGCTGTGGCTATTCGTATCGTTCGATCAGGTCGATCAGCTCTTGTTTCGAGTGTAGCGCGGTCTTTTCCAGAATGCGCCGCGTATGGGTGCGAATGGTGCTTTCCGATACGAACAGGGCATCGGCGATCACTTTCGCCGAACGTCCGCGCGCCAGGTACGGAAGCACTTCCGCTTCGCGTCTTGTCAGGCCGTAGTACTCGGCAATCTGCTCGCATACCTGGTCGAACGCAAAATTCGGATCGGTTTTGGCATGGTCGGCTGCGGCCTTGCGACAGCGTTCGGCTCCCGGACAGGGCTCGACCGTCTGCCACGGTTCTGATTTCTGCTCGGTTAGGGTCGCACCGCCGCCTTCATCCACTTCCCGCCTTCGATCGACCTCCTTGCCGACATGGGGGAGTTCGACGGCGCGCTTGGATTCGCCGTGTTCTTCCTGCTGGTCTGGGGCGCCCTGCTGGAAAAACGAAAAACGGTGACGCGTTCCCTGGAACACCAACAGCATTGCAAGCACGTACACTGCGCCAACCGAAATGCCTATGATGAGCATGGAGGGGCGCTCCGGTATGAGCATGATGATGTATCCCATGCCGATCCCCACCAGTCTTGCGATGATGGAGAGCGCGCGTACGATTCCTCCTATGACGAAGCCCGATACCGCGAAGTCGTAAGCAGTGGACGCCACCATGTACCAGATAATCACGTCGAACATGCCGTAGCCTGCGCTCATGATCACGTTGAGCATGATGGGATTCGACTCCCAGAACAACGGCATGATGGCGAACAGGATGACGATGGCTGGAACGATCACGCGGAATGCGAAGGAGAGGTCGATGCGCCGCCTTGCCAGAAGCACGAGCGCGATCAGCCCTGCGGCTGCGATGATGTTGGCGATCAAGGGCAGGCGATGGGCGTGGTCTGCGGATCCGACGGATACGACCGTCAGCTGCCAGACGAAGCCGAACAGGCAGGATAAAACCAAGCTGGACACGATCAGGCTTACAAGCGACCCGAGCGCGGTGCGATAGCGCTGCGAATCCGCCTTGAGCGCGTATCTGCCTTCGGGCACTTCCTTTTTGCAACGGGCGAGGCATAGCTGCGAGAGGATCGGCAGCGGGGCCATCAAAAGGAGGGCCGGTACGCCTGCCTGATCCACGCAAAGGGAAACCGCGACGAAGAGCGAAGACGTTACCAGCAACACGACCGGAATGTAGAACGAGGTTCGGGACGGATGCATGCGGCCCAGGTATTCCGCCCAGCTTCCCCAGAAGTACCCATAGCCGATACCGGTCAAGACGGATCCCGTCACAAGGGGGACCGGAAGCGCCGATTCGGGCAGCAGCCCGGCGTGCGTGAGCGGCCCTGTTGCCGCTAGAAGAGTCAGCCCTGCAAGGATGAAAGCGGTGAACATCGACGGTTTGAGCCGGTTGTAATACGAAGGATCGCGCTCGATGCGCGAGGCGATGAGGAACAGCGTCGTCATGTTGGAGACGAACGACACGATGACGATGAGCGTTTGGCACGAGGTGTTGTCGGCCAGCCCTTCAAGAAGAAGGGAGCTGCGGAACGTCAGCATGCTGCACGCCCAGAAAAACGCGAGCCCCACATGGTGGGGGCGCAGCGTTTTCCAGATCATGCGCATGCTCCGCCGGTCTGCGCTGGCACGTGAGTTTTCAGTCATGAATCGATGCCCCCCGATAACGTTTCAGCTTGTCGCGGTCGTTGCTGCGCACCGTGATCGCCCCTACGCTTCTTTGCTTGTCACACTATAGTTTACCAGCCAAAACGCAGAATCATCAAAAACTGATGATATGCAAGCGGCTTGCTGGATTTAGCCTTTTGCGACGCGAGAAAGGACGCTAGTGGATTCCCAAGAGCCAATGAACGAAGCCCTTATGCATGCTTGCGTTGAAGTTGCTCCGCTGTTCGTGCGGATGGGCGACGACGCCTTCGCCGATGCGGTCGATCGACGCGCATGGGAAGGCGCGGCGGCGTGTGCAGGCATAGTCGTCGAAGCCCCTTCGGCCGCCGCTTGGCATGCTGTTGAGTGCGAGTTGCTCGTGCCGGGATTGCCTCTGGCCGCGTTGCCGGTGGAGTCTCTGTACAAGCCGTGGCGCGCTCCGGACGGAACCGTGCGCGCGTCGCATGGCTTGTACGGCGGCGAAACGGCGGGTCATGCACGGGCGCTGTTCGATGCCTGCGGGCTTGAGGTTCCGCGCGAGTTCGCGGCGATGCCGGATCATCTGACATTGCTTTTGGAGCTGCTGGCGCTTTTTCTCGAGGTCGGCAACCGTCAGGCCGCGTGCGACCTGATTCGGGATCACTTCGACTGGCTGGGTGGCTACGACGCCGTTTTGCGCGATCGCGCCGAGCGTGCGGCCGAGGCCCCTGTTTTCGGCGAGGCGAAGCGACGCGATCTTGCGGAGGGCATCGCCTTTTTGCGCAACCTTGTGGCAGCGGTCGATCGTGCCGTGCACGAGGGGGCTTCGCTGCGGGTTTGATCCCGAGCCGACGGGGAGGATGCCGCGAGCTCGTTCGCGGCAAAGACGAGATGGTAAGGAGGAGAAATGTTCGATTCAACGGTTTCGCGCAGAACGTTTCTGAAGGGATCGGCTGCTGCTGCATCGGTCGCAGCAGCCGGATCGCTTTCGCTGAGCGCCTGGAGCGCCGATCGTGCGCATGCGGCTGGAGGCGAGCGCAACGTGACGCCGTCGCTGTGCAACGGCTGCTCGAGCAAGTGCGGTCTGACGGCAACCACGCTGGGAGGCACGCTGTTCACGCTGAACGGCATCGAGCAGCATCCGTATTCCAAGGGCAAGCTGTGCGCTCGCGGGCATGGCTTCGCGCAGATGGCGTACAACGACGAGCGCGTGACGCAGCCGTTGCGCCGTACGGAGAACGGCGAGTTCGAACCCATCGATTGGGATACCGCGTTCAGGGAGATCGGCGAAAAGGTGAAGGCCATCGTGGCTGCAAGCGGCCCGGAGTCGCTTGCGCTCATCCACGACCCGCGTCCGTCGGGCAAGTACTACACCAAGCGCTTCATGAACGCTTTGGGGTCGGCGAACGTTTACACGCATGCGGCGGCATGCAACCTGTCCAAGGAAGCCGGCTTGACCGAGACGATCGGCGCGTCGAACTATTCGGTTGACTTCGGATCGTGCAAAATGGTCATGTTCATCGGCCGTAGCTACGGCGACGGCATCCGTCCGTCTCACGCCATGAGCCTGGCGGATGCAGCCGAGGCTGGCACGCGCGTGGTCATCGTGGATCCGCGCCTGAGCAACGCGGGCATCTTCGCCAGCGATTGGGTGCCCGTCAATCCCGGCACCGACCTGGCGCTGCTCATGGCCATCTGCAACGTGCTCATCGAGGAGGACCTGTACAACCGCGATTTTGTCGAGCAGCATACGGTGGGCTTCGAGGAGTTCGCCGCGCAAGCGAAGGAATACACGCCCGAATGGGCCGAGAAGATCTGCGACGTGCCCGCTGATCGCATCCGCGAGCTGGCAAGGGCGCTTGCGAAGGCCGCCCCGGCTGCGGCGGTGGAGGCCAGTTGGCGCGCGGCGTTCGGCTGCGCGTACAGGAACTCCTTCGATACGGCGCGCGCGGTGACTGCGGTGAACGCGCTTTTGGGCAGCTGGGGAGCGAAGGGCGGCGCGTTGATCACGTCCTCGCCGAAGGCTGGCAAGATCGCCGACGAGCGTTTTGCCGAACCGCCCAAGCCTGAAGCGAAACGCGTCGGCGATAAGGAATACGGTGCGGTCAGCGGCTCCGGCTCGAACATCGCGGCGCTTGAAGCCGCGCTGGACGGCCGTATCAAGGGCATGTTCTTCTATAACTCCAACGCGGCGAAGGGCTATGCGCAGCCCAAGGTATGGTCCGAGGCGTTCGAGAAGCTCGACTTGGTGGTTGCCATTGACGTGCAGATGTCGGAGACGGCCATGCAGGCCGATTACGTGCTGCCGGAATGCACGTATCTGGAGCGCATGGAGGCGCCGGACTACATCGGCGGAAAGAAGCAGTTCGTGGCTCTGCGCGACCAGGTCATCGATCGTCTGCATCCTGAGACCAAGCCGTGCGACGAGATATTCACGGGGCTTGCCCAGGCGTGCGGCGTGGGCCGGTACTTCGACTTCACGGTTGAGGAATTGGCGAAGGCCGAGCTTGACACGCTGGGCGTGAGCTTTGACGAGCTTAAGGAAAAGGGCATCGTGGACGTGACGTCCAAGAAGTTCGAATACGGCGTGCCGAAGTTCAAGACGCCGACGGAAAAGTACCAATTCGTCAGCGAGAAGGCGGGCAACGCGGGCTTGAACCCGGTTATCGGCTATGTGGAGCGCCTGGTCATGCCGCAGGGCGATGAGCTGCACTTCATCGGCGGCAAGCAGTCCATCCATTCGCATACCATGACGCAGAACGTGGAGTCTTTGAACGCCATCTCGCGCGAATACAACCTTGAGCGCGTATGGATGAGCGCGAAGGACGCGGCGGATCGCGGCATCGCCGACGGCGATATGGTGGAAGTGGCGTCGAGCGAGCATACCGGCCGAGTGCGCGCGAAGGTCACGGAGCGCCTCAAGCCCGGCGTGCTGTACTTGCCCACGCATTATGGCGGAACGTCGCCGTACCAGACGAGGGCGTACGAATACGGCATCAGCATGACCGAGTTCGTGCCGTTCCACGGCGGCGAGCCGGGCGTCGGCTCGACCATGAGCCAGGAAGTGGCGGTCACGGTGAAGAAGGTGGAGGCATAACATGGCTCGTTACGGAATGCTCATCAACACGAAGAAGTGCGTGGGCTGCTACGCCTGCCGTGTGGGCTGCCAGATGATCAACGGCTTGGATTCCGACAAGGCGTTCATTCACTACGAGGAGTTGGAGACGGGGTCGTATCCCAACGTGTACGCCGAGAACGTTCCCGTGCAGTGCATGCACTGCGAAGACGCTCCGTGCCAGTCGGTGTGTCCGACGGGCGCCACCTACACCACCGATTCGGGCGTGGTGCTGGTGGAGGAAGGGAAGTGCATCGGCTGCAAGTACTGCATGGCGGCGTGCCCCTACGGCGTTCGCGTGCAGCTGCACTCGGGCGTGGTCGAGAAATGCCGTTTCTGCTGGTACGAGGGCGAGCCGGACAATCCTCCGGCGTGCGTGGGCACGTGCATCACGGGCGCTCGCATCTTCGGCGATCTGGACGATCCCAACAGCGAGATCAACCAGGCGATCGCGCGCTATAACGCTCAGCCTCTTGCGAGCGATTTGACCGAATCCAAGATCTTCTACGTGAGGTGATGAACAATGGTATGGGGACCCCTTATTGCTTGGTACCTGTTCCTGGCAGGTGCGTCGGCCGGTGCGTTTTTGACGGCTGCGTTTGTGGAGGCGAAGTATCCTGACAGCAAGAAGATGCGCATTGCCGGGCGCATCATCGCTCCGGTTTTTCTGGCTATCGGACTGGTCATGCTTATTTTCGATGCGGAAGCGGGACTGCATAACCCCTTGAGGTTCGTGTACCTGATCATGAATCCCGGATCGGTCATGACTTTGGGCGTGTACTTCATCTGCGTGTTCATGCCGGTTGCTTTGGCGGCCGCGCTGTTGGAGGTTCTCAAGAAGCCCGTGCCGAAATGGCTCACGTGGATCGGCGTGGTTGCGGCGTTCGCCGTGGCGGCCTACACCGGCTTCTTGTTGGGCGTGGTGAAGGCGTATCCTTTGTGGAACAATGCCGTGCTGCCCATCCTGTTCGTGGTGTCGGCCCTGTCGGCGGGCTTGGCTGCGACCAGCTTCGTTGGCTTGGTGGTGGATCGCGAGCGCTTCGAGCAGATGTGGCTCATCAAGAAGTCGCACGTCATCCTGTCGGCCATCGAGCTGGTGGTGCTGTTCACCATGCTGGTCATTGTCTCGGCTGGAAGCTATGAGGGCGCAGCGTCCGTGCAGATGCTGTTGACCGGCCAGTACGCCGTGCCGTTCTGGGTTGGCATCGTCCTGTTCGGCTTGGTGCTTCCGTTCGCTATCGAGGGATATCCGCTGTTCGTGACCAAGCGCGTGGAAACCTCGATGACCTCCATGGTGGTGAGCGTCATCGGCGAGACGGGCGTGCTGGTGGGCGGTTTCCTGCTGCGCTTGCTGGTGGTGATGGCCGCGCTGCCCGTGGCGTATTTGTAGCGCGTTGCTTCACTCGCTACCGCAGACCCCTCCTCGAAGGACGTCGCCTTTTTCGGGCGGCGTCCTTCTTTTCGAATGCGCCGCGCTCGCTGGAGCTGCGCTTGGGGTTAAGCGGTGGCGCCCCGGAATCTTGGAATGTGGGCGCGAATCGGCACCTGTGACAAAATAATCGGGCGCCGAGGGCGTGCTTTCTGGCAGCTTGTTGACAAAAGGCCTGGTCGCATTTTGAAACGCGGTCGGTATATGGCTCCATACGCTGCGCAAATTGTCACAGGTGCCGATTCGCGCCCACGCGGTGCGCTATCGGTACGTTTCGATCAGGTCGATGATCTGCTGCTTCGAATGCAGCTCGGTTTTTTCCAGGATACGCCGCGTATGGGTGCGAATGGTGTTCTCCGACACGAACAGCGCTTCTGCGATGACCTTGGCTGATCGTCCGCGTGCCAAATAGGGAAGCACTTCCGATTCACGACGGGTCAAGCTGAAGTCCTCGGCGATCATGTCGTAGATGGCCTGGTCTGAACTCGGCGAATTCGGCCCAGGAGGAGCTTGGGATCCTGGCGTTTCGGGCTGTGCGTGCGGCGGTGCGGTTTGCGATTTCGACGCGTCGGCGGAGGCCTCGATGCGTTTTTCGGAGGGTTCCGCGGGCGTTGCGCCCTCGGACTTTTTGCGCGCGACGTAGAAAAGGCCCAGCATGGCCAGCACGTATACGCCTCCGGTGGACACGCCGACGATGAGCATGGAGGGGGTGCCGGGAATGAGCATGAGCAGATACCCGATGCCGATGCCCACCAGTCGCGCAAGGATGGACAGCGCCCGCACGATGCCGCCCACCACGAATCCCGACACGGCGTAATCGTAGGCGGTCGAAGCCACCATGTACCAGATGATGACGTCGAACACGCCGTAGCTTGCGCTCATCACAACGTTAAGAACCACGGGGTTCGTCTCCCAGAAAAACGGCATGACGGCGAACAGGACCACGATGACAGGCACGATCACGCGGTACGCCAGTGCCAGATCCATTCGCTTGTTCGCGTAGAGCACCAAGCCGATGAGCCCGACCGCTACCGCAAGATCTGCGACGAGCGGGATCTGGTGGGCTTCGTTGACCGAGCCGACCGACAACACGGTCATTTCCCATACGAACCCGAACAACAGCGACAATACCAAGCTTGCTACGATAAGCGTTACCAGCGAACCGAGCGCAGAAAGGTAGCGCTTGGGCGTTGTAGCGCTTGCGTGGCCTCCGTCAGGAGCTTCGTCGCGACAGCGGTGCAGGCACGCCAGCGACAGAACGGGCAGCGGGATCATGAGTGCAAGAGGCGGCACGCCGGCAAGTTCGGCGGCAAGCGAGATCGCCAGGAATAGCGCTGCGCTCACCAAAAACGCCGCCGGGATGTAAAACGAGGTTCGTGACGGGTGCATGCGTCCCAGGCATTCCGCCCAGCTTCCCCAGTAGTATCCGTAGCCGATGCCGGTCAGCGCGCCGCCGCCTGCTAGCATCACGATTATCGCCTCTTCGCTTCCCATGCGGCCCGCGCTTGCAAGGGCGATGATTCCCGCTATGATGCATGCGCAGAACAGCTTTCCGGGAAGCCGGTCGATGGCGGAGGGATTGCGTTCCATGAAAGCGGCCATGGCGAAGAGCGTGGTCATGTTCGTCACGAACGAAACCAGCACGACAAACGTTTCGTACCCGGGCGTGTTCGCCGGACCCGCAAGCAGAATGGAGCTGCGGAACGTGAGCATGCTGCATGCCCAGAAAAACGCAAGCCCGACATGACGAAGCCTCAGCGTTTTCCATACCATGCGCATGCTGCGCCGCCCACGAGTGGCGATCAGCGGATCGCTCAAAAGCTTACCTCCTTGCAGCGACGCGCTTCGACGAGTGCGCGCCCTTGGTTGCAGTTTCCTAATAATGGCTTATCTACCAGGCAAAATATCTAAATCACCAGAAACTGATTACCTGCCAGGTTTTCCAGATGCCTACGATTGTCCCGACGAGAGAGGACGAGATCATGCAGGCGGAACTGGCTTTGGCACGTACATTATCACTTATTGCGCCCCTGTTTACATGTTTAAGCGAAGAGGAATACGCACAGGTTCTGCAAAGCGGTGCGGGGGAGTGCGCGCGAAGCGTTGCACGCAGCTTGGCCCGGTCGTGCGATGAGGCCGATTCATGGGAGCGAGCGCTGTCGGCGTCGTTCGGCTGGTCCGACCGCGCTGCGTTTCAGTATAGCGTGCTCTCATCCGGGATGCCGCTTGCGGCGTTGCCCGTGGAGTCTTTGTACAAGCCGTGGTCCCAAGAGCCGGGCAACGGCTATGGGGCATCGCGCGGCTTGTTCCTGGGGGATTCCGCCCGGCACATGCAGGTCGTGTACCGCTCGCTCGAGATAGACGTTCCCGCGCGGTTCGCGGCTGCTCCCGATCATCTTTCGCTGCTGCTGGACCTGTTGGCTTTGTACGTGAAGTGCGAAAACCGCGTTGCTGCGCGCGATCTTGTTGCCGACCACTTCGATTGGCTTGAAAGCTACGACGGGACTCTTTCCCGTCGGGCTGAAGAAGCGCCGCTGCTATTCGGCTCTGGTGCCCATGTTCATGCCGATACGCTTGACGCGGTGCTGCGCGGCATCGCACGGGTGCGAGCGCTGCTCGGCGTGACGCAGCGCTTGGCGAACGAGATTGCTGCGCGATCGGGTCAGCCTGCGCTGGCGTGAGGGCTTTTCCGGCGGTTCGACGCATGCGCGCGTCGAACCGTTCCAAGGGATCATCCGCTGCATGCAGCGGTGTTCGAGTATTCGAGGCGTTTCGACGCCGATAGACGAGCAAAGACGAGATTCGACAACAAGGAAAGGAAGAGGCGGAATGTTCATTTCGGATGTTTCAAGGCGAACGTTTCTGAAGGGAACCGCGGCGACGGCGGCCCTTGCAGCAGCGGGTTCGCTTTCGGTGGGCGCGTGGCGCGCTCAAGCTGCCGAGGTCGGTGGGCAAGCGGGCAAGACGGTGGAGGCTCCGTCGCTGTGCAACGGATGCTCCAGCAAGTGCGGGCTGGTTGCCACAACGGTTGACGGGCGGTTGTGGACGCTGCGCGGCAACGAAATTCACCCGTACGCCCAAGGCCGTATCTGCGCCCGCGCCCACGGCTTGGCTCAGCTGGCGTATTCCGACGAGCGCGTGACCCAGCCGCTGCGCCGCAAGGAGGACGGCTCGTTCGAGCCCATCGACTGGGACACTGCGTTTGCCGAAATAGGGCAGAAGGTGAAGGACGTCATCGCTCAAAGCGGGCCGGAATCGTTGGCCATCATCCAGGATCCGCGTCCGTCGGGCAAGCAGTACTCCAAGCGCTTCATGCACGCGCTGGGGTCGCCGAACGTGTACGCGCACTCCTCGTCGTGCAACCTGTCGAAGGAAAGCGCCTATCAGCTGGCCATCGGGGCTACGGGTTTCTCGAACGATTTCGCCAACGCGAAGATGGTCATGTTCATCGGCCGCAGCTACGGCGACGGCATTCGCCCGTCGTCGGTGCATAGCTTGGCCGACGCCGCCGAACAGGGGACGCGCGTGGTCGTGGTGGACCCGCGCCTGAACAACTCCGGCATTTTCGCCACCGATTGGGTTCCCATCAATCCTGGAACCGATCTGGCGCTGCTCATGGCCATGGCGAACGTGCTTATTGAAGAGGACTTGTACGACCATGATTTCGTCGAGCAGTGCACCTACGGCTTCGACGAGTTCGCCGCGCAGGCCAAAGAATACACGCCGGCCTGGGCTCAGGAGATAACCGACGTGCCGGCTGAGCGCATCAAGGAGCTGGCCCGCGCCATGGCCGCTGCCGCTCCCGCCGCGTCCATCGAGTCTGGATGGCGTTCGGTTATCGGTTGTTCGTACAAGAACTCGCTCGAAACGGCGCGCGCCATCACGGCGATCAATGCCCTGTTGGGCAGCTGGGGCGCGAAGGGCGGCGCGTTGATCACGTCCTCGCCCAAGGTCGGCGCCATTTCTGACGCTCGTTTCGCCGAGCCGCCGAAGCCCGAGGCGAAGCGCATCGGCGACGAGGAGTATCCGCTGGTGCTTCCAAGCGCGGGCACGAACGTGGCTGCACTGCAGGCAGCGCTTGACGGACGACTGAAGGGCCTGTTCTTCTACAATTCCAACGCGGCGAAGGGCTACGCGCAGCCGAAGGCGTGGACCGAGGCATTGGGCAAGGCCGACCTTGTGGTGACCATTGACGTGCAGATGTCCGAAACGGCGCTTCAGTCCGATTACGTGCTGCCCGAGGTGACGTATCTCGAACGTTTGGAGCTGCCCGAATTCGTGGGCGGCAAGAAGCACTTCGTGGGCATGCGCACGGTGGTCCTGGACCGGATTCATCCGGAAACGAAGACGTGCGACGAGATATTCAACGGCTTGGCGCAGGCGTGCGGTGTAGGGCGATTCTTCCAGTTCACGGCTGAAGACTGGACTGCTGCGCAGTTGGCTACGGTGGGCGTTGACATTGAGGATTTGAAGCGCGAGGGCGTGATGGAGCTTTCCGCTGCCCCCTTCGAATACGGTCCTCCGAAGTTCAAGACGGCATCGGGCAAGTTCGAGTTCAAAACGGACAAGTTCGCCGAAGCGGGACTCAACCCGGTGATCGGTTGGATTCCGCGCAAGGTGGTGTTCAAGGAAGGGGAGTTCGCCATCGTCGGCGGCAAGCAGGGCATTCACTCCCATACCATGACGCAGAACATCGAAGCGCTGCATGCCATCTCGCGCGAGTATCACATGGAGCGGCTGTGGATGTCGGCCAAGGACGCCCAGGACATAGGCGTTGAAACCGGCGATACGGTCGAGGTGTCGTCAAGCGAGCATACCGGCCAGGTGGAAGTTCGCGTGACGCAGCGCCTCAAGCCGGGCGTGGTGTTCCTGCCAACGCATTACGGTGGAGATTCCCCTGCTCAAACGCGCGCGTATCGGTACGGCATCAGCCTGACCGATTTCATTCCGCTTGATGCGGAGCCGGGCGTGGGCTCGATGATGAGCCAGGAAGTGGCCGTTACGGTGAAGAAGGCGGGGGCGTAGCATGACACGGTACGGAATGCTTATCAATACAAAGAAGTGCGTGGGATGCTCGGCGTGCCGCGTAGCGTGCCAGATGAAGAACCATCTGGAGCCGACGGAATCGTTCATCAAGTATCACGAGATCGAAACGGGGGAGTACCCCAACGTGTACAACGAGGTCGTTCCCACTCAGTGCATGCACTGCGAGGACGCGCCGTGCGCGGCAGTCTGCCCGACGCACGCCACCTACATCACCGATTCCGGCGTGGTGCTGGTGGACGCGGAGAAGTGCATCGGCTGCAAGTACTGCATGGCCGCGTGTCCTTACGGCGCGCGCATCGTGCAGGAGTCAACTGGCGTGGTGGAGAAGTGCCGCTTCTGCTGGGACGGCCAGAACCCGGGCAACCCGCCGGCATGCGTGGGAACCTGCATTTCGGGCGCGCGCATCTTCGGCGATCTGGACGATCCCAACAGCGAGATCAACCAGGCTATCGCGCATTACCATGCGCAGCCGCTCGCTGACAATCTGACCGTTTCGAAAATCTATTACGTGAGGTGATGAAGCCATGGTTTGGGGACCTATGATCGCGTGGTACCTGTTTTTGGCCGGCGCGTCGGCGGGGGCGTTTCTAACGGCCGCGTTCGTCGAGGCCAAGTACCCCGAAAGCGTGAAGATGCGCGTGGCCGGGCGCATTATCGCGCCCATCTTTCTGGGCATCGGCCTGCTCATGCTCATGCTGGATGCTGAAGCCGGGTTGCACAATCCGCTGCGCTTTTTCCTGCTTGTTTCCAATCCCGGGTCGGTTATGACGCTGGGCGTGTACTTCATCTGCATCTACATGCCCGTCGCCCTGGCAGCTGCGGTGCTTGAGCTTTTGAAGCGGCGCGTGCCGAAGTGGCTCATGTGGATCGGCGTCGTGTTCGCGTTTGCCGTGGCGGCCTACACGGGCTTTTTGCTGGGCGTGGTGAAGGCGTTCCCGCTGTGGAACAACGCCATTTTGCCCATCCTGTTCGTGGTGTCGGCGCTGTCTGCGGGTTTGGCGGCAACGTCGCTGGTGGGGCTTATCGTGGATCGCGAGCGCTTCGAGCAGATGTGGCTCGTTAAGAAGTCGCACGTGGTTCTGTCCGTTGTCGAGATTGTGGTTCTTGCGACGATGCTGGTTATCGTGAGCGCTGGCAGCTACGAAGGCGCCGCGTCGGTGCAGTCGCTGGTGGCCGGTCCGTATGCGCCGGCGTTTTGGGGCGGCATTGTGCTGCTGGGCCTGATGGCGCCGCTTCTGATCGAGGGCTATCCGGTGTTCATCGCGAAGCGCGTGGAAACGTCCACGACCTCGCTTGCGGTGAGCGCGGTGGGTGAGGCCGGCGTGCTGGTGGGCGGCTTCCTGTTGCGCCTGCTGGTTATTCTGGCGGCGCTTCCGGTCATGTACTTGTAAGCATATTCGTGCATCCGCCGGGTTTCTCGGCGGATGCGAAGGCGGCCCGCGCTTCCCCCTCCTGCGGCGCCGCTGGTCTTCCTCCCTGGGGCGCCGCGACTTCCTCCCCTTTCTCTTCGCGGCGCCCCCTCGTTTTCTTCGCTGTCGTTCGTTGGTTTTGGCCGCTAGATGCGCGGCTATTCCTTCAAATCGTTGGGGTCGAAGGCTTCTATCAAGTCCAACAACTCCTGCTTCTTGTGAATGGCCAGCTTGGTGTAAATGCGCTTGGAGTGGGTGCGGATGGTGTTTTCGGATACGACCAACTCCTCCGCGATGCGCGCGACCGTGTTTCCGCGCGCGATAAGTTCCATGACCTCGGCTTCTCGTGCGCTCAGGCGGTAATGCTGCTGCAAAAGCGCCGCCTGCTTCGAGATGCGGTCTTGGTATACGGGGGCGATGTCGGCTCGTGTTTCGGCTGGCTTCGTGCGTGTGGATTGCCGTTTTTTCGAGGTTGCGGGCGTTTCCGCGGGGTCTTTCGCCGCTTTCTTGGCGCTTTCCGCTTCGTCGATGGGCCGCGCTTTCTCTCCGCGCGGACGCAGGGCGACCAGCTCGATGCTTGCTGCCGCCTCGTGCTGCGCGCCTTTCTCCGCATGGCGCAGAATGCGCTTGAAACCGCCTTGTCCCACGAAGTACATGAGGCCCAGCAAATACACGGCCACCAAGGCAACGACCGCGATCGGCGTAATGCCTATGACCATGATCCGCTCTGCGAATACGCCTCCCGCAAAGCCGACGTCGTGCAGCACGTACACGATGCCCGCAAAGAAGCCGTAGATGAATACCGGGTTGATGCCGCGATCGCGCGACGCCTGCGCGCACTGGATCATCATGAGCATGATGGCCACGCTGTACACCGCATACAAAACGGCGGCCAGCCAGCGCTGATACTCCACCGGGAAAAACGGCAGCAGCAAAAACGACGTGATGACGAAGGGGAAGAATATGCGGTAGGCTCCCACCACGTTCACGCGCAGGTTCTTGAACTGCCACAACGCCAGAAGCACCACCGCGGTGGTAAGCGATCCTCCCATGGACAGCACGTTCACCAGCGATCCCACCGAAGGTTCACCGATGGCTAGCGCCCGCATGATGCCCGTGCAAAATCCCAGCGCGCCCACGCACAGGGCGCTGCGCCAGTAGTCTTCGATCACGCGCTTGTACACGCGCGGATGGTCGCGCGGCACGTCTTGGAACATGGCTTGGTCGCGATCGATACGGCGACTTTTCAGCGCAATGGTCAGGCCGAACAGTGGAAGAAACACCAAAGGGATGAGAAACGCCGTGACGGCTTGGGGTATGAGGTACAGCGAAAAGTACAGCAGCGCTCCCCATGCCGTGCCCAGGATGAGGTCGCGGTTGCCCGAGTCGGAGTCTTGGCTCGCGAACAGGCGCTGCCACAGCATGTAGAATCCGGCGGAACCCAGGCCTAGCAGCGCGCCGCCGGCAACGACGAGCGAAAGCTTGTAGCTGTCAAGGTAGATGGCGGCTATCAGGCAGCACCACCCTAGCAGGTACGGCGCGGTGGCCAGCCTTACGATGAACGTGCGCGTGGGCGCGGGGAAGAAGTACACGCCCAGTGCGCTTGCGAAATAGCTGAAGGAGAATACGAGCGACTGCGCCAAAAAGAACCAGAACACGATTTCCTGCGTTTGGAATTCCATGGGCAAAAACGGGAACACGCCGCCCCAGACGCCGGCTGCGTTGATGGCGATGAACAGTCCGTAGCCAAGCGACGTGACGTTCGGCTTCAGGATATGGACGATGTTCTTGAAAGACACGATTGCTCCCTGCTGAGTTGAAGAGCGTTTGTGCCTGTGCAGTATACCCGACTTTGATGGCGCGGCAAGCGGTTCTGGAGCTTGGCTTGGCGGCGCAGGGGTCCGCACGGCCGAGACGCGTTCGATTGCATGACGTCCGCGGCGTTGGCGCCGCTTTGAGAGGGGACGTGCGTTCGCAAATCGGGTTCGCTGGCAGGTTCTGACGGTTTGAGGTTGTTGCGTCGGGCAAGCGAGGTGCGCCCTGCGGCACGCGGAAGAAGCCTCCTGCGACGGCATTGCCGTTGGCGCGCCGTGCTGCATAACGAGGGGCCTACAAGGTTATCTGCCCCGAAGCGACTGTATGTGATAGTCTCTGACCTGGACATACTTCAAATTCGCATATTTTATGTGACACGCCGACAAGCGCCCTCTCCTAGAATGACGGTAGCTTTTGAGCAAGGGGGAGGGATCGGGCGCATCGTTGCCTGGTGCACGGGTTGCCGTTTCTTTCCCGCTTGGAAGGCTACGGCTCGCAGGACGAGGCGAGCCGGTTGGCAAGACGAGGAAGATAGAGGAGAGGGAGGGAACATGCTAGGTTCTAATGACTCCACGCTGTCGCGCCGCACGTTCGTGAAGGGCTCGACGCTCGCCGGTTTGGGCGCTGCTGCGCTCGGAAGCGGCGCGCTGTTCGGTTGCTCGCCCAAGGCGGAAGCGCCGAAGGACGAGGCCGCCGACGCGAAGGTGACGGGTGCGAGCACCGTGGGCGCCGAGGAGACCATCACCTGGGGCCACTGCGCCATCAACTGTCCGGGCCGCTGCAGCTTGAAGTTCCACGTGCAGGACGACGAGGTTGTATGGGTGGATACCTATACCAGCTCCGATGCCGGCTTCGACGATCCGCAGCCTCGCGCTTGCTTGCGCGGCCGCAGCTATCGTCGCTGGATGAACAGCCCGGATCGCCTCAACTATCCCATGAAGCGCGTCGGCAAGCGCGGCGAGGGCAAGTGGGAGCAGATCAGCTGGGAAGAGGCCATCGAGACTTCCATGACGAAGCTCAAAGAAGTCATCGAGAAGTACGGCAACGAGGCCGTGTACGTCCCGTACGCCACCGGCGTGTCCGCAACCACGTCGCGTCCGTTCAACCGCGTGCTGAACTTGGTGGGCGGCTACCTGAACTACTACAACAGCTATTCCACGGCGCAGATATCCTGCATCACGCCGTACATGTACGGCGCCAAGGGCAGCGGCGGCAGCTCGTTCAGCGCCGCGCGCGACTCTGCCCTTATCCTGATTTTCGGTTCCAGCCCCACGGAAACGCGTCAGGGCGGCCTGACCACGCACTACGACTGGGTGAGTCTGCGCGAGAAGACCGGCGCGAAGATCTACATGATCGACCCCCGCATGAACGACTCCATCATGGGCCACTCCGATCAGTGGCTGCCCATCAACCCGGGCACCGACGCCGCGCTCATCGCCGGCATTGCCCATGAGCTGATCGCCAACGACATGGTTGACCTTGACTTCCTGCATACGTATTGCGTGGGCTACGACGAGGAGACCATGCCGGAATCGTACCGTGGCAAGAACATGTCCTACCGTGCCTACATCATGGGCGAGGGCTACGACATGGTGGAGAAGACCCCCGAGTGGGCCGCGAAGATCACCGGCATCCCCGCCGATCGCATCCGCAGCTTGGCTCAGGAGATCGGCACCACCAAGCCGCTCTACGTGAACCAGGGCTGGGGTCCGCAGCGCCGCAGCAACGGCGAATGGACGGCGTGGTCCATCATGACCCTGCCGTGTCTCGTCGGCCAGGTGGGCCTGCCGGGCACCAGCAACGGCACGCGTGAAGCGCGCAACGCTCCTTCGCTGGGATCGCTGCCCAAGGGCGACAACCCGGTAAAGGCTTCCATCCCGTGCTTCCTGTTCACCGATGCCATCGATCACGGTCCGGAAATGACCTCGAAGAACGCAGGCGTCAAGGGCGTCGACCAGCTGTCCACCGGCATCAAGTACATGATCAACTACGCCGGCAACTGCTTGACGAACCAGCATTCGGACATCAACAAGGCGCACGAGGTCTTGGCCGACGAGTCCAAGTGCGAGTTCATCCTGGGCATCGACACGGTGCTGTGCGATTCGCTCATGTACGCCGACGTCATCCTGCCCGACCTGTTCCGCTTCGAGCAGACGTCGCAGATCTCTACGGGTTCCGACACGGGCTACATGATCACGGGCACGGCGTGCACCACGCCGAAGTTCGAGCGCAAGACCGCCTACGAGATGGCCGAGCTCATGGCCGACAAGCTGGGCGTCAAGGACCAGTTCACCGAGGGCAAGACCGAGGATGACTGGATCAAGAGCATCTACGAAACCTCTCGCGAAAAGGACGAGAAGCTTCCCACGTGGGACGAGGCCGTGGAGATGGGCGTGTACACGCGCGACTACGCTCCGGTTATCTCCATGAAGAAGTTCCGCGACGACCCCGTGGCCAATGCGCTTGAGACGCCATCGGGCAAGATCGAGATCTTCTCCGAGAAGCTGCTGCAGTTCACCGAGGGCTGGGAGCTGACCGACGGCGATACGCTGCCCGGTATGGATACGCTGCCCCCGATCCCCGCATACATTCCCGAGTGGTACGGCGTGGAGACGACCACCGACGAGTATCCGCTGGTGCTCAACGGCTTCCACTATCGCGGCCGCATCCACTCCTCGTGGGGCTTCATGCCCGAGCTGAAGGAAGTCAATCCGCAGGAGGCATGGATCAACCCGGCCGACGCGGCTTCCCGCAACATCAAGCAGGGCGATACCGTGCAGGTCAAGAACGAGTTCGGCTCCATCGAGCTGTTGGCGAAGGTCACGCCGCGTACGCTTCCGGGCGTGGTGGCCGTGTCCCAGGGCGCTTGGTACGACGGCGATCGCAAGGGCGGCGTGGACAAGGGCGGCAGCATCAACACGCTGACCACCCAGCGCCCCTCTCCTCTGTCGAAGGGCAACCCCCAGCACACGAACATCTGCCAGGTTGCGAAGGCGTAAGCGGCGAGCTTCAGGAAGGATGATATATCATGTCTCAAATGGCATTCTACTTTGACGGCACGCGCTGCACCGGTTGCAAAACCTGCGAGATGTCGTGCAAGGATTTCAACGATCTGGGCGTGGGCCTGACGTTCCGCAAGGTCTTCGAGGCCACGCTGGGCGAGACCACGCGCGACGCCGACGGCGCGATCACCACGACGTGCGTCAGCTATCCGGTGTCCATGTCGTGCAATCACTGCGACAGCCCGGTCTGCATGTCCAAGTGCCCGCAGGCGGCTATCTCGAAGAATCCGGAAACGGGTTTCGTCGAGGTCGACCGCGAGAAGTGCATCGGCTGCGGCACCTGCGCTCTGACGTGCCCTTACGGTGCTCCGAAGGTCGACGAAGAGGCCAAGAAATCGGTCAAGTGCCACGGTTGCGCCGATCGCGTTGCCGCCGGCATGAAGCCGGTGTGCGTGGAGGCCTGCCCGGCTCGCGCCCTTGACTTCGGCACGGCCGAGGAGATGGCGAAGCTGGGAGAGCGCGCCAACATCGCGCCGTTGCCCGACGTATCGGAAACCACCCCGAACTTCTTCATCAAGGCTTCTGCGGATGCAAAGCCGGTGGGCGGCGCCGAGGTTGTCAACCCGCTTGAGGTTGCGTAGGTTCGATCGCCTGCATGCGGACGGTCGACGGATGTGCGACCCTCTTGCCGAGGGTTCGTGAATCCGCTTGACGCTCCGTAGGACAAAGGCGGGGTACGCTAAAATAGGCGTGCCCCGCCTTTTCGGTAGGGGCGTGTGCGCTCGGATGTTGACGAAAGGGGGGATCGTTGCATGTCTCAGCAGGCATTCTTTTTTGACGGGTCACGTTGCGCCGGGTGCAAAACCTGCGAATTCGCCTGCAAGGACGCATACGATCTTGACGTGGGCACGGCGTATCGCAAGGTGTACGAATACACCGGAGGCGAAACGGTTCGCCTGGGAGACGGCTTCGTCACCACGTGCTTCGCATACAGCGTGTCGGTGTCGTGCTGCCATTGCGACAATCCGGCGTGCGTGCGGGTGTGCCCGACCGAGGCTATGCACAAGGAAGCTGAATCGGGTCTGGTGCTGGTGAATGCGCGCCGTTGCATCGGCTGCGGTTACTGTCACCTGTCGTGCCCGTACAACGCCCCGAAGGTCGATCGCAAAAAAGGGCATTCCGTGAAATGCCACGGTTGCCGAGATCGCCTTGACGAGGGAAAGAAGCCGGTGTGCGTCGAGGCTTGCCCGGCGCGCGCTTTGGATTTCGGCCCGTTCGAAGCCATGGAAAAGCTTGGACGTCGTGCGGATATCGCCCCGCTTCCCGAGGCTTCGGCAACGGCTCCGAACCTGTTCGTGCGGCCGTGCTTGGACGCAAGGCCATCGGGGTCGAAGGACGGGCGCATCGTGAATCCGCTTGAAGTGCTGTAAGCGAGCCGATAGAAAACAAGCATGAGGGAGAGAGGACTGCTCATGGAGGAACATAAGGATCTGGTGCTCGAAGCCGTTGCCTTTGCGGGCGAAACGCTCGCGCCGTTTTTCTTACAGGATCCGAAAACGGGCGATGCGAAGGAGGCGTTCGCTGCGATGGCTGCGCTCGATGTTGAAGCCGCCGCCGCTGAATGGCCCTTTGCGGACAAGGAAGAGGCGCGTCGCGACCTAGGCTTGATTGTGCAAGGGCTTGCGAACGGCATTGACGATGAGGCTTTGGTCTGGGAATATCGTCGCTTGTTCATCGGCCCCGCCGTGAAACCGGCTCCCCCGTGGGGCTCGGTGTACACGGATCGCGAGTGCGTGGTGTTCGGCAAGAGCACGCTTGAGCTGCGCGCCTGGATGCGCGAGCAGGGCATCGAGCGCCTCACCGACGATAAGACGCCCGAGGATCACATCGGCCTGATGCTTGCGCTCATGGCCTGGATTGCCCGCGAGAAGCCGGAAATACTCGACGATTTTATGCGCTTGCACCTGCTTACCTGGTCTTCTCATTTTCTCGGCCAGCTGGCTGAAGCAGCCGAGCAGCCGTTTTACGAGGGCCTTGCCCTCCTGACGAAAGCGTCGCTTGAGGGGATTCAAGACGAGCTGGGGCTCGAGGTTGTCTACCCGCGGTTCTATCGCTAAAGGACGCTTGTGATCACGGGATTCGACACCGCTTTCAGCGAGATCACGCTGGTGCTGTTCACGACGCTTGCGCCATCGGGCGTTGTCGCGTACTTGTGCATGGCCCTGCCCGTGCTGGCGCGCAGCACCGATGCGGCCATGCGCCAGCGCCTCAATGTGTTTCTTGCTGCTCCGTTGATCGTATCCATGGCGGGCTTGGTGGCTTCGGCCACGCATCTGGGTAATCCCGCGAACGCGCTCTACGTGTTTGTAGGCGTCGGGCGCAGTCCGCTTTCCACCGAGGTGTTCTGCGCGGTGCTGTTCTTGGCGCTTGCCGGTTTGTACTGGCTGTACTGCTTTGCGGAGCACCCGCGCCCGCTGTTGCAGCGTCTGTGGCTGATGGCGGCGATGGCTGCTGGCGTTGGATTTGTGATTGCGGTTGCTTTTGCGTACGCGGCCGAGACCATCGTGTCGTGGCGCACGGTGTACGTGCCGCTTAACTTGGTATTGAATTCCCTGGTCGGAGGTCCTGTTCTTGCGATCGCGGGCCTGTGTGCGGCAGGATATGGGGGCGTGCGCGGTCGTTGGGGCCGGGTTTTGGTTGCTGCAGCTGCAGCTGCTCTTGCGCTCAATGTGGGAGGCTTTGCTTTGCAAGGGGCCGAGCTTCCCCTTATCGATAACTCGTTTACCACGGCGGCCGACCTGGTTCCGGGTTTCGGGGCGATGGTCGGCGTGTTCGCCGCTGCGGGCGCGCTGGCCGTAGGTTTGGACGCGTTCGCCTTATGGGGTTGTTCGCGCTTGAGCGTGCCCGGTGCGCTTGCCGCGGCGGGGTCTGCCCTGGTTGGCATTTTCGTCATGCGGTTTGCGTTCTACATGATGCACATGACCGTGGGAATAAGCATCTAGGGAAGCTGGTCGTGGCCGCGCGCTTGCTGCTGGTCGGGATCGTATACGAAGAAGCGGCCTCTTCCCGCTTCCTTTGCCTGCCGTAGCGCCACATCGGCTTTTTCGTAAGCCTGCTCGAAGCTGGTTGCGTGATCGGGAACAAGGGAGACGCCTGCGCACACCGAAAGGCCGATGAACTGGCCGGGCTCGGCTTCCGTTTCCCAGGTTCTTTCGCACAGCGCCCGCATGCGCTCGGAAGCCTCTTCCTTCGAAACGCCCTCGCAGTACGCCACGAACTCGTCTCCGTCCCAACGACAGATAAGGGATTCCTTGCAAAGGGCCGTGCGGAGGTGGCGACTCATGTGCGAGAGCGCAGTGTCTCCGCACAGGTATCCGTAGCGGTTGTTGATCGACTTGAAGCTGTCCAGATCGATGATGGCGAAGGCTCCCACGGCCTTTCTCTCAACCGTTTTCTCAATCAGGTTATGGATGCGCGTCATGCCCGTTTGGCGGTTGGGCAGGCCGGTAAGAGCGTCGTGGTCAACCTGGCTTTCAAGTTTTAGTTCGCGGCGTTTGCGCTGGTCGATATCAATTGCGTACAGGTAGACGTACACGTCGCCGGTTTCGTCGAAGCGGATCAGGTGGTAATTGAGCTCGGCCCAAAACGCGGTGTCGTCGATCAGGTCTTCGTCGGCGCTTTCACCGTTTTCGTAAAACGGCGAGAATTCAAGCTTCGCTTGACGGTATTCCAGCTTTCGCGAGCTTATGCCTTGCGCGAAATCGTCGAGCATGCGGTTTTGGTCCAGGAACCTGCGCACTGCTTCTTCGTCGTGGTTCGTTCGGATGACGCTTTTCAAAACGTCATCCACGTCGTGCATGCTCCAGTCTTCGAAGCGCACGCCAAGTTTTTCGTTCAGGAGCGCTCGGTCCTGCTCGTTCAGAAATGCCTTGCGCGAAAGGTTGATGTACCAATGATTCATCGCCGGAGCGCCCAGTAGCTCGAATGCGTGGCCAAGCTGCGTTACAGAGCCGAGCGAGGCCATGGCGTGCGTGCGCTGGTTGGTTACGTCTTCCACCGAAGCGTAGAACAGGCGGCGCTCCTCTTGGTGGCTCAGGAAAAACACGCGTGCTTTCATCCACATGAGATCGCCGTTGATGCGGTAGCGACGGGCTACGCCTTGCGCCCCGGTGACGGGGTGGCGTTCCGCCTCGTCGAAGACGCTCATCACCATGCCCAGATCATCAGGGTGAATCTGCTTCCAGATGACAGCCCGGCGCTCCTTGAGGGCGGCCGGGTTGCAACCGGTCACATGATAGTAGGCGTTGTTCACTTGCAGTAGTTCGTAGTGATCGTCGTATACGGCGTAAACGGCCATGCCTCCAATGAGGTTGTTCAGCATGGTACGGCTGACGCCGTTGTCGCGCATGAGGGCCTGCATGTCTATGGTGGGCACCGTGGCATCAAGAATGCCGTGGCGATCGATGGCGTCTTCATTGTTCAAAAGCGCTTCGAGATCCGTTGTGCACATGGGCTTGTGGAAATGGTAGCCCTGGGCGTATTCGCAGCCGATGTCCTGCAGAAAAGCGACCTGCTGTTCCGTTTCGGCTCCTTCGGCGACAACGCGAAGGTCAACGAGCCGGGCCATGGATACGATGGCTTCCAAGATGCTTTCGCCCCGACGAGCGTTTCGTTCTTGGGAGAGGAATCCCATGTCGATTTTCAGCACGTCGACGTTGATGTCCTTGAGCATGTTGAGCGAAGAGTACCCGCTGCCGAAGTCGTCCATGAAGATGACGTACCCTAAGTTCCTCAACCGATTGACCATGTCGGTTATTTTTTCGTCTTCAGCGTACGCGCCTTCGGTTATCTCGATTCCCAGAAGCGATCTGTCAATCCCGTAACGCTTGGTCAGATCCTCGATGGCTTCCGGCACCTCAATGGTATGGATGTCTGCGCGCGATACGTTCACGCTGACGGGCAGCGGGTCTATGCCGCGGTTGATCCAGTCGCGCAGCTGGCGGCATACGGCTTCCCATACATACAGGTCAAGCGATGTCACGAACCCGTTTCGTTCGAGCACCGGGACGAATTCGCCGGGCGCGACGATCCCCCGTTCGGGGTGCTTCCACCGCACGAGCGCTTCCAGCCCGACGATGCGCCCCGTGCGTGTGCTGCATTGCGGCTGCCAGTAGGGAACGAACTCGCGGTTTTCCAGGGCTCGCTTGACTTCCAGAAGGATTTTCGTTTCGCTTTCCAGCGCTTCGGTCATGAACGGCCGATAGTGCGATACGCGTTTGGTGTACGATCCTTTGGCGTTGTTCATCGCCGTCATGGCGTGGTCGCAGGCGGTGATGACGGGCGTTCGCGGATAATCGATTTCGCAGATTCCCAGGGCAGGCTGGAAGCCGATGGCGTCTTCGGAGTCGAACGGGGGCATTTTCAGCCGCTTCTCAATGCTTTCCTGCGTGACCAGGCCGCGTGGGAGGATGAGGACGAAATCGTCCCCGCCAAGATGCCCGGCGATCCCGCCCTTGGCGCCTGCGATATCCGACACGTGATCGGCTATGGCGCGCAGCATGTCGTTGCCGGCTTCGTGCCCATGCCATTCGTTGTACAGCTTGAAGTGCTCGATGTCCACGTAGATGGCTTCGTACACGATGCCAGGCGTGCTTTCCAGCAGTTCTTCGGCCTTCCTGTACAGCGTGCTCGCGTTGTACAGGCCGGTTAGCTGATCTCGTTCCCTCAAGGTGACGAGATGGGCCTTCTCCAGGCTGTCTTCCCGTAGCTTCACGTTTGCGTCGATGTCGCAGACGAAGCACATGACCACGATTTCGCTGTCGGGTCCTCGCTTTACGGAAGCAACGTTTTGCGATGTCCAGGCCCAGTCGCCTGATTGCAAGCTTTTGCGGAATTCCCCTTGCAGCGTTCCGCCGGCCTTGTCCAGGCGCTCGGGCATTGTTTCGAGGTCCCAGAATTCCAAAAACCGCTGCATGTCGTCGGGATGCACGAATTCCTCGAACGTTTTTCCCGACGTACCGCCGAACGAGCCTTCAGGCGGCAGCGTTTTGAATTTTCCGGGTTCGCTGCAAAGCGTTTTGTACGTTTGCTCGGTGAGGTTGATCTCGAACAGCTCATCGTAGGAGAGGGGCTCTTTGAGTGCTGTGATCAAGTTTTCTCCTCCGACGCTAATCGGGCGGCTGGAGAACAAGACGCAGGGACCGTGCTCGAACCAATCCAGTTCCAGGCAGGTGGTTTCGTACCACTGCTGCAACCGATTGCTGAACACGGCGGCTTGCGTAACGCGCTCGCTTGCGCCTGGCTGCCAGGGGCAGTCCTTGCACGGTTCCGATTGGTTTCGGAAGCTTTCGTAGCATCGCGCGCCGATGCGCCCGTTGGGAAATACCCTTTGGGCTGCTTGGTCGAGGTGCACGATACGGTATTCGCGGTCTATGACGTATACATGTCCGGTCGACGCATTGTCGTGGAGGCGAGTGCGCGGCATGTGGTCTCCCTTTGGTTCTGCTGGTTGCTCCATTGTAGAGCCTTTGCGTAATGATCAAGACCAGCAGCGGCAAAAAACGGGCATTCTCAAGGGAGAAATCCGGATGCGCGGGAAGCGAACGATGCCGACCGCTTCCTTTCGGGGCTCGTTCGTTAAAGATGCCGGCCCCTGGCTTTCCAGCGCGGAGGGAGAAAGGGGGAAGCGTAAAACCAGGGGCCGGCTGTTGATCTGTCGCGTTGATTCGGAAGGGAGGGAGGAGGACCTTGTCAACGCAACGATAGATCGGCGGAAACGGGGCGTTGGGGGAAGAGGGGCCCCGTTTCCGCCGATCTTCCCGGTGCTTGCAGCTTGATGCCGGGAAGATCGGGCGTCCGGCGCCCGAAGGCGCCGGGGTGAAGCATTAGTACAGCAGGAACACCGAGTATCCCAGCTGGTAGATCAAAACCCTGAACAGGAGCGACGTTGCCACAGCCACGATGGCCGCCACGATCATGAGCGTCTTGGACGCGCCGACCTTCTTCTTGGCCACGAGGGCGCATACAAGGGCCAGCACGGCGCACGCGAGGGCTAGCCAGAACATCATCGCTGCGTCGCCGGTGGTCATGACTGCCAGCAGGCTGTCCACATGCACCGGCGCGGTGGTCATCTGCGTCGGGTCGAGGTAGTGGCCGTAGGAGGCGATGGTCGCGGTGGCGCAAGCGGCCACGTAGATCACGTCGCCCACCAGCTGGGCGATGGCGCCGAAGAAAGACAGGTTGATGGCCGTTTTCTCGACGGCTTCGTCCTTCTTGAGGACTGCGAGGCACCACAGGGCCACCGGACCGAGCAGGCAGGCGTTGCCCAGGTAGAAGGCGATGAGCGCCAGACCCCAGGCGGGGCGGGCCGGCATCAGGTAGGAGTGGGCGGTCGCGCACACCATGCCGACGGCCACGACCAGCGTGACGATGGCCAGCCACTTGGGCAGGGCCTTGTCACCGCGCAGCATCACGAACCAGGCCACGATCACGATGCCCAGCGCCACGCACCCGATAAGCTCTTGAGTGATGCCGGACGTGATATGGCCGAAGCCGTTGAAGATGCGCTCCCAATGCTCCAAGTGCAGGAAGGCGCCGATGCCGCCGATCATCAGGGACGCGAACGACGTGATGAGCGCCGGCATCTGCAGATCGCGACCTTGCCCTTTGATGGCCAAGATGGACATGCTGGCCAGAAGTCCGCAGGTCAGGCAAACGAACAGGGTGAAAATAACCAAAGGCCACTGAGTTTCCATTACTCATCACCTCCTTCCCAATGATGGTCGCGCAAGATGAACGAGAACGCCGGGTCGTTGCCCACGTTGGGCAGGTGATAGATGTCGGACTCCTCGAAAGGCTCCAGGAACTCCGTCATCTTGCGCTGCTTGTCGGCCGAGTCGAACGATCCCACGTAGGAATCCAAGCCCTCTTCCGTGTCGCCCACCCAGCGAGCGTTGCCGCCGCACTGGCTGACGCACTGGGGCAGTTCGCCCTGCAGAAGCTTCTGCTCGCACAGCGTGCACTTCTCGACGACCTTCTCCTCTTCGTTGAGGTAGCGAACGCCGTACGGGCAGGCCATGACGCAGAACTGGCAGCCGATGCACTTTTCCTTGTCGATCTGGATGGAGCCGTCCTCGGCCACATGCGAGGCTTCGGTCGGGCATACCTTCACGCACTCGGGGTTCTCGCAGTGCTGGCAGCCGATGGGCAGGAAGTACATGTACACATCGGGGAACTGGCCCGATCCGCCCGGGATGGGGTTCGGCCCCACGCGGACGACTTTGTTCCAGTAGTTGCCGATGGGCACGTTGTTCACGGCCTTGCATGCAACCGAGCAGGCCAGGCAGCCCACGCAACGGTTGAGGTCGGTGATGATAGCCTTCGTCATGTCTTACTCCCTCCCTTCGTAGACGGGCAGCCATTCCTTCAGACGGGGGTCGTCGGAGGTATGGATGATGGGCGTGCCGTTGCTGTCGCACGGCACCGGGTTGTTGAACGGCGAGTTCTCGGGCGTTGCCTTGTAGATCTTCACCTGGTAGGCGCGCAGGTTGGACGTGCCGGAGTGCGGGTCCTGGGCGTCGTGGTCGATCAGCTGGTTGACCTGCGAGAACTGGAATCCGTGACCAGCTTCTTGCACCTCGGGGTACCACCAGGTGTGCTCGAGGTTGATAACGTCCTCGTCCACGCCGTAGTACAGGTCGGCCACTTCGCGGATCTTGCCCCACTCGGTCTCGATCCATACCCAGTCGCCCTGCTCGATGCCGTATTCCGCAGCCGTCTTGGGGTTGATCTCCACGCGGGGGACCGGCCACAGCTCGCGGCACCAGGGAAGCTGGCGATGCTCGGAGTGGAAGTACACCGGAATGCGGCGGCCGGTGGTGGCGGTCAGCGGGTACTCCTTGATGCGGTCGCCGTCCTTCGGGCCATGAGGCGGCTCGACCCAGCTGGGCAGCCACCAATCCTTGCGATCGGGATGGTGGGATTCCATGACGGTGGACCAGATTTCCTGCTTCATCGTGGGGGTGAACCAGCCGGGCTTCCAGTCACCGATGCCCTTGCCGGCCGTGTAGTCCAGGCGGGCCCATACGCGGTCGCGTGCGCGCATCGCGCCGGTTTGGTAGCGGCGGTACGTGCCCCAGTTGCGCGGCTCGATGTCCTTGGCCTGCCACCAACCATGCTTCTGGAAGGCTTCTACGTATTCGTCCCACGTCTTGTACTTGGGCTTGACTTCCGCCATCGGAACGCCGTGGCGCTCGTAGGTGGGAACGCCGTTTTCAACGTGCCACGTGGTGTAGGTCAGCTCGTCGTCGGTCAAGAGCTTGATGGAGTCGTCAAGCTGCCACTGGATGTCGGGCCACTCGTTGCCCGGCTCGTCGGTCCACTTCCACTTCATGCGGCGCGCCAGATCCATGACGATCTCGGGGTCGTATTTGGCTTCCGCGGGCGGCTGCACGCACTTGACGGTGGCGCCCATGGCGCCGGCGGAACCCTGGCTGGCGCGCGGCGAGTTGAGCTCGATCCAGTGCGCAACCGGCAAGATGATGTCCGCGGTGTCGTTCTGCGGCGTGTGCCACAGGTTGAGGTCCACGAAGAAGTCCAGGGACAGCAAAGCTTCCCAAGCGGTGGTGCTGTTGGATTGGCTCATGAAGTTGCCGGATTCGTTCCACAGCGCGCGCACCGGGTACGGGTCGCCCGTGAGGACGGCGGTCCACAGCGAATGGCTGTCGCACCAGTACTGCCACCAGCTGATCAGCGGGAACTTCTCGATGCCGATCTGCTTCTGGTTGACTTCCGCCGGCGGGGTGGATGCGCCCGGAGCCCAAGCGCTGAAGCCCTGCAGGTCGCCGTCGATGGGGACGATTGTCGGACCGCGGTTGCCGCCCGGGGTGTCCATGTTGCCGGTGATGCCCACCAGGTTGTCGAAGGCGCGGCAGTTCTGGATGGCGTTGCAGCCGTGCTCGACGGCCAGCATGTACTGGATACCGCCGTTGCCGTAGCCGGTGGACGGGTCGAGGCGCGTGCCGTACGCCGTGGCGGCGGCTTCGATCTCGGAAGCGGGGATGCCGGTGATTTCCGCGGCTACCTCGGGCTTGAACTCGGCGGCACGGGCCTTGTAGTGCTCCCAAACCGGCTTGACCTTGTGCTTCTTGCCGTCTTTGAGCTCGATTTCGAACTCGCCCTCAAGAGCGGGGTCGATGGCGGGATCGAACGGCATGGGGTCGGGCAGCCAGCCCTGCGTTTGGCCGGGCAGCAGGTTGTCCTGCGCGGCCTCGCGGCCCTGGCGCGCCTTCTCGGAGTCGTAGTTCTCGCCTTCCCAGAAGCCGCCCGTCTCATCGATAACGCCTTCCTGGTCGGCGTTGAACCAAGTGAAGGGACCGTACTCGTGCTCGATGCCCTGGGCCTTCAGCTTCTCCCAGTTGTTGTCGTACACGAGGAACTTGTAGGGGCTGCCGCCCTCTTTGACGTCGCTCTCCTTGAGCAGGTGCGTCTTCACGTCCCAGTACGAACCGTCGGTGCGGACCGTGGGGAAGCCGGACGGCTCGATGTCCTCGCATACGAGGAACGGCGCGTTCGTCCATTTCTTGACGTACAGATCGTCGTAGAGCTTCTTCTCTATGATGACGTTGGTCCAGGCCAGCGCCAGTGCGCCGTCGGTGCCGGGACGCAGGTGCTGCCAGTAGTCGGCTTCCTTGCCCATGTTGGCCATGCGGGGGTCGCAGCTAATGTGGATGTCGGCGCGCGACGCGACGTCGACCGTGGTGCGGCAGGAGTCATCGTAGTTGGACAGCTCCGACGCGCCGCCCCACTGCACGTATACCTTCGGGCGGGTGATGGTTTCCATCCAGGACATGGCGAACTGCGACACCATGGTGGTGGCGAAGTGGCGCGGGCCTTTGCAGATCTGCCACGCCTCGATGTTGTTCGGCGTTTCCAGCATGTTCTTCAGAATGGACTCGGAGTGCATGCACCAGATGCGCGAGGTGCCTACCTGGCAGGCGATAGACTCTCCGCCGTACTTGCCCTTGATCTCCATGAAGTTGCTGATGATGGTTTCCATCGCTTCGTCCCATGTGATGCGCTGCCAGCCGGGCTCTTCGCCCTTGGGGTTGGTGCGCTTCATGGGGTAGTGCAGACGATCGGGATGGTACGCGGCCTGAATGGACGACTGCGACTTCGTGCAGCAGTTGCCCATCGACTGGTACGCGCCCTCGTCGCCCTCGATGCGGATGGCGCGGCCGTTCTGGACGATGACCTTAACGCCGCATTCCATCTTGCCGCAGCCGCGGCAGCAGGTCTTCACGGCGACGGTGTCGTTGCCGGAAACTTCGCTGTACGTCTGGTCTGCCAACGCCGTACGCGTCGACGCGCCGAACGCGGCGACGGTTGCGCCCGTGATGGCTGCGGTCTTGACGAACGTGCGTCGAGACATGGTCAGTGTATCCATACTCCTCCTCCTTCTCCTTGCTTCTCGTCTTCTCCTCGTTTGCGGATGAGAGGGAAGGGGGCTGCCGTGGGCCGTGGCCCGACGGTGCAGAGTCCCTCGTTTCCGCGGTCATGACCTTACGGATGCGAGGGGGTTGCGAGCATCGCTTAAAGCTTGCGAGGGCGTGATCAACGCATCATAAATTCTTATGATTTTGCAATCATGAAAAAGAGTAGGCACGTTTGACCTGGTATTTTATTCAGCGGTCTCTAAAATATCTCGAAACTAGGATAAATGTGTCCACGAACGCGCGCACTGCTTTTTCGTATAATCGAACGCGCCGGCAGAGGGGCTGGCGCAAGAGGCGTTTCTCATTGGCTCGAGGGGTGGGGGGAGCATGGAGCAGCTTCGTACTGCATGGGATTCCACGTTGGGAAAGCATCTTTCCCTGAAACGCGTAGCGGGCCTGGCCTTGCTGTGGCTTTGGATGATCATGATGTTCTACAGCATTGTGCCGTACGGGTTTTCGTCGGACGTGCGTGGTTCTTTGTACGCGAGTTTGCTTGTATCGCTGGTGACCATGGTGGTTACCATGCTGTTCGTGGTTGTGATCGTGCGGCGCGAGCGGATATGTCGGAACCGGTCTGTTGTGGCGGGGTCGGCTGTGATGATGTGCTTGGGCAGCGCGCTCACGCCGTTCTCCGATCCGAACACGCCGACGGGCATGCTTGTTCTGGGCATCAGCGCCATCATGACCGGCACGGGGTCCGCCGTTTTGTTCCTGTGCTGGATTGAACATCTGTCCAGTTTGGGCGGACGTCTTGCCCTGGTGGAACTTGCCTTGTCGCTGTGCATGGCGTTCATTGCGGGCTTCATTCTCATTGCCACTCCGCCGCTTCCCGCCATCGTGACCGTAGCGGCGGTTCCCGTTGGATCGGCGTGGCTGCTTCGATCGTGCTCGCAAAGCGACGCTCAGCTTGTCAAGGAAACCGAAGAGCCTTTGTCTCGGAATACGATCGCGCTGTTCGTGAAGTCGCTTGCGGGGGCGGCCCTTATCGGCGCGCTGGCGGGCTTTTTCGACGTGGTCTCGGGGTGCAAAACCTATGAAGTGCAGGATATTTTCGGAGCGTACCTGTTTCTTGCCGGGTTCATCGGCGCGCTGACGGTGTGCTTGATCGCGGTGTTTCTGCATCGCGACAGCATATTCTTCTCGTATCGGCTTTCCATGCTCATGCTGTGCTTGGGCTGCTTGTCCACGCCGTTTCTGGCAGACAACAACACGTATTCGAGCGCGCTCATATTCGGCGGGTACCACTGCTACGTCATGGTGCTGTGCGTGGTGTGCATCGACGTGGCAACCAGTTTCAAGATTGGGGCCGCACGGGCGATCGGGCTGGGATTCGTTGCCCTGTACGGTGGCGAAACCATGGGATCTTTGTTTGCTCATTCCCTGGAGGCTACCGGCATTCCCTTGTTCGACCTCACCGTGGTGACGTTGGTGGCCGTATCGATCCTGTTCATTGCGCATCTGTTCCTGTTTACGGAAACCGACCTGATCAAAATAGGCATTGGCGAAGTCAGCATGGTTGCGCCCGTTTCGGAGGACGTCGAGGAAAGCCGGGAGAGCCAGGTTGATCCCTGCGATGTTATCGCCGGTCGCTTTGGGCTTTCGCCGCGCGAAACCGACGTTTTGCCGCTTTTGCTGGAGGGGCGAACCATATCGCGCATTCAGGAGACGCTGTTCATATCGGCGGGAACGGTCAGTACGCACATCAGGCACATCTACCAGAAGACCGGCGTGAACAACCGCCAAGAGCTGATCGATTTGGCGCACGGCTCGCTCGAGGACGGGGCGGTTTAGCGCGCGATGGAAACGACTTACCTTCACGAATACGTATGCGTTGCGCGGCTGGGCAGTTTCACGGCTGCTGCGGGCGAGCTGCATCTTACCCAGTCGACGTTGAGCAAGCACATTGCCGTGCTCGAACGCGAGTACGGGGTTGATTTGTTCGTGCGCGAACGCAGCGGCGTGCGGTTGACCGAGGCAGGAAGGGTTCTGTATGCCCAGGCCGTGAAGCTAGAACGCGTGCTTGCGCAAACCCGAGCGCTTTTGCAGGCCGTGCCTTCGGGGGTCGTTTCCGATATGGGCGTGGCCTGGGACGTTCGACGCAACACCGAGCTGCGTTGCAAGTGCCGTCGAGCGGCCGAGAAGTTCGGTTTGACCGATCGGGAAGCAGGGGCGCTCGTTCTTTACCTGGAGGAACGCGGGTTCGACGGCATTCAGGAAGAACTGGGTGTCGGGCGCGATGACGTGGCCGAGGTTCTGGGCGGCGCGTACCGGAAGCTGGGCGCGGAGGGCAAGCAGGACGCCCTTGATCTCATCCATTCCATTTCGGAATGATCGTAGACCCGACCGAAGCGGTTGGGCATACTGGGACGGTAGCTGAGCACTTGATACGAAGCTGGGGGGCTTCAAGGCAGAGGGCTTCATCTTTGGAACTGCAAGAAGATGGAGGCCTGACAATGAGTGCTGATACTGTTGCATCAGTCGAAGACGTGATGCGATTTCTTTTGGATTTGGACGACGGCGCCTGTGCGCGCATCGAGCGTCCTTCATCCGTCGATCTCACCGATGCGTTTCTTGCGAAGGCGAACCAGCGGGCTGCTGCCGGCGCGCGCGTGCTCGTCGTGTGCGCAGACACCGTGGCCGAGCGCCGCTACCTTGACCGCTTGCCCGCGTATCCGGCTTTGGACGCTGCCGCCGTTTCCACGATGGAACGCGTTGCGCTTAGCGTGGCGGCGCTGGACGAAGTGCGCGCGGCGACGAATCGCGATCCGCGAATCCTGGACGCCAACGAGCTCGACGTGCTCATGGAGGACATGAAGGTGAGCGGCCTCAAGCCGCGTCGCCTGCGCGAAATGCTCAAATTCTTCTACAAAGGCTTGAGCGAGTATGCCAACGAGCAGAACGATTGGCTGATCAACTACGAAGAGCAGCATTTGTTCGCCATGCTGTCGGAGAACATGGAAGTGCGTCGCGCCATGCTTCCGTTCGAGGTGTCGGCCTTGGCGTATCGCGGCATGGTAGATGCGGGCGTCGAGCGCGAGCCTTTGACGGTGCTCGTGGACGACTACGGCACGCTGAGCAAAGCGTCGCAACGGCTTATCGAGCACCTCGCCACCGACGGGATGGTGGTTGCAGGAACGACTGCCCCCGTATGCAACGCCGAGGAAGCGTATCCGTGCGGGGAGGGGTTTAGAACGTTTGCCGAGCGTCGCGATGCTGCATGCGTGCGCGTGGGCGAAGCCGCCCAGCCGGTGCGCACGTGCGCGGTGCTGGACAGCCCGGTGGACGAATTCGCGTTCGTGGCCGATGCCGTTGCGCAGCGCTTGGAGGAGGGCATGGACCCGGACGACGTGCTGGTGGCCGTTCCCAACAAAACATGGGCGTCCCAGATTGCATCGGCGCTCGAACGGCGCGGCGTGGCCGTCTGCGTGGACGCAGGACCTGCGAAGATCAAAGGGGATCCTCGCACGCCAGGCGAGTTTTCTCACATGAAGCTCGCCTCTTTCCTGCGCTTGCTGAGAAACCCGAACGACTTGCCGGCGTTGCGCTCATGGCTGGGATTCGGCGATTGGCTGCTTCGCTCCGATGCGTTTTTGGAGCTTATGGCGTATGCGCGCAACCATGAGACGACGGTGCCGCAGGCTATTGCGGATTTACGTCGCGTGCCCGATGCCGAGCGCGCTTCCGAGGTGTTCGGGAAGCTGGACGCTCCGTTGGACGAGCTTGCCGCCCTGCAGGATGCTTGTCGATCCGGTTTGACGCGCGACCAGGCCATCACGCTGTTCGAAGGCGCTGGCATGTTGCTTACGCCTGCGCAGCAGGCGCTGTTGGGCGACGATCCCAACCATGCTGACATTGACGGACTTGCCGCGAGCGCGTTCGGCGGCCCGGTGCGATCGGGCGACGGGACCGGCGTGGTGGTTGCGCCGTACCGGCGCTGCCACGGGCGCTTCTCGCGCGCGACGTTCGTGACCGGCTTGGTGGGCGGGTTTCTTCCAGCGCTTGACGCGGTGGACGACAAATTCACCATCGACCATCGCCGTGCTGCCCTGGAGCGCGAGCGCGCGCTGTTCGAGGACGTTGCCGCTACGGCTCAGGATCAGACGGTATGCACATGGTTCAAGCGCGACCTCTTGGAGAACACCGCATCGTTGAACATGCAAACCGGGCGCGTGTTCGTGAAGGATGACGTGCGCTACGCGACGCTGGTTCCCTCCGAGTTCGTTTCCGGCCTGACATCTTAGCAGGACAACTTCTTTGCACCGTTCAATTGAAAGGAACATGATATGAGCGATATGGACGTGTTCGTTATCGACGACGATTTCGACCCCCTGGCTGATCTCGAGTTGGTGGAGGAGGGCGAGGGTCAGGAAACCGACTACATGCCTCCCATCCCCGACGCCGACAAAAGCGTGATGCCTGAAGTGATTCCCCTGACGCCCCAGGAGCGCATTGAAAAGCTGCTGGCGGGTATTCCGGGGCAGCAGTTCCGCTTGCTGCGTGCAGTGGAGCTGTGCGCCGAGCCGAAGACGCTCGACGAGGTGGTGGAGGTTCTTGACGTCGAGTATCCGCAGCGCGCGAGCGTGTACGACGCCGCGCAGGTGGTGCGGCTGCTGGAGCGCGACGGCGCGCTGGAGCGGCTTGAGGACGAAGCGTCGGCCGATGAGCCGCCGGTTGAGCAGGATCCGGAGGCGGACTACCTGGTGGTGACGCCTGCTCCCTTGGCTCGCTTCGTTGCGACGGAGGCGGGGCTGCAGGCGGTTGCCGACCATGTGGGAGAGCGCGTGGTCGTGGACATGTTAAACGAAGAGCCGCAGTACCTGCCGCTGTACCGCACCATTCTTGAGATGTGCTCGGTTGAGGGCGGCGGCAGCACCAAGGAGCTGAACGCGGTCGTCGACGTGGACCCGCTGTGCGAGGAGCCGCGCCGTTTCTGCACGTACTTTTTGGGCAAGCTCGAAACCGCTGGCGCTTTGGTCTGGCGCGATGCCTGGGTGGTTACCGACTTGGGCGCGCGCGTGTTCGCATCCGATATCTTCGCAAACTAGAACGGGGGAGCATCATGTCTCAGGATCAGGAAATCAGTTTCGTCGACGTTCTGCGCGGCCGCATGGCAACGTACCAGTTTCTCTCGCGTTTGTTTCGCGTTGAGGTCGACCAGGAGCTCTACGACACGCTGCTGGCGATGCGCTTCCCAGCAAACACCGGAAACAACCTGGTAGACGAGGGGTATCGTCTGATATGCGGGTACTTGAGCCGTGCCGACGGCCCGGTTCTCACCGAGCTGGCCGTCGATTACGTGCATGCGTTCATCGGGTCGGGCAACGACGGGTTCTCCGCTGCGTATCCGTTCGAGTCGGTGTACACCAGCCCGAAGCGCCTCATGATGCAGGACGCGCGCGACGAGGTGCTGGTGCTGTACCACGCCGCCGGCTTGGACAAGCAGGAAAGTTGGAAAGAGGGCGAGGACCACATTGCGCTGGAGTTGGAATTCGAGCAGATTCTTATAGAGCGCGCCGTTTCGGCATGCGAGGCCGATGACGAGGACGCGTGCTTCAAGCTGCTTTTGTCGCAGCGCAACTTCCTGGAAGATCATTTGTTGGCGTGGTACCCCATGATGGCGAAGGACATGGAAAAATTCCCCAAGACCGACTTCTATCGCGGGCTGGGCAAGCTGACGTTGGGCTTTTTGCAGAACGACCTGGAGTTCCTTGACGCTGTTTTGGCCGAAAGGAAGGAAGCGGTCGCTGCTGTCGAGGGCGAGGTTGCGTAATGGCCGCTCATGACGAAGAGGTTGAATCCGGCGCCGGCCCTGCGGTGTCGCGCCGCACGTTCGCTTTGGGGGCGGTGGGGGCATGCGCCGTCATCGGCCTGGGCGGAGTGAAGTACCTTCCCAGCAAGACGTTGCTGCGCCCTCCGGGAGGCCAGGACGAAGAGCAGCTTGTTCGAGGCTGCTTGCATTGCGAGCGGTGCCGAGAAATATGCCCGAAGCATGCCATCGCCCCTGCTCATCTGGAAGACGGCATCTTGAACGCCCGTACGCCGCGCATGGATTTCAAGGCGGGTTGGTGCGATTTCTGCGAAAACGAGCCGGGCGGTCCGAAGTGCGTGGCCGTGTGCCCCACCCATGCGCTTTCGAGTCCTGATCCGTCGAAAGCCATCATCGGCAAAGCGGTGCTCGTGCGTGATTGGTGCTTGGCGCAGCGCGGAATGGGGTGCCACGAATGCGTGGACGTGTGCCAGTACGAGGCGATCGAGCTGGGCTACGACGGCGTTCCCGTAGTGGACATGGACGCCTGCAACGGATGCGGCGCGTGCGAGCTGGCGTGCATTTCGTTGAGTGCGGGCTCCATTGGCGTGGGCGCGACCGATCGCGCCATCGTCATCAGGCCGGTCGATGAAGTGGAGGCGTAAGGCTATGAAGAAGTTCAACACGTACCGGCTTCGCTTTCTGATCATGCTGGCCGTTGTTGCGGTTGTCGCCATGGGGTATTTCACGGCGGGCGGCATCGGCAACCTGTGCGGCATCGGGTTCGAGTCCATTACGCTTTTGTGCCCGCTGGGCGCGCTTTTGGCTATGATAGCGGAGCGGACGGCCATCCCGATGGCCGTTGTGAGCGTGGTGGCCGTGCTTGTGGCCTGCATTGCTCTGGGAAAGGTGTTCTGCTCGTGGGTGTGCCCGGTCCACTTCATGTCGGGCTTGCGCCGAAAGAAGGACAAGAAGGCTCCCGGCAAGCGCGCAGCCGAAGGCGCGGCTCACCTGGCTGCGGAGGCGTCGGATGCCGCGGAGGCGGAGGCGTTTCTCGAGCCTGCTCCCTTGACGGCGTCCGAGCGCAAGGCTTTGGGCGGGTGCGCAACCTGCGCGTCTCCGTGCGGAAAGAGCAAGGGCGTCAAGATAGACAGCCGTCACGGCATTCTGGCGGCCGCGCTGGGCTCGACGCTGATCTTCGGTTTTCCCGTGTTCTGCCTGATCTGTCCTATCGGCCTGACGTTTGCCACGGTGTTGCTGGTCATGCGCTTGTTCGCGTTCGGCGATGTCACGTGGACGGTGCTCGCGTTTCCCGCCATCATCCTTATCGAGATACTGTTGCTGCCGAAATGGTGTCAGCGTTTCTGCCCTCTAGGAGCTTTGCTTTCCCTGTTCAGCGGGTTGAACCGAACGTTTCGCCCCCAGGTGAACGCGGAGACGTGCCTGCGCGAGTCGCAGGGGAAGGCGTGCAACCTGTGCGAGAAGGCGTGCCCTGAGGGCATCAACTTGCACGACGTTGCGGCGGGGGAGACGACGCTCAACGATTGCAGCAAGTGTCGGGCGTGCGCAGACGTTTGCCCCGAGCATGCCATCACGTTTCCCCTGTTTCCGAAAAAGACAGCGCAGATATCGATGATTACTGGCGAAGCCGAGCCTGTTCGGGCGGATGGTCCTGCTGACGAGGCGGCCTCGTTCGAGGCGGAAGGGAGGTAGCGCTATGTCCTTGATCGACGGTTTGCTGGCGATGTTGGGCGCTATCGAAAGCGATGCGCTGGCCGTGCGTGAAGAGCGGTGCATCTCGGTGCGCAATAGAAACGCGTCGTGCTTGCGGTGCGTGGAGGCCTGCACGTCGGGTGCGATAGCGTATCGCGACAACCAGCTGAAGGTGGAGCCCGATCGGTGCATAGGCTGCGGGACGTGCGCCACTGCGTGCCCGACCTGCGCCATCGAAATTCGCAACCCCACCGATGACGAGTTGACCTCCTTGATCAAAGGATCGATCGTGGCTACGAAGGGACATCCGGTCATCGCGTGCGAAGCCGCGCTGGTCGCTTTCGAGGCTCAGGCTGCGGCGACTGCGCAGAAGACGCGCAAGCCGTTCGGCGCGCACGGTTGCGAAGAGCCGGCTTACGACGCGGCGTGCGTGGTGGCGTTGCCGTGCCTGGGCCGCGTGGACGAGTCGGCGCTGGTGGGAATAGCTGCCTACAAGGCGTTTGACGCTACGCTTGTGTGCGGGGATTGCGCGTCGTGCGCGCATGCGCCTGGCGGCGCGCTGGTTCGCCAGGTGGTTGATAGTGCGTGCAGCATGCTGGAGGCGTTCGGGTCAAACATGCCTGTTGACCTGGTTGACCAGGTGCCGGAGCGCGTGCGCTGCGTCCAGGGGGGCGTTTCGCGCGATGCGGGAGGCGTGTCGCGGCGCGACTTTCTGCGCACGGCGAAGGACGGGTCGGCGCGAGCGGCGGGTGCGGCTGTGCAGCAGGAGGTTGCTGCGGTTTTAGGGGAGGATGCGAAGCCGGTGCCTGTTGCCTATCGAAAGGTGAACAAGGACGGCACGCTGTCGCATTTCGTTCCCACAAGGCGCTTGCGTCTGTACAACTATCTGAAGCACATCGGAGAACCTGTGGCCGACCAGGTGGAGACGCGCGTGATCGGTGCGGTTTCGATCGATGCGGAGAAATGCAGCGCATGCCGCATGTGCGCCGTGTTCTGCCCGACCGGGGCCATCGTGAAGATGGACGAGAGCGACGCGTTCGGCGTCATCCATCGTCCGAGCGCCTGCATGCAGTGTCGCCTGTGCGAGCGCATCTGTCCCGAGCAGGCCATCAAAGTGAGCGGCCTTGTTCCCATCAGGCAGTTCATGGGCAAAGAGGCCGTGTGCTACGCGATGGAGCGTCCTTCGTGGACGCCGAACCGACCCGCGTCGATGTACGATAAGGTGCATTCCATGATCGGCGAGGATTTGGAAATGTGCATGTTCTAAGCAGTTCCGGCGGCCTGGCGGCCGTCGGAACTGCTCGACGCTGCGGGACGTTGGGATACCCAATCTTGCCCCTTTTTCGCTTACCCTCGCGTGCAAAAGCACGCTCGGCCGCGAAACGGCGCAACCTCGGGCATCCCAACGGCCCTCGCTGACTTACTACGCCAACCTGGTTTGTTGGTCCGATAGCCGATGGAACCCCCCCCCTCGCTGGCTTGCTGGGTCAACCTGGTTCTGGCGTCTGTTTGTGGGAGCCGGGTTATCGTTGCGGGGCAGATGATTCGACACGTTTTCTGGAAGAGATTGAGGATGGGTATGATCAAGTACACGCTGCCGGATTTCACGGTGGGATTGGGGCTCAACCTGTTCTTCATCAGGCTGCTTGAACAGCGCCCCGATTGGTTCCAGGACGGCGTTGCCATCGACAGCGTGTACGGATGCTTTCCCGATTGCATCATGAACGGCGGTCGCGCTTACGTGCGCGAACGTGCGTCGAAGGCGCAGATGGACGAGGCGTTCTCGTTGTTGAGCGAGCACGGGGTGAAGCCGCGGATCACGTTCACGAACATGCTTGCCAAAAGCGAGCATCTGAGCGACGCGTACTTCAACGAAATTCTGGAAGCCGGCGCGCGGCACGGAGCTGAGGCTATCGTGTATGCGGATGCTGTGGGCGATTACATTCGCGCGAACTTCGGAATGAAGCTGGTGCTGTCCACCACGCGCGCGATCGAGGATGCGGACGCGGTGAACCGCATGCTTGATCGCTACGACTACGTGGTGCTCAACTACAATCGCCACAAAGACCCGGCTTTCCTTGCGGCCATCGAGGATGCCGCCCGGGTGGAGGTGATGGTCAACGAGTTTTGCCAGCGCAATTGCCCGCATCGCCAGGAGCACTATCTCCACAACAGCCAGGACCAGATGTCGGGCGCCATGCGGCCGTTCGAGTGCATCGCGCAGCGCGCCGACTTTTTCGACCACAAGCCTGGTCATCCGGTCATGTTTACCGACGACGAAGCGCGTGCGCTGCATGATGCGTACCGCATCGAGCACTTCAAGATCGTCGGGCGTGGCGTGCCGTTCGCTACGGTGCTTGAGGCGTATGCGTACTATCTGGTGCGGCCGGAGTATCGCGAGGACGTCAAGCGCCTGGTCATGCGCGCTGCAGGATAGGCGTTTGCTCGCAGGCTGGTGGCGTTGCGGGCCGTCGCCCCGAACGGCACCGGGGAAGGCTGGGCGCAAATCGGCACCCATGACAATTTTCGAGCGTTTGGAACGAGTTTTTCGGTACCAACAGCATCTAAAACCCCAGATGACGGAATTTCACGAGCCTTCGCATGGCGAAAAATGCTGGTGAAAATTGTCATGGGTGCCGATTTGCGCCCAGCTTTCTGGAAGGGCTCTGCGGGGCGAGCGTCAAATTCCAACAGTTCCGGCTCCGCGTCGCGCGGATCGCCGAGCGGGTCGTCGGGAGGCAGCATAGCGCGGGGATCGCCGGCGGTGCGAAGGCTCTTCTTCTTGTCGGGCGCCCCCATCTTGTGCGGTCGACTGTTCGCCCATTGTGACAGCTGCCCTTTCGGTGCGAACTCTTTTGCCAAGTGCTGCCCGCTGTGGTACAAAGTCAGGGCGTGAGCGACGGTGAAAGGGGACGGGACGCATGGTTGAGAGCGTGCAAGGACGGCGCGAGCGGTCGCTCGTGGAGGCGGTCGAGCGGTTCTCGCCGCTTCGGCGTTTGGGCTGGGCGTTTTTGCTCGCTTGGGTGTTTTGCGTGTTCTACACCAATGCGGTGAGCGGCTATACCGGTGCGAAGGCTTCGATGCTGACGGTAGGCGCGGGTTGGGATCTGTTCTTTACGGGGCTGCCTGTGTCCATGTCGGTTGCCATGCTGGCGCTTATCGTGGTGTTGGAAAAGCGGCTGGGGTCGCCCACGCAGCATGCGTCGTTGTTCTGGGTTGCGCCGTTGGCTACGGCAATCTCTACGCCGCTTTTGTTCTGCGAGTTGCCCAGCTTCGCTGCAACGACGATGCTGTTCGTGACGGGTGCGGTGCTCACGGGCTTCGGCAGTGGTTTCATGTGGGTGATGTGGGGCGAGTACTACGCGAAGGTGACGCAGGAGGAAGTAGAGTTTCTTGCGCCGACGTCGGCGGTGATGGCCGCTGTGCTCGTGCTTGCGGTTTCTGCGATGCAGGGCTGGATAGCGCTTGCGGTGGTGACGACGCTCCCTCTTCTTTCGGGCCTATGCCTCTTGCTTTCTTGGCGCGATGCGCAGGAATGCGATGCGCCGGCCGAGTACCGAAGCGCTACCGAACGGCGCGCGTTTGTCGAGGCGCACGATAGCGCGCGAAAAGGGCTGCCGCGCGTGTTGAAATCGATGGGTCGGGCTGGGTTTGGCATTCTTGCGGCATGCTTGTTCGTGTGCGTCGGAGGTTCGTTTTGGACGGGAGCTGCGGGGCAGGATGCAACGGCTTCCCAGATGGCGATTGTCGTGAGCATCGTGTTCATGCTGATGGTTGGCTTATCGGCTACGGCGGGGCCGCGTCGCGTTTCCCTGTCGTTTCTGTACCGATGGATGTGCCCGGCTCTTGTCGTGGGCTTCGCTGCGTTCATCGTGTTGGGAGAGGAGACGGGTGCGTACGTTGCTTACGTAGTGGCCATTGCCGCACGGTTCGCGTTCTGCTTGATCACGCAGATGTATTTCGCGCGCTATGCCGTGCAAGGTGCAGCTACACCGGTGCAATCGTATGGCTTAGGGTGGATTTTCGTGCATCTTGGCGATCTGCTGGGCGTGGTCGCGCTTGTGCTGGTTGAATCCGGTGTGGCGGCGAACGCGTTTTCGATTGACCAGGTGGCAGCTGTGTCTATCGCGCTATTGGTGAGTTCCACCATGTTCGTGCTGAGCGACGGGCGTGCGTTTGCTTTCGACGCGCGCAAGGAGGAGTTCGCGTCGCTTGAGGCTTCTTCCGGTTCGGTGGCGTCTGCGCATGCGGGATGCACGGACGCCGCTGCGGACGTGGATGCGGCTACGGCTGGCACTGATGAGCTGAGCACCCGTATTCTTGAGCTTGCGGAACGCAGTGGCCTTACCCCGCGTGAGACCGAAGTGTTCGATCTGCTGGCGCGCGGACGCTCTATCCCTTACGTGCGCGACGCCCTGGTGATCTCGCGCGAGACTGCCGCAACCCATGCCAAGCACGTCTATGCCAAGCTCGACGTTCATTCTCGTCAGGAACTCATCGACTTGGTGCATTAGCGACCCGGTAGCATTTTAAGTGCAACATTCTTCACATCCTTGTAAGTGCATTATTTTGTACATATATGGGCAAAGAGTTTGGCGTGTCGGGTGTCGAACAACAGCCTGTTTGCTTTGCTCGGGCACGTAGGATTCGAGTGTCCTGGCGCCGTGCGATTCTGCGCCGATGAGGCTGGGGAGAAAACGAGATCGGCAAGCCGAGTGTCCGCCATGTTCGTCGATTTGGGGGATTGCGATGGTGCAGGCGAACTGAGGAGGCGCCTTGCCAAGCCGGTCGAAGAGTTGTGCAGCAAGACGCTCGCCAAGCTCTGAAAGCCAGGAAGGCCCCGGACGGGGCCTTCCTGCTTGGGAGGGAGGGTTGCTCCGATGCCGTGCGCTTACGCAACGCCCAAGGCGTGCTTGGCGGCGATGCGGGCGAACGTGGCGGTGCGGCCCGCGTTGATGCCCGTGAAGTTGCTGGGGTAGTTGTGGGGGTAGAAGCCGCCCTGGTCGTTGCCGCATACGTACAGACCCTCGATCACGCTTCCGTCCTTGCGCAGCGGCTGCGAGTCGGTGTTCGTGATCACGCCATGGATGGTGACCAACAGCTCGCCGGCGATGCGCGCAGCGTAGAACGGCGGCTGGTCAACGGCGCTTAGACGGTAGGCCGGCTTGCCGAAGTCGGTGTCTTCGCCCGCTTCAGCCAGCTTGTTGTAGCGCTCGATAGTTGCTTTGAAGGCTGCGGTCTGGTCGGCGTCGAACTTCATGGCTTTGGCCAATTCGTCGAGCGTGTCGCACTTCTTGAGCGCGCCGGACTCGATGCGCGGCTCCAGCCAGAACGAGTCCAAGTGCTCTTTCGTGATGGCCTCGCAGTCGTATACGTCGGCATTGAACGCGGTTCCCGAAGGAGCCGGGGCCAGACGAGAGCATCCGCACGTGTCGAATTTCTGGATGTCTTCCCAATAGCTGCCGTCCCAGACGATCCAAGAGAAGTGTCCCGGCTGGTTCGCTCCGCCGGCGTAGCTCATGGGATAGCACTGATCCTCGTTCATGAAGCGCTCTCCGTTGGCGTTCACGTGCAGGAACGGCTGGCTGCCGGGCAAGAAGATGTCGCCGCCCGAGTAGGAGCCGTCGAATTCGGTATCGTCGAACATGATGCCGCGGTTCCAGATCATGCAGCCGCCGCCGGCCTCGAGTTCTGCGCCCGCCCACAGCGCCATGCGGATGCCGTCGCCTTCCTCGTTGATGCTGTCGCGCAGGACGCACCAGTTGGAGTTGCCGGGGCACAGATCCTGCAGCATCTCGTCGTTCGCGCCGTAGCCGCCAGTGCACATGACGATGCCCTTGCTGGCGTTGATTTGGATGGTGCCCTTGTCCTTGGATTCGGCTATAACGCCTGTCACCTTGCCGGATTCGTCCTGGACCAGCATGTTCGCTGGGGTGAGGAACATGATTTGACCGCCCAACTCGTTCAGGACCTCGCTCATTACCTCGAGGTGCGCATAGGCTCCGTAATTGGGGCCGTCGGGGTTGTATTCGCCCAGGCACGGGTTGTAGCACATGGCGGGATAGTAGGCGTGCGGGTCGTCGGGGCAGTGCCATTCGAACGGGAAGAGCATGCCCTTAGGCTCGAGCGTTTCCTTCATCCATTCGATCATCTCGCCGGACTGTTCCGCCCAGGTTTTGTACATGAGCATGTTGGCATCGCCGGACTGCGTTTGGTTCGCATGGTTCAGCAACGTGGGGACGTCTTCGCGATGATCGGGCTCGAGTGCGGAGTTGAGCGCGCCGATGGCCTCGCGGGCCGCTTGGACTGCGCCGCCTTTTTCGAGCACGATGACCTTCGCGCCGTTTTGCGCTGCCGTGGTGGCTGCCACCAATCCGCCGTTGCCGGCGCCGATAACCACAAGGTCGGCTTCTAGCGTCTCGACGATGTCGGTAGGCATGTTCGGTTTGTCGCGCCAGCTGGCCTGAGCGCCGCCGTCCTTGCTGGATGCTGCCCCGTTCGGCGCCTGCGGCGCGCAGCCTGCGAGCGCTCCGGCTGCAGCGAGCGCGCCGGTTGCGCCCAGTCCCGCCAGAAAGTTGCGGCGGCTGATGGTGTTCTCTCCCATTGGTTCCCTCCTCGTTCGTACGATTTCGACGAGTCGCATGCTACGCGCCGCTGTCTGCCGCGTCATCGCGCGGAACCGGGTATATCGGCTCTTGTCCAGGTAAAACGTAGAAGATACCCGAAAACGGGGGAGTGCGGTACAGGGATCCGGCGGCGTCGCCCCTGAGGTTTGAGGGGTTGAAACGAAGGTCTTGGAACCGTTCAAGCCTCCGCGGCAACACGCCGTTTTCTTTGCAACGATACACGAACATCAAGGAATCATGTCGAATCTGTCGCGCAGAAGCTTCATTACCGGAGGTGCCGTTGCCGCGTTGGGTGGGACGCTCGCGCTTGCAGGGTGCGAGTGGCTTTGCGCGCTGCGGGGTAAGGGCGGAGGCGCTACTGCGCCTGAGTTCGCAGGTCTTGCGCCGCTTGTCAAAACGGACGAGTTTTGAGGCGATTTTCCACCCCTGAGAGAGCAGCCTCTCAAACGCGTTTTGTATCTCCCCAGGTTACAGCGGTGCAAGAACTCTTTATCCTGGTTCGAGGACCAGCAAAACTCGCTCGTTTTGACGGGATGAGCGGAACCGGTGCCGCGGCGAACAAAACCGGTGCGCATCGGGGGCTCAGGAAGCCCGCTCGACGCACGACCGGCGCACAGCAAGGCGCACACGCTTGCTTCGCCCTCCAGGAGTCCTCGGTTGCTGCTCATTTTATCCTAGTTCAAGGATGGCTCTGTGGGCGACGCACGTGAAGGCTCGTTTTCAATATCGTTATCTCCCCAGTTCAGCGGCATCACCCCTGAGGTTTGAGAGGCTAAAGCGGGGGTTTTGGGACTGTTCAAACCTCTACGGTGATGCGCCGTTCTCTTTGAGGCGGCTAGCATCGTTGCGGTCGAATCGGGAGTTCGACTGAACGATATGCGAATATAGGAGGGAATCATGTCGAACCTGTCACGCAGGAACTTCATTGCCGGAGGCGCCGTTGCCGCGCTGGGCGGAACGCTCGCGCTTGCAGGGTGCGCGCCGACGGGAAAAAGCGGTTCGGGGCAGAAGGGCGCTTCGGGCGAAGGGGCGCGCGCATGGACCGGCACGGCCAATGGCAAGGGCGGCGAGCTTTCCGTGGAGGTCATCACCGAAGGCGATTCCATCGCCCGCATCAATCTGGTGAAATCACGCGAATCGTACGGCGTGGGAACCGCTGCGATGGATGTTTTGACCGATCTTGTCATCGATAATCAAACGCTTAACGTGGACATGGTGACGGGCGCTACGGTCACCAGCATGGCGTTCATGTCCGCCGTCTCCGATGCTATCGATGCGTCCGGCATGAAGTCGAGCGAATGGAAGAAGCGCGATCGGGCGGTGCCCGACGAGCCCTCCGGTTTGGAAGAATCCGTCGATGTGGTGGTGGTCGGCGCGGGCGGCGCAGGCTACGCTGCGGCCCTTACGGCCGCCGGCGCCGGCAAGAAGGTCGTCTTGCTGGAGAAGCTGGGCATCACGGGCGGCGACACCATTCTTTCGGGCGGTGCCATGGCCGTTCCGAACAATTGGTTCCAGGCGAAGGCGGGCATTGCCGACAGCGTGGAGAAAATGGCCGAGGACATGATCGTGGGCGGCGACCATGTGGGCGATCCCGCCTTGGTGAACGTTATCTGCAATGGCGCCACCGAAGCTTTGGATTGGCTGATCTTCGAAGGCGGCGTGGCGTGGCAGCCTTACGAGCGCTTTTTCGGCGGACACTCGGTTGCGCGCTCGCTGATCCCCGAGGGCAACGAGGGCAGCGGCATCATTTGCAAGCTTGAAAAGCGCGCCGAGGATTTGAAGAACCTTGTGATCTGCCGCAACACGAAGGCAGAAGAGCTGGTCACCGATGCATCGGGAGCAGTCGTGGGCGTGAAGGCAACGAACCTCCTGACGGGCGACGCGCATCAGTTCGCTTGCAAGGCGGTCGTTTTGTCGGCCGGCGGCTTCGGTTCGAACGTTGAAATGCGTATGAAGTACAACCCGGAGATGGACGAGAAGATCCTGTCGACCGACTCAGTGGGCGCAACGGGCGACTGCCACGTGATGGCCGAGAAGATCGGCGCGAACCTGATCGACATGCAGTACATCCAGACGTATCCCACCTGCGATGCGCAAACGGGCGCGCTGCTCTACGTGGGAAACATGCGTCTGGAGAACCGCGCTATCTGCATCAATAAAGAAGGCGATCGGTTCGTGGAGGAGATGGAGCGCCGCGACGTCATCTCCAACGCCATCAAGAAGCAAACCGACGGCATTGGCTACATGCTGTTCAATCAGGCCGGCTTGGATGCTACCGACATCGCAACGGTGAACGCCGCGGAGTTCGATGGGCTGATGGCGCGCAACCAGCTAGTGAAGGGCGATACCATCGAGGCGGTTTGCGAACCTCTTGGCGTCGATGCGGCCGAGCTGGCGAAAACGGTTGAGAAGTGGAACGGGTACTGCAAGGACGGGAAGGATCCCGACTTTAACTACCGTGCCGCGATGCATCCTATTGAAGGCGGCCCTTACTATCTTCTGGCATACAAGCCTTCCGTGCACTACACGATGGGCGGTTTGCATATCGACACCGACGCGCGCGTTTTGGACGGTGCGGGCAATCCCATCCCGGGTCTGTTCGCCGCAGGCGAGCAGGCAGGTCACAAGATGGGCACGAACCGTTTGGGGTCGTGCTCGATCACGGACATTTTCGTATTCGGGCGCATAGCCGGTGCTAATGCGGCGGCCCTTGCATAGCGAGTGATCTCTTAGGGGTTCCTCTTTGCCCGCCCGGCCGATTGCGCCGGGCGGGCGTCTTCTTGTGCGGAAGGGCCGGTTCCTCTATGATTCCCCCATGAGCAGCGACGCGTTCAAAACAAAGAACCCAACTCCATGGACATCTTCGGCAGAGGATTTCTCGATCTTCCCCAAATTCGATCGGGGCATCATGCTCGATAGCCTAGGGCTTTCATGCTATATAGCGTGGAGTTTCGTTTTCTGGAACGGCTCGATTCTGTTTGGCGATTTGCGTCGCGAGGTCCCCGTTGGCGAGGCTCAGGTCTTGCAAGGTCTTCTGACGGCCGTGGCTGCCCTTTTGCTGGCCCTGTTGGCGCGCAGGATTGCCCCTTTGCGCCGTCGGCGCGCGCTTCTTGCGCTGCTCGCGGCGGTTTCCAGCTTGGCTATCGTGCTTGCGGCTTTTGCGGGCTTCGGCAAGGTTCCGATGGGCTGGATGCTGGCTGCGTTCGCGCTGAGCGGCATCGGAAGCACGTTGCGCTTGGGTTGGGAGGAGCGCCTGAGCATGCAGGGGGTGCATCGGACGGCCGTGTGCGCCGGGACGGCGTACCTTTTCGGCTTCTTGCTGTTCGCGTTCGTTTCTTTGCTGCCCGAGTGGCCTGCGCTGGTTGTTTCTGCGTTGTTGCCGTTTGGCGCATTCGCTTTGTTGGCGGCGACCGATCGCGCCGGATCTTCGGGAAGCCCCGCCGAAGCGGACGCTTCCTTTGGCGGCCAGGACGTTCGAGGCTTTCGGGCGCGGGCGTCTTCGGTTCCTTGGAAGCTGATGGCCGCTATTTCCTTGGCGTTTTTCAGCTATGGCGCCACGAGGGTGAACGGCATCGTGGGAGGCTTCGAGGCCGCTGCCGTGTTTCATGGCGCTTTGGCGGGCGCTCCTGCATTGGCTTCGTTCGCGGCGATCGTGCTTGCGTACTTCTTCTATCGGAAGAATGCCATGTTGGCGTTCTATTTAGCGTTTCCCCTGATGGCATTGGCTTCGCTGCTGCCTGCATCGCTTGACCCGTTCGGCGGCGGCACCACGTTTTGCGTGGCGCTCGTGGGGGCGGAGCTTGTCAAGTACTTGGTGTGGTTCCTGCTCATCGATTCCTTTTTCAAAGACGGGCTGGCAGCGTTGTTGTGCTTGGCGCTCATGCGCTTCGTGCAATGGGCGGGAAGCTGCTTGGGCCAGGTCGCGGCGGATGCGCTCCCTACGCCGGAGTCCGTTTCCATTGCCGTGTTGCTGTCGCTTATGGCCGCGTTGTTGATCATCATGGGATCCCCCGCGTCGTTTAAGGGCGTTGCGGTTGCCGAAGATGCCGCCAGCGTTTTGGAGCGGCGGGTTGGCCGGGTTGCCGCGCGTTGCAAGCTGTCTCCGCGCGAGCAGGAGGTTCTTGCCATCTGGGCGACCGGCCATACCGGTGCGTATATAGAAAAGCGTCTGTTCATCTCGAAGAACACGGTCAAGACCCATCTCAATCACATCTACGCGAAAACGAATACGTCCAATCGCGAAGAGCTGCTGCAGCTTCTGGAGTCCGTCGACGTGGGATAAACGGCGAGTCTGACGAGTGCCGAGGTATGGCTGGAAAAGCGGTCACGGTAGCTCCCGGAGGGCTCTTGCGTGCTATACTGCTAGCAGCACCTATTCAGCTTATGGGAGGCGGCTATGGCGGGCACGCAGATGAATCTACGGATCGAGGCGCAGATCAAAGAACGCGGGGATGCCGCGTTGGCGGAAGCGGGCTACACGCCTTCGCAGGCGGTGCGCGTCATCTGGGCGTTCGCCGCCGAACATGCCAACGATCCGCATGCCATCAAGGGTTTGCTGCGGCAGGCGGAAGCCGAGCGTGGTCTTGAGTGCGACGAGCGCATCGAAGCGAAGCGCCGCGCGCTTGAATGTGGTTTGGGCCTGCATGATCGTCTTGCGGCGGCTCTCGGCCCGCTGCCGCCCTGCGATCAGTGCGACCCTCCCGATCGAGAGTTGCGCGGGGAAGCGCTGTTCGGCCGTTGGGAACAGCGAGGGCTTGCATGATCGCCGCGCCCTCGAGACTCCTTCTCGACTCGAACGTGTGGATCGACCTGTTCGCCAGCGACCGTCCTGGACGGGAAAACGCCCAAGCGCTCGTCAGCTGGGCGGTGGACCGCGAGGTGGATCTGCTGTATGCTGCGATCTCGATCAAGGACGTCTACTATCTTCTCGAAGAGCGGGAGAAGCGCAGGATGCGCGCCGCGGGCAAGGAGATCACTCCGGCTTCTGCTGCTGCCATCAACGAGTACGCATGGGGTTGCATTCGCGCTATGGAGGAGATCGCGACCGTTGTTCCCGTCGATCAATCGGATATATGGATCGCGACGAAATATCGCTCGTTCCATGGCGATTTCGAAGATAACTTGCTGCTTGCGGCGGTAGAGCGCTCGAAGGCGGATTTTCTCGTCACCAGCGACGAGATCCTGCTTCGCCATGCGCCCGTGGCGACCGTTGTGCCTGGTGATCTGCTAAAGCTTGTGACGGCTTGACCTTACTTCTCCCGATTGCCTTCTTGTTCCAGCAGAAAGAACGCCTCGATCTCGCGCGGCGACAGGCGGCATCTGCGATCTGGGCAAGGATCTGGACTTCGGCAAACGCCCCGAGGTTGTGGGCGAGGTCATGGATCCGCCGTTCTACGCTGGAAAGATTGTTGCTAGCCTGCTCGCCATGTGCGGCGGTCTGCGCACGAGCACCGATTGCCAGGTGCTCGATGCGAAGGACCTGGCAATCGGCGGCCATCCTTATGCGTGCTTGGTCGGAGGACCGGGTCGTCCTCGAGCTACAAGAACAGTTCCGGCTCTTTTCGTTCGGTGAACTGGCTTTCCAGCATGGCGACTATCCGGTTGGGCAGTTCGCTGTCGAAGTGTTTCGCTCCTTCGGGGCACGCCTTTACGCAAGCATTGCAGCGAATGCATCCGAAGTTGACCTGTGTCGGATCTTCCCGGTCGATCACGCCCATGGCGCAGCGGCGGACGCAGATGCCGCATGCGGTGCAGGAGTCGGTCGTGAGCGGTCGAATGTCCGCAGCAGCGGGATGCTCCTTGTATGGGCGGGATCCCTTGATGCCCGGCGTTTTCTTTTCACCGGAGGCTAGCCGCGCTGCCGCGTCCGCCCCGAATTGCCGGGCAACCGTCAAGTCGGAAGCATCGGGCCGTCCGGCGGCCACGTTGGCCGTCATGGCGTGCTCTCCGATAAACGCTCCGGCAGCCGATACGCAGAACGTTTGGCCAGCAAGCAGGTCGGCGGCTTCCAGCACGGCGTCGTCGTAATGGCGATTGCCGTACAAGGCTATGATGACGGCATGCGCTCCGTTGCCTTGCAGGCGGGCTATTTGGCCGGCCACGAGCGTCGGCACGCGCCCTGCGTAAACAGGGAACCCAAACACGAGCACGTCGTCCGCACCGAAGCTCGCGTTTACGGGTCGAGCGCTTGGGAGCGTGAAATCTGTGAAGGAAAGCTTGCATTCGTGCTGGTTCGCGATCTTTTCCGCCACGGTTTCCGTAATGGTTCTTGTCGTGCGCGTCGGGCTGAAGTACATGGCATGGACGGTTGCTGGCATAGCCTCCCCCTTCGTCTTTTTCGTTTGTCTTATGGTACTCCCGAGTTCCGGCGTCGCGGTCTTGCGCAGGCTCGACAACGGCTCGAATCCATGTCTTGGTGCTCGGGACGGGGAGCAGCCCGCCCGGACGGACCTTGGCCCGGTTTTGGCTGCATGCCTGCATGCGAGCTCTGATATTTGCTTGTTGAACTGGTATCTCGTAAAAATACGATGCTCCATCGGATGTGCGTGGAGGGCGTATCGGTATCATGAAGCGCGATCGAACGAAACGTGCCGCCGCGTGCGATGCGGGGCGGCATACAGGGGATCTGTTTGAAGGAGGAATCAACATGGGACGAATCGTTTTGCCCGAATACACCCCGCATTACCTTCCCAATGGCAACGAAGCGGCCGTCATAGAGACGTCTCGCGGCACGATCCGCGTGCAGCTGGCCGGCAAGGATGCGCCCGTTACGGTCGGCAACTTCATCGAGCTTGCCGCGCGCGGGTTTTACAGCAATTTGAAGTTTCATGCGCATAAGCCCGGTTCTGTGGTGCTGGGCGGATGTCCGACTACGCGTACTTTGGGACCGGCGCAGGTGGATTCGGCCGCCCGCGGTTTGATTCGCGGCATTCATCCTGGCACCGGAGATGCGCGTTACACTATCGTTGATGAGTGGGAGACGAATCCGAACAACAAGCATGTGCTGGGAAGCATGTGTCTGGCGCATAAGTCGGATCCTCATTCCGGCAGCTGCCAGTTCTATTTCTCGCTGTCCGAGCAGCCGGAGTTCGATGACAAGTTCACGGTGTTCGGCCAAGCCGTGGAAGGCATCGACGTGATCGAGCAGCTGACCATCGGCGACATCATCAAGAGCATCGTCATCGAAGGTGCCGACGACGATGCGTTGGCAGAGGCCATCTCTCACGAAACGCCTCGCCCGAAATCGGCTCGAGAAGTGCTCGAAGAACTGGAACGTCGACGTGCGGAAAGCGAAGCCGCCGCTCAAAGCCAAGATGTTGCCGAGGCTGACGGCCTTCCCGTGGAGGGCCAGGCGTAAATTCGCTTGGGCATTGTCGGGGCAAGCGAAACGGCGGGGTGGATGAGACGAAGGGACGGGGTCAATGACTCATTTTCGGCCGCAGGCCAGAAAATGAGTCATTGACCCCGTCCCTTCGTCTCATCAGCTGATCTCGTATCCTTCTACCAGGTCGATGAGCTCTTGCTGCTTGTGCACGTCGAGTTTGCGGTAGATGTTCTCGATGTGGGTGCGTGCCGTCCCCTTCGCAATCTGCAGGTCGCGCGCGATGATGGAGAGCGTGCGGCCGTAGGCCAGCAGCACGATGACCTCGCTTTCGCGGGGCGTCAGGCCGAAGTCCTGCGCTACGGCGGCGCAGCGCGATTCCAGGCGGCCGGAAACCTCTGCTTCGGCGGGTTTCTCGGCGTTGTCCGGACGCGGGTTTTCGGGTTCCCTATCCTTGCGCCCCGAGCGCTTCGTGCCGGAAAGCTGCGTGATCACGCCTTCGGGCAGTACCATGAATGCCACAATCACCAGGCATAACGTTGCCAGCATGGCCACCGCGGTGATCTGAACGCTGCCGTCGGCAACAAGCGGATTGAGAACGCCTCCCGCCAGGTTCCCCAGCGCCATGCCAACGAACATGAACGCTACGCCCAAGCCGAAAATATGCAGTGCGTTCTCGTTCTTGCGGCGCGATACGTCGGCGAACAGAATCCAGGCAAGGATGTCGAAAAACTCGTATCCTATGTTGATGAGCAGGATGGATGCGGCGGCGTGCGTGTCGACGAACAGCGCGATGGCTACGAAGCCCGCCACCATGATAGGCAGAGACAGTCGATAGGTGAGCGAGGGGTCGAACTTGTCCTTGAGCTTGGCCACGATTCCCAAAAACACCACGCCAACCACGATGATCGCGAATATGGCGCTTCCGCCTATGAATGCGAACGGATCGTCTTGCCGGGGCGCGGCGTCGAACAGACGGCAGAGAAACGAGAACGTCATGATGGAGAACATGAGCTTGCCAACGCCCAGGCCCATCTGATGCCGTTCGCTGTTGCCGCCCGCGGTTTCGCACGGTTCGACGGGGGCGTCGGGGGTGGATTCCCCATAAGGTTTTCCGGCGCTTTTAACAAGGGTTCGCCAAGGGCAGCCTGTTCGGTTCGCTTCGAACATCAGAAGGCCAAACGAAAGCAGCGGAATCACGGCGAATCCGACGAAGCTGGTGTTGTCGGTGGACATGGCCGTTACCAGTGCCGTCACGATCGCTGCAGCCGGCGACGCCAGCGCGGCGAATCGCGTGGGATGTCCGGCGAAGCGATCGCCCCAGAGCACTTGCAGGGGGCCTGCTCCAAGTCCGCCCGCCACGAAACCCAAAGCGATGAGCGCTTCGTTGTCGACCCAGATGGCAAGAGGAATCAACAGGCCGCTTGCCAGTAGTGCAAACGGGGTTATTCGAAACATTCCGACGCGAACGGCGTTTCCGTGCTTTCCCTGGCGGTTCACCGCGAACGAAACGATGAGCGCGCTCAAGGCTCCGAACACCAGATACATCCAGTGCAGCGAAGCGGTTGCACCCGCAACCAAAGGTGCTCCCAGGCAGAAAATGATCCACGCGCGGCAGAGGCCGAACCCGATGATGGTAACAAGGTAGTCAAGGGTGAGGGCGTCTTTCGCCGCTTCTGCGGCATTAAAGTCGCCTTCCGATTGCCGCAACGTCTGGTTGGCTTCTTGCTGCGATGGCTTCGCTGTTTCGCAAGCGTCTGCGACGCGGCGATCGTCTTCGCGTTTCGTGCGGTGCGGCATACAGTCTCTCCCCGGTGGTTGTCGCCACGGGCGCGGCAGTACGTCCGCGTCCCTCTCCCGTGTGCATGAGCGTGCGTGAAAATGATAGCACTCATCATACGTAATTGTACCCCGCGAGCCTATCGGATTGACAATCCGATAGGCTGCTGACCTGCAAAATCCTATTCATCATCGGAAGGCGCGCGCAAAATCCGACAGCCCATCAGATGCGCGAGGGGGCCATTCCTCGGTACAGTTTGGCGAGTAAGGACGGGTGCTCAAACGGAGGGGCCCGTTCCACCGAGAAGGAGGAACAGTATGAGCAACGGCATGGAGGGCGGAGTTTCCCGTCGTTCGTTCCTGAAGGGCGCTGGCGTTGCCGCTGCCGCCGTGGCGGGTTCCGCTGCGCTGGCCGGTTGCGCTTCGGGTTCTACGGGCGCGGCAACGGGCGACTGGATGCCCAAGAATTGGGATTACGAGTGCGACCTTCTGGTCATCGGCTACGGCGGAGCGGGCATGTGGGCTTCGCTCATCGGCGCCGACGAGTGCGGCCAGGAAGTCATCGTGCTGGAGAAGGCTCCCGAGCGCGGCGGCGGAAACAGCTCCATCAACAACGGCGAATGGACCATCGTCGAGGAGAGCGAGAAGGATCGCTTCAAGAAGTACATCAAGGCGTTCACGCATGGCAAGACTCCTGAGCCGATGATCGACGCTTGGGTCAACGAGTGCGCTCGCAACACCGAGTACGCCGACAAGTACGGCATGACCTACGAGGTGACCGAGGTTGCGCTGGCCGGCGCCATTCCCGAGTACTACTTCCTGGACGACAACGCCTACGAGGGCTCCTGCAAGCTGTCCTCCGTCGACGGTTTCGGCATGCTGTCCTTCCACGAGCTCGACGCCAAGCGCGAAGAGCTGGGCGTGCAGCTGTTCTTCGACTGTCACGACGAGCGTCTCATCCAGAACCCTGAGACGAAGGAGATCGTCGGCGCGTACACGATGATCGGCAGCGAGGAGAAGACGGTCAAGGCTCGCAAGGGCGTCATCCTCACGCTGGGCGGCTTCGAGTTCAACGAGGAGCTGAAGAACGAGTACTTGAAGTGCTATCCGTTCAAGTTCGAGGGCTGGCAGTTCAACACGGGCGACGGCATCAAGATGGTCGAGGACGTGGGAGCGAAGCTGTGGCACATGGACATGGTCATCTCCATGTACTCCATGTGGACGCGCGACCCGGAGAACGACTTCTCCATCCTGTACTTCATGCCCGGCTTCAGCTACTTCAATGTGAACCGTCTGGGCAAGCGCTTCGTGGACGACACAGCCATGGGCTCGCCGCACAACGGCTGGCACACGTTGCTGCACTTCGACGACGCCATCGACGACTACGATCGCATCCCCACGTGGTGCATCTTCGACCAGAGCTGCTTCGACGCCGGCAAGCTGTCCACCAGCCAGGGCGACTTCTTCGAGTGCGGCAACTTCGCTTCCGATCTGCCCGATTCCGTGCGTGCATGGGACGGCTGGAGCCAGGACAACAAGGCCGAGGTGGAAAAGGGCTGGATCATCAAGGCCGACACCATCGAGGAGCTTGGCAAGAAGATCAAGGAATTCGACCACTGGATGGACGTCGATGCCTTGAAGGCCACGTTCGAGGAGTATCAGGGCTTCTGCGCGGCCGGCAAGGACGCGCGCTTCGACCGCGCGGCGAAGAGCCTCGTGGCGCTGGACGGCGGCCCGTACTACGCCATCTCGGTGTACCCCGGCTCCTGCTCCACGCTGGGCGGCCCCATGAAGAACGAGAACGGCCAGGTGCTGGATCCGCAGCGCAACCCCATCCCGCGTCTGTACGCGGCGGGCTGCTTCGGCAACTTCCAGGCGCACAGCTACGGCATCACCGGCGGCAACAACGCCGAGAACCAGGTGTGGGGCCGTATCTCCGCTCGCCATGCTGCCGGTTTGGACGCATGGGACGCGAAGTAGCATCCCTGTAGCAATCGTGCGGGCGCCATCCTCCCCGGATGCGCCCGCCGGTTCTTGGTTCGGCCCTGCCGCTTTGCGCGGCGGGGCCGGATGAACGACCGCTCCCTTCGAGGAGCTTTCAAGACGAGATAGGAGTAACGCATGACCGTGCAAGCACACACCGCCGACAAGCGTCTTGTCGTGCTCGCCGTCCTCGGCGTCGTCCTCGCGCTGGCGGCCGCTATGTGGTCGCTGGCCGGCTGCGCGCCACAGGAGGCTTCGCAGGCCCCCGCGCAATCCGAGGACAAGGGCTCCGGCGCGACGGCCATGGACGGACAGCCCGTCAACTGGACCATGGAGTCCGACTGCTCTATGTGCCATACGGCTGAGGCCGAGTCTGCCACCGATGCCGCTTGCCCGCAGGGCGCGGCTCACGGGGCTCAGAACGTGACCTGCGTTCAGTGCCATACCGAGCAGGACGTTCTCAAGACCGAGCATGCCGACGTGAAGTTCGGCGACAAGACGTCTACGAAGGCGACCGTCGTTACGGTTGATCCCGCCACGTGCGAGTCGTGCCACGGTACGATGGCCGACGTTGCGGCCAAGACCGCCGACTCCAAGGCGCTGACCGACGACAAGGGCACCACCGTGAACCCTCACGACATTCCCGCTGGCCAGAAGCACGACGCGAATCCGCCGACGTGCACGAGCTGCCACAACAATCACTCGAAGGCGCTTGCGAAAGACGCGATGAAGTATTGCGCGCAGTGTCACCACCGCGGCACGTTCGAGTGCGGCACCTGCCACGAGCTGCGCGAGTAGCCGACAGGAAAGCAACCAAGCATATCCGCTTGTGGGCGGCAACCCTCCCTCCCCGTCGCCCGCAAGATAGTCGAAGACCCGGCCTCCTCCCTCGGCCGGGTCTTTCGCGTTGCGCAGGGTTGCTATACTGGTTGAAACAACGACGAAGGAGCGGTCATGCCGGTGTTTCGATACGGGGAAGAAGAAACGGCGTACCTGGCCGCGCGCGATCCGCGGATGGCCGAGGTCATTGCGGCGGTCGGACATATCGAGCGCGAGGTGCATCCGGATTTGTTCGCCGCTCTTGTGAACAGCATCGTGGGACAGCAGATATCGACCAAGGCGCAGGAAACCGTTTGGAACCGCATGCTGGATGCCTTCGGTACGGTGTCTCCCGAAGGCATCGCGTCGTGCTCCGAGGACGAGCTGCAATCGGTGGGGATCACGTATCGCAAAGCCGGCTACATCAAGGGCGCCGCCGAGCGCGTGCTGGCTGGCGAGATCGATCTGGAGGAGCTGCACGGCCTGTCCGATGACGAGGTGTGCCGGCGGCTTTCGAAGCTTCCCGGTATCGGAGTGTGGACGGCGGAAATGCTCATGCTGTTCTCCCTGCAGCGTCCCGACATCATGAGCTACGGCGACCTGGCCATTCAGCGTGGTCTGCGCATGGTGCACCATCATCGTCGCATCACGCCTCAGTTGTTTGCGAAGTATCGGCGGCGGTATTCTCCGTACGGAAGCGTGGCCAGCTTGTATCTGTGGGCCGTAGCTGGAGGCGCGGTTCCCGGTTTGCGCGATTGGGCTCCGAAGGAAAAGAAAGGGTAGGGGCGCGAGGTTTTTCGGCTTCATTCGTCTTGGAGCCTGTGCGCTGACGGCGAACCGGTTCGCGACGTTCCGTCGACTTTGATTCGACGGTGAGCTCGATTTCTTCGATCCTGGGGGACATCTCTTTTTCCTCGATTGCAAATTATGCTTGCCATCAGGCGCAACGCGCTTCTATAATGGCGCGGGGCCACGTGATTTCAAGGGGATGCTTTCGGGTTTCAGCAACGGGGAGGGCGCATGAAAAGGCGGTCGCTATCGAAAGGCCAGGCATTTCGCGGGTTCTTCGTTGCCACGGCGGCGTTCTTCGCGGTATTCGCCTCCACGGCCGTTCCCATTCCTCTGTACGCGACGTATCAGGCGACCATTGGCTTGACGAATACCGAGATCTCGTTCACGATGCTCGCTTATTTGAGCGGCGTCATTCTGACGCTTTTGCTGGCGGGCCGCTTGTCTGATGCGCTTGGCCGCAAAGCTACGACTTTCGTTGCGCTGTTGCTGGCGGTGGCTGGCTGCACGTTGTTCCTGTTCGCCGCCGATGCCGGCGCTATCTTGACCGCGCGGTTCGTGCAAGGAGTTGCCGGCGGTTTGGCTATGAGCGCCGTTTCCGCGCTTATCGTCGATTGCATTTCCGATTATCGGATGGGCTGGGGTTCGGCTATGGCCAGCTGCGGATCTATGGTGGGCATCATGCTGGGTTCGCTTGGCGTGGGATTTCTCTATGGCGCTACGACCAGCACCGATATTGTGTACGGGGCGATGATCGCCGTTTTGGCGTTGATCGCTTTGCTTTTGCCGCTGGTTCCCGAGCCGCTTGAGAAGCGGGTTTCGTGGCGGACGGCAACGAAAGTGCGCGTGCTGGTTCCTTGCTCGGCTCGGATGCTGTTCTTGATTTCCGGGTGCGTCTACATTGCCACCTGGAGCGTAGGGACCTTCTTCCAGTCGTTTTCCGCTCCGCTCTCCGTGGAGTGCTTTGCCGCCGATTCGACCCTGACCGCTTCCCTTGTATTGGCATGCGCTATGGCTCCGAGCGCGCTCGGCGGTCCGCTGGCGGCGCGGTTGGCCCCCATGGTCGCCTTGAAGGCGGGCGTGCTGCTGTTTGCCGTCTCCACTGTTTTGCTGTCGCTTCTCCTGGCGGCTGGATTCCAGGCGGCGTTTCTGCTGGCGGCGGTGTCGTTTAGCCTGTCCATGGGGATATGCGTGTCCACAACGTTGCGCATGTTGCTGTTGGCGGTGGATGTTTCCGAGACGTCGGCCATTATCTCATCCATCAATTTGACCGCGTATGCGGGCACGTCTGCGCTGAGCGTCGTTATGGGCGTGCTGGTGGGCATGTGCTCCTTTTCGGATATTCTGGCTTTCCTAGCCGTTATGACCGTTGTCGTAGCGGGCGTGGTCTTCGCTTACGACAGAATGTCTGCCAAGGCTCGTTGACGGTTGACTTCGCTCGAAATGCTTTTCCTTTGCTTTCAATACGTGTTCGCCTTTCCTTACTTTCTGCTGTTTTATGCGGTTTGCCTGGGGCAATGCTTTGGTTTCTTAATTGTTGATTCGCGCTATTTTTGCTAGGATGCGCCTCAACATCGCGCAGGGCGTTGCAGAAAACGCTGTGCTCGCCGCATGCGAGGGCTGCGCTGCTTCGGATCTCGCACGTTCCCTTCGCGCTTGCTGCGCGTCTTGCGAATTCGGAATGCGCGATGTTGCTCGGTCGAATAAGCGGCCGGTTGAATCGAAGGAGTCGGCAACGATGGCGTTGAAGAAGGTTTTCTGCATGCTTGCGGCGGCTGTGGTCGCGTCCTTTGCGTGGACGGCGATCTTCGGTGCTGTTGCCGCGCAAGCTGACGAATGGAACGACGAAGAGACGCAGACCTCGACCTTGTACTTTGCCTGCGTCATGGCGCAGGGAGCTCAACCTGCTTTGGTTGACCCGGGGAACATGGCTTCGGGCGTGGAGGGCACGCTGTACGATGACGCTGGGGCAGTGGTGGCGGTGGCGTCGTCGTCGGGCAACGGGTACCTGGTGTTCAAGGGCCTGGCATGGAACGGCACGTACACGTTCAAGGTGACCGACATGCCTGACGGGATGTTTCCCGTGCGGCATCAGTACAAGGCGGGATCGGACGAATACCTGATCACGGTCACGTCGCAGGGATGGGTTCTGGTTGACGGGAAAAGCGGAAACGCTGCGGCTCCGACTCCGTCCTTTCCCGGCGTGAACCATCTTGGGGGCAAAACCCCGTTCAAACTGTATTTTGATCGGCTCCCCTCTGTTTCCAAGACGGTGAACGGCGTCGATCGTATCGAATCCGAACCTGGCGATGAGCTTGTGTTCGAGGTTACCTCGACGTTGGGATCGGCGGTGGGGTATGCGTTCAGCTTCCTGCCGGCTGCTGATCTGCGCATTTCCTACGATTCGGTCGTGTTGAGCGATTTGGTTGATCCTATGCTGCAGGTTGAGCGCGTGGAGTGCTTTCTGGACGGGGTTCTTCTTGCTCCCGAGGAGTGCGCTATCGTTCAGGAAGACCGCGGCGGCAAGGGGACGTTCGTCTCCGCAGCGCTGACGCGCGAAAAGCTCGCGCAGCTTGTCGTGAGCTATCCGGAAGCCGCTTCGTCTCGTGAGGTCGTCATGAGGGTTTCCGTCGTTTTGAAGGAGGAGGCTCGACACCCGATCGAAAACGAGGGGACGTTCACGATAAACGGGTACGGCGCGCATAGCAACGTGGTTGTTGTGGTGCCGTCGACGATCGAAGTTCCCGCGCGCAAAGCATGGGAAGGCGTGTCAGACAATTTCCCGGCCGTTGTTTTTCAGTTGCTGAGAAACGGAGAGCCTTACGGTGCGCCCGTTGTTCTTGACGGGACGGAAGACGAACTCGAGCTTGCTCCCTGGCAAACGGTGTGGAGGAATCTTCCCAAGGCGGATATGCAGGGCCGGCCGTTTTCGTATACGGTGAGCGAAGCGTTCGTGGATCCGTCGGTTGCCGCTTTGTTCGAGGTGGACTATGCGTACGGCACGATTGCAGATCCTTCGATCGTGGTGACGAACAGGGCGCTTCCGGTGGTTCCGGACGAACCTGAGCCCGGCCCTGGACCGGACCCGGAGCCCAGCCCCGATCCGAAGCCCACGCCCAAGCCCGATGCTCCAAGCAACGAATCTCCGCGTCCTCTGCCTCAAAGCTCGCAGGTCAAGGCAATTCCGAAGACGGGCGACGGCTTTGCGTACGCGGATGCTGCTGCGCTTGCGGCGCTGTCCGGCGCGGTTGCGACGTGTTCTTTCTTCAGGTGGCGGCGCGGCGAAGCGTAAGCTGAGCTTTGCCGTACGGGCGCTAGACGTTTGCTGGCGGTTGGACCCGGATTCGGGCTTGGCTCGTTCGCGCCCCTGGACCAGGGGTTGAGAAGTGCAGGAAAAAGGCCAGACGATCGTCTGGCCTTTGAAATTCATGGTGGGCGATGAGGGATTTGAACCCCCGGCCTTGTCCTTGTAAGGGACCTGCGCTCCCGCTGCGCCAATCGCCCGAAAAACGTTCCGCCTTTCGGCGGGTTCCCATTCTCCCATAGAAGTTGCCATTGCGCAAATTGTTTCGTGCATGTTTTGCTCGATCGGCGCCTCTCTGCACAAGAATTCGACGTGAAGTCGTCCCTGCCTGGTTCGGGTCATCGCCCTACGCGATCGAAGCAGGTGGAAAGAACGCGGCATGCGACGTCGGTTCGCTCCTTGCTGATTTCAACCTCTCGAAACGATGCGCGGATTCGTCTTGCACGGGTCGACCGCGCCTGTTTTGTCGTCGCGTTGACCTGCGGCGTTGGTTTTGTGCTAGATCCGCGCTAGATCCGCGCTTGATTTGAGGGGTAACCCTGCTGGAACGCCGTGGCAATTCCGCTTGAAACGGTTGTCCATAGTGCTGGAAACGTCTTGGATCTGGACGGTTTTTCAGGGAGAGCTGCGTCATGTATCTGCTAGATGAGCTGGTCATACTGGTAGTAAGGAACCGGATGGCGAGGGGGTCTCATGAAGCGGGGCAAGACGATGGCGGTAGGCGTGGTGTGCGGTTTGGCATGCGCGGCGTGCGTACTTGCCTATACGCAAGGCGTGCGCGGCGAGGCGGACGCCGCCCGCTCCGAAGCGTTGGCGCGCTACGGAGGGGAGCAGTTGGAAGTATGCGTGGCGAAGCGCGATATCGCGGCGGGCGAGGTTGTCGACGCCGGACTGATAGAAGCTCGCTTATGGGTGGCGGACCTTCTTCCCAGCGAATCCATTCAGGACGTCGAAAAGGTGATCGGACGCAAGGCGTCCTCGACCATTCTTGCGGGCGAGGTTCTTTCGGAGCGCCGTTTTCGCGATTCGGGTGCGCAGCTGGAGGTGCCCGAAGGTTTGACCGCGGTCAGCGTGCCGGCAAAGGATGTGCAGGCTGTCGGGGGCGCCGTCGCGTCCGGGTCGCGCGTCGACGTGTACGCGACGGGAGGGACTTCGACCGAGACGATCGCCAAAGACGTTCTCGTGCTGGCTACAAGCGCAAGCGCTGCGAGCGGTTCGTCGGAAGCCAAGATGTCGTGGATAACGGTGGCTGTCGAGCCGGAGTCGGTGCAGGAGCTGGTTGCCGCTTCTCAGAAAACGGAACTGTACTTCGCGTTGCCGGCGGCGAGGGCAACGACGTCTGTCGGCGATTCCGGTTCGAACGAAGGAAAAGGAGGCGATGGGAAATGACGATGCCGTCGGTAGCGCTTTGTGCAGATGCCGTTTGCTTGCAGCATCCGGAAACCATGGGGCTTGCGGGGGAGAACCTGCCGTCCCAGGCATGGCTGCGCCTGTTCTCCTCTGCTGAGGATGCGCGCACGTTCTTGCGCGAAGATCGCCTGGTCGATGAGGTGTGGGTGGTTTCAAGCGAGGATGTGGCGCCCGTCAACTTGGCGGCTACGTTGAAAAGCGACCGACCGGACAGGGTCGTGTGCATGCTGGCCTTCCAGGAGTCGGGGTCGCTCAAGAGCCGCGTGAGCGCAACGGGGATCGATGCGTTCTTGACGCGGCAGGCGTTCTTGGGGCGTTACGCGCAGCGCAAGCGCCGCGCGGCAGCGGAAGCCGTTTCCGCATCGGGAGCGCGGGTCGAGGGGCCTGCGCGAGCGGGGAACCAGGCTTTTTCCATAGCCTCGGCCGCAACTGCATCCGCAGCCTCAGCTGCGGCGTCGGCTCCAACGTGCGCTTTCCAGGACTTCGCGGCGAGCCGAACCCGGTCGTTTCCCGGTGCTTCGTCCGCGTCTGCCGTTGCGGTGCGTTCCGGATCGGCGTTTCTCATGCCGGTGGTAAGCGGAAGCGGAGGGGCGGGGAAAAGCAGCATCTCGACGATCGCCGCCTTGCTGTCGCAGGGACTTGGCTTCGACACGTTGCTGATCGATTTCGATTTGCAGTTCGGCGACGTGCCCGACTTGCTGGGAGTTCGAAGCCCGCTGCGCATAGAGGACGCTCTGGCCGCGCCCGCTCGCCTTTCCGGTTTGCGTCCGGAGGGCCGCATGCCCGCCTTGCTGGCTGCTCCCGAGCGTCTTGAGGATGCGGAGGCCGTGGTGCAAGCGGCGCCTCAGCTTCTCGACGAGCTTATGAAGCGCTTCGACGTGATCGTCTGCAACACCGGCGCCGCTTGGGCCGAGCAGCATGCCGTGCTGCTCGAACGGAGCTCGAAGGCGCTCTTCCTTATCGATCAGAGGCCTTCTTCGCTGCGCGCCTGTCAGCATGCGCTTGATTTGTGCGTACGGTGCGGCATCGCCACCAGTCCGTTTCTCTTCGCGTTGAATCGTTGCGCCAAGAACGCTCCGCTCACGTCCATCGACGTATCGTGCGCGCTACAGGGCGCTCATGTTGCGGAGGTGAGAAACGGCGGGCGGGACGTTGAGGAGTTGCTGGGCGCGGGTATGCCGTTTGACCTGCTTGAATCGAAGAACGACCTATGCACAAGCCTTGAGCGGCTGATGCTCGAAGTGCTTCCCAATGCAAGCGCCGTTGCGGGCGAGAGCTTGTTCGGCGCACGAGGATCGGGGTTGCGGCTGCTGAAGGGAAGGCGCTCGCGGGGAGGAAAGCGAGGGTCGTCATGTCTTTGAGGGGACGCGTGCTTGCCGTGGATGGAGGATGCGCTCAGAGGGACCGCGTTCGCCCGTTTGGCCTGGAGGATTTGAGAAGCCAGATCCAGCGGTACGTCTCGATAGACGATATCGCTTCGATGATGGCCGAAAATCCTGGTCGAGCGCGCAACGAGTTGAAGTGCGCCTGCCGTCAATCGTTCGAAGATGCGTCGTGGGCATCGCTTTCCGAGGATCGTCGCCGCACCTTGGTCGAGCAACTGGTCGACGAGGTTTTCGGGTTCGGCCCGCTTCAACCGTTGCTCGCTGACGACGAGGTCACCGAGATCATGGTGAATGGGCCCGACAGCGTGTATTTCGAGCGTGAAGGGAAGCTGCACCGCAGCGATCAGCGCTTTGCAAGCGTCGATCAGCTGAGGGCGTTGATAGACCGCATCTTGGGTCCGCTTGGGCGTCGCGTCGACGAGGCGTCGCCGCTGGTGAACGCACGCTTGCCCGAGGGGCATCGCGTGCATGTGGTGATACCTCCGCTTGCGCTCGACGGGCCCGTTATGACCGTGCGCAAGTTCGCCAAGCGCGTCATGAGGCTTGAGGACATGGTTGCGCAAGGGTCTTTCGATCAGGTTATGCGGCAATGCTTGGTGTGGGCCGTTCGCGCGCGCAGGAGCATCGCGGTGTCCGGGGGCACCGGCAGCGGCAAGACCACGCTGCTCAACGCGCTTTCGTGCGCGCTTCCGCAAAGCGAGCGCATCATAACCATCGAGGATTCTGCGGAGCTTCGGTTCCTCGAGCATCCGCACGTGGTTCGCTTGGAGGCCCGCCCTCGCTCTGCGGAGGGCACGGGCGAAGTGCCTATCCGCGAGTTGGTCATCAATGCGCTGCGGATGAGGCCCGACCGTATTGTGGTGGGAGAATGCCGCGGGGCGGAGGCGATCGACATGCTGCAGGCCATGAACACGGGCCATGACGGGTCGCTGACCACCTTGCATGCAAACTCCCCGGTCGATGTCGTGTCGCGGTTGACCACGATGGTTCGATACGCGGTGGACCTTCCGGTGGACGTGATCGAGTCGAACGTGGCAAGCGCCTTCGACGTCGTCGTGCAGACGACCCGCTCGCTGGACGGGCGTCGATTCGTTTCCGAAGTGGCTGAGCTGGAATTCGATCAGGAACGGCGCCGCTGCGAGGTGCATACGTTGTTCATGCGCGAGTCTTCGTCCGATGCGGGCGCATGGGCGGCTGCTCCTCGATGGCTTGACCGGTTGCCGCGCATGGGCGTTGCCGATTGGAAGGAGGTCGAGCGGTGGAAGTCTATGGCGCGCTTGGCGGCGTAGGGGCGCTTGCGGCATTCGGGTTCGGGCTTTCCGCGGTGCTCGCGGCGAGCGGGCGCCCTCTTGCCCCGATCCTCGGATCCGCTTCGGTTGCAGCTCGAGAAAGAACGGGCCGCCTGGCGTGGCGGTTGAGAAACGGGGTTCGGTGGGCGCGTCCTGCCTCCCGGTGGCTGCTGCGGTGGCCTGGCTTGGATGATTTGGCCAAGGAGGCGGTTCGGGTTGCCCGGTCTCGTGGTTTTTCGGCTTCCGAGGAATCCCTGCTTTCCGTGTTCGTGGCATGGGCGGGCGCGCTTGCGGCGGCTTTGAGCTTGGCGACGTCTTCTTGGGCGTGCAGCGCGGCGGTTTTGGCGTGCTTGTGCGCGATGCTCGCTGCTCGGCTGAGGGCCGTGCGGGATAAAAGGCGCGATGCTTTGCGGGAATCCGTTCCCGACGCTTTGCAGTCGATGGGCGCGTGCTTTCAGTCGGGGCTGTCTCTTATGCAGACGTTCCAGCAGGTAGCCAACGAATCGAAGGGTCCTTTGAAGGAGCTGTTCGAACGTGCGGCCGGTCGCATGGAGGCGGGACGCGGGGCCCATGAGGCGCTTGAAACGCTGCGAAGCCGAGCGTCGGTGCCCGAGCTGGCGTTCGTCGCGGTTGCGCTGGACGTGCAGCATCAGACGGGCGGCAGCATGCGGCAGGTGCTCGATGCCGCGCGGGACATGGTGGAAGGCGAGCTGGATTTGAAGAGGTCGCTGCGCGTTCAAACGGCGCAGGCCAAGCTGTCGGCGCGCGTGGTAAGCGTCATGCCTTTTGCCCTGATAGCGGTTTTCTCCCTTGTCAGCGAGGGGTTTCTCGAGCCGTTTTTCGAAAGCCCCCTGGGCGTGGGGCTTTTGGCGCTTGCGCTTGGGATGCAGGCGGCGGGCGTGCTTGCCGTGCGGCGCATGCTGGCCGTGGAGGTGGACTGATGTCGTTCGCGGAGCTTTCTTTCGTCTTGGCTGCTGGCGCGGCTTCGGCGGCCGGGGTCGGCGGATGGTGCTTCGCCGCGGTGTGGGCCGATGCGCGGGCTGTAGCTTATCGGCGCAGGCGTGCGTGCGTCTCGCTGGAGGCGGAGCCGATGCTCGCGGCGCGCGGGGTCGTTGGCTATCTGCAGCGATTGACCCGGCTGCTTGCCTTGGGCGCCACCAGACCGCTTTCGGGGGGCGCGCGTTTTACTGGCGCGCAAGCCTGGTTGTCCGAGCATGCAGGGAAAGCGGGTTTGAGGGACGGCGTGTCCGCGCAGGGGTTCGTCGAGGCGTCCGTGCGCCTCGCAGGCGCGGGCATGCTGGGCGGCATGGCAGCGGGATCGTTGTTCTCGGTGGAGCTGGCGGCAATCGGGGCGCTGGCCGGGGCGGCGGCGGGGGCGGCGTCTCCCGCGCGGGCGGTTCGCAGGGCCGAGCGGCAGCGCGTCGAAGCGCTTGGCAGAAGCCTTTCGGAAATGCTCGAAGTGGTGTCTTTGGGATTGCGAAGCGGGCTTTCGTTCGATAGGAGTTTTCAGCTGTACGGGACCCATTTCAAGACCCCCTTCGCTCGGGAGTGCGTTGCGGCGCAGAGGGCTTGGACGTCGGGGCTTTCCACCAGGGAGGAGGCGCTTCGCAGCTTGGCCGCCTCCTACGATGCGCCCGCGCTTGGGCGGGTGGTGGAGAGCGTGGTCAGGTCGTTGCGCTTCGGGACGTCCCTCGTGGAGATCCTGGAGGCGGCTTCGGCGGAAGCGCGCGCGGACCATCGCGCTCGCGTGGAGGAGCGCGTGGCGAAAGCGCCCGTGAAGATGATGGTGCCTACGGGGACGCTCATCCTGCCAGCCATGCTGCTGCTGGTTTTGGGCCCCGTGCTGTTGGAACTGATGGAGGGGTTTTGAGATGGCCCCCGGAGCAAGGAGGGACGTTCATGGACGAATACCGCAGGTTACTGGCGAAGGCGACGTGCCAAGTAGGCCGTTTGCGGCGTCGGGAGGAGGGGCAGGGAACCACGGAGTACGCGATTTTGGTCGGCGTGCTGGTGGTCATTGCGATTATCGCCATCACGGTGTTCAGACCCAAGCTCCAAGAGCTTTGGAACGCCATCGCGGAGGGCATCAATGGGCTGTAGCTTGGCTTGATGGGCAGATTCGCTGGAAATGCGCAGGTCAGAGCACGGTGGAGTTTGCCATTGTTGCGGCGGCGTTCGTCTCGGTCCTTGTGGCGCTGGGGGCGCTGCGGCGCTCTTTGGAGAGCGGTTCGTTCGTTGATCACGCCTTGGCTTCGGCTTCCCATCATGTTCAAGGAGTGCTGGCGGGCGGTATTGCGGACGTGTTCCTGTACTGAAGGTCGGAAGGTTCGAAGGAGGTGGCATCGGGCATGGCAAGAGAAGCGGCGACGGCGCTGCGCGCACGTGAGCCCATAGGGCAGGCGACGGTGGAGGCGGCTGTTTCGATACCGGTTCTGCTGGTCGGGCTTCTGCTGCTGATGCAGCCGGCGATCGTGCTGTACGACCGCATGATCATGCATGCGGCCGCTTCGGAGGCATGCCGTCTTCTGGCGACCAAGACCGATGCTGCAGGGCCGATGGACGAAAGCTGCGAAGCGTTCGTGAGGCATCGCTTGGGGGCCGTGCCTCCGGTCGCGTGCTTTCACGTGCACGAAGGGGGTTGCAGCTGGGACGTCGTCTTCGAGGGCGATGAGCGATCCGACACCGTGAGCGTGACCGTCTCCAACGAGCTGCGGCCGTTACCGCTGCTGGATGCCGGAGCGGCTTTGCTGGGCCTCGTGAACGAACGGGGGAATCTTGAAGTGCAAGTGAGCTGCCGGCAGCCCGCGCAGCCCGATTGGGCGAGCCGCATGGAGGCGGGCCGAAGCCCGAGGGATTGGATAGGGGCGTGGTTGCAATGAGGTGGCGCGATCCGTTTCGCGACGAAACGGGGCTGACTTCGGCGGGAATGGTCCTGGCGCTGCTGCTCACTCTGTCCCTGGTGTTTTCGGCTGGACAGGTGTGCCGGGTGAACGCCGCGGCTTCGGAGGTGCAGAACGTGGCCGACGCCGCCGCTTTGGCAGCTCAAAACGAAGTAGCCGAGTTCATGGTGGTCGTGCGCGTGTGCGATGCGGTGGTGCTCTCGCTTTCGCTTACGAGCCTTGTGGCGACGGGCTTGGGCGTGGTCGCCCTGTGCGTGCCGACGATGGCGTCGGCGTCCGAAACGCTGCTCAAGGCGGGCCGCGACGTGTCCCGTGCGCGCGATTCGTTTGCCGAAAAAGCAGCTTCGGGCTTGAGTCGCTTGCAGCGTCTTCTGCCGTTCTTCTCGGGGGCGAGCGCCGCTTCGGTGGCTGCGGCGAACAATGCGGGCGCATCGAATTACGTGGCGTTGGCGGTTCTGGCTCCTTTCGAAGGGAAGGACATCGCCGTTGGCGCGCATGAGGGCGCGTCGACCGTGCAAGACGAGGTCGATCGCGACGCTTCCGACGTGAAGCGTGCGGCTGAAGAGGCGGAACGTGCTGCTGAGCGGGCGAGCGAGGCGAAAAGGGCCGCTTTCGAACGCGATTGCGGCGCGAACCCCGAAGCCTGCATGTACGAGCGCGCGTCTGCGCTCGCGGGAATGTCGGGATTGGAGAACCCGCTGTACAAAAGCGTTGACGCATGGTCGTTCTCGGTTGCCCTCGAGCGGGCCCAGGCGTACTACCCGCGGCGCCTTGCGATGGAGGTTCCCGAGGGGCCGTCCGTCGGGGATCGCGCTCGATCGGCGCTTCGTTCGAGGTTCTACGCGTTCGCTTCGGAAGAGGTTGCGCGCGGGTACGTGCGGGAGACCGAGGATGCTTTCGACGCGCTGTTCCCGCGCTTGCCGAAAAACACCGCGGAGATGAGGGCTACCAGCCTGTACACCGAAGCCGTCTACCCATGCACGACGGATTCCGAGGGGCGGACGACGATGCATGCTTGGTCGGGATGCCCGGGCGCCGGCGGGGCGGACGGCTTCGGTTCCATCGCGCACATGGAAGCCGGTTCGTACCCGACGTGCGCCCAGTGCGAATTCTCGGCTTCCAGCATGGGCAAGGTTGCCGCCGCGTCAAGCTCGATCGAAAACGGCTTCGAGTACCACTACGAGGCGGTGGCGGTGGCGGCGGAGCGCTATGAAAAGGCACGTGCGGAGCTCGATCCTTTGTCGAGCGAGGTCAAAACCCGCGTTTCCGGCCTGCTTGACCGCATTCGCGAAGCGGTGGGCCATGCCGGCGACATGCGCATAAGCGCCGAGCCGCCCGGAAGGTTCGGCGTGGTGGTCCTTGCAGCGAACACGGGAAGGGAGGCGGCGTCGAACGGGTTCGCCAGCTCGTTCGTGCAGGGATCGCAAGCATTGGGGGCTCGCGCGGCCGTTTCGGCGGCCACGCTCGGGGCCGATCCGTCGGGCGAGGGGTCGAACGTGATCTCGTCGGTGCTGGACGGGTTGCCGGATGCGGGCGTTGCCGCGGGCGCTTTGAGCGCGGTGCTCGATTGCTGGTCGGCATTGCTCGAATCGTACGCGCGCGGGCAAGAAGCGCTCGACGACGCCGTTTCGACGGCTCTCGACGGCATGCCCTTGGCGGGGAGCAGCGGCCTGGGTCCCTGGGCGGCGCGCGCCCTTCGGGACGCTATTGCGGCCGTGGGGCTTCAGCCTGCAAGCCTCGATGCCTTGAAGCCGGTGCTTGTGAGCTCGGCGCATGTTGCGCGGGCCGACGGGAGCGTTTTCTCCGCACGTCTGTTGACCTTGAAAGAGCAGGCTATCGCGCATCCTGCGAAATCAAACGACGTGTTCACGTCGATGGTGGGCGCGGTGGAGCAAGGGGCGGTCGAGGGGATCGCGTCGTTCGAGGGGAAGGTGCAGATCGCCGTTGTGGAGCTGCTGGGCGAGGGAGGCCCGTCCGTTCCGATCGAGATCACCTTGCCGCCCGTTGTGAAAGATGCGGCGATCGACGTGGTCGAGCGCGCAGCCGACGAGGTGAGGGCCGTGTACGCGCACGTGACGGGGGTGAGGGTATGGGAGTAGGGCGAAAGCTTCGAGAGTCGGGCCAGATGACCGTCGAGCTTGCGGTGGCGTTTCCGGCGCTTATCGTCGTGGCCGTGGTTGCGACGAACGCGCTGCTGTTCTTTTCGGAGTGCGCGGCGTTCGACAATGCGTTTCGCGACGCCGTCCGGATACACGCGACCTCCCCTGCTTACGGGCAGGGCGTCGAGCAAAGCCGAGCGCGGGTGGCGTCCGACCTTGCCGCATCGTTCGATCGTCCCTTCGAGGCAGCGCAGGTTTCGGTCGAGGGCGTGGCGGCGGGGCATACGCGCTTCACGGCTACGCTTGAGTTCTCGCCCACTTTGTTCGGACTTGGTTTGAAATCGTCGGTGTTCGGGGTTGCGCTTCCTTCCTTGAGCCATACGGCGTCTTTCGTGGTGAGCTGCTACAAGCCGGGGGTGATCGTATGAGCTCGACTCAGGGCAAGGATCGGAAGCGAGCGATTGACGGGGCGGATCGCTCGCCTCGGAAAACGATGGCGCGACGTGCGAAGCGAGCGGGTCTGGCGGTGGTTGCGATCATCTCCGCAGCTTCGCTGCTCGACCTGGTTTTTCAGCTTGCACGGCCGGGCCCCCTCCAAGAGGCCGCGGTCGAGGCTTTGCGGGGAGCGGGAATAATCGGGGAGCCTTTCGATTCGGCTGCTCGCTCGACCGAATCCTTCGGGTCGCAGCAGCTTCCCAGGGGCTTCGAAGACGAGGTCGGCCTGCCCGATGGCGCCGACGACGTGCGGGTGGATGCTCGCGCAGGCGGCGGGGTGGTGGGGTTCGTGGTTTTCGAAGAATCGGAGCGCGCGTTCGATTCGTTTCGGGACCTGCTGTCGCAAAAGGGCTGGGTTGCAGCGGAGGGCGAGCGGTTCGGCTGCGGATCGTTCGTGAAGGGTTCGGGGGCGTATCGCTGGCTGTTCGTCGTCTGCACGCGCGTGGGCGATGCGACGAGCGTGACCGTGCATTACACGTTGGAAGGAGGGGTGTCTTGATGTGCGCGCAAGAAGGGGAAGAGGGCAGGGCTGCTTCGGGGAGCGTCGGCGGCGACGGCCGGGGCGTCGATGCCGATTGCCGCGTCCCGTCGGGTTGCGTCTCGGCGAACGCCGTGCCGCTGGACGTGGCGACCGGCTTTTCGCGCCGCGTTCGAGGCTTGCTGCTGGCCAAGCCGACGGGCAGGGCGTTGCTTTTGCTGCCGTGCAGCGACGTGCATACGGTGGGCATGCGGCATCGTCTGGACATCGCGTTCGTTGATGCGGAAGGGGTGGTGATGAGGTCGTGTCGGGACGTCGGTCCTTTTCGCAGGCTTCGCGAGCGGGGCGCCGCTGCTGTGATCGAGCGGTTCTCGTCATGCGCTGAGCCCTGGTTCGTGGAAGGGGATCGCATAGGGTTGGAACGGATGAAAGGAGAGGGATCGTGAAGACGTGTCCAGTGTGCGGTTCGGGGGCGTTCGACGACGCCGAGGTTTGCTACGGGTGCTTGCACCGGTACGGAAGCGGTTCCAGTCAGGGAGGGCTGTCGTTGCCTCGGCCCGTCGCGCCTGCTGCGCGGCAGGTCAGCAGCGCGTGCGATGGCGCAGCTGATTCGGGTTTTTCAGTTCAACCGAAAAACGAGGCGGTTGCGGCGTCTGGCGTGACGGGCGTATCGGCGGAAGAAGGAGCGGTGCCTGTTCGGGCAGGTGGGCTTGCCGACGAGGGCGCCCGCGATGCGGCACGGGGGCTTGGGGTCGCCGAGTGCGCAAGCTGGACGCTTCGCTTCGAATTCCCCGGCTTCGCCCCGGTTTCTTGCTCGGCTGGCCGCCATGAAGGCGCTGCAGCCGGTTGCGTTGTCGGCTCGGCAGGCGGCGAAGCTGCGGCGGGATCGTCCGAGTCGAAGAACGACGCATGCGGGTTCATCGTTCGATTCCAACCCGACGCCCCGCGCGACGAGGGCGCTCGGCGACGCCCCTCGCACGCCAGCCACGTGCGCGCCTCGATGATCGATTCGCGCATGCTTTCTCCAACGACGGAGAAAGCATGACCGGGCAGGTTGTGCTCGGCTTGGCGCTTGCTGCTCTTGCGGGCGGCGCGTTGGGATGGTGCTTGGTCCCTTGGGCGGCAGATGCGCTGTTGAAGCGGGCGTACGGTCGTGCAACGTCTTGGTGGTGGCAGTCCTTCGAGGGGTATCGGTCGTTCAAGCGGTCTTTTCCCGATCGGCCTTTGTCATCGACTGCGCGCGGGGAAGAGGGAGCCGTGGCTCTGTGGCTCGAAGATGCCCTAAGGGCCGCCCGGTCGGGATGCCTTGCGCGGGAGAGGGTCCAAGCGTTGAAAGACGAGGGCCTGGAGGTGGCGCCCGCGAGCGCGGCACGCACGGAGCGCGAGCAGGAAAAACGGTGCTCCTTTCCGGCAACTTTGCCCAAGCGGGCGGCGCTTGCGCTGATCGGAGCCGCATCGGGCGCCGCGATTGCCCTTGCGGGCTTGCCTGTGGTGCCGTCGGCATGCCTGGCGGTGTGCGCGTTCTTCATGCTGTCGGCCGTTGCGTGCGATCTTCGCGCCCGCATGCTGCCGCTCGAATGCTGCATCGCGCTGGCTGTTGCGGGGGCTGCGTTTCAAGCGTCGTGGGCGGGCTTTGCGAGCATGGGCGCCGGGTGTGCGTTCGGGGCGGTTGTGGTTGCGGTGTGCTTCGCCGTGAACCGTTGGTGGGGCGTGCGCGGGCCGGCCCCCATCGGACATGGCGACGTGCGATGCATGGCGTCTCTTTCCCTGGCTACCGGAGCGGCGGCGCCGGTGGGGCTGGCGGCATGCTATGCAGGTGCCGGCGTGGTTGCGGCAGTGGGCTTGGCAACGCGCAGGCTTTCGCTTCGCGACGGCATCCCTATGGCACCGTTTTTAGCATTGTGGCTGATCGGCGGCGTGTGCGTTGCCGTATGCATGTAAAGGAGCCAGCGCTATCGGGCGTTGGCGAAACCGAATCGAGGAGGAGTTATGGAAAAGCGGGGAAACGCATGGTCGAAGCAGAGCAAGGTCAAGGCGCTTTTGGTTCGCGGGGAGGAAGACGGGGGTTCGGAAATCGTCCAAACGGTTATCGTGCTGGGGTTCGCGGTCGGTTTGGGCGCGGCGTTGATTCTGCTGCAGGGCAACATTCAGGGCGCCATCACCAAAGCGGGCACGTCGGTGACCGATATGTTCTCGAAGGTCACTTCGGGCGCGGCGTGAGGTTTTGCGGCTTGCGCGCTCCGCTGCGCGAAGGGGGCGCGCAGGTTTGCGCCGAACGAGGAGGAAGCGTCGTCGCGTTCGTGGTGTCGCTCCCGATCCTGCTGGTGTTCCTGTGCGGCATCCTCGATATCGGGCGCGCGGTGTTCTTGCGGGTTTCGGCGGACGATGCGGCCCGTGCGGCATGCATGGCCGCCTCGACGGCTCCTGTCGGCGGTGCGACGCCGATCGCCTACGATGCGGCGCTCAGGGCTGCGCCCTCCTTGGGTGCCGAGGGGCTTGTCGTGGACGTTGTCGTGGAATACGGGGCCGAAGAGGTCGTTGCCTACGATCATCGCGTTTACGTCGATGCGGGCGAGTCGTTCGAGGCTTGTCCGGTGAGGCTGCTGCGCCGGCCCGTTCAGGTTGCCGTGCGCCTCGAAGGTCGGTATCTCACGCCGATAGGAGACGCGTTGTCTGCGGTGACGGGCAATGCCGAGGGACGGTTTTCGTGCGAATCCCGTTCGGCCGGGGTTGTCGTCGAAGGATAGGGAAGGAGGTCTTGATGGTTCGCTCGGATAAAGGGAGCGAGACGGTGCAGTTTGCGATTGCAGCGCCGTTGCTGCTGCTGGTGGTGTTCTCGACCATGCAGGTGGGCGGCATGATGCTTGCGGCGACTCAGCTGTCGTCCGATATCGTTCGGGCGTGCCGTCAGCTCGACGTGGCCGGGCTGCGGCATGCCGCCGACAAAGAGGCTTTCGTCAAGGCGGGCATCCTGGGCTCGGCTACGCAGTTGGATCCTGGGAGCTTGAGCGTCGCCCGGGTTCTATCCCGTTTTGAGGAGGTTGAGGCGTCGGGCTTCTCGGTTTCCGGCGAGCCTGTCGATCATCGCTCGAAGGTGACGGCTCTTTCCTACGAGGTGCGCTACGACGTTCCTTCGATTTTGGATGTGCCCGGCCTGAGCGGGCAGTCGTTCGTCCGTCAGGTTGATTGCCGCTACGTCGAAGGCTGTGCGGTCGAGATCCAACTGGGGAGGGCGTCGTGAGCCGTCGGCTGCGCTGCAACGAGACGGCGAACATGCTGCCCCTTGCGGTGATCGCGACGCTCTTCCTTTTCTCGGTCTTGTCGTTCGCCATCGACCAGGGGATTGCGTACGTCGCGAAGGCCAGGCAGGAAAACGCGCTCGATGCGGTTCGCTCGGCCTGCATGGACCCGGCGTTCGCCCTGTACGCGAAAAACGTCGAGGACCCGGGACGGGAGGTGGCCGAGCTTGTTGTTCGCACGGCTCGGGAGGAAGGGTTCGCCGGTTCTGCAACGGTGTGGTTCTACGAGGCGGAGGAATCCTTGCTGCCGTCGTCCGAGCGGCTCTGGGGGATAGGGGTTCAGCTTGAAGAGGATGTTCCTACGGTGTTCGCGCGCGGCTTCGGGGTGCCGAGCTTGCCCGTCGCCTCGCATAAGGTGATGGTGGCCGTGCCCTACGCAAGCGAGCGCGCATGGCGACCGGAGGAACGACGGTGCGGCAGGTACGGGGCGGGAGCGGGATCGAACGGCGTTTCGTTCGTTTCCATGGGGTCGTTGGACGAATACCCCGCTCCCCTGGTGGAAGCGTTGCGCTCAGCGCTGCCGGAGCGGCAGGCTGCGTAAAGGGAAGGAGCGTTGAAATGGCGATGGACGGTTTGCGGCCCTCGGTTCGAAAAGGAGGGTTCGCGCAGCGGGCGTCGAAGGCTGCCGATGCGCAGGCGGGCGACGCGTCTGCGCGGACGTCCCGCTACGGAGGCTTCGATCGAAGGGAGCCGGTTGTGCAAGCGCCGGATTCCCCTTCGGTCGAGTCTCGTCCCTCCGGCGCTCGGTTGCCGGACGGTTCGCAGCGAACGTACCGGCGCGTGCGGATGCTTGCCGCGTTGGTTGCCGTATCGGTTGCCGTGTCGTTCGCGGCGATCGTCTACGGTTTGTGGGCGTGGGCTGCTTCGGCATCGGCGGTCGAGGAGGCGACGGCCGGGGCGGTTCCCGTGCTGGTGGCCGCCGCTGACATTCGCGCGGGCGACGTGCTGACGTCGGAATCGTTCGTGGAGAAGGACATACCCGCCGCGTATCGCGCGTCCGAGGCTATCGGGCTTGCTCAGATGGGCCAGGAAGGCCTCGAGGGCAGGTGCGCGCTCGTGGACATGGCTGCTGGAACGCAGGTGCTGCCTTCGTTCGTCGCGGGCTCCGCCGACGGCGGTCGCTTGTCGGCTCGCCTGCATGCCGGGATGGAAGCGGTTACCGTGGGGGTGGATGCGGAAACGGGCCTTGCCGGTCGTATCGGCGTGCATGACACGGTGCGCGTGGTTTCAGCCGAAGGCTCTTCTTCGGGAGCCTTCGTTCTTTCCACGTTGTGCGCGCAGGCGCGGGTGCTTGCGGTAGGCGACGCCGCCGCGTCCGGCGACGGCTCGTACGCTTCGGTTACGGTGGAGGTGAAGCCCGAGGAGGCCGATGCGATTCGCGAGGCCCAGTACGCCGGGCGGGTGAGTTTGGTGATGATTTCCTCGGAAGACGCCCTGCTTGGAGGCGATGATCGTGGATAGGGCGATCGAGCGTTCGCTGAAGGGCGCCGTGCGCGACGAGGCGGCCCTTCAGCTGCGAGGCGGGCAGTTCGACGAGGCGGCGGTCGAATCTTTGATCAGGAGCGCGGTGGGCGCGGCTGCTCGGGATTGGGGGCTTTTCCTGTCACCTTTGGAATCCGAAGCGCTTGCGCAGGCCATGATAGACGACTTCCTCCATTACGGGCCGCTGCAGCCGCTTCTCGAAGACGCCTCCATCACCGAGATCATGGTGAACGGAGGAGGCGTCGACGCGTCCGATCCCGCGCTGCCTTTTCGGGATCCTGTGGTGTACGTCGAGCGGGCTGGGATGATCGAGCGCAGGCCCGACGTGGTGTTCGACGACGCGCAGCACGTTCGGCGCATCATCAACAGGATTGCCGAGCAGGCGGGCATGCGCTGCGACGAATCCCATGCCATGGGATGCGCCATGCTGCCGGGAGGCCGTGCCCGCGCAACCTACGTGGTTCCTCCCGTGGCGCCGGATGGGCCGGCGCTCAACGTGAGAACGTTCTCGGCCGATGCGCTGGGGATCGGCGATTTGATCGGCGTCGGGGCCCTTTCGGAGGTCATGGCCGAGTTCTTGTGCTCGGCGGTGCAATCCCGCTGCCCCATGGTCATATCAGGGGGGACGGGGTCGGGCAAGACCACCTTGCTCGGCGCGCTTTCGGGGTTCATTCCGCCTGACGAGCGCGTTATCACCATAGAGGACACCCCGGAGCTGAGGTTGTTGTCGCCGCACGTGGAGCGCATGCAGACGCGCGAGGCGAACGCGGAGGGCGAGGGCGCGGTGAGCATGCGCGATCTGGTGACGCTTGCTTTGCGACGTCGTCCTGATCGCATCGTCATCGGCGAATGCCGTGGGGCCGAGGCGTACGACATGCTGCAGGCCATGCAGACGGACCATCCCGGGTCCATGACCACCGTGCATGCGAATGATCCGGCGAACGCCATCAGCCGTTTGCGAACCATGGTCGGGTACGCCGACGGGGATTTGAGCCGCGAGGTCATCGTGCAGCAGATCGCCGAATCGCTGCAAGGCGGCTTGATCGTGCACGTCGAGCGCCTGCGCGACGGCAGGAGGAAGGTGACGAGCATTGTCGCGGTGGATTCTTTGCCCGAGGGAAGTTTGGTGATACCGCGCTCCGAGCTGTTCTCGTTCGAGGTGGAGGGCGTTGACGCGGCGGGTGCGATTGCGGGCTCATGGCGTGCGCGGGGCGTGCAGCCGCAACGTATCAAGGAACGTATGCGAACGGCGGGGGCGTGGTACGACCCTGCGTGGTTCTTCTCGACGTGACAGGGGGCTTTCATGATTGGTCTTGCGATACCGGCGGTTTTGCTATGCGCCTGCTCGGCCTTGTCGTTGATTGCGTTCTCTTCGTTTCGACGGGAACGCGCCGAGCTGAGATCGCGCAGCTTGGGCGAAACCGAGCTGTACGCAGCCGGGAAGGCTGCTGCTGCGGCGCGCGGAAAGGCCTCGCGCAGCCCGCTTGCGGCAACGCTGCACGAGGCGGGTATCGAAGCCGCTCCTTCGATGTGGGTTGCGCAGGCGCTGTGCGCAGTGTTCCTTGCAGGCTGCTTGGCGGTGGCGCTTTCGGGGAGCTATCCCGTTGGCTTTTTCGTGGGCGGTGCGGCCGCCGCCGCGGTTTGGCTGCGGGTGGGCGTGCTGCGAACGCGCAGGAGCGCGCTTCTGGACAGGCAGTTCTGCCGGGCCTTGCCTCAGGTTGCGGGCGGCGTCCGCAGCTCGCTGACGCTTGAGCGTGCGATACGCGCGGTTGCAGCGCATGTGGACGACCCGCTTCGCGAGGAGCTTGCCCGCGTGCTTGCCGATGCTGCATACGGGACGCCGTTGAACGTGTCGCTTGAGGAGATGGCTCGTAGGACGGCCAGCCCCGACGTGCAGGCGTTGGCCGCCGCCGTTCGCGTGCAGCAACGTTTCGGAGGAGCGATCGCCCCTGTGCTCGACATGATCGCCGCGCATGCGAACGCGCGCTTGAAGATGAGCCGGGAGCTGCGCACGGAGCTTGCGGGCACGCGGTTGGCGAAGTGGTTCGTTGCGGCGGCCATGCCGGTGATTTTCCTGCTCATGTTCGTCGCCAACCCTGATTTCGCGCGCTTTTACGCAGAGGAGCCGCTCGGGTGGGCGGTGGTGGGGGCGGCTGCGTTGTGCGAGGTCGGCGGCTTGCTGGCGTGCCAGCGCATAACGAGCGTATCGAATATTGGTCGGTGATGGGCTCGAGGGCGAGTTTTGGGGTTCACATCCATTTGAAGGAGGCGGTCGTTTTGGACGCTGTGGTTATAGGATCGCTGCTTATGTTGGGGGCGTTGCTCGGGCTTGCATCGTACGAAATCTTGGTTCGTTCATGCGCGCCGCAATCGCGCGCTTTTGCTGTGCCGGTGCAACGCGGACGCGCGGCTGAGCCTGCCCGTGGCGAAAGGGCTTGGAGCCGCTGCGCGCGCGAGGTGCTGTCCGCCTTGTCCTGCGGACTTGACCGTTTTGCCCCGGTTGCCCGCACGGACCTTGACGCGCGTCGCGATCGTTTGGCTCGGGCGGGAATTCGCCTTGAGCCGGAAACTTGGCGAAGCCTGCGCGTTGTTTGCGCTGTCGCAGCGGGTCTTTTGGCGATGCTTGCGGCGGCGTTTGCGCCCGGTGCGCACGCTGCCGTGCGGATGCTTGCTTTTTGCATAGGGGTTGCTGTCGGGTGGATGTTTCCTGCTCTGGTTGTTTCATGCAAGGATAAACGTCGGCGTCGGGACATCGAGGCCGCTCTGCCCGAAGCCATGGAGCTGTTGAGCGTGGCGCTTGCCGCCGGATCTCCGGTCGAGCAGTGCTTCAGGGAGGTTGCGGAAAGCCTGATCGGGCCTATTTCCGAGGAGCTTTTCATTGTTGACCAGGAGGTGAACTTTTTGGGCCATTCGCGCGAAGCTGCGCTTGAAAACCTTGCCGCGCGTTGCCGCAGCCAAGACGTATCCGCGTTCGCAGCGCACGTGACGCAGGCCATCACCCAAGGGTCGTCCATTGCCGAAGGGCTTGCGTCGCAGGCGGCCGTGGCGCGTGAAACGGCGCAGGCTGACGTGCTCGAGCGCATTCGCACGATGCCGACGAAGCTCGACATCGTGCTGTCGATGTGTTTTCTGCCGCCGACGGTTGCGTTGGTGGTGGTGCCCACCGTGGTTAGCTTGCTGGAGTTTTTGAACGATACGATGGCGTAGGGGGCGGGTATGCAGCACGGAACATGCGGGTCGCGTTCGCTTGCGAACAGGATGCGGCGCGCGATCGAATCAGCTTCGCGAAGGCCCGTCCCGATTGCCGCCGCCGTGCTCGGGGCTGCGGTTGCGGCCTGGTCTGCCTTTTCGCTCGGTGGGTTCGCGGCCGGTTTCGAGCGCGAGGGGCAAGCCGAAGCGCCCGCTTCCCTTCGGCGTCTCGAGGTGACGGTTTCCTGCGAAGGGTGGTCGGGCGACAACGTTGCCTTGGGGGCGTTCGTCTCGGGGTTCTCGGCCGACGGCGCAAAAATCGACGAGCAGGTGCTGTTCGAAGAGCCGGGTGCGCGCGCCATCGATGTCCCCGAGGGGTTTTACGAGCTGTCGCTGCAACTGCCCGTGATCATGGTGGAGGACGGGTCGATGCGCGCCGCAGGGGATCCGGTCCCGGTCCGGTTCGATGAGTCGGGCTCTCCTGCTCGGGCGGCTGTTGCTTATCGAGATGTCGAATCAGCTGCGTTGTCCGATCAAGATCTGTCCGAAATCGCAAAGTCGAGCTTTCGCGATCAAAGCGATGCCGAAAAGGCGTTTTCGCGGGCAATGGCGAAGCGCGACGAAGGAAGGGGGTAAGGTATGCGCAGGGTTTACGCGAAGGCCGCTTCGCTGTTGCTTTCGATACTTTTGTTGACCGCCGGGGTCGCAGCGTGTTCCCCGCGCGAGGCGTTCGGATACGAGTACCTGCATTCCGACACGACCAGCATCTACAACCGTGCTTGGATATCTGCGAGTCCTTCGGGCTACCTTGAGCTGATCGGCTCGGACCCGAATGGTCCCAGGCCGGGCATGCCGAACTGGGAACTTCCGGGCGGGACGAACGCTTACGTGGTGGCCTACCAATTCGCGGTCTGGGGGGATGCCGGCGGGCAGGACGACCTCGTCTGGTACACGGCGGGCAACGGAAGTTGGTCCAGGGGCGGTGCGAGCATGGGCACCGGGGATTTGACCGGCAGCAAAAACGGCACGGGGTTCGGCTGCATCGCTACGTACGGGTACGGATGGGGAGGCAACGTCCTTTCGCGTCACGGAGGCTTGGACGGGCTCGTGCACAACCATATCTACATCCACAGCACGATTGCCGGGGTGGGCAACGCTGAGGGAACGGGCTTTCTCAATTACGGAAGCGTCGACTTCTGGCCGCGGGTCAGCATACGCTACGACGCGAACGGCGGCTCGGGCGCGCCCGGCTCCCATTACAAGTACATCGGCAGCATCGGCTCGGTGTCTTCGAAGCTGCCTGTTCGGGTGGGGTACACGTTCGAGGGGTGGTCGACTCAAAGGCGGGGTCCCGTGAACGTTCGTCCTGGTCAGAAGATTGGCTATCAGGATTGGAACCTTCAGGCGGAAAGCCTTGTGCCGCACGGGTGGAACAACGGCCCCTCTGATTTCTGGCGCGATCCAAGTGCGGGGCGCCCTTCGCCGAGCGGCTCGAACGCCATCACGCTGTATGCCCAGTGGAAGCCCGTGTCCTACCTTGTCTCGTACGAGGGAAACGGCGCGACCGGCGGGTCGACGAGCGATTCCGTGCACGTGTACGACTCGCCCAAAGCTTTGACGATGAACGGGTACGAGCGCTCGTACCGGCTGACGTGCGACGCGCAAGGCGGGTCGACGGGCGTCGCCTCGCTGGCATGCGTTTGGCCGTGGGCGTCGTGGAACGCGCGTCCTGACGGCTCGGGCGAGTCTTACGGCGACGGCTCCCTGGTCAAGAACATGCGATCCACGAAGGGGAAGGCGACGCTGTACGCCCAATGGCGTCCCGGCAGCGTTGCGCTTCCTGATCCTGGGGAAAAGCCCGGGCACGTGTTCGAAGGCTGGTATTCGGCTGCGGAGGGAGGCGACTTCGTGGGCAAAGCCGGCACGTCCATTTCGATAGCGGCCGATACGACGTGCTACGCGCGTTGGCAAGCGCTCGCCGAAGTGACGTACTATGCGGATGGCCAGGTTCTTTCGGGGTTCGGGGACCTTCTGCCCGCGGGAGTGGCGTACCGAACGAGCGCCGAGGCTGCCGCAGCGGCCGTCAAACAGGATTGCGCGGGGTTCGAAGGATGGTTCGTGGACGCTTCGTGCACGAAGCGCTACGCGGAAGGGTCCCCGCTGCCAAGCGAAGGCCTTCGCTTGTACGGCCGCAACAAGGTTTCCGTGAGCTATGCGCAAACCGATCGCAGCACGGCGCTGTTCGCCGACCGCACGCTCTACGCCGATCAAGATGCGGGCTCGTTGCTTGATCGAGATGCGCTTCTGCCGCCGGGCGAAACGCTTTTCTACGGCGATCGGATCACCTTCGCTCGCGGGCCTTCCGTGTGGTTCGAAGATCACGATCGCCTGCGCGAAGCGTCGTGCGAGCCGGGCGCCTACGCTACGGCTGAGGCGGAGGGGCTGCCCGCGCGCACCACGGTGCTCACGTGCAACACGGTTGCGTACCTCAACTGGCGCATTCCCCTCTACGACGGCATAGCCGTGTCGTAGGGAGCCGTGTCGCAGAGGGGTTCCTGCGAGGTTGCCTTTTCGGGGAGCCGACGGTGCTGCGTCGGCTCCCCCGGCAATTCTCCTTACGCTCGTGCGGCTGCGGCGTTGCCGCCGGCCTCCGAGCTTGACGCTCGCAGCTTTCCGGCAACCAGGCCGGCCGCGATCAAGACGGCGGCGAACAGCAGCACGATGCCGATATCGCCCAGAATGGGGCTGATCGCATCCCAGGACGCGGTGTCGAGACGAAGCGCTCGGCTCACGGCGTCGTTGAACCAAGATGCAGGCGTGAAGTACGCAGCCGCCTGCACTTCGGGGGCAAGCAGATCCAGGCTGACCCATGCGCCGCCCAAAAACGCCATGAGCAAGCCCAGCACGTTGCCGGCTGCGTTCGCGATAGGCTCGCTCGTCCCCATCTGTCCGAGCAAGAACCCGATGCCCAGCGGGACAAGCGAGAACGCCAGCGAAGCCGCAAACGTCAAGGCTATTCCAGCGGGCGGCACGCTTCCTAGCGACGATCCGAACACCGCCACGCCCAGGCCGATGCTGAACCCTCCTATCATCAAGGTTACGGACAGGCAGCCCAAGGTCATCTGCAGCCCGTACGAAAGCGGGCTCACCGGCGAAGAGACGTTGCGTCGGGATACGTCGGTGCGGTTGAAGGAGTTCATAAGCAGGCTTACGCATACGATGATGGCCGCCGTGAGCGTGTACGTGCTCCATTGCAGGTAGAACGCCAGCTGATCGGTAGGGGCTGCGGCGTCTGCCGAGGTGACGGCGTCCACGCTCGCCGTATGCGCGGCCGCCTCGTTCGCCTGCTTCACCAGGCTGCTTGCGTCGGCCGTTTCGTTAAGGGCGGCAGCGGCGGCCACCAGGGAAAGGTATCGGTTGACGTCTTGATCGAACAGCGATCCCGACATCGACTGGTAGCTGTAAACCGATTCCACAACAGGTGCGTCTCCGCCCGTCCGGGCTGCGTTCACGTACGCTTCCCCGAAGCCGTCGGGAACAATGAACAGGCATTCGACCAGGCCCGTTGCTACGGCGTCTTGCAAAGCGAGCGTATTGTCCTCCACTTCGACCGGCGTCGCCCGTTCGGCAAGGTGATCTTCCAGGCCGCGCGACAGGTCCGACCCGTCCCGGTCGATCACGGCGATATTGGCCGTGTAGCTTTCGAATTCGTCTTGACCGGTGTCCGCGGCAACGCCGCTGGTGACGAACACGCCCATGGCGCTCAGCCATACGGCGTACACCAGCAGGTACACAGGGTGGCTGAGCGCAACGCGCAGGGCTGCCTTAAAGATGCTCATAGCGTTGCCTCCTGATGAAAAGAGCGGACAGAGCGAACAGGACCGCGCCGAATGCAAGCAGAACGAGCATCTTCTCGAAGAACGGCCCCAGCGCGTCGTAGTAGTACAGGCTGTAGAACAGATCGGTCGTCAGCTTTGCGGGGTTCAACGTGGCGGTTATCGGAAATGCGCGGGCGATGTCGTCGGCAAGCTGCATGCACGGTTCGCCGTACAGGCCCGCGAACAGCGACAGGAAGCAGGTCGCGCCCGTCAGGATGCCCGATTTCGCGGGAAGGCTCATTTTCGGCAGCGCGCCGATAAGGGTGCCGAGCGCCGTGGCCAACAGCGCGGCAGCCGCCAGCCCCACCATGCACAGCCCTTCTCTTCCTCCGAAGTCCACCCCTACGACGAAGCGGATGTAGGCGAACGCCGCCAAAAGGCACGCGAGGGCCAGCGACCAGCTTGCCGTCAACGTGGCTGCCAGCGTTTTCGTGCGGCTGAGCGCTCCTACCGTGCGTCGCGCTCCTAGAATCGAGAGATTGGGTTGCACTTGGCATAGGGCGAACATGGCAACCTGGCTGGTGAACAGGGCCGCCATGCCCAAAAGCGCGTAGTAGAACCGAACGCTTTGGGAAGGCGAACCGTGCGTGAGCGACACCTGCTCGGTTGCTGCCGGGGCGTCGAGCGCCTGCTGCACGGCGTCGGCGTCGGCCAGCGCAAGCGGGTTGGTGCGCGCGATCTGCGTCAAAAGCTCCGCGTTCTGCGCGTAGGAATCGGCGGTGGTCTGCAGGATGGTCGCGTTGATGCGGCTCAAGCTGCTGTAAGGGCTTTGCGTTCCCGCCGCTGCGATGAGCACGGGGTTGCCCTCGTCGTCGACGGAGAACCCGCCGGCTACCTCGCCGCTTCGGACCAGGTCGCGCGCAGCGTCCTCGCTTGCCACTTGGCGAACGTCCAGAAGCGGGTCGTCACCGGTGCTCAACTGATCTATCATCTGCGCAAACGCAGAGCCTTCGTACGCGGCGTCCGCAACTACGACGCTCGGCACGGGGCTGATCGACTCCTGCGCATCAAGCCCCGAGAACATGAACATGAACAGCGTCGAAAGCAGAATGGGGAAGGCGAAGGCCCAAACGAACAGCGACGGCGTTCGCGTGAGCATCTTCGCGGTGTATTTGAACGTGGTCCACATGGCTCCTCCTCAGGAATCCCGCAGCTCGGTGCCGGTGATTTCCAGGAACACATCGTTGAGGGTGGGCGGTTCCGCCCAAATGCGCCCGGAGGCTGCGCCGTGGGCCTTCAGCACGTCCAGCACGTCGGCCACGTTGTGCGTGCCGTTGTCGCAGATGGCTTCCAGCGCCTCGCCGTCGAACGATGCGCGCAGCACGTGCGGCAGCTCCCGCACGTCGGTCACAAGCGCTTCGGGAGCTTCGTCCAGCTCGATGCGGATGCGCTCGCCGGTTCTTATCATGGCTTTGAGCTCGTCGTTCGTTCCCGTGGCTATCGTGCGGCCGCGATCCATGATCATGATGCGGCTGCATATGTCCTCCACCTCTTCCATGTAGTGGCTCGTGTACACCACGGTGGAGCCTCCGGCGTTCAGGCGCTTGATGCCTTCCAGAATGGAGTTGCGGCTTTGCGGGTCCACGGCCACGGTGGGTTCGTCGAAGAAGATGAGCTCGGGCTTGTGCGCGATGCCGCAGGCGATGTTCAGGCGTCGCAAAAGGCCGCCCGACAGCTTGCGGGGGCGGTGCTTGACGAACTCCTCCAGGCCTACGAACGCGATCGCTTCGTCTACGAGCGCACGCCGGCGCAGCCGGTCGGACACGTACAGCGAGCAGAAGTAGTCGATGTTCTCGCGCACCGTCATTTCCTCGAACACCGCGACGTTTTGCGGAACCACGCCGATGCGTCGCTTCAGATCGTAGCGCGTCGGCGCCATGGGCTCTCCGAACAGGTTGATGGTTCCTTTGTCGAAGGTGAGCAGCTGCAAGATGCAGTTGATGGCGGTGGTCTTGCCCGATCCGTTCGGACCGAGCAGCCCGAATATTTCTCCGGGGGCGATATGCAGGCTGAAATGGTCGAGCGCGATGGCGCTGCCGTAACGCTTGACCAGGTTGTCGACGGCTATGATGTCCATGGAGGTTCCTTTCTCGGACGCTTCGCGGCGCGTTTTTCCGCAAGCCCGCAAGCGTTGTCACCATAATCGCCCGTTTGGCCGGAGTTCGCCAGTGAGCGCGGTCATCCCTTGGTCGCGAGGTCATGACATCTGTCACGAAAGCGTCGGCGCGGCCGTGCCTTTTCCGCAAAGCTTGCGTTGACCTGCTACCATGGGCGCATGGAGAGAATCGTCGACAAGATTGCCGTGCTTGCCTGCACGGCGTTGGGCGTGGCCGTTGTCGCGTGGAGCGGCGCGTACGTGGCCGCGATGCTGGTCGCGGTGCTGTTCTCGGCACTTGCGGAGGTGCTTCCGCGTCGTTGGGCGCGGTGGCTGCCGTGCTCTTATGCGCTCGCGTGCCTGGTCGATCCGGTGCTCGGCACGTTTCTTCCGCTTGCGGTGTACGATCTGGCGCGCGGCTCTTGCTGGGTTCTTCGGTTTGGATGGCTGCTTCCCGCGTTCGTGTGCGCTCTGCGCATGGAGCCGCTTGCGGCCGTTGTCATGCTGTTCGGATGCGTGCTCGCCTACGCGCTTGCACGTCGTACCGCCGTCAGCTTGCGCGAGAAGGAAGAGGCCCGTCATTTGCGCGATGGCCTGCGGGAAGGAGCGTTGGCACTCGAGGAGAAAAACGCCCAGCTGCGCGAGCGGCAAGATCTTGAGGTCCGTTTGGCCACGCTGGCCGAGCGCGGCCGCATCGCTCGCGAGATACACGACAACGTGGGGCATCTTCTGACGCGCGCCATCATGCAAACCGAGGCGCTGCAGGTGGTCCATCGAGACGACGAGCGCGTGCGCTCGGAGCTTGTCCAGGTGGGCGAAACGCTGCACGAGGCCATGGGCACCGTGCGTTCGAGCGTCCACGACCTGCACGACGACGCGTTCGACCTGGAAACGCAGGTGCGCGCTGCGGCCGAGGCATGCGCGCTGCCGGTTCGCCTTGAGTTTCGGGCGGACCACGTCCCCGCGGAGATCGGCTACGGCTTCATCGCCATCGTGCGCGAAGCGCTTTCCAACGCGGTGCGCCACAGCAACGCCGGCAAGGTGGACGTTTCGGTGGTGGAGCATCCGGGATTCTATCGGCTTGTCGTGCATGACGACGGCATGCGTCCGCCCGCGATGGGCGAAGACGGGCGCGGCATCGGCCTGACCACGATGGAAGATCGGGCCCGTGCGCTGGGCGGCGTGTTTCGCGTGTCGTTCGAAAAGGGATGCAAGGTGTTCGCATCCGTGCCGAAGGGCGCGGGGGAGGAGCGGGTATGATCGACGGTTCCCGGGCAAACGGACGGTCCATTCGCGTGGTCGTCGTGGACGACGATGCGTTCGTTGCCGCGTCGCTCGCGACCATTCTGTCGGCCGAGCCCGACGTGGACGTGGTCGCCTGCGGCGAAAACGGGGAAGACGCGGTACGGCTCTACGATGCGCACGAGCCCGACGTGCTGCTCATGGACATCCAGATGCCGGGCACGGACGGCTTGGCCGCGGCCGAGCGCATCTTGAACGCCCGCCCCTCTGCGCGCATCGTGTTTCTGACTACGTTCTCCGATGACGAGTACATCGTTCGCGCGCTGCGCCTGGGCGCGCGCGGCTACCTGATCAAGCAGGAGGTCGCCACCATTGCGCCGGCGCTGCGCAGCGTCATGTTCGGCCAGAACGTGCTGGGGGAGGAAGTGGTGGGCCGCGTGGGCAAGCTCATGGGAGGCTGCCCGTCTGCGGCGGGCTCGCGCGGCGTTTGCGACGACGGCCTGCTCACCGAACGCGAGCAGGCCGTCGTATCGCTGGTGGCCGAAGGCCTTGACAACAAGGAGATCGCCGCGCAGCTGTACTTGAGCGACGGAACCGTGCGCAATCACATCAGCACGATCCTGCAGAAGCTGGGATGCAAGAACCGCACCCAGCTTGCCGTTTGGTACTATCGGGGCGCATGATTTTCGCGCCCCGGCGCTACACCAAAATGTCGGCGAACGCTTTCTCCGCCTCTTCCTGAAGCTTCTCCTCGATGGACAGGTACGCGTCAAGCAGTTTGTTGCATGAATCAGTCAGGCTGCTGCCGTGCGCCCCGTCGCGATGCAGCAACTGCATGTCCAGTGCCGACTCGGTGTCTTTGATGATGCGCCAAGCCTTGCTGTACGCCATGCCCATGCTCTTCGCAGCAGCGTTGAGCGATCCTGTTTCTCGCACGCCCAGGCATAGGCTGGCGATGCCGCGTCCGAACAGCGATCCGCTGTCGGAATCGGGGTTCATGATGGAAAGTCGAATGGTCGGCTTCAGGTTCGCAAGCTCGCTCATGGTCTCGTCCTTTTCTCGTACGGCGCTCGTGGCCGGTCGTCTATCGTTTGCTCAGGTTGTCGAGAAAACGCAGTGCTGCGGTTTCGATGTCGCTGGTTCCCGCGTCGATAACGTCGGTGAAGCGAACGGGCAGCTCGTCCAGCTCGGCAAGCCCGCGAGGGATGTCGTGCTTGCCCGTTTCGCGCGCGATCAGCTCGTTGAGCGCGCACCCGGTAAGGGCGGCTACGTCGTCCGGCAGCGGTGCGCCCGGCTCGATGCCGTGCAGAGCGCGGTACACGTTGTCGCCGAACTTCGCCCAATGGGCGGTGCTGGCAATGAGCACCGGGTTCTGTCCGCGCAGGTTCTCGGCCACCTGGTAAGCTACGGCCGTATGCGGATCCAGCAGGTAATCGTGCTCGTCCAGCACGGCCTTGATGGTTGCCAGGCACGTGGCGTTGTCGATGGAGTCGGATGCGAACGTCTCGCGCATGCGGGCGAACGTGCTTTCGTCAATGCGGAAGCGGCCCTGTTCGCGCAGGTCGGCCATCCAGCCGGCGATGGCTTCGGCATTGCGGTCGGTCAGCTCGAACAGCTGGCGCTCCAGGTTCGACGATACCAGGATGTCCATGGACGGCGACGGCGTCAGCACGAAGTCGCGATCGGAAATGTCGTACGTGCCCGTGTTGATGAAGTCGGTCAGCACGCGGTTCTCGTTGCTGGCGCACAGGAGCATGCCAAGGGGCACGCCCATGCGCTTGGCGTAGTACGCGGCCAGGATGTTGCCGAAGTTGCCGGTGGGAACGCATACGTCCAGCTCGTCGCCGGCGCTCAGCTTGCCATCCGCCACCAGCTGCGCGTAGGCCGACACGTAGTACACCACCTGCGGCAGCAGCCGTCCCCAGTTGATGGAGTTCGCGCTGGAAAGCGCCACGCCCTGCTCGTCGAGCAGCTTCTGCGCGAACGCGTCGTCGTTGAACACGTTTTTCGCGCCCGTTTGGCAGTCGTCGAAGTTCCCGCGCACGCCCCACACCTGCACGTTGCGCCCCTGCTGCGTAGCCATCTGCTTGAACTGTATGTCGCTCACGCCGCCGTCGGGGTACATGACGGCAATGGACACGCCGTCCTGGTCGCGGAACCCTTCGAGCGCCGCTTTGCCCGTGTCGCCGGAGGTGGCTACCAGAATGAGGAATTGGTGGTCCAGCTTGCCCTGGTCGCGCAGCTGGCTGGCGCTGGCGGAGAAGAACCGCGGCAGGCACTGCAGCGCCATGTCCTTGAACGCGCTCGTGGGGCCGTGCCACAGCTCCAGCACGTGCGTGTTCGCGTTGAGCGACGAAATGGGGCAGACGGCCCGGTCGTCGAAGTTGTCGCCGTAAGCCTGAGCCATAAGCGCGTCCACGGTTTCGGCCGGCAGGTCAACGTCGAAGGCGCGGTAGACGTAGGATGCGCGCTGCGCGTACGGCATCTGGGCCAACGCGGTTATATCCTCAAGGGAAAGCTGCGGAATGTTCTGGGGAACGTACAGCCCGCCGCCTGCGGCCAGGCCGTCGACGACGGCTTCCGTGAACGTAACCGGTCGCTTGGTCCGCCCGCGCGTATCGATATAGAGGTTTTCAGCCATGTTCTGCGCTTTCTGCCCGAAGTCCTGCAGTTCATTATCCATTTTCAGTATACTATGCGGCCCTCGTCGGCAGGCGGGAGAATCGGCAAGGGAATTGCGCGCTTCGCCGAAGGCTGCGCCCATCGTGCGCTCCAAGACCGCAATTGGCTTGCGATCTCGCTTTCACGCCCGTCTGTAGAAAATGTTAACTATGGCTTCCATTTGCGGAATGTTTGCTATAAGATACTTTATGTTACACAAAGCTAACTCGATGGGAGTCGACATGGACAACGCAGTGGCTGCCAGCACGCAGGGAGCTATTTCTCAAGTCTCGGTGCCGAGCGCAACGGTTCATCAAATGCCGCTATCGTTTTTGAGAAGCGGGGAGGTGGCCGTGATCGCGAAGGTGCGGGGCAAAGGCGAGTTGCGTCATCATCTGGAAACCCTGGGATTCGTCGAGGGCGTCCAGGTGCAGGTTGTCGCGCATGCGGCTGGCGACTTGATCGTGGAGATCAAGGGTTCCCAGGTTGCGTTGAGCCAGCAGGTGGCATCGCGCATCATTACTGCAGCTTAAAAAGCGGCTTCTGCGCGCAAGCACGGTCTTTCACCGTGCGCTTTCGTGCGTGCTTCGTCCCACGCCGTGCCGAACGGTTTCGCAATCAGCGACCAAGGTGCCGCGCGCGGGGCGTTTCTGTCGGGTGAGCAAAGCGGAAATAGAGTTAAGGAAGGAGAACGTGCATGACTGAAGGTCAGAACAGAACGCTGCGCGACGTGGCGATTGGGGAGGTGGCTACCGTTCGCCGTCTAACGGGGGAAGGAGCCCTTAAGCGCCACATCATGGACATGGGCATCACGAAGGGCACGGACGTGTTCGTTCGCAAGGTTGCGCCGCTTGGCGATCCGCTCGAGGTTACGGTGCGCGGCTACGAGCTGTCGCTGCGCAAAAGCGAAGCGGAAAGCATCCTCGTCGGCTGACGCTCTCGCGCGTGCGCGAAGCATGCGTCAGATGACGAGGATCGGCGCGAAAGCGCTTCTTTTTTGGGAATGAGTTAGCAGAAGTTAACTTGCTGGAAAGGCAGACCATGACAATTCGAATAGCGCTTGCCGGAAACCCGAACTGCGGCAAGACCACGATGTTCAACGACCTGACCGGTGCAAGCCAATACGTTGGCAACTGGCCGGGCGTGACCGTCGAAAAGAAAGAGGGCAAGTACACCCGCAACAAAGACATCGTCATCACGGACCTTCCGGGCGTGTACTCGCTGTCCCCGTACTCTCCTGAAGAGATCGTGACGCGCGACTACCTGTTGAAGGGCGGGCCGAACGCCGTTATCAACTTGGTTGACGCTACGAACCTTGAGCGCAACCTGTACTTGACCACGCAAATCCTCGATCTGGGCGTGCCGGTGGTCGTTGCGCTCAACATGATGGACCTGGTGAAGAAAAACGGCGACAAGATTGACGTTCCCGGCTTGTCCGCACGTCTGGGCTGCCCGGTAATCGAGACTTCGGCGCTCAAGGGCCATGGCATGGAGCAGCTTTTGGACGCCGCCGTGAAAGCGGCGAAGGAAGGCGCAGCTCCGAAGCCCCATCTGCCTTTCGATGCGGTCGTCGAAGACGCCGTTGTCAAGATCGAGGGCATTCTGGGCAGGCGCGTTTCTCCTTCTACGGCGCGCTGGTTCGCCATCAAGCTGTTTGAGGGCGAGGGCATGACCGTTGCCAGCTTGGACCTTCCCGCAAAAGACCTCAGCGCCATCGATGCCTTGCGCAAAGAGGTCGAAGACGCGCTTGACGACGATGCCGAAAGCATCATCACAACCGAACGCTACGATGCCGTCACGCAGGTGGTTGCCGACACGGTGAAGCGCTCGAACAAGGGCATGACCACAACGCAGAAGATCGACCGCGTGGTGACCAACCGCTGGCTGGGCCTGCCCATCTTCGTGGTAATCATGGCGCTTGTGTACTACCTGGCCATTTCCGTGGGAACGGGCGTCGTTACCGACTGGGCGAACGACGGCATTTCCGGTGATGGATGGCTCTACACCGGCGGCGAGCAGTACGAGGAAGCGGTCGGGGCCTGGGAAGAGAGCGTGGCCGAAGCCGAGGAGGCCGGGGCCAGCGAAGAGGAGATCGCATCCCTCAAAGAGGAGGAGCCCGATCCCTCCGAGTTCGGCCTGTGGGTTCCTGGCTTGGGCACGGTGCTGGGAGGAGCCCTTGAATCGGCCGACGTCGCCCCGTGGCTCCAAAGCCTTATCATGGACGGCATCGTCGCGGGCGTGGGAGCCGTTATCGGATTCGTTCCGCAGATGATCATCTTGTTCTTGCTGCTTGCGTTCTTGGAGGGCTGCGGGTATCTGGCGCGCGTCGCCTTCATCATGGACCGCGTCTTCCGCCGGTTCGGCCTGTCGGGCAAGAGCTTTATCCCCATGTTGGTGGCCTCCGGTTGCGGCGTGCCTGCCGTCATGGCCACGAAGACCATCGAGAACGAGCGGGATCGCCGCATGACCATCATGACCACCACGATGATTCCCTGCGGCGCGAAAATGCCCATCATCGCGCTTGTGTTCGGCGCCATCGCGGGCGGCAATACCGCAGAAACCTGGTGGGTTGCGCCGCTGTTCTACTTCCTGGGCGTCATCGCCATCATCGTTTCCGGCATCATGCTGAAAAAGACCCGCATGTTCGCGGGCGAGGTGTCCCCGTTCGTCATGGAGCTGCCGTCCTACCATCTGCCTACGGTGAAGTCCATCTTGCTGGCTACGTGGGAGCGCATTCGAAGCTACATCGTGAAGGCCGGTACCATTATCTTCCTGTCGACCATCGTCATTTGGTTCCTCATGAACTTCGGCGACACGGGCACGGGCTTCGGCTTGCTTGATTCCGAGGCCGAAGGCTATATCCAGCAAAGCCTTATGGCTGGCTTGGGCAATGCGATCGGCTGGGTGTTCGCGCCGCTTGGCTTCGGCGACTGGCAGGCTACGGTCACGTCCGTCACCGGATTGGTGGCGAAGGAGAACGTCGTGGCTACCGTTGGCATCATCACCAGCTTGGGCGATGCGGGCGAGACCGACCCCACCATGTGGGCCGCGTTCGCCGACATGATGGCGGGCTCCGTTCCGGCGATCTTGGCCTTCTGCGCCTTCAACCTGCTGTGCGCGCCGTGCTTCGCTGCTATCGGCACTATCCGTCGTCAGATGGAGAGCGCGAAGTGGACCTGGTTCGCCATCGGGTACATGACCGTGTTCGCATGGTGCGTGGGTCTTATGTTCTACCAGTTCGGCGGCTTGTTGTCTGGCGAGGTGGAGTTCAACGCGTGGACGGTTGTGGCCATCGTGGTTCTGGGCGGCATGTTGTTCCAGATGTTTCGTCCCATGCCGTCGTACAAGAAGAAAAACGCAGTCGACGGTTTGAAGGTCGAAGGCGGCACTGCGTAGGCTCGTGAAGCTGGATCGCGAACAGGAATCTTGCTGAAGGGGTTGGGCGGCGCGCCAAGACGGGGCGCCGCCCGCCCGCATTTGCAGCGTATCGGAAAGGAGAGCTGGACATGTTTGGTTTGGAATTCACCCCTGCTACGGTGATCGTGGGGCTGTTGGTCGCGGCGTTGGTGTTTCTGGCTGTGCGCCGCATGTGGCGCAACGGCATGTGCGACTGTCACAAGGGCGATGGTGCTCACGGAGGATCGTGCTCGGGAGGTTGCGGAGGCTGCGCTGGCTGCGGAGCCGTCGACCAGATGATGGCCGACATGAAGAAGGCCGCGGACTCTCATCGCTGAGCGAGCATCGAAGGGGATTGCCCCCGGCTCCGCGATATATGGAGGAATTGTATGCCAAGGCAAACTTTCCTCAAAAGTAGTTGACGTGCGGATCAAAGTTAACCTATACTAACAAATGTCAACAGGGACGCGAAAGCAAACCCGAAAGACACCTCCTCTTTTGCTGACCCGGTGGTGGAGACTCCCTCGTCTGGTCGTCCACCACACAGCAGCCGGCGAGGGATCTTCCCCCTCTTCCCTCGCCGGCACTCTCCTCGCGCTACTTCCATTCTGTTTGGGCTTCCCCTGCTCTTGCGATGTCGTGTGGTACCATAGCACGGTGATCGAAGGAGGATTCAGTGGAAAAGATGTCCATGTCGCACGAAGACTACCTTGAGGCGATCGTCATGCTGGGGGGTACGACGGAAGTGTCCGTGAGGTCGGTCGATATTGCGACGAAGCTTGGCGTTTCCAAGGCTTCGGTGAATAAAGCCGTTTCGCTGCTCAAGGAAAAGGGCCTGGCCGAGCAACCTTACTACGGGGATATCACGTTGACCGACGAGGGGTACGAATACGGCGCGTCGGTGCTCGATCGGCATCACATGCTGTTCACGTTCTTGACCAAGGCTCTTGGAGTACCGGACGAGCAAGCCGAGAAAGAGGCGTGCCTCATGGAGCATGCTATCAGCGATGATTCGTATAAAAAATGGAGTTCTTATATTAAGAAACTCGATTTGTAAGGGTGTTCGGGCCGCGTTCGCGAGGCCCTTTTTTCGCGGCTATCAAGGCGTTCAACAAATTGGAGACAGGCTGTTTCGAGCCGTTGCCTTCGGTAGCAGCTCGGGTTGCGGTGTGGTATCCTTGCAGCAGCTCTCGCATTAAACAAACCATTCAACGAAACACGATGCAAAAGGGGCGCAATCCAGGTGTCAAGGCAGGCGAATATTCTCTCGTTCGATGAGGCAAAACGCGACGTGGGCGCATACCGCTCATCGAGGGTCGTGCCATCGATGCCCCCTCGGTTCTCCGATGATCTTTCCACCTTCGAATCGCCGTTTAGGCAGACTTCTGCCCGCGGCTCTTCGTCGCGCGCTTCGGTGTCGACGGTGCGCGCCGTTGCATCTTCGCGTTTCGAACAGCCCCGCGTTTCTGCGCGCGGCGGAAGGGATGCCGTGCGCGTCGAGTCGTCTCGCCCGGCTTCGGTCGGCCGCCATGCCCGCTTGTCCGATGATCCGTTCGGCGCTTCAAGCCGTTCGGCAGCGGCGGATCGTCCGGTTTCGCGCCGCGGCGACGAAGCGGATCGAGACGATGGCGATCGCGCCGAGAACCGCGGCGGCGAACGCGTGTCCCGGATGGCCGCTTTCAAGAAGAAGCGCGCCAAGGACAAGGCGGGTCGGGCGTTCGCCAAGCAGTTCGGGGACGCGCGTCAGGGGTCGGACGGGGAAGCGTCGGGCTCTCGCGCTGCCGTGTACAAAGGCGAGATGGGCGCGAAGCATCGACAGGCTGCGCGCATGCAGAACGAGTCGAGCCCCCGTGCGTCCAAGAAGCGCGGCTTTTCGTTCGGCTCCGTTGCGGCGTTGAAGTCGTCTCCGAAGTTCATAGCCACGGCGGCGGTTGCCGCGTGCCTGGTTCTTTCGTGCGTGTTCCTGTATCCGGCCGCCCAGCAGTACTATCACGCGGTTCGTGAAAACGATCGCTTGCAGGCTGAGTATGCCGCTCTCGAAGAGCGCAACGAGGCCCTGCAAAGCGACGTGTCGTCCCTTCAGACCGATTCCGGCGTGGAGGCGCGCGCTCATGAGCAGTTCGGATGGGTGAAAGACGGCGAAGAAACGGCTACCGTGCGCGGCCTTGAAATCGAGAAAGAGGACGCCAGCACGTTTCGCGCCAACATAACCCCCGGCAGCATCGAGGCTCCCGATACCTGGTACTCGCCGTTTTTCGATGCGCTGTTCGGTGTCAAGTAGGAGGCCTTTCGTGGAAAAAGACGTTGACGGCTCGCGTGCGCTGCATGCCGGCCGATACGCGGCAATAGATATCGGAACCGTGACGTGCCGCATGTTGGTTGCGGACGTGGACGAGCAGGGACGACTGCACGAGCTGGATCGCGAATACCAGATCACGAACCTCGGCGAAGGGGTGGACGCTTCGGGCGTGCTGAAGCCTGAAGCCATGGAGCGGGTGGCGTCTGCCGTGAAAGGCTATCGCGAGGTGCTGGATTCCTTCGCCTCGCCCGATCATCCGCACGTGCGCGCGACCACTATGGCCACGTCGGCAGCGCGTGACGCGCGCAACGCCGCGGAGTTCGCAGACATGCTTGCCGCGCTGGGCGTTTCCCTGTCGGTTATTCCGGGGCAGAAGGAAGCGTCGCTCTCGTTCAAAGGGGCTTCGTGCGATTTTCCCGGCGAGCAGCTTGTGGTCGTCGACATCGGCGGGGGCTCTACCGAGATAGTGGCAGGCCCTTCGGGCGGCGATCCCGTGAAATCCCATTCGTTCAACATCGGATGTCGTCGCGTGACGGAAAAGTTCTTGGCCTCCGATCCTCCAAGCTGCGCCGAGTTGCAGGCCGCTCGTGCGTGGATTTCTTCGGGCATGTCCTCGTTTTTCGAAGAGTTGAGGGCGTCGGGTTTTCATGCGGATCGGCTGGTCGCGGTGGCGGGAACGGCTACAACGGTGGTTTCCATTCGCGAGCACATGAGCGTTTACGATACCGCTCGCGTTCACAAAGCGCTGGTTGACCGTCCTGCGCTCGACCAAGTGTACGAACAGCTTCGCAGCGTTGCGCTTGCCGATCGCGAGCAGATCGTGGGGCTGGACCCCGGACGCGCCCCCGTGATCGTGGCGGGGATGGTCATCTTGCAGAGCGTGCTTGATTCGGCGGGCATGGATTCTTTCACGGTAAGCGAGTCGGATATCTTGCACGGCATTATTCTGGATGCGGCAACGCGCTAGTTCATCCGGTCATACGGCTCAAAATTTGCTACCATATACCGCATCGAAAAAAGCCTTGTGCGTTTGGGGCTGATCGACGATGCGCGGCAACGGGGGAGCGTGGCGGAATTGGCATACGCAGCGGACTTAAAATCCGCCGGCTTCGGTCTTGTGGGTTCGAGTCCCACCGCTCCTACCATACTGTACGCGCGTGCGGCAGCCGTGTGAGGCTGTGGCCGTTCGGCTATTTCGCGTTCCTGATGCATGGCGCTGCCCCGTTCGGTGAGGCTTCATGCTTTCGGCTATGTTCCATTTCGCATAATCTTTGGCGGATATGCGGAGAAAGCGAAAAAATGAACCGCTGGGGAACCGTCGAGAAACCATATTCAATTCTTGTGATACCATGAGATTTCCGAAATTTGTCAAAGCCTACAGAGAAAGCGCTATGGACAACATCAACGAGATCATCGCCGCAGTTGAAAAGACCCCCGAGTCGTTCGAAGAGTATTTGACGGTCTATGCCGATCATGTCGGCAGCCTGGTCAATGCCTATATTCCGAAGGACTCGCACCCCGATATGGATCGCTACCTGTACGATCCTCTTATCGAGTACAGCAAAAACGGGGGGAAGCGCCATCGGCCGCTCATATGCTTCGCTGCATGTCGCGCCGTCGGGGGAGACATGTCGCGCGCCACGAGCGCCGCAGCTGCCATCGAGCATTTCCATACGGCCGCGCTTATTCACGACGACATCGCCGACGAAGCGGAGTTGCGGCGCGGCGAGCCGTGCATGCACTTGACCGAGGGCTACGGCTTGGCCATCAACGCAGGCGACCTCGCGCTTTCCCTGGTGAACGGGACCGTGATCTCCGATCCGAATCTCGACGACTCCATGAAGGTGCGCGTTATCTCCGAGCTTATCGAAATGACGCGCCGAACCATCGAGGGCCAGGCGCTTGACATTGGCTGGGCGCGCGACGGTCGCTACGACATCACGCCCGAGGATTACTTGGTCATGGCCACGCACAAGACCGCGCATTACTCGGGTGCGGTGCCCTTGGCTATCGGCGCCATCATTGGCGGCGGTACCGAGGTTGAAATCGAGGCTCTGCGCAACTACGGTTTGGACACGGGCCTTGCATTCCAGATCCAGGACGACCTTTTGAACCTTGTGGGGTCCGAGGAAAGCACGAAGAAGGACTTCCGAAACGACATCACCGAGGGCAAGCGCACGCTTGTGGTGGTTCATGCGTTGCAGAATTCCCCAAAGCGCGACCGCTTGATCGATATTCTTTCGTCGAAGGAGAAAGATCCGAAGGTGCTGGCCGAGGCCGTGGCCATCATGGAGGAGTCTGGCAGCATTGATTATGCGCGCAATTACGCCGAAAACCTGACCGGCATCGCCAAGAATCGCCTGATCGATTTAGTGCGGCCGTCGACGGCGCTCGACCTGCTGGTCGGCATGGCGGATTGGTTCGTCAATCGCCTGAAGTAAGGTAAGGAATGAGACAAAGGGACGGGGTCAATGTCTCATTTCGATGAACGAGCGATTCGAGCAGGGCGACCGAGCGGTCGCCCTGCTCGCTTTCCGCTCCGGACTCGTGGTTCGCTGGGGTTCGGGCGGGGCGCGAGGCTTTGGGCGAGGCGGACTTTCCCGTTGGATCTTTTGCTCTGTTCCTCTTGTGGAACATCATATGGATCCCGGGTTTGTTCGACGGGGGTACGCTACTATGGCAGCCATGGATACCATTAAGCGACATGACACCGGTCCGGCCGTCGAAGACGTGCAGCAGCGTTTGGCGACGATCGGCTTGCTGGCTCCTGCGGGCGTTGACGGAACGTTCGGCGAGGCGACTGCCGCCGCCGTTCGCGCGTTCTGCGGGCAGCGGAACATTCCCGTGACCGACGAGATCGACGATCGCGTGTGGGCGGCTTTGGTCGACGCCTCGTTCACGCTCGGCGATCGTACGCTGTATCTGCGCATGCCTCATTTTCACGGGCATGACGTTTTGGAGCTTCAGCGGGCGCTGGGCGCGCTCGGGTTCGCCTGCGGCGCGACCGATGGGATTTTCGGCGCGTTCACGGAGCTGGCCCTTCGCAAGTTCCAGCTGAACATGGGATTGCCTTCCGATGGAATCGCCGGGGCGTACACGTATGCTGCCATTCGCAATCTTCATCACTCCTGGGAGGGCAAGGAAGCGGTTCATGGCTCCAATCACCTGGGCTTCGCGCGTGCTGCCGACGTGCTGGAGCACAACGCGCTTTGCCTGTTCGGAACGCAGGAGTTCACGCGCAGCGTGGCTTCGCGCATGTCGAACTTGGCGTTGGCAACCAACCCTGCGTCCAAGATCATGAGCGCTGATTCGCTGCTGGTTGCCCCTGATGACAACATGCTGCTTGTTCATATTGTTTTACCTGACGAGGTTACCGAGAACGTTCCTCGCGTGAGCTTTGACGACGAAGGCACCTTGTCGCTTCGTTTGGAGACGGCCATCGGGGTTGCCGATTCGTCCGCTCCTTCGCGCATTGCCATTGAGCTGCCCGGCACCATGTGGGAGGATGCTGGAGTCGGTCGATCCGCCCAGCACTTTGCGATCGCCTTGCTCGACGCGCTGTGCACGGCGCTTTCGTAAACGCGACTGCCTTCTGGGTTTTCCTTGCTTTCGAAATGCTCTCAAAGACCTTCGGCGGAGGGTCTTTTTTGCGTGCAGAGCATGGAGCGCCCGCTTCGTCTCCTTTTTTCAAGCTACACCATCCGATGTATTTGGGTTTCGATTCGTTGACGGTGCTCTTTTGCGGTGCGCGCGCCCTCTATACTGGGGGCAGGTGGTATTGACGTGCCGCGCGTTTCGTCCATGCGAGACGTCTGAGAAAGCCGCATCGCATGGACGAAAACGAAGTACACCGATGGAAAGCAGGTTCATTATGAGCGAAGAGAACAAGAACGATCAGGTTGTTCCCGAGGCCCCGCAGGCTTCCGAGCAGCAGGCAGCTCCTCAGCCCCCGACGACAGCTCCGGTCCCTCCGCAGCAGCCCCCGATGGGCCAGTCCCAGCCCCAACCTCAGGTTCAGCCCCCTTACGTCCCGCAGCCCGTCTATCCGCCTGCACCGCTCATGCAGCTGACCGGCGGCATGAAGTTTGGCTGGCTGGTAGTGGGCGCTTTGCTGGGCATTCCGGGCATCATCATCGCCTGGTTGGTGAACGCCGACAAGGTTGCGCAGGTGAAAAACGATGCGCTCAAGTTTGCGATTATTGGTTTCGTTATCTGGATCGTGCTCGGCTTCCTGCTGAGTTTGATGATCGGCGGCATGGTTACGGCGCTCGTTGCGGGAGCGATGGGCTCCGCCGGCTATTACGGCTACGACTACCACGGATCTTGGTAGTTGGCCGGCTTTATCTGGAAATCGCTTCACATTGAAGGGCCCTTTGGGGCTCTTCTTTTTTACCGGTAAATCCCAGTGGTACAATGGGCAACGATTCCCTATCTGCTCGCGGCTCGAACGCGAGTCCAGACGAGACCGCCGCATACAAAGGAGTGAAACATGGCACGTCCCATGACCATGGCGGAGAAAATCCTTGCCGCCCATGCGGGGCTCGACGAAGTGGAGCCAGGTCAGCTGATCGAATGCGATCTCGACCTCGTGCTATCCAACGACGTCACGGCCCCTATCGCCGTCAAGGAATTCCGCAAGATCGGCGTTGAGAAGGTGTTCGATCCTACGAAGATCGCCCTAGTGCCCGATCATTACGTTCCTAACAAGGACATCAAAAGCGCCGAGCAGGCCAAGATCGTCCGTGACTTCGCGCGCGAGCAGGGCATTACCCATTACTACGAAGTGGGCTGCATGGGCGTCGAGCATGCGCTGCTGCCCGAACAGGGCGTTGTGGGCGCGGGCGATCTTATCATCGGTGCGGACAGCCATACTTGCACGTACGGCGCACTTGGCGCGTTCGCCACGGGCGTAGGCTCCACCGATGCGGGCGTGGGATACGCTACCGGCAAGGCATGGTTCAAGGTGCCCGAAAGCCTGCTGTTCAAGATCGACGGCGAACTTGCTCCCGGCGTGACCGGCAAGGACGTTATCTTGCATATCATCGGCATGATCGGCGTAGACGGCGCTTTGTATCAAGCTATGGAGTTCACTGGCAGCGCCATTTCCAACATGGGCATGGACGAGCGCATGTCCATTTCCAACATGGCTATCGAGGCGGGCGGCAAGGCGGGCCTCATCGAGGTTGACGACGTGACGCGCGCCTACATGGACGGCCGCGTTGAGCGTCCTTATACTGAATACCATTCCGACCCGGACGCGCAGTACGCGAAGGTCTACCGGATCGACGCAGCGTCCATTCAGCCGACGGTCGCGTTCCCGCATTTGCCGTCGAATACGCGCCCGGTTGCCGAAGCGCGCGACGTGCGCATCGACCAGGCTGTTATTGGAAGCTGCACGAACGGTCGCATCGTGGACATGCGCCAAGCTGCCGACGTGCTGCGCGGTCGAAAGATTCATCCCAACGTGCGCTGCATCGTGATCCCGGCTACGCAAGCGGTGTACCGTCAGTGCATGGAAGAGGGCCTGATGGACGTGTTCCTCGACGCGAACTGCGCCGTATCCACTCCTACGTGCGGTCCGTGCCTGGGCGGTTACATGGGCATTCTTGCCGCTGGCGAGCGCGCCATCGCTACCACCAACCGCAACTTCGTCGGCCGCATGGGCGACCCCACCAGCGAGGTGTACCTGTCCTCGCCGGCCGTTGCTGCGGCAAGCGCCGTGCTGGGTCATATCGGCCTGCCGGAAGACCTGGACTAGGAAAGGAAGGCTGCCATGCATTTCAAAGGAACCGCGCACCGTTACGGGCGCGATATCGATACCGACGTTATCATTCCGGCTCGCCATCTGACCACGTCTGATCCGGTTGAGCTGGCGAAGCATTGCCTGGAGGATCTGGATGCCTCGTTCGTCGAGCGCGTCAAGCCGGGCGACATCATCGTAGCCGACGAGAACTTCGGTTGCGGAAGCTCCCGCGAGCATGCGCCCATCGCCATCAAGGCGGCGGGCGTTGACGTGGTCATCGCCAAGAGCTTTGCGCGCATCTTCTACCGCAACTCCATCAACACGGGGCTGGCCATCATGGAGTGCCCCGAAGCGGTGGACGCCATTTCTCAAGGCGACGTGGTGAGCGTGGATGCCGATGCGGGCGTTGTCACGAACGAGACCACGGGCGACGTGTTCCAGGCTCAGCCGTTTCCGCCGTTCATTCGCGAGATCATCGAAGCTGGTGGCCTGATCAACCGGACTAAGTCGAAACTGGGCAAGTAAGCCGTTCCGCCGTTTTGCGAACGGCGGAACAATTCGACGCTGCCGCAAAAAGCCTCGTTGACTTTATCGGACCTGTAACGTAAGGAAACCCATGACCAAAACCTACAACATCTGCCTGCTTCCGGGCGACGGCATCGGTCCGGAGATCATCGCCGAGGGCGTCAAGGTGCTCGATGCCGTGGGCGCGAAGTACGGCACGACGTTCTCCTATACCGAGGCGCTTATCGGAGGCTGCGCTATCGATGCGTGCGGAACGGCGCTTCCCGACGAGACGCTGCGCGCAGCCGAAGCTTCCGACGCCGTGTTGCTGGCGGCTGTCGGCGGCCCGAAGTGGGATACGACCGATCCTGAGAAACCACGTCCCGAACAGGGTCTTTTAGGCATTCGCAAGGCGCTTGGCCTGTATACGAATCTGCGTCCCGTGCAGATTTTCGACGCGCTTTCTGAGGCGTCCACGCTCAAACCGGAAATCGTGGAGGGCGTGGACATGATGATCGTGCGCGAATTGACGGGCGGTTTGTATTTTGGCAAGCGCGAGCGATTCTACAACGAGGAAGGCTGCGGAGCGCAGGGCGCTCTCGGCCAGCGCGCCTACGATACGCTGGAGTACCGCGAGTACGAAGTGGAGCGCATCGCCCGCCAGGCGTTCGAAGCCGCGCGAAGGCGCCGCGGCAAAGTGACGAGCGTCGACAAGGCGAACGTGCTGGAAACGAGCCGCATGTGGCGCGAAATCGTGCATCGCATCGGCGCCGACGAGTATCCGGACGTGGAGCTTGAGGACCTGCTGGTAGACAATGCGGCCATGCAGCTGATCAGCCGCCCGGCTGATTTCGACGTAGTGGTGACCGAGAACATGTTCGGCGACATCCTGTCCGACGAGGCGGCGCAGATTACGGGTTCTTTGGGGATGCTTGCCAGTGCAAGCCTTGGCGACGGCACGGCGCTCTACGAGCCCAGCCACGGCAGTGCGCCGGATATCGCAGGTCAGGGTGTTGCGAACCCGCTTGCGCAGATCCTTTCGGTGGAGATGATGCTGCGCTACAGCTTCGGCATGCAGGAAGCAGCCGACGACATCCATCGTGGTGTGACATGCGTTCTTGACGAGGGGTGGCGCACAGGCGATATCAGGCAACTTGACACGCCTGCCAACAAGGTTGTCGGCACGGTTGCGATGGGCGATCTGGTGGTTGCTTGCATGTGATCGGCTCTTTTGCGCGGCGGCTTTGACGGCTGCAACTGCAATTGCGGCCGCAGCAAGGGCTGCGTGCGCTACCGGATTCGGGTATGCCGGAGAACAAGAGGTTGCGGGGATGAACAGGCCCTGCAACCTCTTTTGCGTTTTTTGAGGTTCGAAGAGCTCCTCCGGCGTGTTTCCCTTGGTTTCTCTACGAGCTCCCGACGAATGCGCAACAAGTGCCAATCGCTTAACTGAGAGCGGGCGTCACGCGTGGCTTTGTGCCATGGTGAAGGGGCCGGCCGTTCTCCGAACGGAAAGGAGACCAGTTGTGGTGATGTATGGGTATGCAAGAGTTTCCAGCAAGGATCAGAATTTGGATAGGCAGCTTGACGCGTTGGCGGATTTCTCCGTTCCTATCGCCAACGTGTACACCGACCGCATGAGCGGCAAGAACTTCGACCGGCCTGGTTATCAGGCTTTGACGGGCGTTCTTGCGCCGGGCGATACGCTGGTGATCAAAAGCATCGATCGCTTGGGTCGCAACTATGACGAGATCATCGAGCAATGGCGATTCTTGACCAAGCAGCTGAATGTGGACGTTGTGGTGATGGATATGCCGCTGCTCGATACGCGAACGAGCGAGCGAAACGTCACGGGCACGTTTATCGCGGACATCGTTTTGCAGATCCTTTCGTACGTGGCGCAAGTCGAACGCGAGAATATCAGGCAGCGCCAAGCGGAAGGGATAGCGTCAGCTCGAGCTCGCGGCGTGCGCTTCGGCAGGCCGCCGAAGCAGCTGCCTTGCGATTTCGGGTACGTGTACTCGATGTGGAGGGAGGGCGCGATTGGAAGCAAAGAGGCGGCGAGTCGGCTTGGAGTTGCTCGGAGCACGTTTTTCAAATGGACGCGCGAGCACGACGCCACTCGGTGAAGATATATTTAAGTTCAACGGTAGGATTTCGGGTCTGAAAAAGTAGACGTTGAGAAGGTTTCCGATGGAACTCGGGCGACGTTGAGCCATTTGTCGCCCGTTCTTGCCGTCGATGCGGTGAGCGCTGCGTTGCATACGGTCACGTTCACTGCTGAAGGAAACGATCCCATTTCGAAAAACGTGGTAGAGGGCGAAATGTGCCCCGAGCCTGCGACGCCTGTCATTCCTGCAGGTTACGTTGCGTTTCTCGGTTGGTATCAAAAGATGGAGGACGGTTCGCTGTCTTCCAATCGCTTTGATTTCGCCTCGCCCGTTGTGACCGATATCGAGCTTGTTGCCAAATTCAGCGACAAATGGGTCGTTCTGTTCCAGGATGCTGCGGGCAAGGTTGTCGAGACGCAAGAGGTCTCGAACAATCAAAAGGCAAAGCAGCCCGAGCATACTCCCGTTGCCCCTTCTGGGCAGGAGTTCGATGCCTGGTATCTTGACGGGAAGCCTTACAACTTCAATACCCCGGTGACGGGCAATATCACGCTCGTTCCGCACTTCGCCGATACGCACTATGTGCACTTCGTTTCCAAGGGGTCGGCTGTGCCTTCTGCGATCGTGCGCGATGGCGGCACCGTCCCCAAGCCCAACGATCCGACTCGCGAGGGGTACGACTTCCAGTATTGGTCGACGAGCGAGGATGGAAGCTCGGGGGCGTTCAACTTCGATACGCAGATCAAGGCCGATACGGTCTTGTACGGCGTATGGAAGGGCGCGACCGTCGATTACACGCTTGTGTACAACTTCGAGCATGCGAATATTGCCGGCGATGCCGGCACGAATACGAGCAATTACTCGTTTAGCCAGCAAGTTACCATGCGCGCTCAAGCGGGGAGCACGGTGTCGGGCGATAGCTTGCGGGCTTCAGGTCTTTTGAATCCCAATCAATACAGCGACCTGGCTAAGTACGGATACTACGCGTTCGGCGATACGACCCAGATTTCCGGCACGGGCTCCACGGTAATAAACGTGTATTACAAGCGTACGCTGTATACGGTGCAATTCGATCTGGGCAGTAGCAGTTCTCGTTGGATGAGCTTTGACGGTGTTCTGTACAGTGGAGGCTGGAACTCCAGCAAGTATTCGTTTGCAGCAAAATACGAGCAGTCTATCGGAAGCCTTTGGGTGTCATCTAAGAATGCGACGTTTTGGAGCAACCGGAATCAGGGCTTTGCCGGGTGGACCGGCTTCGGCTACAGCACGTTCGTGAGCCATCGTTTTACTATGACCGAAGATATCATAGCGAGCGCCAACAACGATAAGGTGATAACGGCGACAGCGTCGTGGAACACGGTGTCGCGAAGCCAGGTAAACTACTGGCTTGAGGTGGCGGATCCCTCTAATCTTCCTGCGGATGCGAAACAAATGCCGAACGGCAAATACTACAGCGCTCTTAACGAATATACGCAAGAGCTGCTTCACAGCGGAAGCCTAAGCGCGAAGACCATCGGCGGGTTTTCCAAGCATTCGAGCTATGATCAATCCGGTTGGGTTGGTTCTGGATCCCAAGCAATATACACTTATAACTTCTATTACGATCGCAACGCATACACCTTGTCTTTCAACTCCATGGGCGGAAGCTTTGTTTCCCCTGAAACGGTCTTGTACGAAGCTCCTATGGCTCAGCACGAACCTGACGGCCCCACTCGCGAACATTACGTATTCAAGGGATGGTATCTGGATAGCGACTATATGCTGCCCTACGATTTCGGTACAGCCACTATGCCGGGCAGCAACGTCCAATTATATGCGAAATGGGAGTCTTCCCAATACTCCGCCAAGTTCTACACGCACGAGGGAGATGGGACCCCGGTAAAGACGCAGGGTATTGCTCAGGGCGAGTACATCAAAGATCCTGGGGTGTACATTGTGGGTCAGGGCTATGAGGGTCTGGGCGAGTTTCTTGGATGGTACTGGTATCTTCCGGGAACCGATCGCCTGGTTGCCTATAGCTGGGAGACGCCTGTATCCGGTGATGTGACCTTGTACGGGCGCTGGAAAACCGATGGGTTTTCTTTGACGTACGACAAGGGGATCGGTTTCGGAAGCGTGCCTGTCGATACTAACAGCTACGCGCTTGGCGTAAAGGCTCCTGTAAAAGACGCTCTGCTTTCTGCGTCCGGCAAGACATTCGTCGGTTGGCAGGTTGACGGATCTGGTCGCACGTACTATCCGGGGAACACTATCAAGATGAACGGCGATACAAAGCTCGTTGCTCGTTACGTGAATCCTAGTTTGGCGGTGAGCCTTGTCTTCAATGCTAACTACGGGAGCAACCCTGCTACGGAAACATGGACGGCTGAAAAGAACGATTATGTAACGCTGCCTGACAGTATGTTTGACAGGGCAGGGTATTCTTTCGCGGTTTGGAACACGAAACCTGATGGTTCGGGCAGGTCTTACTCCGTCAGCGAAGTTCTTTCGCTGACGGGCAACACCACGCTGTACGCTCAATGGAAGGAAAGCAAGCCGGTAACTTACACGTATACCGCTTTGACGGGCGGGTCGGTAAGCAATGCTTCCGAAACGATTGCTCCTGCGACGGGTGCTGCTTCTGGCTCGACGGCTTCGCCTGATCCCGGGTATAAGTTCGACGGCTGGTACGACAACGCGGAGGCGTCGGGGAATCCGATTTCTCGCGACGCGCAGTTCGTTCCCTCTAAAGTGGACGGCGTTTATGTCGGAGGAAGCTACTGGGCTCGCTTCGCTGTTGATGAAGCCCAGACGTACACGGTGAGCTACGTTGCCGAGAACGGCGTGGTCGATCCCGCTGGCAACCAGGGCATTCAGGTGCTCGGCACCTCCGGCGTGACCGGCTCGACGGCTACGGCTGAGTCTGGTTACAAGTTCGACGGCTGGTACGTTCGCGATGATGAGGGCGATAGGAAGATAGATGGCGCCGAAGCCGGACTTGCTTCTGAAGTTGCTGCCGCCAATATAAAGAAGAACGCCGATAACATCTATGGTGACACAACCTTTGTTGCCAAGTTCGTTGCCGCTGCCAAGGTTTCTGTTTGGTTCTACAAAGCCGAGGGCGATACCAACCCTTACATGATGACCGATGAGGGCTTGGCGCAAACTGGCAAGAACGTGCACGAAAAGGAAATAACCTTGTCTGACGAAAAGGGCTATACTGCCGAACAGATCAAGGAGTACGCCGAAAGAGCTTACGAGCTCATGCGTCAGGATGGCGGGACCGATCGGTATGCAGGTTTTGAAGTTTGGCTCTCGCACAAAGATGGGCAAGGCGGCTGGATCTCGTTTGATAACGAGAACAGCTGGGCGTCCTACGTCATTCAAGCTGGGGACGAAATTCGCTACCACGTGAGCGCCGAAGCAGCCCATAAGGTTACCTACCAGGCGGGCGCGCACAGCACGGGCTCCGGCTGGACTGACAGTCAGCTGTATTACAACGGAGACGGCTTTACCGTGAAGCAGGTTCAGGATGTTTCCGTGACTCCCGATATCGGTTATCGTTTCGATCATTGGAAACTTTCCGACGGTAAAACATACCAGGCTGGCGATGAATACACGATGGGCCAGGAAAATGTGACCTTCACGGCTGTATGCGTCAAGGACGACGCCCAGACCCAGCCCACCTCCTACACCGTCAAGCACGTCGTCGAGGGCGTGGAGCAGGCCCAGGATAGCGCCACCTACGCGGGGACCGCCTGGGTCAACGACGAGCATCCCAGCATCGTGGTGGCGGGGGACACCATCGCGCCCAAGACCTACGAGGGCTACAAGTTCGCCTCGATCACGCCCGCCATCGAGGGCGGGGCCTCCGTCGCGAGCGGCACCACCATCACGCTCGCCTACGTCAAGGACGACGGGCAGACCCAGGACACCCTCTACACGGTCGAGTACTTCAAGGACGGCGTGAAGGTGGAGGCCGACTCGTACACCGAGCACGCGACCGCATGGGTCAACGACGACCCGGCGCAGATCGCGATCAAGGCGACCATCGACGCCGCGGGCGACAAGTACCGGGGCTACAGGCTCGCCTCCACGAGCCCCGAGGCGCTGCCCCAGGCGGGGGACAAGGTGAACTCGGGCACCGTCATCCAGGTCAAGTACGTCAAGGACGACGCCCAGACCCAGCCCACCTCCTACACCGTCAAGCACGTCGTCGAGGGCGTGGAGCAGGCCCAGGATAGCGCCACCTACGCGGGGACCGCCTGGGTCAACGACGAGCATCCCAGCATCGTGGTGGCGGGGGACACCATCGCGCCCAAGACCTACGAGGGCTACAAGTTCGCCTCGATCACGCCCGCCATCGAGGGCGGGGCCTCCGTCGCGAGCGGCACCACCATCACGCTCGCCTACGTCAAGGACGACGGGCAGACCCAGGACACCCTCTACACGGTCGAGTACTTCAAGGACGGCGTGAAGGTGGAGGCCGACTCGTACACCGAGCACGCGACCGCATGGGTCAACGACGACCCGGCGCAGATCGCGATCAAGGCGACCATCGACGCCGCGGGCGACAAGTACCGGGGCTACAGGCTCGCCTCCACGAGCCCCGAGGCGCTGCCCCAGGCGGGGGACAAGGTGAACTCGGGCACCGTCATCCAGGTCAAGTACGTCAAGGACGACGCCCAGACCCAGCCCACCTCCTACACCGTTCAGTACACCATTGAGGGCCAGCTGCAAAGCAGCGATACCATCAAAATCGACGGCACCGCATGGGTCAACGACGACCCGGCGATGATCGTCGTCGCTGAAGGCGGCATCCCCGCCCCGGCCGACAAGTACAAGGGCTACAAGCTCGACGAGGCCAACCCTGTCTATCCTGAGGCCGGCGTGCGAGTTGAGTCCGGGTCGATTTATACCGTCAACTACGTCCCTGACTTCTCGTCCCTCAGTGCAAGCGGTTTCGACGTCACCTACGACGGAGTTCCGCATAAGGTGTTGCTGCATGGTGTTGTCTTGCCTGGGGACGCAATCGAATACTGGGTTGGCGACACGCAGCTTGCCGCCAACGAGTTCGTCAATGTGGCGGATTCCGCTGAAGTTACCGTGAAGGTGATCCGCGGGACCCAGGCGTGGACCAGCGATCCCGTGACCGCCAGGATCGCCCCCGCACCCGCCACTATCAAGGTCAACGACTCGTCCAAGAAGTACGGGGAGCTCGATCCCGCCTTCACGGGCGCGGTTGAAGGGCTGATCGGTTCCGATTCGCTGGGCGATGTGGTCTACAGCCGTACCAACAACGACGAAGCCGTCGGATCCTATGCGGGCGTCCTTACCGCTACGGTCGATAACCTCAACGGCAACTACACCTATACGGTGGAGCCGGGCAACTTCTCCATCGAGCCTGCAGAGGGCAACATCGTTCGCATTACCTCCGATGCCGAGGGCTTGACGAAGGTCTACGACGCGCAGCCCGTGTCCGTTGCGGCCGCGGCTGACGTCGAAGGCTCTACGCTGCTGTATTCGGTGGACAACGGGGCAACCTGGTCCGAGAGCAACCCGTCGTTCACGGATGCTGGAACGTACACGGTGTACGTGAAGGCCACGCATCCGGGGTACCAGGAAACGGCTCCGGTGAGCGCGACCGTTGTCATCACCCCCGCGCCCGTTACCATCACGGTTGCCGACGCTTCCAAGGTTGCGGGTGCCGCCGACCCGACCTTCACCGGCACGGTCGCGGGTTTGGTGGCCGAGGGCGACCTGGGCGACGTGACCTACGTCCGCCCCGGTGGCGAAGAGGCTGTGGGCGTGTACCAAGGCGCTCTGACCGCTCTGTTCACGCAGAATCCGAACTACGCGGTTTCCGTGGTCAACGGCACCTTCACCATCACCGCACCGCCGGTTCCGCCCACGCCTCCGACGCCGGTCGAGCCCACCCCCACGCCTACGCCGCTGCCCGACCCGGGCACGGTTCCGCCGGATAGCCCCCTGGCACCCATTGTCGCGCCCATCGTTGATGCGCTGCAAAGTGCCGCGGAGGCCGTGATCGGCGACAACGAGACGCCCCTTGCCCAACGTGAAGCGGAGATCTCCGACAACCAGACTCCTCTTGCAAACCACGATCACGCTTCGTGCTGGGTGCATTTCTACATCATCCTGGGCATCATCGTGACGGCTATCTACTCCGCTTGCGTGGCGCTGCGCCGCGGCTTGTTCTCGCGCAAGCTCAAGCAGTACGAAGACAACCTGACCGGGGGCGGCAACCCCGCTCCCGGCGCCCCTTCGAATTCCGACGACGGCGCCGCGCAGGTGAACATCCCCAAGGGCGCCCCTGCGGGTGCCGCCATGGCCGCCGGACTGAGCGAATAGGGAAGGAAGGATCAGCATGAAAAAGAGCAACGTCATCATCTTCGCCCTGCTTGCGGCAATCTCGGCGTTCTTGTTGTGGCTGTGGTATTTCTTAGGCTTCAACAGGGTCGACGATCCGCTCGACCTGGTGCTTTCCATCGTGTGGTGGGTGGTTATCGCAGCGGCTATCCTCGTTATCGTGAAGATGGAGCAGGTTCGTCGCCAGCGCATTCGCACGGTGTACGTGGGCGACGGCTCTACGTTCAACAGCGAAAAAGGGCTCATGAGCTTCATGGAGGGCGCATCCATGCAGGATGCGATCGCCTCCATCGTCGAGAACCTGAAATACGACTTCACGCGGGAGGATTTTCCCGACCAGGACAAGTTCCAAGCAAAGTACTTCGTCCGTACGAAGGATTTCAAGACGGAAGAAAGCCCCGAGGCCGTAAAGGACCAACCGACGGAATCTGCTCAGACTTCACCGGGCTCCTCCGCGTCTGTTCAACGGATATGGTCGGGCGAGGTGGTCGTTGCGGCCACCGGCGAGGAAAAGCCGTTTGAAACGCCCGAAGAATTGGCCGCTATTTTGACCACGTTCGAAGCTGCGGCTTAAAGCCGCCCTTCTGGTCGCGCTCGCATCGACAGCCCTTCCGGCAAAGTTTCTGGAGGGGCTGTTTCTTAGCTTACGCGACATCGTCGTTTGATCATGGTTCGACCGCGTGAGTCCTGCGGTGCAAGTTGGGTCGACGCCTCTCTTGCTTGCAGGGCCTGGCAGGCTTTTGAATGTTTAATTGCAAGTAGAATGGTTGTGATTCGCGCATGAGGAGCTATCGGCTTAACGACATCGAGGAACTTTCCGATCTGCGTCATCTGCTCGAACGCAGCGCGCGGCTCTTTTCGGATAAAACCGCATGTGCCGAGTTGTCGCGTTCTTCGGAACTGCACGAAGTGAGCTATGCTCGCCTTTTGGAAGATGTGCGCGTTCTGGGAACCGCGTTTTTGGAACGGGGGTACGCCGGCAAGCGCATCGCGCTCATCGGGGAAAACTCTTACGCATGGGTTTTGGCGTACTTCGCCGTGGTCAATAGCGGGATGACGGTGGTTCCTTTCGACAAAGAACTGTCCTGTTCCGAGGTCGTCGATCAAATGGCAAGGGCGAACGTTGATGCGCTGTGCCATACCGCATCGTACGCACCCGAGGCGCGCCGCGCGGCCGATGCGTTGAAGGAGCGCTGCGGGCTTGAGGTGGAGCTTTTTGACATGGGGTCGCTGGCTGCGGGCGAATTGGCGTGCGAACTGCTTTCTTGCGGGCGAGAGCAGATCGCGCTCGGCAACGATCGGTACGCGCGGGTCGAGCTGGACCCGGATGCCGTGTGCTCCATTCTGTTCACGTCGGGGACCACCGGCGTGAGCAAGGGCGTTTTGCTGAGTCATCGAAACTTTGCATCCAATATAAAAGGAGCATGCGAGCTGGTGCTTTTCGGCCCGCAGGATACGCTGGTCTCCGTTCTTCCCGTCCATCACGCTTACGAGGACATGGCGGGCATCTTCTGCCCGTTGTACTATGGGTGCACCGTGGGGTTCTGCTCCGGTTTGAAAATGTTGCCGAAATGCCTCGATGCGTTCAAGCCCACCATTTTGTGCCTGGTTCCCCTGTACGTCGAAACGTTCAGGAGCAAGATCCTTCGTGCTGCAAAAGAGGGAGGCCGCGAACGGCAGCTTGCCTTCGCCTGCAAAGCAAGCTCGCTGCTTCGGCGTGTTGGCGTCGATGTTTCGGACAAGCTGCTCGCGCAGCCCCGGGGGGCGTTCGGCGGCCGCCTGCGGCTCGTTATCTGCGGAGGCGCGCCGCTCGATCCGGCTTATGCGCCGTTTTACCGCTCTCTTGGCATCAACCTCATTCAAGGGTACGGCATTTCCGAATGTTCCCCCATTGTTTCGGTCAACCGCAACAACGAGTTCAAAGACGATTCCGTTGGCCGCGTGGTCTCGTGCGCGCGCGTGCGGTTCGACGAGGACGGGCAAATTTGGGTCAACGGGCCGTCGGTTATGGCAGGGTACTTGGATGAAGAAGCTGAAACGCTGGTCGATGGCTGGTTCCCAACGGGCGATCTGGGTCATTTGGATGCGGATGGGTTTCTGCATATTACAGGGCGGTGCAAAGACGTTATCGTGCTGAACAACGGCAAGAACGTTATGCCCCAGGAGATCGAACGCGCTTTGACGGCGTGCGATTCCGTAGCCGAAGCGGTGGTCGTCGGCGCGCCTGGAAGGGGCAACGGTTCCGAGTACTTGGCGGCGCACGTCTACCCGGACTTCGAAGCTATCGGGCTGGATGCGAAATCTCCGGAAGCTGCGGCGGCTGCCCGGGATCGGGTGCGCGCCGATATCAGGCGCGTCAACAGGGGACTGGCGTTTTACAAGCGCATAGCAACGTTCGCGGTGCGCACCGAACCGTTCGAGAAAACGACAACGCGCAAGGTCAAGCGGTTTCTGCTTGTTGACGATACGAAGGGAATGACGCATGTTTGATCGTGTTCGAAGCATTATCCAAGGCTACATCCAGCGCGATGACCTGGAGATCACGCTTGATACCGATGTGCTGAGCGACCTGGGCATCAACTCGCTTGAGTTGGTGGAGCTGGTGTGCGCGTTCGAGATGGAATTCGATCGGGAGATACCGGAAAAAGACATTCGCCAGTTCGTGACGGTCGAGGACATCGTGCGCTATCTGGAAGCGATCGAGGCGTAGGCCGAAGCGCCGTGGACCTGTACCTTGCATCCGTGCCCGCCGCTGACGAGCGATCGCTCGTCGAAGCGGCGCTTCCCTTCGCGACGCCAGCGAAGCGCGTCCGCATGGAGCGCTGCCGCGTTGCGCAGCAGCGCGCGGGCATGGCGCTCGTCGAGGTTCTGCTCGCATGGGCGCTGTGCGAAAAGCGCGGTGTAGACTTGCGCGCCGTCGACCGTTTCGAGGACGACAACGGCAAGCCCTTCGTACGTTACGTTGGCGGCTCGGTCGAATTCAGCGTGAGCCATTCCGGATCATACGCCCTGGTTGGGATCGATGATGCTCCCATCGGCGTGGATATCCAGCAGCAGCGTCAGGCGGACGAGCGGCTTGCGCGCAAGGTCATGGACGCGGCCTCGTTCGAAACGTGGTTGGGGTCTTCCGACGGAACAACGCTGTTCTGCGATTACTGGGCTCGCATGGAAAGCGAGTTGAAGTGGTGGGGGGTTGGGATTGCGGGTCTTGGAAGGGCCGACCTTGTTCTTCCGGAGGGCGTGTCGGCCTGCGCGGTCGATGTTCCTGCAGGGTATTCGGCTTCCGTGTGCGCTGCGCTGCCCAAGCCCGCCCCGGTGCGGGCGTTTCCCCGAATCGTGCAGATCGAGGAGCTGCTTGCTTTTGCCGAAAGGGAAGGGCTGCAATCGTGAAGCAAAACGAGGATACCCAGAGTGCATTGCCGTCGCCCGATGCGACGGTGCGCGCAAGCGAAAACGAAGGAGCGTCCCTTATGGCAGGTCGGTATCCGTTGACTCATCCGCAAAGCCGCATTTGGCATGTCGAGCAATCGCATCCGGGAACCAGCATGTGGAACAACGCCGGTACGCTCAAGATTCGCGGGCACCTTGATTTCGATTTGCTGGATAAGGCCATTCAGCTGTTTCTGGAGGCGAACGAGTCTCTTCGCCTGCGCATTTGCCTTGTCGACGGCCAGCCCATGCAGTACGTGGCCGCGTATCGGCCCGTGCATGTCGACCGACTTGATTTCAGCTCTGCGGGCGTGAAGGGGCTGTACGAGTGGGATGTTCGTCAAACGCAGGCTCCCATGTCGCTGATCGACAGCCCCCTCTATTACTTCGCTTTGGCGAAAACCGCTCCTGACGAGGGGTACCTGTACGCGAAAATGCACCACATCATTTCCGACGGCGTGTCGTTCGTGGTGTTCGCAAACGAGGTCATGGATTGGTACGACATGCTTTTGTGCGGGGAGGACCCCGTGCCTCGGCCCGCAATCTCGTACCTCGATTACGTCGAGGAGGAGCGTCTCTATCGGGAGTCCAAGCGATTCGCTTACGACGAGGCGTACTGGCTCAGACGGTTTTCGGACTTTCCAGATGCCACGTTGCTCAAGCCGCGAACGTCGGACTGCTTCGCAACGAAAGCGAAGCGCAAGGCGTGCGTGCTTTCGGCCGAGCTTTCCACGGCGGTGCGGGACTTTTGCAAAGAGCATCGCGTGTCGGTGTTCGCGTTGCTGCTGTCTGCGTTTTCCGTGTACTTGAATCGCGTGTTGGGGAAAGAAGACCTGGTCATAAGCGCTCCCGTATCGAATCGCACCTTTGCGGGGTCCAGCGAGCGCTTCGGCATGTACGTGAGCACGGTGCCCGTGCGGGTGGCGGTCGACAACGAACGGACGTTTCTTAATTTCGCCGAAGGAGTGTCCAACGAATGGTTCTCCGTTCTCAAGCATCAGCGGTATCCGTACGACGTGCTCATTGAGAAGATCCGCGAAAACCGCCCCGACGTCGATCAGCTGTACGATATCTCTTTGTCGTACCAGGTGGGGACGTTCGAAACGAAGAAGCGCCGCTTCTCCTACGAAGGCCGTTGGCATTTCAGCGGGCATCAGGCGTCCTCGCTCAACGTTCACTGGAACGATCGCGAGAACAACGGGCGTTTCGTGCTGGATTACGATTACCTCTCGCCCCTGTTCGCGGCAAAGGAAGTTGATTTCATCCACGAGCATTTGTGCAACATCGTAGCCGATGCCGTTGCTCATCCCGAAAAGCGGCTCTTCGAACTTGCCATGGTTTCTGCAGAAGAGCGAGACAAGGTGCTGTACCGGTTCAACGACACCGATGACGGCTTCGAGCGAACCGACCTGGTCAGCTTGTGGAAGCGCCGCGTTGCCGAGGGTCCTTGCGAATCGGCGTTGACCTATCGCGACCGAAGCTGGACGGCGGCCGAGCTGGATCGGGCCTCCGACGAGGTTGGCGACGTGCTGGCGAATGCGGGGGTTGCGCCGGGCGATGTGGTTGCGCTTGCCTTGCCGCGAAGCGACGTCTACTATGCGGCCATGCTGGGCGCCCTCAAGGCGGGTGCGGCGTTCATGCCCATCGACCCCTCGCTTCCCGAGGAGCGCGTCCGTTACATGCTGAACGAGTCGGGCGCGCGGTTTGCGCTGGTCGGACCAGGGGATTTGGAGGAGCGGCAGAAGGGGGCGCTCCTGTCGGTCCCGGTCGCCTCGTTGCGCGCCGAGGAGCTTGTGCGGCGCGTTTCCTGCGTGCGATCGGAGGCGGCTGCGGGGAAGGACCGTTGTTCGGAAAGCGCTGCCGCAGAGGGGATCTGCGCTGCACGGCGCTTTCCCGATCCCGGCCAGGCAGCCTACCTTATCTACACGTCGGGTTCGACCGGCACGCCGAAGGGCGTGGTGGTCGAGCATGCGCAGATAGCCCATTTCGTGTTGTCGATGCGCGCGGTGTGGGGTCGCACTCCCGGCGGCAGGATGCTGTGCGTGGGCCCGGTGTCGTTCGACATCAACATCATGGAAGCGGCTATCGGCCTGTTCTCGAACCGTACGCTTGTGGTTGCCGACGACCGACAGGCCGATTACCCCGACGATCTGTGCGCGCTGATGGGAAAGGAGCGCGTGGACCTTATGATGGTCACGCCGGGGCGCATGGAGATGATTCTTTCGGCCCAAGCGGGCGCTCATGCGCTGCGAGGGGTCCGGGAAATCGGATTGGGGGCCGACGTGCTCCCGCCCGAGCTGCTGCGGCGCATCCAGCAGGTTACGTCGTCGTGCATCACGAACTTCTACGGTCCTACCGAGGTGACCATCGCGGCCACGTGCTGCGACGTGACCGGCCGTGCCGACGTCAACATCGGCCGCCCCATGAACGGCGTGCGCGTTTACATTCTGGACCCGCACCTCAATCCGGTTCCGATTGGCGTTCCAGGCGAGCTGTACGTTGGAGGCGCTGGCGTGAGCAGGGGATACGTTGCGCGTGCCGAGTTGACGGCCGAGCGCTTCGTGCCGTCTCCCTTCGTGAAGGGGGAGCGTCTTTACCGCACGGGCGACGTGGGCCGCTGGTATCCGCTTGGCGAAATTCAGTTTCTCGGACGCATCGACCGTCAGGTGAAGATTCGCGGATACCGCGTTGAGCTGGGAGAGATCCAGAACAGGTTGTTGCAGTTGGAGGGGATCCGCTCGGCGGCGGTGGTGGCGCACGATGAGCCGGACGGGCGCAAGTCGCTGTGCGCGTACGTGGCGGGGGATTGCGTGCCGCCTGCTGCACGGATGAAGGCGCACCTGTCCGAATCGCTGCCGTTTTACATGGTTCCTTCATGCTTCATGGAGCTTGACGAGCTTCCTCTTACGGCAAGCGAAAAGCTTGACGTACGTCGCCTCCCCGAGCCTCATCGGGAAACGGTGGGTACGTGCTCGTTTGAAACCGACACCCAGCGCAAGCTCGCGGAGTTGTGGGAGAGCGTCTTGGGGGTGCGTTGCGTTCGCCCCGACGATCACTTTTTCGAAATCGGCGGGGACTCGCTGTCCATCGTGCGCATGATAGCCGAAGTGGCCGAGGTCTTCGATGCGAACATCGATTTGGCGGACGTGTACCGCGACCCGACGCTTGCCGCCTGCGCTGCGCTTGTTGACCGGGCGGAGGCCAGCTACTGCAAGCCGGTGAAGCCCGTGGCGGCGCGCCGTTACTATCCGGCCACGTCAACGCAGCAGCGCATGGTTTTGGCGGCGAACGAGGCTCCTGACTCCGTTGCTTACAACGTGCCGGCGCTGTTCGTGTTCGAAGGCTTGCTCGATGAGGACCGGCTCAAGGTTGCCTTGGAGAGGCTGCTCGCTCGGCATGCTGTTCTGCGCACGTCGCTGCATGTGCGCGACGGCGCGATCGTGCAGCGGGTTCACCGTTCGGTCGAGGTGCCGTACGAGTCGGTTGCGTGCGCCGATTCCCGCATCGCGGCATGCGCGAAGCGGCGCGTTCGGCCCTTCGACGTCTCAAGCGCTCCGCTCATGCGGCTTGTCTCCATTCGAACGCCTCGGCGGCATGCGCTGCTGTTCGACTTCCATCATGCCGTTTGCGACCAGGCGGGGCTTCGAATCGTGCTCGACGACTTCGCCGCTTTGTACCATGAAGACGCATTGCCTCCGCTTGCCGTCGATTACAAGGACTGCGCCGTTTGGTTGGAGGGGCGCCTTGCTTCGGACGCTTCGGAGCGGCATGCGGCGTATTGGCGCGAACGGCTTTCCGGCAACCTCCCCGTACTGTCGCTGCCCACCGAGCGCCCTCGGACGAACGAACGGAAGGGCGCAGCATGCGAGGCGCGCATTGCCGCGAGCGCGCTCGCGCCGCTGCACGCCCTTGTGCGGTCTCGGAAGGCTACGGTGGCCACGGCGCTCATGACCGTGTTCGGGCTGGTGCTTTCCCGTACTGCCTTGCAAGACGAGGTGGTGATCGGCATGCCCGTAGAAAACAGGATGCAACCTGCGATGCAGCATACGGCGGGCGCTTTCATCAACACGGTTCCGGTGCGGTGCGCGTTTTCGGACGGACAGACCGTCCGTGCATGCTTCGACGCGGTGCATCGCGCTTTGAGCGAAGCCCTTTCCCATCAGGATTATCCGTTCGAGCGCATCGTGGCCGACGTGGGCGCTGCGCGCCAGCGCGGTCGCAACCCCTTGTTCGACGCGATGCTCGTGTTCGGGAAAGACCAGGTGAGCTTGACGCTTGAAGGCGTATCCGCAACGCCTCGGTTCGTGGACGTTGCAACGGCGAAGCTCGATGTGACGCTGTTCGTCTACGAAGCAGCGGACGGCCTGACATGCAGATTGGAGTACGATCGAAATCTGTTTTCCGCTGCGGCAGCGCGGCGCATGCTCGATCGCTTCACTCATACCGCAGCAACGCTGTTCGAAGCTCCCGACGAGGGCATCGCGCGCGCAAGCGTGCTGCCCGTGGAAGAGTATCAGCTGGTGACAAGCGGGTTTGCGGGAGACGAGATGCCTGTTCGCAACCGGCCGCTCTGCGCGTGGGTGGAAGACCTTGCCGATCGGCGGCCGTGCGACGAAGCCGTTGTGGCCGTGGACGGTCGGTTGACGTTTTCCGAGCTGGATCGGCAGGCCGATTGCATCGCATGCGCTCTTGCCGAAGCAGGAGCGGGACCCGGATCCTTGGTGGCCGTCATGATGCGGCGCAGCGCGGCGTTGCTCCCGGCTCTGTTCGGCGTCATGAAGGCGGGCGCTGCTTACGTTCCCGTCGACCCGACGTATCCGGCCGACCGCAAGGCGCTCATGCTGGCCGATAGCGGGGCGCGCCTTGTGCTGGTCGATGGCCAGACGCGTGACGACTGCCCGGAAATCCCGACCGGCGTTGCAACGGTAATCGTCGAGGACGCGCTTCTTGCGCGGGCATCGCTGGACTCGGCGCGGGCTCGCGGCGAGCGTATGCGCAGGTGCTCCGGGGCGAAGCCGGACGATCCTGCGTACGTCATCTACACAAGCGGTTCGACCGGCGTGCCGAAGGGGAGCCTCCTCACGCGCGCGGGCGTGGCGAACCTGCGGGACGCTATGGCTTCGTGCATCGGCTACCGTCCTGCATGGACCGCAGTTTCGGTGACTACGATGTCGTTCGACATTTTCGTTGCGGATGCGCTGCTTCCCTTGACGTACGGCTGCCGTACCGTGCTCGCCGACGAAGAGGAGCTTCGGCAGCCTCGGCTGCTTGCCGGCCTCATCGAGCGCGAACGGGTCGATTTTCTGCAGGCGACGCCCTCGCGCATGCAAATCATGGTGCGTGACCAAGCATTCGTCCAAGCCGCTTCACGGCTTTCGACCGTGGTTCTGGCGGGAGAGAAGCCGCCGCTTCCGTTGGTTCGAACGTGCAAGCGCATCATGCCCGGCGCGCGTCTCAAGAACGGGTACGGCCCGACCGAGGTGACCGTGTACACCTCGTTTCAGGATATGACCGACTGCTCGTACGTGAGCATCGGGCGACCTATCGCGAACACGCGCGTCTACGTGCTCGACGAGGCGCTGCGCCCCGTTCCCGTGGGAACGTACGGGGAAGCCTACATTGCCGGAGCAGGGGTGTCGCCGGGCTACATCGGCCGTCCCGATCTGAACGAGTCGCGCTTTCTTCCCGATCCGTTTCACGAGGGAGGCGTTATGTACCGGTCGGGAGACGTGTGCCGGTTCGACGAGCACGGCGAGCTGTTCATTGCGGGTCGCGTCGATCACCAGGTGAAGGTGCGCGGTTTGCGCATCGAACCCGGTGAGATCGAGGCGGCTCTCTGCGCTCTTGACGGCATTGCCGAAGCGGTGGTGGTGGCGCGCGGGGCGGGCGAGCGCAAGCAGCTGGTTGCGTACTACACGGCGTCCGAGCCGCATGAGGTTTCGCAGCTGCGGTCTGCGCTTGCGGCGCAGCTCCCTTCGTTTTTGGTGCCCGCGCGCTTCGTTTGCCTTGAGGCGCTCCCCGAAACGGCAAACGGCAAGGTGGACCGCGGGCGCCTTCCCGATCCAGATGCCAGCGGCTGCGCGACGACGTCCGCGCCTTCCGGCACGCCTGCGAAGCGGGCATGCTCGGCCGAGGAGCGACGGCTTCTGCGCGCGATCGAGCACGTCTTGGGAGTGCGGGGCATCGGCCTGGCCGACAACGTGTTCGATTTGGGAGGCGACTCCTTGGCGGTCATCTCCATCCAAGCGCGGCTCGCCCCGCACGGGTGGACGCTGCGCACGCAGGATTTCTACGATGCCGCGACCATCGGGGATCTGCTCGCACGTGCGCACATGCCCGGCGCGAAGGGTGTTTCCAAGCGCCAGCAGAAAACGGGCGGAAGCGCATCGGATCGTCGTTTGGCCGATCGAAGCGAAGCGGCGGCATCGGTTGCGCGCAATGCGGCAGCGGCTTGCGAAAAGCCCGTTGCCGCATGCTCCCTTGACCGTGTGCTCGTAACGGGAGCAACGGGATTTCTGGGCGCCCATGTGGTGGCGGAGCTTTTGGCTGCGGGCGCGGGGGAGGTGCTTTGCCTGGTGCGCGCCGCCGACGACGTCGAGGCGCAGGTGCGCCTCGATCATGCGCTGGCAGCTTACGGGATGGACTTTGCCCCCGCGGTTCGCGCCGTGCGCGGCGACGTGTCCCATGACGCTCGCGGTTTGGCCGCGTCGCTTGGTTCGATCGACGCGGTGTTCCACTGCGCGGCCATCACCGACCACGTTGGCCGGCGCGAGGAGTACGAGCGCGTCAACGTCGAGGGCACGCGTCGCATGCTGGAACTGGCCGCTATGCTGGAAGCGCAGTTCATGCATGTGTCCACGATGAGCGTGGCCGGCAGGGGCGGTGCGCTGTTCGACGAGCGATCGTTCGACGTCGGGCAAGACGTTGATTTCAACGAGTACGCTCGAAGCAAGTACCGGGCTGAGGCCGTCGTGCTCGACGCTTTCGCGAAGGGCGTTGCGGGCCGCGTGTTTCGCGTGGGGAATCTGACGGGCCGCGCTCGTGACGGGGTGTTTCAGCGCGATGTCCATCGCAACGCCTTCGCGATGCGCCTTGCCGCTTACGCCCGCTTGGGATGCTATCCTGAAAGCCTGGTCGAACGGTTCGAGATGACGCCCGTCGACTCATGCGCGCGTTCCATCGTGCTGTTGGCAACGCATGATTCGCATTGCGTCGCGCACGTGTGCAGCGATCGGCGGATCGACGTCAAGGCGCTTGCGGCGCTTTTGCGGCGTTGCGGCCATCCTGTTGAGCCGGTGTCGGACGAGGCGTTTGCCCGGTGCGTTTCCGGGCGCCTGAACAACGAGTTCAAAAGTTTGTTCGGCATTGTTCGGGATGTTGTCGAGCGCCCCGCCGCCCAGCCTACCGAGGCGTCGGCGGCGGCTACGTGCGCCGCGCTGCAGGAGAAGGGCTTTTCCTGGCCGGACCCCGATGCGGCGTACTTTGCCCCCTACTTCGCTCAGATCCAAGCTGCCGTCGAGGCTTCGGGCCCCGTTCGAGAAAGGAGTTAACGTGGACGCTGCTTCCGTAATCGTGTTGACGGTGGTTCTCATCGCGTTGGTCGCCATGCTGTGCTACGTGGCGTTTGCCAAAGAGAAGAAAACGCTTCACTACCTGTTCATCACCATCATCGTCGAGCTGATCGTGTGGAACACGGCGGTGCTCGGCGGCAAGTACGTTGCCGCCGATCCGGAGCTTTCCGTGTTCGTTGACAACTTCGCCTACTTTGGGGCCGCATTTGTGCCGGTCACTATGCTGTTGCTGGGTTTGGCGTACCAGAAAAGCTTCAAAGGCTTTTCGAAGGCATACGGGCTGCTGTTCGCGTTCCCCATTATCACGATGGTTGTGATATTCACGAACGACTTCCATCATCTTTTCTACCTTTCGTATACGCCGGGCGTAGGGTACGTACAGGGGCCGTACTTTGTGTTCTACGCCTTGTATTCGTATGCGTGCCTGTTCACCGGCATGGGGCTGCTATGCTATACCGCCATCAAAACCTCGGGCGTGCTTTCGCTGCAGGCGCTGCTCAACGTTGCGGCCGCGCTTATTCCCACGGTCACGAACATCTGCTACACGCTGCACGTTCCCGGCTTCTACGTGTACACTACGCCGGTTGCGTTCACCATTACCGTACTGCTCTACATTGTGTCGCTGTTTCGATTCGGCTTCCTTAAAACCGTTCCCATTGCCACGCAAACCGTCATCAATCGCATTTCGGATTGTTTCGTGGTTATCGATCGCGAGCTTCGCATGCTCGATTGCAACGAATCGTTCACCCGTCGGTTCTATGATCGATCGAACGCCCAGAAAAAAACGAAGCTCGACGATCTGCTGGTCGGTATGGGATTGTCTGCCGACCAGGTTGCTTCCATTCGCTGGAACATTGCGGTCGCCTTCGAGTCCGGCCGTTTGCAAACGGCTGACCTTGCCGTCGAGGCGGGCGAAGGTCCTCTGTTCTACACGGTCGAGTACACGCCTTTGTCGGAGAGCTTGTCGTATCCGGCGCTCGTGCTGTTGTTCAAGGACGTCACGCAACACGTGCTTGACCTGCAGGCGTTGCGCGACAATCAAGACATTCTGCTTGAGCGGGAGCGCTTGGCTTCGCTCGGGCAGATGATCGGCGGGATCGCGCACAATCTCAAAAGTCCCATCTTGGCTATTTCGGGAGGCATCGACCAGGTGCAATGGCTGGTGTCGGAGTATCGCGACTCGGTAGGGGACCAAGAGGTTACCGATGACGATCATCGCGAGATCGCCCGCGATATGGATGAGTGGCTTGCGAAGATGAAGATCCAGCTTTCGTACATGTCCGACATCATATCCACCGTCAAGGGACAGGCAGCCCAGTTCAGCGAGGACTCATCCCATCCGTTCACCGTTGGCGAGGTGCTGAAGCGAACGCAGATACTCATGCAGCATTCGCTCGTGAAGGGCGGATGCACGCTGGAAACCGAGGTGAACATCAGTCGTGAGCAGGTGGTGTTCGGCGATGTGAATAGTCTTGTTCAGATTCTAGATAACGTCATCGACAATGCCATCCATGCGTATAATGGGGACGGTGGCACGATCAAGCTGAACGTGGAGCCGGTCGAGGACAGCGTGCGTTTCTCCGTTTCCGATCAAGGGGCGGGCATTGCACCCGATGTTCAAAAGCTCCTGTTCAAAGAGATGACGACAACAAGGGGCAAGCACGGGACCGGACTTGGCCTGTACATGTCCTACAGCACGGTAAAAGGCATGTTCCGCGGCAGCATGTGGTTCGAAACGCAGCCGGGCGCGGGCACCACGTTCTTCATTCAAATTCCTTTGGCAGGAAAGCGAGGGTAGCATTGTATGCGCAAGCGGCGTAGTCGGGAGGTTTCCGAGGAATACCGTATTATGGTCGTTGATGACGAAGAGGGGATCATCGACACCGTTGTTGCCATGGTGAATCGCAGCGGATACTGGTGCAAGGGGTTCACCAATCCGCTTGAAGCGCTCGAGGAGCTTGAGCGCGAGCACTACGACCTGCTCATCCTTGACTATTTTATGCAATCCATTCACGGCGACGAGGTGGTCGAGCGCATTCGCAAGACCGATTACGAGCTGTACATACTTCTTCTGACCGGGCATAAAGAGCTTGCGCCGCCGGTGAGCACGCTCAAGTCTTTGGCTATTCAGGCGTATTGCGAGAAAAGCGACCGTACCGATCAGCTGCAGTTGCTGGTGGAATCCGGCGTCAAGTCCATCAGCCAGATGCGCACCATAAAGCAGTTCCAGGAAGGACTCAACAGCATTTTGGGCGCCGTCCCCAAAATCTACCAGCTTCAGCCCATCGGCAACATACTCGAGGAGATTCTTCGTCAGATTCTGCCCCTGGTAAACGGCGAGGACGCGTTCATTCTCATAGACGAGCTGCCTGAATCGTTCGATCCTGCGGCAGGCGCGGGCTCTCAAGAGCGCAAGAGCATCTTCTGCGGCATCGGCGCATACCGCGGCTCAGTGGACTCGTTCACCAACCTTTTGGATCACGACCTCATGGAGGCCGTCGGTCGCGCGCGCACGGATTGTGCGCTCTTACATGCCCCCGAGGGCGTGGTGCTGCCGCTGTGCGACGAACAGAAGCGTTCGCTCGGGGTGATTTACGCGCGCAACGTGTCGAGCGAGTACGGCATCAAGCTTTTGGAGATTTACGCCCATCAAGCTGCGTCGTCTATCAGCAACGCGTTTCTGCATTCGCTCGTCAATATCAAAAACGAGGAACTGCATGACACGTACGCGCAGCTCAAGCAGCGATACATGGATACGGTCGAGGTGCTGCGCCTGGCGGTCGACGCGAAAGACGAGTACACGCGCGGCCACTCCGATCGCGTGGCGGCCTTGGCGGTGGAGATCGGTCGAGCGTACGGGTTCGATGCCGATGCGCTCGAAGAACTGCGGGTGGCCGGTCTGTTCCACGACATCGGCAAGATTGGGACCGCCGATGACATTCTGCTCAAAACCGACACGCTCGACGATGTCGAATACGAAGAGATCAAGCGTCATCCCATGAAGGGAGCCATGATCTTGTCGGCGGTGTCGATGTTCGAGAGCATTGTGCCCGTGATCAGGCATCACCACGAGCGTTACGACGGACGGGGCTACCCTGACGGCATCGCCGGTCAAGACATCGAGCTGAATGCGCGCATTATCGCGGTGGCGGACGCGTTCGATGCCATGACCTCGGATCGCCAGTACCGGGCGCATCTTTCGTTCGAAGACGCAGTGCAACAGCTGCGCGACGGCGCGGGCACCCAGTTCGATCCTTCCGTGGTCGATTGCATGCTTCGCCTGATCGAGACGCAGCCCAGAATCTTGCGTATCGTGCGTCGTTAGCTTGTTTTGGTACGCGGCGTTGCCAGCGTATCCGGGTGCGCGCCGTGCTCGTCGGCCTTCTGGCTGACGGGTGAGCGTGCCGGTCCTTCCAGGTGCCAACTTTGGTTCGTAATTAAGTAATTGTAATTCTGAACTGGGAAAACGGTAAACTTTACAGAGTTTTAACCCGTATCCGACATTCCTTTGATGCTTCAACTTCATCATGTTCTTTGCAACGGGCCGGAAGGCCCGTACTACTGCAGCCAGTATTGCGCCAACGGGGGCGCATCGAAGGAAGGAAGAGCATGAAGAAGCGTTTGGTTATGGCGGTGAGCGCGGCAGCGCTGGCGCTGGGTCTGTTCGGGCTGTTCGGGTGCGCGTCAGGCAACGGCGGGTCGGCTGGCGACGAGGGCGCGTCCTCGTCGCCGTCGGGCGCGGTTTCCGTGTATTCGCGCGAAGACGGCTCTGGCACGCGCGGCGCGTTCGTCGAGCTGCTCGGCATCGAGGAGAAGGACGCCAACGGCAAGAAAGTCGACATGACCACGCCTTCGGCGGCCATCACGAACTCCACGTCCGTCATGATGACGTCCGTGTCCGGCGACAAGAACGGCATCGGATACATTTCCCTGGGCTCTCTGAACGACACGGTGAAGGCCCTTGCCATCGATGGCGCTCAGCCGACGGCCGAAAACGTGAAGAGCGGCGAGTACAAGGTTGCTCGTCCCTTCAACATCGTGACGAAGGACGGCCTGTCCGACGTGGCTCAGGATTTCGTGGCTTACATCATGAGCGCTGACGGCCAGAAGGTTGTCGAAGAGAACGGCTTTATCTCGGTTGCCGACGGTGCTTCTGCCTACAAGGCTTCCGGCAAGTCCGGCAAGATCGTCATCGCGGGTTCCTCTTCGGTGACTCCGGTTATGGAGAAGCTGGCCGAGGCTTACAAAGCGCTCAACTCCGGCGTGACCATCGAGGTGAACCAGTCCGATTCCACCACGGGCGTCAACATGGCTACGGAAGGCACCTGCGACATCGGCATGGTTTCCCGCGAGCTGAAAGACTCCGAGACCGGCGTCAAGGCGACGGTTATCGCGCAGGACGGCATCGCCATCATCGTGAACAACGGCTCTGCGGTGGACGGCCTTACGTCCGATCAGGTGAAGGGCATATACACCGGCCAGCTGACCACGTGGGAAGACGCGCTGGCCTAAGGGCGAGCGACGTAATCGAGTAGGACTCGCATGTCTCGCGTACACATCAAAGAAGGCATTGCGAAGGCGCTGTTCGTAGCTGCCGCGGGGATCTCGATCCTCGCGGTGGCCCTTATCTGCGTCTTCCTTTTCGCGAACGGCGTACCGGCTATCGCGCAGATCGGCCTTCCGGAATTTCTCTTCGGTACAACGTGGCGTCCGGCCAACGATATCTACGGTATCTTCCCCATGATCGTGGGCAGCGTATACGTAACGGCGGGCGCTATGGTGGTGGGCGTTCCCACGGGGCTTCTGTGCGCTATCTTCCTGTCCCGGTTCGCCAGCGGCAAGATCGCGGCGGTGCTCAAGCCGGGCGTGGAGCTTTTGGCGGGCATTCCGTCGGTCGTGTACGGTTTCTTCGGCCTGGTGATCATCGTGCCGTTCATTCGCGCCAACGCCCCGGCCGACGCTCCGGGCAACGGCTTGTCCTTGCTGGCGGCTGCCGTGCTTCTGGGCATCATGATCCTGCCCACCATTATCACCGTCGCGCAAAGCGCGCTTGACGCCGTTCCCAAGAAGTACTACGAAGGGGCGCTTGCCCTAGGCGCGGATCACGAACGTACGGTGTTTCGCGTTATCGTGCCTGCCGCCGTGTCCGGCATCATGGCCGCGGTGGTGCTGGGAGTGGGGCGCGCCATCGGCGAGACCATGGCCGTCATCATGGTCGCCGGCAACCAAACGCTCATTCCCGAGAGCATATTCAGCGGCGTGCGCACCATGACGGCGAACATCGTGCTGGAGATGGGCTACGCCGCCGACCTGCACCGCGGTGCGCTGGTGGCAACCGGCGTGGTGCTGTTCGTGTTCGTCTTGCTCATCACCATGTTGTTCAACGTCATCAAGAAACGGGGTGAGATGAAATAATGGCGCCGAAACTGACTATTGCCTACGAATCCGCCGACGCGGGCCCCGTTGCGCCGTCCAATCCAAGCGACCGCATCGACGCCTTGTTCGCAGCCGCGGAAGCCCGTCACGGCAAAACCCGCCGCATCGTATCCGCCCTTCTGCGCTGGGTCGTGTACCTGGGCGCCTTGGTCACGGCTGCGGTGCTCTTGTTCATAGTGGGATACATCCTGGTGAACGGCGTGCCGTACCTCACGCCCAGCCTGTTCGCCTGGGAGTACACGTCCGACAACGTGTCGCTTATGCCTGCGCTGGTGAACACCCTGGTCATGGCGGGCCTTTCCCTGATCATGGCGGTGCCTGTGGGCGTTGGCTCCGCGATCTATCTGGTTGAATACGCGAAGCGCGGCAGCAAGTTCGTGCAGATCGTGCGCACGACCACCGAAACGCTGCAGGGCATTCCCTCCATTATATACGGCCTGTTCGGCATGCTGTTCTTCGTGACGGCCCTGCAATGGGGGCTGTCCCTTATGGCGGGCGCATGCACGCTGGCCATCATGGTGCTTCCCGTGGTCATGCGCACCACCGAAGAGGCGCTGCTGGCCGTTCCCGATGCCTATCGCGAAGGCGGTTTCGGCTTGGGGGCCGGTCGCTTGCGCACGGTGTTTCGCTGCGTGCTGCCCACGGCCGTTCCGGGTATTCTGGGCGGCGTTATTCTGGCGCTCGGTCGGTGCGTCGGCGAGGTGGCAGCCCTTATCTTCACCGCGGGTTCCATCGCTCAGATTCCCAATTTCTTGGATGCGGGCGCCATGGCCGTGTTCGATTCAGCGCGCACGCTGGCCGTGCATATGTACGTGCTTGCCAGCGAGGGCCTGCACGTGAACGAGACGTACGCTACGGCGGTGGTCTTGCTGATCATGGTGGTGTTGCTCAACTTGATGGCCACCTTCGCCGCGAAAAAGATGAACAAGGGAGGCAAAGATGACTAATGCCACGCTCGAGAAGGCTGCCGATCAGGTGATCGTCAGCCCTACCTACATGCCCACCGCTCAGGGCCAGGCCGCGGATCGCCGCGCGAAGGCCAAGGCGCCGTCCAACGCTCCCGCCAAAATGAGCGTGCGCGACCTTGACCTGTACTACAAGGATTTCCATGCGCTGAAAAACATCAACCTTGATTTTCCCAAGAACCAGGTGACAGCCCTCATCGGACCGTCTGGCTGCGGTAAGTCCACGCTGCTCAAGTCGCTCAATCGCATGAACGATCTGGTGGAGGGCTGCCGCGTTGAAGGTGAGATCGCCCTCGACGGAGAGGATGCCTATCGCTCCCTGGACGTGAACAACCTGCGCCGCCGCGTGGGCATGGTGTTCCAGCAGCCCAATCCGTTTCCCATGAGCGTGTACGACAACGTGGCGTTCGGCCCGCGTACGCACGGCGTCAAAAACCGCGCCGATTTGGACGAGATCGTCGAGCAGAGCCTGCGCGACGCTGCCATTTGGGACGAGCTCAAAGATCGCCTGAAGAAGAACGCGCTGGGCTTGTCCGGCGGACAGCAGCAGCGTCTGTGCATCGCCCGTGCGCTTGCCGTTCGTCCCGAGGTGCTGCTCATGGACGAGTCCACCAGTGCGCTCGACCCCATCTCCACGGCCAAGATCGAGGACTTGGTGGGCGAGCTCAAAAGCAAGTACACCGTCATCATGGTTACGCACAATATGCTGCAAGCGTTGCGCGTGTCCGACAAAACGGCGTTCTTCCTGTTGGGCGAGATGGTGGAGGCTGGCGATACCGACGACATCTTCACCAATCCGAACGATCCTCGCACCGCCGACTACGTCGCCGGACGGTTCGGCTAGTCCGAGCGGCACGCGAGGCTGCTGGCGGTGGGGCGTTCCGGCCGCCTTTCGCGTGGGGGCGAGACGCCCGCGCGAGGGCGGGGCGCCCCGTGCGGAGGGGCTGCCCTTGCGGGGCGCCCCGTGCGGCTACCACGCTTTCGATCGCAAGGACCGTCTCGCCTGCGTGGGTCCCGGCGTGGGCTCTGCCGTGGACGCGCGCGAGCTTTTTGCGCCGGGACCTTCAGGCTGTTCGGTCGTTTCGACAGCGGATGCCGCAAAGCTTGGTACAGAATCACGGGCCTGCGCTCCTTGATCAGCCCATTACTTGCGGTTGTTTTGAGCGCTTGCATCAACAGGCCAGGTCATTGAAGCTTGACGGATTCGGCGGTTGCTGGAGGCGTTTGTTCAAGAGCGCAGACCCGCAATCCCGTGCCAAGTTCGGAGATTTTCGCCGCCAGAAAATCCTCCTGTCCGTTCGCAGGCCTCGTTCCGGTCGGCTGCACGGACGCTGCGGGGCGCCCTTGGGGTTCGGCCGGCTGCCGAGGGCATGACCTCCGCACCACTTTACGCAAATTTGACTCGCTCGTTGTCCCGTTGGCAAGCGCGCTGCTTTACAATGGGCCGAAACGACCGAAGCTGCCACCCGGGAGCCATCAATGATTTACTACGTAGAAGACGATACCAATATCCGCGACCTTACGGTGTACGCGCTCAAGCAGGCGGGATTCGAGGCCGAGGGGTTCGCTGCGGCTGGCGAGTTCTTCGCGGCCTGCCGAGAGCGCGTGCCGGAGCTGGTCCTTTTGGACATCATGCTGCCCGAAATCGACGGGTTGGAAATCCTGCACATGCTGCGCGAGGACGCCAGCACGAAGCACCTGCCCGTTATGATGCTTACTGCCAAGGGAACGGAGTTCGACACCGTGTGCGGTCTCGATGCCGGCGCCGACGATTACCTGGCGAAGCCCTTCGGCATGATGGAGCTGGTGTCGCGTGTGAACGCGCTCATGCGCCGCGCCTCCGCGCCGGCGGTCATTCCCGATGACGACATGGCGTGCGGTCCGATCGAGCTGTGCGTTTCAGCCCATACGGTGTCGGTGGACGGTCAGCCGGTCACGCTTACGCTCAAGGAGTTCGACTTGCTGCATACGCTCATGAAGAACGCAGGGCACGTGCTGTCGCGTCGGCAGCTGCTTGAGGATGTGTGGGGCATGACGTACGTGGGCGAGACGCGCACGGTGGACGTCCATATCCAAACGCTGCGTCAGAAGCTCTCGGCGGTTCGCGAAGGCGCCGATTCCTGCATTAAAACGGTGCGTGGCGTTGGCTATTGCATCAAGCAGCCTTCTTAAACTATGAGTCCCACGCATTTTACGGTGAAGAGCCTTTCGGGAAAAATCTTCTCGAGCGTCCTTGCGTTCACGTTGGGCATTATCTTGGTGCTGGCCGTGGTCATGACCACCATCTACTACCTGTCCTACGAGCACGATGCCGAAGCGGAGATCGCCGCGAACGCGCAGAATGCCGCCACGTACCTGAACGCTACGCCCACGTCGGCCAACTTGCCCGCGCTCAAGGAGCAGTTCTCGGGTCTGACCCGTTACACGCTGATCGGCGCGGATGGAACGGTGCTCTTCGACAGCGCCGCCGACACGGCGCACATGGACAACCATGCCGACCGTCCCGAGGTGCAGGAGGCTGCGAAGTCGGGCGAGGCCGTGACCATGCGCTATTCAGAAACGCTTGGAACCGACACCGTGTACGCGGCCGTGAAGCTTGACGACGGTACGTTCGTGCGCCTGTCCGAAACGCGCCATTCGCTGCTGTCGTTTCTGGGCGACATGCTCATGCCGGTTCTGGTGGCGCTCGTCATCGCCGTGGCCTTGGTGTTCTTGCTGTCCAAGGAGCTTACGAAGCGCATCATGAAGCCCATCGATGCGCTCGATTTTTCCAGTCCGCTTGAAAACGAGATCTACGAAGAGATGGATCCGCTGCTCATTCGCATCGACGAGCAGCAGCGCCAGCTCAAGCAGCAGAACCGCGAGCTTGCCGAAGCGGAGAACATGCGCCGCGACTTTTCAAGTAACGTGAGCCATGAGATGAAAACTCCCTTGCAGGTTATCTCCGGCTACGCCGAGCTCATGAAGAACGACATGGTGCAGCCGGCTGATCGCCAGAAGTTCGCCGCGCTCATCTACGACGAGGCCCAGGCTATGCGCTCGCTCATCAACGACGTGCTGACCTTGTCGAAGCTTGACGAATCGGCGTTCGGCAAAGAGGGCGCGTCCGTGATCGATCTGCACGGCGTGGCCCAGCGCGTGGCGGGACGCTTGTCCAGCTTCGCCGCCGATCAGAACGTGAGCGTACGCGTCGAAGGCGGTCGCGCCTGCATTGCCGGCAGCGAGACCCTTGCGGAAGAGATGCTCTACAACCTGATCGAGAACGGAATCCGCTACAATCACGACGGCGGAAAGGTGACCATGTCGGTTGGGCTGGAGATGACGAAGGCCTCCCGTTGTGCGGAGCGGGCTTCGCGTGCCGAGAGCCCTTCGCAGCGTTGCGCGGCGGGGGAGGGGCAGCCGTCGGTGCAGAAGCAGGCCGTGGTGCGCGTGAGCGATACGGGGCCGGGCATTCCCGAGGAGATGCACGACAAGATATTCGAGCGCTTCTTCCGGGTTGATAAAAGCCGTTCGAAGGAGACGGGCGGCACGGGCCTGGGCCTTGCCATCGTCAAGCACGCGGTCATCCATCACGGCGGAACGATCACGGTGGAAAGCGCCGAAGGCAAGGGAACCACCTTCGTGCTTCGGTTCCCGGCGGAATAGCGCTGAGGGCGGCCGGCGTCGGCGCTGAAGGGGTTGGCATCGGGGCGGGGAAGCCGAACTGCATCCTCGTGCGGGGCGCATGAGGATGCAGCGTAGTTCTGCGCTCGAAAAGATTGCTGAGTCAGCGATCTTGCAAGAAGAAAGCCCTGCCCCCGGCCAGAAGGATGAACCCACCTCAAAAGGTGGGTGCTCGCAGTTCGCTTCCTGGCTTTCGTATCAACAGATGCGAATCTCCATTCCACGCACTATCTTGAGCTCCCTCGTGTATTAGCATCGGTCCATCGCAAAGTATGGCTTCGAGGGCAGGACCTGTATTTGAGTATATGGGCATCGAAGGCAAAATAAAGTCTTGACATATATTTTCATGAAAAGGATCTCGAAAACAGCAAAGCCTGATTCGAAAAGCAGCTTCTAGGCAAACAAGCGTTCGCATGGTACCATACGACCCATGGATACCTTATTTACAGCAATGGAGAACGAACGGAAGTCTCAAGTGGCGCCTCTGGCGGTGCGCATGCGTCCGCGCACGCTCGAAGAAGTCGTCGGGCAAGAAGAGGCCGTCGGTCCGGGAAGCTGGCTGCGCAACGCGATCGAGCAGGACCGCCTGAGCTCGGTCATACTGTTCGGCCCCGCCGGAACGGGCAAAACGTCCTTGGCTCACGTCATCGCGGAAACCACGAAGGCAACGTTTGTGGAGGTGTCGGCCATCGGGGGCACCGTTTCGGACCTCAGGCGCGAGATCGACGCGGCTGAAAAGCGCCTGTCCATGAGCGGTTTGCGCACTATTCTCTTCGTCGACGAGATCCATCGTTTCAACCGCAGCCAGCAAGACACCTTGCTGCACGCGGTGGAAGATCGTGTGGTGGTGCTGGTGGGCGCTACCACGGAAAACCCGTTTTTCGAGGTGAACTCGGCGCTGATCAGCCGCTCCCGGGTGGTCGAGCTGCACGGTCTGTCCGACGAGGAGATCGTTCGCCTGGTGAATCGCGCCGTTGTGGACGAACGGGGCCTGGCGGGTCTTTACCAGCTCGATGCCAAGGCGCTGCAGGCCATCGTGCTCCTGGCGGGAGGGGATGGGCGTACCGCGCTCACCACGCTCGAGCTTGCGGCGGGCATGGTGGAGCCGGGAACCTCGAAGGATCCGGCCACCGTTTCGGAGGAAGCCGTGCGCGCCGCCACGCCGCATCGTGCTCTTCCTTACGATAAGAACAAGGACATGCACTACGACGTTATTTCCGCGTTCATCAAATCCATGCGAGGAAGCGACCCCGATGCCGCCCTGTATTGGCTTGCTCGCATGATCGACGGAGGAGAAGACCCCAAGTTCATTGCGCGTCGCATGTTCATCGCCGCTTCCGAAGACATTGGAAACGCCGATCCTCAAGCGCTGCTTATTGCCGAGGCAGCGTTCAAATCGGCCGAGGTGATCGGCTATCCCGAATGCCGCATCAACCTGGCTCAGGCGGCAATCTACTTGGCCCTTGCCCCGAAAAGCAATGCGGCCGAGGCCGGCATCGATGCCGCGTTGGCCGAAGTGCGCAACGGTCCTTTGCGCAACGTACCGGACCACTTGCGCGACCGGCACCGTCCGGGATCGGAGCAGTACGGCGTGTACAAGTACCCGCACAGCTATCCAAGCGGGTGGGTTGCCCAGCGCTACCTGCCCGACGGCTTGGAGCGGGGGTGCTTCTATCGCTCTAGCGACCGTGGATGGGAGGCGTATCGCAGCGAAGCCGCTGCTCGGGATCGCCTTTCTTCAGGAGAAAACCCCACGTCGCGCGAAAGGTAACCGATTTCCAACTCCTGTGAACGAGGGGTGGAAAGGCGGAGCGATCTCGTTAGAATCAAAACCGATCGTGCTATAGTGTAGGCTTCGGAAACAGGAGGCTTCTCGTGGAATTCAGCGAACTTATCAGCGTGGCGTTGCCGGTTGTCTACGTGATCGTCGGAGCGGTTCTCGTATGGCTGGCCGTCGAGTTGATCATGACGGTGCGCAAAGCGCGCCAGACGGTCGAGGACCTGCACAAGCAGGTCGAGCCCACCCTTGCAAGCGTCGAGCGCATAACCGCGTCTTTGGAGCCGGTGGCGGCGAAGGTCGATCCGCTGGTTGACCGCGTGTCGCTGACGGTGGACGCCGCAAACCTTGAGCTTATGCGGGTCGATCAGATTCTCGAAGACGTAAACGAGATCACCGACACCGTGTCCTCTGCCGTCGAGGCCGTCGATACGGTGACGAACGCCCCTATGGAACTGGTGAGCTCCGTTACCAATCGCGTGCGCAGCGCCTTCAAGCCGCGCCGCGCCAGCGACGAATCCGTTGCGCTCGGTCAGGCGAAGGCTGAGCAAGAGGCGCGGTTCGAGCAGGCGTCGAATGCGTCCGTGACGCAAACTGCCGCCGCTGCAACCCAGGTGGTCAAGGAAGCGGCCGTCACGGCTGCTAAAGCCACGCAGGAAGCGGTTGCCGAGCAGCGCGAACAGCGGGCTGAACAGCGCGTCCAGCGTGAGGAGAAGGCGGCTGCCAAGAGGGCTGTTGCCGAGAAGACGGCCGAAACCGCCGCCACCATGGCCGATGCGGTGACCGCTTCCGTTGACGAGGACGCTGCAACTGCTCCCAAGTACTTCACTTATGACGGCGCCCCTCAGTCTGCGGATTCCCGAGGTGCGTCCGCCCAGGATCGCTAGGATCGCCCGACGCGCGAAGGAGCATGCCCTGTGGATATACCCAAGATCGAGCTGGAATCGGCTGATTCCGCCGTGAAAACCGAGAAGGCGAAACGAAGCTTTCTCATGGTGTGGACGGCGGTCGGCGCCATCCTGCTAACCGGCGTGGCCGTATACCTGTTCAATATCCTAAGCGTACCGGTCGGAATCGTTCTCTGGTCCGTCATCATCGTGTTCTGCCTGCGCGGGCCGGTGTCCAAGCTGGAGAAGCTGGGCGTGCCGCGCATGTGGGGAACCGCGATAGCCTACGTCCTCATGTTCGCCGTTCTTGCCGTGGTGTGCCTGCTCATGTTCTCGCCCGTTTTCGGCGTGGGCGACCAGTTCGTGAACCTTATCGAGAGCATCCCCACGTATGTTAACGACATCATCGTTTGGGGCAATGCCGTGTACTCCCAGTATTCCGACATCCTTGCGAACGCTGATGTCCAGAAGTACCTCAACGATGCGCTCGAGGCCTTCGGCGCATGGGCGTCCGACTTTGCGAAAACCAGCGCCACGGGCGTCGTGGCTATCGGCGCGGGCGTGGTCAACAGCTTGGTGGCCGTGGGCTTTTCGCTGGTGGTCGCGTTTTGGATCCTCATGGAGCTGCCGGCCATCGGACGCGAGAGCATGCGCTTGGCGGGCCCGAAGCATGCCGAAACCATCGAGATGCTGCATGTCACGTTCACGCGCGTCATGGGCGGCTACATCAAAGGAACCCTTTTGCAGTGCGCCATCATCGGCGTGGGCTGCGGCGTGGTGTTCGGCATGCTGGGCATTCCCAACTACGCGGCTCTGGGCGGCATCACCGGCCTGCTCAACATCATTCCCATCGTGGGCCCGTGGCTGGGCGGCGCTCTTGCCGCCATCGTCGGAGTGTTCGTGAGCCCGTGGATCGCGCTGTTCGCCCTGCTGGCCACCATCGTCATCCAGCAGGTCGTGTACACGTTCATATCCCCGAAGATCATGGCGAACTCCGTGGACGTGCACCCGGCCCTCACCCTGATCGCCTTGATGGCCGGTTCCGCCATCGGCGGCGCGATGAGCGGATTCATGGGATCTCTCGTGGGCATGCTGGCTTCCATCCCCGCCGTGGCTGTTGCGAAGTCCGTTTTCGTGTATTATTTCGAGAAGCGCACGGGACGCCAGTTGGTGAGCGAAGACGGGGTGTTCTTCCAGGGAACGCCGGCGTCGGACGGCAAGCTGGATCCCATGGCCGATGCGATTTCGCCGCATCCCGACGTGTCGGCGGCGTTCGACCGCGTCGAACAGCGCAAGGCAGAGGCCAAGCGGGCTCGCCATCGTAAGAAACGCTGAGCGTCGTCCGTAGGCGACGCCGAGCTTTTAAGACAGGCAGAGATAGAAAGACAGACAACCATATGAAGTACATGACCAGCGCGGAGATTCGCGAGAAGTACCTGAGCTTTTTCGAGGAAAAGGGCTGCAAGCGCTGGCCCTCGTCGTCCCTTATCCCGGACGACCCGTCGCTTTTGCTGACGAGCGCCGGTATGGTGCAGTTCAAGCCCTACTTCCTGCAGCAGAAGCATCTGGAGGCGCCTTACATCGGCACCACTACGGTGCAGAAGTGCGTCCGCACCAACGACATCGAGATCATCGGCACCACGGGCCGCCATCAGAGCTTCTTCGAGATGCTGGGCAACTTCAGCTTCGGCGAGTACTTCAAAGAAGAGATGTGCGCCTGGGCCTACGAGTTCTCGACCGAGGTTCTGGGCCTTCCCGCCGAGCGCCTGTACTTCACCGTGTTCCTGGACGATGACGAGACCATCGAAATCTGGAAGAAGCTGGGCGTTCCCGACGATCATATCTCGCGCTTGGGCGAAGACGACAACTTCTGGCGCGCCGGGCCTACCGGCCCGTGCGGTCCGTGCTCGGAGATTTACTTCGACCAGGGCGAGGAGTTCGGCTGCGGCAGCCCCGATTGTGCGCCGGGTTGCGATTGCGATCGCTTCCTTGAGTACTGGAACTGCGTGTTCACCCAGTACGACGGTCAGGAAGACGGCACGCTCAAGCCGCTGCCCAAGAAGAACATCGATACCGGCATGGGCCTTGAGCGCATGGCCGCCATCATGCAGGGCGTCCAGTCCAACTACGAAACCGATGTGCTGCGCAGCCTGGTGGGCGTGGGCGAGAAGCTGACCGGAACCGTGTACGGCGACGATCCGGCGGCGGATCTGTCTTTGCGCATCATGGCCGACCATAGCCGCGCCGTGGCGTTCATGATCGCCGATGGCATCCTGCCTTCCAACGAGGGCCGCGGCTACGTTTTGCGCCGTTTGCTGCGCCGCGCCGTCATGAAGGGCCACCTGCTGGGCCTGGACAAGCCGTTCCTCAACGAGTACGTGGACGAGATCGTGAGCCTCATGGGTCACGTGTATCCGGAAATCGTCGAGAACCGCCAGCTCATGGGTCGTATCATTCTTTCCGAAGAGGAGCGCTTCGGCGCGAACCTGCGCCAAGGCCGCGCCTTCCTTGATGACGCCCTTGCTGAGCTTGAGGGCACGGTTTTGCCGGGCGATCAGGCATTTACGCTGCATGACACGTACGGCTTCCCGGTGGAGGTCACGCGCGAGCTGTGCGAAGAGCGCGGCATTCAGGTTGACATGGACGGGTTCGGCGTGTGCATGGAAGAGCAGCGCAACCGCGCTCGTGCCGCCAACACGAAAGACGCCGAGGCCGCATGGTCCACGTACGGCGGCGTGATGGCCGAGATCCTGGAGGCCGTCGGCCCCACGGAATTCGTGGGCTACGCCAAGAACGAGAGCGATGCGCGCGTTTTGGCCATCGTGAAGGACGGGCAGCAGGTTGACGCGCTCGCCGCAGGTGAAGAAGGCCGCGTGGTGCTGGACGTGACGCCGTTCTACGCTGAAAAGGGCGGTCAGATCGGCGACGTGGGCGCGTTGGCGAAAGACGACGCCGTGGCTGCGGTCCTCGATACGAAGGAACCCGAAAAGGGCTTGATCGCGCATGCGGTGAAAATGATGGAGGATATGCCGGAGGGTCGCATCCAGGTGGGCGACACCGTTCGCGCCGCTATCGACGCGCCGCGCCGCGAGCGCATCCGTCGTAACCATACGGCTACGCATATCCTGCACTGGGCGTTGCGCGAGGTGCTGGGCGATCACGTCAAGCAGGCCGGCAGCCTGGTGGCCGAAAACCGTCTGCGCTTCGACTTCACGCACTTCGAGGCCATGACGGCCGAGCAGATTGCCGAAGTCGAGCGTCTGGCTAACCAGAAGATCATGGAGAACCACGCTGTACGCGCGTACGAGACGTCGCTGGCTTCGGCTCGCGAAGCGGGCGTTATGGCGCTGTTCGGCGAGAAGTACGGTGAATTCGTGCGCGTGCTCGATATCGAGGGCTTCTCCCAGGAGCTGTGCGGCGGCACGCATGTGTCTGCTACCAGCGAGATCGGCTTCGTCAAGGTGACCAGCGAATCGAGCGTGGGTGCGAACCTGCGCCGCATCGAAGCGGTAACCAGCTTCGATGCCCTTGCTTACATGAATCGCGTAGAAGCCGAGCTCAAGGAAACGGCCGAGGAGCTGCGCGTGCCCATCTTCGATGTGAGCGAACGCGTTGCCGCGAATGCCAAACAGGTGAAGGAGCTTCAGGCCAAAATGAAGCGCAATCGCCAGGGCTTGGCCGATGACGCTTACTCGTCCTTGCTGGAGTCCGCCGTCCAGGCCAAGGGAGGCTTCCCGGTTGTCATCGGTCGTTTGGGCGAAGCCGATGCCGGTCAGATGCGCAACATGTGGGACGTCATGCGCGCCCGCATGAGCGCGCCGGGCGCGGTTGTGCTTGCGGGCGAAAAAGACGGCTCTCCCATTTTGCTGGCTGCCGGTGCGCCCGAAGCCGTGGAGGCCGGGTTCGACGCCGGGGCCGTGATCAAGGCCATCTCATCGAACATCAAGGGTGGCGGCGGCGGAAAGGCCGCCATGGCTCAGGCCGGCGGCAAGGACGCTTCCGGTATCGACGCGGCCCTCGATGCCGCGCGCGAAATGCTGCTGTAAGACGTTTTCTGTCTGGGCGCGGGCGGAAGGGCCCGATGCTCAGACAGTCCTGGCTCGCACGGGCGCTCTTGCAGGGGCGCCCGTGCTCGTGCGGAACTCGCCTCGGTTCTTTCCGCCTATGTCCGAGGCGTCTTGTCTGCAGCTCGGAGCGAGGGACGCGGCGGCGGGGCGCTTTCCAAGCCGGAGAAGCCCTTTTCATCTTGCGTGCGAGCTGCGGCTTGGGGCGCCCTCGTAGGCGGGCGCCGCAGGCGCGTAGTCGAAGGCTTTTCAACGACGGATAGGAGCGCTTGTGCGCATCATGGGCTTGGATATTGGCGAGACGCGTATCGGGATTGCCGTGTGCGATCCGGGGGAGCGGGTTGCGTCGCCGGTGTGCGTGCTTCCGGCAAGCGAGGTGCTTGGCGGAGCGAAGTCGTTCAAACGCGTGCTTGAGGACTGGGAGCCGGAGCTGTTGCTGTGCGGGCTTCCCTACACGATGGCGGGGGCAGAGGGGCCGCAGGCGGCGCGTATTCGCGAGACGGCCGGTCGTATCGGAAGGGCGTGCGATATTCCCGTTGAGTTCGCCGACGAACGTCTTAGCTCCCAGGAAGCCAAACGGAGTTTGCGTGAAAAGGGCTTGAGCGAACGCGACATGCGCGGCAAAATAGATATGATAGCCGCGAGTTTGTTCTTGCAGGCGTGGCTCGATGCTCGCCGCAACGGGGAAAGGTGAAGGACAGCCCATGCCCTCACGGAAAAGGCAAGTCACGTATTCGCAGCGACCGAACCATGCAGCTCGCTCTGCGCATGCTCGCGGCGAACGTCAATTTAGAACGTACGATACCAGTTATATCCGACCGAAGAAAAGCAAAGCGCCCATTGTCTTTGCGATCATTCTCGCTATCATCGTGCTCGGCGGTTTGGGATGGGGCGTGCTCACCCTGTTCAACAGCTGCTCGGGTCCGCAGGTCGAGCTGCTGGCCGAAGGCGAAGAAGCTACGATCACCGTTGCCGACGGATCCGGCGCTTCCGCTATTGCCGACCAGCTGGTTGAGGCTCGCTTGGTGTCGAGTGCGAGCGAGTTCACCAAGCGCGTGAACGAGTTGAACGCGGCGTCCCAGCTTAAGCCGGGCACGTACACGTTCGCGGGAGGCGCATCGCTTGACAGCATCATCAAGGCCCTGGAAACCGGACCCGTCATGACCGGCGGCTTGACCATTCCCGAAGGCTTTAAGCTTGCCGACATCGCCAACGCTGTTGCGACGGCAACCGAAGGCCGCGTTTCGGCGGAAGACTTCACGGCGGCTGCATCCAACGCAAGCGTTTACGCTGCCGATTACAGTTTCTTGGCCGATGCGGGAACGAACAGCTTGGAGGGCTTCTTGTTCCCCAAGACGTACAGCTTGGGAGATGATGCTACGGCCGATTCTATCGTTCGTACGATGCTCACCCAATTCCAAACCGAAACGGCCAACCTCGACTGGTCCTATCCTCAGTCGCAGGGCTTGTCCATCTACGATGCGGTCAAGCTGGCCTCTATCGTAGAGAAGGAATCCAGCGGAGACGAGCATGTGCGCGCCCAGGTTGCCGCCGTGTTCTACAACCGCCTGGCCACGCAGGGGGACCCCAGCTACGGCTTCCTTCAGTCCGATGCCACTACCGCGTACGAGGTGGGCCACGATCCCACGGGCGAAGAAGTGCATGCCCAAACGCCGTATAGCACGTACGCCAACAAGGGCTTGCCGCCTACGCCCATCTGCTCTCCGGGCCTTGATTGCCTTACGGCAGTGACGGCTCCTGACAAGGAGGCGTTGGGCACCTATTTCTTCTTCTACTTCGACAAGGACGGCAACTACTTCTTCAGCAAAACCTACGACGAGCACATAAAGACGTTCTCGTAGGCTGCGGCCCGCTGAAACGAATTCGCCGCCATGCCGTTTTTGAAACCTGACAGATACTTCTCGCGCCTTTCGAAGGTCGATATCGATCGCGATCTTTTGGCGTTGGGATACCGCAACGTCTTTTTGGACGTCGACAACACCATCCTCACGCGCGATACGCACGAGGTTCCGCGCGATGTGGGGCTGTGGCTTGGCCAGGCGCGCGACGCGGGCATCTCGTTTTGCCTGGTTTCGAACAATTGGCATGAGGGCGTGTACCACCTGGCACAGCGGTTGTCGCTGCCCATCGTGGCGAAGGCGGTCAAGCCTTTGCCACCGGCGTTCATGATCGCCCTCTCGAAGCTGGGAGCCAAGCGCGCGGAAACCGTGGTGATCGGAGATCAGCTGGTCACCGACGTGCTGGGGGCTCACTTCATGGGCATGAAAGCGTATTTGCTGGCTCCTTTGGTGGAGCAAGATCTGCCGCACACGCTTATGCTGCGCAATTTCGAGCGTCTGGTTATGGGGGATCGCAAGCCCGAGGGTGCCGTTACCCCCTCGGCTTCAACTGCGCATCCCGCCGGAAAGACGAACGGGTCGCACGTTCAAACGAACATAGAATCGGCGAACAAGGAAGGATAGCCATGACCGAGGCCACGAAACCGCAAAGCTTGTACCTGTTGGGACATCCTATCGCGCATTCGAAATCGCCGGTCATGTACAACGCCGTCTACGAACGGCTGGGTTTGCCGTGGACGTACTCCCCGAAAGACTGCGCAACCGACGACGAAGCGCGGTCGTTCCTGGATGCGCGCGATTTTCTTTCCGTCAATATCACCACGCCCTACAAGCCCCTTGCGTTCCAGGCGGCAACGGCTCAGGCGGCAACGGCCAAGCTGGCGCTGGGCGCCAACGTGCTGGTGCGCAAAGGCGACGCCCTGATCGGCTTCAACACCGATGGTCAAGGCTGCGTGTCCTATCTGGAGCGCACGGGTTTCAGCTTTGCGGGCAAACGCGTGGCCGTGTGCGGCACCGGTCCTACGGCATTGTCGATCCTGCATGCAAGTTCGTTGGCCGGTGCGGACGTGGCGCTGCTGGTCGGTCGCGACAAAGAGCGCACGCGCCGGGCTCTCGAAGCGTACGTCGAGCGGTTCGGCCTTATGGCCACGGCAACGATCGACCTGCCGCCCGCGCGTCCGCATCATCGTAGTTTTCGCACCGCGTACGAGCGAACTACGTTCAAGTTCGGTAGCTACGCTACGTCGGAAAAGGCGCTTGCGTCGGCTGATTTGATAGTGAACGCCACGCCCTTGGGTATGAAAGCGGGCGATGCGGCACCGCTCGACACCGCATTGCTGCGCCCTTCCCAAACCGTGTTCGACGCCGTGTACGGACACGGTGAAACCGCGCTCGTAGCTGCGGCGCGCGAAGCGGGATGCACGGTGTTCGACGGGTCGGGCATGCTGGTGGCCCAGGCGGTGGCTACGGTGCTGACCGTGTGCGATCTTGCAGACGTCGAGGTGAAGCTGGAAGAAGCCGAGCTGTTCGACACCATGGCGCAGGCTGCGGGGTTTGACTGCTAGCGAGCGTTTGGCTGAGAAGGTGGCTTTCGTAAAAGGCTCGCTCCCTTGCCGTGGCGTTTCTCGACGTGCGCCCGCTTTTCGTCGGCCTTGCTGAACTGGTGCGCTACAATATTCTATGAACGTACTTAGAATAACGCGGAAAGCGAACCACCATGAGATACCTCACAGCAGGCGAAAGCCACGGGCCGTGCCTCACGGCTATCGTGGAGGGCGTGCCGGCCGGCCTTAAGATTTCCGAGAAGCAGATCAACATCGACTTGGCGCGGCGCCAGGCGGGCTACGGCCGCGGCGGGCGTCAGAAGATCGAAACCGACACCGTCGAGGTGACGTCGGGCGTGCGCTTCGGGCGCACGCTGGGAACCCCCATTGCGCTCGTGGTGCGCAACCGCGACTGGCAAAATTGGACCGACCGCATGGCTGCGTTCGGCGATACCCCATCTGACCTGGTGCGCGAAGTGTGCCCACGCCCCGGACATGCGGATTTGGTGGGCGCTCTCAAAACCAACACCGACGACTGTCGCAATATCTTGGAGCGTGCAAGTGCGCGCGAGACGGCGGCTCGCGTGGCCGCCGCCGGCATTGCACGCGAGTTCTTGGCCGATTTGGGCGTGGAGGTGTTCTCGTACGTCACCTCTATTGGATCCGCTGTTTTCGAAGAGCAGGACCCGCTCATGAGCGCAGCGGACTACAAGCCGCTCTCCATCGAGACCAGCGAGGTTCGCTGCCCTGACGAGGCGGCCACCCAGGCCATGAAAGCCGAAATAGATCGCGCGAAAGGCGCGGGCGAAAGCCTGGGCGGAACGTTTCGCGTGGTGGTTCGCGGGTTGCTCCCCGGCGTAGGGGGCTACGCTACGGCGGGGGATCGCCTGACCTCGCGCTTGGGCGCTTCGCTGTTCTCGATCCCCGCCATCAAGGGCGTCGAATTCGGCTTGGGCTTCGAGGCGGCGCGCCGCGTTGGATCGCAGGTGCACGATCCTATCGCTCTGGACGGCAAAGCGGGATTCGTGCGAACCTCGAACAACGCAGGCGGTTTGGAAGGCGGCATGACCACGGGAATGCCGCTTATCGTGACGGCCGCCATGAAGCCCATCCCTACGCTCATGACCCCGCTTGAAACGGTGAACCTGGACACGCTCGAGGTTGAGGAGGCGTCGAAAGAGCGCAGCGATACCTGTGCCGTTCCCGCTTGCGCGGTGGTGGCTGAAAGCGAGGTGTCGTTCGTGCTGGCCGACGCCTACCTGCAAAAGTTCGGCTGCGACAACATGGCCGACATCAAGGCTGCCGTGAAGGCGTATCGGCAGCGACTGAGGACGATGTCCCGATGACCGGCGGGGGATCGAGCACCAATAGGGAGCATGCCCGCGTCGCGTCCAGCTGCTCGCGTCCGGCTGCTTCGCGGCCCCGGGTTGCGGGGCAGCTTGACCGCCCGGTGTTTTTCGTGGGGTTCATGGGCGCGGGCAAAACGTCGGTGGCACGGCGCCTTGCGCGAACCTGCGGCGTCGCGTCGGTGGATATGGACACGTACCTCGAGCGTCGGGAAGGAAAGCGCGTCAAGGAGATCTTCGCCGAATCGGGCGAGGACGGCTTCCGCGACATCGAGACCGATGTGCTTCGCGAGCTTGCTGCCAAAGACCCCCTGCTGGTTTCATGCGGCGGCGGGGTGGTGAAGCGCTCGGAGAATCGTGCCATCTTGCACGACGCAGGGTTTGTCGTGTACCTCAAGGTGACGGCCGACGAGGCGAAATCGCGCATTAGCGACACGTCCACCCGCCCGCTGTTTCAAAACATCGAGTCCGCTCGCCAAACGGCGGAGGAGCGCGTGCCCCTGTACGCTGAAGTTGCCGACATTACCATCGACACTGCTGGAAAAAGCGTTGCAGCTATCGCCCGCGAGGTGCAGGCTGCGCTCGAGAAGGAGGGCGTCTTGTGCCTGCAACGAAAGTAGTGGTCAACCTTGCGGATGAAAACCCGTACGACGTTCGCATCGGTGCGGGGGTGCTTGCCAAGCTGGGCGCCCATGTACGGAAGCATCCGGCGCTTGAGCGCGTGGAGCGCGTGCTCGTCGTCACCGACGACAACGTGGCTCCGCTCTACCTTGTCGATGCGAAGGCTGCTCTCGCCCAAGCGGGTTTTCGCGTGAGCGACGTGACGGTTGCGGCGGGCGAGGGTTCGAAGTCCGTCGAGGTGGCCGCTGAAATCTGGGAAGCCATGGCTCAGCTGTCCTTGGGGCGCGATTGCCTGGTGGTTGCCCTTGGCGGCGGCGTGGTGGGCGATCTGGCCGGCTTCGTCGGCTCGACCTACATGCGCGGCGTGTCGGTGGTGCAGGTTCCCACGACGTTGCTCTCCATGGTGGATTCTTCTGTGGGCGGCAAGACCGGCGTCAACCTTGCGGCGGGCAAGAATCTGGTCGGCACGTTCAACCAGCCTGCGTACGTGTGCGCGGACACCGCCGTGCTGTCCACGCTCGACGATCGCGAATGGGCGTGCGGATGCGCCGAGATCGCAAAATCGGCCGTCATCGAGTCCGACGAGTTCTTTTTCTGGCTGGTCGAATCGGCGCAGGCGCTGGCTGCACGCGATCAAGCCGCGGTTGAAGAGGCTATCGCTCGATCGGTGGTGTTCAAGGCCAACGTGGTGGCTGCGGACAAGCAGGAGAGCAAGGGCGTGCGCGAGTGCTTGAACTACGGGCACACGTTGGGTCATGCCGTGGAGGCTTTAGCCGGGTACGGCACGTATTCGCACGGTGCGGCCGTGGCGGAGGGCATGCGGTTCGCCGCGCGCCTGGCGGTGGATCTAGCGGGCGCTTCTTTGGAATTCGTGCAAGCTCAAGACGATCTGCTTGACGCGTTGGGATTGCCGGCTCTTGCGTGGTCGGCCGAACCCGGCGATATGCTGGCCGCTATGAAACGGGACAAGAAAGCGCGCCATGGACAGGTTCGCTTCGTGCTTCCTCGTGACGTGGGCTCGTGGGAGCTGATGGACGTTTCCGATAACGTGATCTTGGAGCATTTGAGCGCCTGGGCGAAAAGCAAGGGGTAGACCATGAAGAAGATACTGGTGGTTAACGGGCCGAACCTGGATATGCTGGGGGTGCGCGAGCCGTCGGTGTACGGGCGCGATACCCTCAACGACCTGGAGCGCGAAGTGAAAGCGTACGGCAAGAAGCGCAACGTGGAGGTTGCTTGCTTCCAGTCGAACAGCGAAGGCAAGCTCATTCGCAAGATTCACGCGGCCCGTGACGTGTACGACGGCATCGTGTACAACCCCGGTGCGCATACCCATTATTCCTACGCGCTGCGCGATGCCGTTGGCGGCATCGACGTTCCATGCGTCGAGGTGCATATCTCGGACGTGGATGCGCGCGAGCCGTTTCGCCGCGTGTCGGTGATCGCTCCCGTTTGCGTTGCTCAGGTGAAGGGTCGCGGCTTCAAAGGGTACTGCGACGCCATCGACGTGCTGCTTGAAGGCGCGTGCGAGCGTCTGGGCGAAGGGTATCAGGATCGCTGCGGTGCCGGGCAGGTGATCGTAGGCGGCCGGATGGAGCGGGCTGCGGCTGATCAGGCTGCTTCCGACGCGGCCGCGCCGATGCAGCCAGGGGCCGCTGCGCGCCGCCTCGACCGCCTGCGCGCCGCCTGTGCCGACGAGTGCATGGGGGCGTTTCTGGTTCGCGACACGTCCAATATCGCGTGGTTGACGGCGTTCGACGGCGTTTTCGACGACGAGAGCGCCCATGCGCTGCTGGTCGATCCGCAGGCCGCGGTTCTTCATACCGATTCGCGCTACAGTGAAGCTGCCCGTGCCGCCGCTTCGCCCGAGGGCTCGATTGTCGTGGACGCCCAGCGTGCGACGCATGCCGAGTTCGCGGTGAAATCCGTAGCTGCTTTGCAAGAGCAGGGTTGCGGCCGGGCATCGCAGGAAGGCGCGTGCGAGCAAGCGCCTCGTTTCCATCTGGGCATCGAAGATTCCCTGGCTCTCTCGAATTACCGCGCACTCGAGTCGGCGTTCGCGGGAAGCGCGGTCAAGCTGCGCGAAACGTCCAACTTCGTGTTGGGCTTGCGCGCCGTGAAGGACGCTTCCGAGATTGCCCGCATGAAGGCCGCGCAGGCCGTCACCGATGCGGCGTTTGCGCATATCGTCGGGTTCATGCGCGTGGGCATGACCGAGCGAGAGGTTCAAATCGAGCTGGAGGATTTCATGCGCCGCCGCGGTGCCGACGGCTTGGCGTTCTCGTCGATCGTCGCCGCGGGCCCGAACGGCGCCAGCCCCCACGCGATACCGGGAGCAACGCGCCTCGAGGCGGGCCAGTGCGTGGTGCTCGACTTCGGTGCCCGGGCTTACGGGTACTGCTCCGACATGACGCGCACGGTGTTCCTGGGGCAGCCGGATGCCCGCATGCGCAGCGCTTACGAGGCTATTCGCGCTGCGAACGAGCAGGTGGAGGCGCTTCTCGGGCCGGGCGTTACCGGCAAGGAGGCGCACGAGCTTGCCGAGCGCGTTTTGGCGGAAGCTGGCTTCGCTGGCAAGATGGGTCACGGCTTGGGCCATGGCGTGGGCATCGACGTGCATGAAGAGCCCGTGCTGTCTCCCCGCAACGATCGTCCGCTCGCGGCGGGCAACGTGGTCACGGTGGAGCCGGGCGTGTACCTGCCGGGCGAGTTCGGCATGCGTTTGGAGGATTTCGGCGTGATCACCGAATCCGGGTTCGAGGTGTTCACGTGCTCTCCGCACGATCCGGTGGTGCTCTAGCCGGATTGTTGGAGTCGGGTACGAGCGTGCGCTTGGGCGTCGACGCAGCCTCCTGTTTTGGCGGGCCGGGCGCCAACTTGCCAAAACGAACGAGTTTTGCGGGTGTAAAAGGCCTTTTGAGGCGAACTTCCCTCGAGGCATTTTTTAAAATCCCAGGTCACAAGCCTGGAGGTTCGCTTTATCCTTGGTTAAGGACCAGTAAAACTCGCTCGTTTTGACAGGGGAGGCGCCGTGCGAAGGCCGTGCAACGTTCCGATGCTCATGCCGGTCTCGTTGCAGCGCAACTCCTGATTTTTTTCTGACGGGAGCGATGCGCGCCATGTCAAGAACGCATGCTATGAGTATAATGAACCAGTTTGAACGCTGATCGGGCCCCGCGGCACGCAGCGGAGACCCGTGAACGAAAGGAATACCCAGAATGGCTATCTCTACCGCCGACTTCAAGAACGGCATGTGCATCGAGTACAACGGCAAGCTGTGCACGATCGTTGAATTCCAGCACGTGAAGCCCGGCAAGGGCGGCGCCTTCGTCCGCACGAAGCTGCGCGACATCAAGACCGGACGCGTTATCGACAACACCTTCAACGCCGGCGTCAAGGTTGAGTCCGTGCGCCTGGAGACGAAGAAGCTGCAGTACCTGTACAACGATGGTGCAGACTTCAACTTCATGGACAACGACACGTTCGAGCAATTGGCCATCCCGGCCGAGACCGTGGGCGATGCGGCGCAGTGGCTCAAGGAAAACGACGAGGCTAGCCTGCTGTATGCCGGCGACGAGCTGATCAGCATTGAGCCGCAGATGTTCGTGGAGCTTGAAGTGGCCGAAACCGATCCCGGCTTCAAGGGCGACACCGTGCAGGGCGGCTCTAAGCCCGCTACGCTCGAAACCGGCGCTACGGTGCAGGTTCCCATGTTCGTCGAGCCTGGCGACATCCTGCAGATCGACACGCGCGACGGCCGCTTCATTAAGCGCGTCTAACCTAAGCTTGTTCTTGATTGGAAACTCCGAGGGGGCGCCTGCATGGGCGTCCCTTCGTCTCACCGGCGACTGTCGAAGCGTGGTGCGTGCTAGAGCGGCGCGTGTCCGTCAGGGGGCAGTGGGAAGTCGCGAGGGTGGTGCGCCTCAAGATCCAGAAGCTCGCTCGGACGTACGTCGAGGGCGCGGGCGATCTGGTCGATTTCCGAAATGCGCAGATCGGCCAAGCCGTACTCGATGTCGCTGATGCGCGGATGCTTCGTTCCTATCATCTGCGCCAGGCGATCCTGCGAGAGCCGCTGCGCTTTGCGCAGGCTGCGCACGTTCTCTCCCAATTCGCAGGCGTGGCAACAGGCAAGGGGGTCCTTGCTCCTCAGGTGCTCGTGTTTCTCCAGGCGGCTCATGGGCACAGCGTAATCACGCAATTACATAGTGTTGTAATCGGTTGATTACATTTTGCTATTTCCCTTCGAAACAACGGCATTGTGAAAAAGGCTCGATTGACGCGCTCGTTTCGTCCTTCGAACCCTCGCGCGTCTCCTCCTGCCTTGGTATTCTGTTGCTTACCGGTGAATTTTCCTCCCGGCAGCCCGGAGGGTGTAACCTTCTTCTATAATGCTTAATTCGATCTTTGACTAACTGCAAACCGAAGGGGGTGTGAGTTCATGCCAAGGCTTCAAATCATGGATACCACCATCCGTGACGGCCAGCAAAGCCTGTGGGCCACGCGTATGCAGATTGGCGACATGCTGCCGATTCTGCCTAAAATGGACCGTGTCGGATACTGGGCTATCGAGTCCTGGGGCGGTGCGACGTTCGATACGTGCCTGCGCTTCCTCGACGAGAACCCATGGGATCGCCTGCGCTCCATCAAGGCCAACACGCCGAACACGCCGCTCGCGATGCTTTCCCGTGGTCAGAACCTGGTGGGCTACAAGCATTACTCGCGTGAGATCGTCAACCGTTTCATCAAGGCCGCCAATCGCAACGGCATCCATGTGTTCCGTGTGTTCGACGCCCTGAATGACATTCGCAACGTGATCGACAATGCCGAGGCCATCAAGGAATGCGGCGCGCATTTCGAGGGAGCCATCTCCTATACGATGTCGCCGGTCCACACCCTTGACAGCTTCCTTGACTACGGCCAGCAGCTCAAGGACCTGGGCGCGGATTCCATCTGCATCAAGGACATGGCGGGCATGCTCACGCCGTATCGCACCGAGCGCATGGTCAAGGCGTTCAACGCTGAAATCGGTTTGCCGGTGCATATTCACTGCCATTACGTCGGCGGCATGGCTCCCGCCAACATCCTCAAGGCCGCCGAAGCCGGCGCCGCCATCGCGGACACCGCGCATGCGCCGCTTGCGTTCGGCAACAGCCACCCGGCGGTCGAGATGATCGCCGCCGCGTTGCAGGAGAGCCGCTACGACACGGGTCTTGATCTTGACCTGCTGTTCGAGATCGCCGAATACTGGGAAGAGGTGCGCAAGCGCGGTCACTACAAGCGCGGCGTCTCCTCGCTCATCCACATGCAGGTGTACTCGCACCAGGTGCCCGGCGGCATGATGTCGAACCTGCTCTCGCAGCTTGAGGTGCAAAACGCCAGCGACCGCCTGCCGGAAGTCATGCGCGAGATCCCGAAGGTTCGCGCCGAGGTGGGCTATCCGCCGCTGGTTACCCCGATGTCGCAGATCGTGGGCACGCAAGCCGTGTTCAACGTGCTGACCGGCAAGCGCTGGGGCGTGGTTTCCAAGGAGATGAAGGATTACATCTGCGGTTATTACGGCAAGGCGCCGGGTCGCATGGACAAGGACATCGTGGCGAAGGTCGTCGGCAACTCCGAGATGTTGCCGCCCGACGTGGCGCCCGGCTCTCTGGTGACCACCACGTTCGACGAGGTTGCCGCCGAGATCGGCGACCTTGCGAAGACGGAGGAGGACGTGCTCATGTACGCCCTGTTCCCGAACGAGGCGCGCACGTTCCTGAGCAAGCACCGCACATCGGAGAAGGTCGATTTCCTCATGGAGCAGGAGTCGAGCCAGACCAAGGAGGACGATTACGTGGATATCAATCAGATTCGCGAGCTGGTTCGCGTTGCCGAGGAAAGCGGCGTCGGCGAGATCATAGTGGAAGAAGAGGGCGCCCGCATTGCCGTGCGCATGCCCAGCGCCATGTCCGCCGTGGCCGCGCAGCCCCAGGCCGTGCCGCAGGTTGCCGCCGCTCCGGCCGCGCCCGCAGCCGCTCCGGCCGAGGCTCCTGCCGAGAACAGCCGCCCGGCCGATTGGTATGCCGTCACGGCTCCCATGGTGGGCACGTTCTACACGTCTCCGGCTCCGGGCGAGCCGCCCTTCGTCCAGGTAGGCGACGAGGTGACCGCCAACCAGACGCTGTGCATCGTCGAGGCCATGAAGCTCATGAACGAGATCACGGCCGAGGAAATGGGCACCGTTCGCGAGATTTGCCTTGAAGATGCCTCGCCGGTCGAGTTCGGCACGGTGCTGTTCTACGTCGAGCCCGTCAGCGAGCAGTCCAAGATTCCGGAGACCGTGTAATGTTCAAGAAGATCCTCATAGCCAATCGCGGCGAGGTGGCGCTGCGCGTCATGCGCGCCTGCAAGGAGCTGGGGGTGAAGACGGTCGCGGTCTACTCGACCGAGGACGCCGACACCTACCCCGTGCAGTACGCTGACGAAGCCGTATGCATCGGCCCTGCTCAGGCGAACAAGAGCTACCTGGTGATGCCCAGCATCATCGCCGCTGCCAAAAACACCGGTGCCGAAGCCATCCATCCGGGCTATGGCTTCCTGGCCGAGAACGCCGATTTCGCGCGCGCTTGCGCGGACAACGACCTGGTGTTCATCGGCCCCGCAGCCGATTGCATCGAGCGCATGGGCGACAAGAGCTCTGCGCGCGAGACCATGAAGTCGTGCGGCGTGCCCACCGTTCCCGGTTCGGACGGCTGCATCGACACGGCGGCCGAGGCCAAGGCGTTCGCCGATTCCGTAGGCTATCCCGTGCTCATCAAGGCGACGGCCGGCGGCGGCGGCAAGGGCATGCGCGAGGTGCACGACCCTGCCGAGCTGGAATCCCAGTACCAGGCGGCTCGCACCGAGGCGGGAGCCGCCTTCGGCAACGACGGCGTGTACTTGGAGAAGCTCGTGCTGCGTCCGCGCCATGTCGAGGTGCAGGTGCTCGCTGACGATTTCGGCAACCATATCGCGCTGTGCGAGCGCGACTGCTCCGTGCAGCGTCGCCATCAGAAGCTCATCGAGGAAGCGCCCTCTCCGGCGCTGACCGAGGACCTGCGTCGCGCCATGGGCGTCGCGGCCATCAAGGCCGTGCGTGCCGTGGACTACCGCAACGCCGGAACCATCGAGTTTTTGCTGGACACCGATGGCCGCTTCTACTTCATGGAGATGAACACCCGCGTGCAGGTGGAGCACCCCGTCACGGAGGAGATCACCGGCACCGATATCATCAAGGAACAGCTGCGCATTGCCGCCGGCGAGCCTATGAGCTGCGCCTCCCGCGCGCCGTTCACGCCGCAGGGGCATGCCATCGAGTTCCGCATCAACGCCGAGGATCCTGAGCACGGCTTCCGTCCGTGCCCGGGCAACGTGACGAAGTTCGAGGCTCCGTCGGGCCCTGGCGTGCGCGTGGAAAGCTACGTGCGCACGGGCTCTCGCATCTCCCCGTATTACGATTCGCTTGTGGCCAAGCTCATCGTGCATGGGCAGGATCGCGAAGAGGCGCTCGCCCGCGGGCGTCGTGCCCTTGACGAGTTCGTCATCGAGGGCATCCAGACCACCATTCCGTTCCATCGCCGCGTTTTGGAGAACGCTGTGTTCTGCGCGGGCGATGCGACAACCGATTTTATCGAAACCCAGATGGGAGATGTGCTATGACGGAATTGAATCTTGATGGCATGGCGCTTGCGCCGGGCGTCGTCGAGACCATCGTGTCCATAGCCGCCAACGAGGTTGACGGCGTTGCCTCGGTCGGCCCTTCGGCAACGAGCAGCCTTCGCTCGGTGTTCGCGGGCAAGCCCTCGACGCAAGGCATCGAGGTCGCGATCGACGAAGACGACAAACTGCAGGTTTCCGTGCGTGTCGACGTGTACTACGGCTACGTGCTGCCCGATCTTGCCGCCAACTTGCGCAAGGCCATTGCTGATGCGGTGTCCAGCCAGGTGGGGGCAAGCGTGGCTTCCGTTGACGTGTACATCGACGGCATTCAGTTCGCTCGCTAAGCAGCGGAGGTTTTAGGTACATTTATGGCTGCCAAACGACATGAACGAACGCACGCGCGTCGCGTTGCGCTGCAGGTGCTCTACACAAGCGAAATTACCGACGAGTCGCCGGCGGCTATCGCCGAAGGTGATGCGCGCTTGTCCGACGACGGGTTCTTGCCCGATTATGCGCTGTCCCTTATCAGGGGGGTGGAAGCGCATCGTTGTGCAATCGACGACCATCTGGTGGCAACGTCCGAGAACTGGTCGCTCAATCGCATGCCCATCGTCGACCGCTCCATTCTGCGTCTTGCGACGTACGAAATGATGTACGTGGAAGACGTGCCGACTTCGGTCAGCATCAACGAAGCCGTTGAGCTGGCTAAAGACTTCGGCGGCGAAGACGAATCTCCGCGTTTCGTCAACGGTGTGCTCGGCCGCATTGCAAAGCGTCTTGACGGCGTGGAGGATGCGGTGGACGATTCCGCAGACGAGTCTGCTGAGGATGAGCCGGCCTCGGAGGCTTCCGTAGCGGCCCCCGCTGATGCGGAAGCCGCGCCGGCCCCCGTTTTCGAAGCTCCTGTCGAAGAGGCGGCGGCACCGTGCGTTGCTTCGGAGGCTTCGAATGCCTAACGAAGGCTACCAGACGTTCGAGGACGTGAAATCTCGCCTTGATCAGATCGTCGATGCGGTGAGCGATGAGTCGCTGCCGCTTGACGAAGCTCTGGCCCTGTACGAAGAAGCAGTGGGCTTGGGCTTGCGCGCAAGCGACTTGCTTGAAGAGAATATAGAGGCGCAGCGCGCGGCCGACCAGGCCGAAGGCGATGCAGCCGAAACGGCGGGAGCAGCCGCTCCCGCCGAACCTGTCGCCGATCCCTCTGACGCAAGTCCGAGCGATCCTGCTACGGCTTGATGCTTGAAAGGCACGCTGCATGAACGAGAAGCGTATTCTGGACATAGTATCGTCTCCTGCAGATTTGAAGCTCCTGAGTAACGAGGAGCTTTCTATTCTTGCGCAGGAAATCCGCGAGGAGATCATCACGGTGACGTCGGATACCGGCGGTCACGTGGCTTCATCGTTGGGCGCGGTGGAGATCATTTTGGCGGCGCACAGCATGTTGGACTGCCCTCGTGACAAGCTGATTTTCGATGTGGGACATCAGGCGTATGCGCACAAATTGGTGACGGGCCGTCTTGAGGAATTCGGTACCCTGCGTACGTACGGGGGCCTGTCCGGCTTCCCGAAGCCGGGTGAAAGCCCGTACGACGTGCATCCGTCCGGTCATGCTTCCGACTCGCTTTCCGTAGCGTTGGGCTTGGCCGAGGCACGCGATCTGGCGGGCGGCACCGAGAAGATCGTGGCGGTCATCGGCGATGCAGCGCTTGCCGGCGGCATGGCCTTCGAGGCACTCAACAACATCGGTCAGGCGCAAACGCCCCTGGTCATCATCTTGAACGACAACGAGATGTCCATTTCTCGCAACGTTGGCGCGCTTATGAAGCATCTGGGGTACATGCGTGCATCGACGCAGTATCGTCAGACGCGCGACAGCGTGCAGGAAGTGCTGGAAAGCGGCGGCCCGTTCAGCAACGCCTTGGCCAAGTTCGGCCGCAACATGAAAGAGTCCATGAAACAGTTCATCATCCCTCGTTCGATGATGTTCGAGCAGCTGGGCATCTTGTGCACCGCTCCCATCGACGGGCACGACATCGGGCTGCTCAAGGAAACGCTGGCCGCGGTGCTCGCCACCGACGGTCCGGCGCTCATTCACGTGGTCACGCGCAAGGGCGCGGGCTACGAGCCTGCGGTTCGCAACCCTGAGAAGTTCCACGGCATCGCGCCGTTCGACATTGCCACGGGCGAAGTGAAGAAGAAGCCCTCGGCGGCTTCGCCGTCGTACACGAGCGTGTTCGGCAAGGCCCTTCTGGAGGAAGCCCGTCATGACGAGCGCATCGTGGCCATCACGGCGGCCATGCAGGGCGGCACCGGACTTGATGCCTTCGCCAAGGAGTTCCCCGATCGTTTCGTGGACGCCGGCATAGCCGAAGAGCATGCGGTTGGTTTGGCCAGCGGTTTGGCGCTTGGCGGCCAGAAGCCCGTTATCGCCGTGTACTCGACTTTTCTGCAGCGTGCAATCGACCAGATGATCATCAACAACGCCCTGCCGAACCTCGATGTGGTGTTCGCCATCGACCGCGCCGGCGTGGTGGGGGAGGATGGCCCCACGCACCACGGCATGTTCGATCTGGTATATACCCGCATGGTCCCCAACATGAGGGTGCTTGCGCCTTCGGACGAGGCCGAGTTGGTCCATGCGCTCCATACGGCGCTGGCGATGGGCGGTCCCTTCGCCATTCGCTATCCTCGCGGCGCAGCCGAGGGCGTCGAGCTTCCCGAAGAGCCTCTGATGCTCGAAGAGGGCAAGGCCCGCGTTATTCGCGAAGGCAGCGACGTGGCCATCCTTGCGTTCGGGCGCATGGTGTCCCGCGCTCTCGGCGCCGCCGATCTGCTGGCGGAGCGCGGCATCGATGCGCGCGTAGTGGACATGCGCTGGGCCAAGCCGCTCGATGCCGACGAGATCGCGCGCGCTGCAGACACGAAGCTCGTGGTCACGGTTGAGGGCGGCGTGCTCGCGGGCGGCGTCGGCGAAGGCGTGCTGGGCGAGATGGCGCGCATGGGCTGCATCGCCCCCACCCTTAACCTGGGCATCCCCGATCGCTATATCCAGCAAGGCGGATCCAATGCTCTCCTGCACGATTTGGGCTTGGACCCCGAAGGTATCGCGGACTCTATCGAGAAGCGTTTGCAGGGGTAGGGAAACTTTACCTGCATTTGATCTTTTCTTTGCAAAGTCCTGATATCGTTCTTGTGGCGTTTCTGCATGGCGTTTTCAGGTGAAAGGGCTTTTCATGAACTACGATTTCGGGGCGTTCGTCGCCGCGTTTTGCAGCGATCCCGTCCTTGCGCTCATCGTGCTTCTGACGTTGGGTGCCACGGTGGTCAACGGTGCGACCGACGCGCCGAACGCCATCGCCACGGTCGTGGGAACGAAGGCGATGAAGCCGACTCCGGCTATCGCGATGGCCGCCGTATGCAACTTCATCGGCTTGGCCGCCATCACGATGATTTCCTCTGCGGTTGCCATGACCATCTTCAAAATGGTCGACTTCGGAGGCAACAACCATGCGGCGCTCGTTGCGCTTGCGGCCGCCATGGTGGCCATTATCGTCTGGGGCGTAGCTGCGTGGTACTTCGGCATACCTACGTCGCAGAGCCATTCGCTTATCGCCGGCATTACCGGTGCCGCCATCGCCTTGCAGGGCGGTTTGGCGGGCGTGAACGGCGACGAGTGGATGAAGGTGGTGTACGGCCTGGTCATATCCACCGTTTTGGGTTTTGGAACCGGTTGGCTGTTCACGCGCTTGATAAAAGTGGCTTGCAGGGGTGCCGAACGTACCAAGGCGAATTCGTTCTTTAAGTGGGCCCAGATTGTTTCTGGCGCGGGCGTGGCTGTTTTGCATGGCGCTCAGGACGGGCAGAAGTTCTTGTCGCTGTGCATGCTCGGCATCATGCTGGCGATGGACGGCGTGGCGTACTCCAATGTGGAATTCCCCATGTGGCTCATTCTTCTTGTTTCCATGACCATGGCTCTCGGAACGGCCGTAGGGGGCAAGAAGATCATCAAGTCGGTTGGCATGAACATGGTGAAGATGGAACAGTACCAGGGCTTTTCGGCTTGCCTGTCCGCCTGTTTCTGCATTGGGCTGGCTACGTTCACCGGTTTGCCCGTATCCACCACGCACACCAAGACCACGGCCATCATGGGCGTCGGCGCCGAGAAAAGCCTGCGTACGGTGAAGTGGGGCCTTGCCGGCAAGATGGTGCTCACCTGGGTGCTCACGTTCCCCGGCTGCGGCCTGCTCGCCTTCGGGTTCACCCATCTGTTCCTGATGTTCTTCTAAGCAGCAGGTAAGACGAGGGGATGAGACAAAGGTGAGACAAAGGGACGGGGTCAATGACTCATTTTCTGGCCTGCGGCCGAAAATGAGTCATTGACCCCGTCCCTTTGTCTCATCCCAGTCCGAAACGATGCTAGGCCGAGGGTACTGCCAGCTCCATGATGTAGTCGTCCATGACAAAGCCGTTGCCGATGTCGGTTTCCACGGCGTCGATAATTTCGAAGCCTTTGCCCAGGTAGGCGCGGACGCCTAACTCGTTATGCTTGTTGACCGTCAAGTACAATGCGTCCAATCCGCGTTCGCGCGCCAGCTGATCGTAGAACGCGATTGCTTGCGATGCGAAGCCCTTGCCGCGCTCCTCGGCGCGCAGGTATATCTTCGATATGAAGTAGCGGTTCGTTTCGGGTTCCGCATGACCGCCCGTGTATCCCACGATGCGACCGTCGTCTTCGGCGCGCAGAAACCAGTACTCGTAGGCATGCTCTGCCATGTCCCGTTCGATGGCCTCAAGGCTTTGGAAGTTCTCCACCATATAGTCGGTCTGCTCGGGACCGATGAGGGCGGGCCAATACTCGTGCCAGATTTCATCGGCCAAGTCCGCAAGCCGAGCACGGTCCTCGTCTGACGACACCGGAGCGAATGCGACGTTCGCTGTTCCCATGATGCTCCTTTCTGCACGCGGATCCCCGCGATGCTCCTGCAGGTTGTTTCTGCATTGTAACGCTGATGCTTCCCCTTGCCTTCGAATCCTCATCAAGTCGATGACGGCCGCGTGCCGATTTCGGGTTCGCTTCGTGCGATGGCGGCCTTCGGCCTATAGTCGTTTGCGTCGAGGCCCCCGGAAAAGGAGTCGCTGTGAGAAACGAAGAGTTCGCGAAAGGCGTCGAGCGCATGGTGGATCCCGTTACCGTGGGCTCCATCCATTTCTTCCAGCAGTTTTACGGCATGCTGCCATCTGCGGTGCAGCGCAAGATGCTCGCAAGTGCATCGGAAACCACGCCGTACATGGGGTTCGTGGTGGAGCCGTATGCGTTCTTCCTGTTCTACGAGGTGACCGACGAGGTGCGGGCAAGCGCTCTGCTTCCTTCCGGTTTCAAATTGGCGAGAACGGCCGTTTTCGAGGGCGACGAGCCTGTTTGCTGTGCTATAGCGAGTTTCTTTCGCGTTCATACGAGCGCGTTCTGGGGCGCGCGGGCCGAGCTTTACCTGATTGCCGAGGATGAGCGAACGGGTCTGCTCAGCTGGATTATCGTCGATTACATGAGCGACACTATCAGCTACGACGGCGCGCATGGCCTGCGCGCGCCGTCTGCGCCGCACTCGGTGGTCACTACATCAAGCGATGGTCGCGTCCTGGTTGACATGCAGGCTGCCGACGATGGGCGGCGGATGGCGTTTTCGGCATCGCTCGCCGGCGCGCGCATGGCCAAGCTTGATTGGCGATTGTGGATCGAGGGAAACTTGTCGGTAGGGTACGGTCGGCAACTGTCGGACGGATCTGCGGATACGTTTTCCCTGACCTTCTTTCCCGAGGAGATGACCGAAGCGCTGGACGTTCCTTTGGGGAACCTGGCTATGGAATGCGCTGCGTGGCATGCGGACCTGCTGGCCGCGCAGCCCGTTCGCCTGGCGTGCTTCCCCTTCGCGCAGCATGTTCTTTCCGACAGCCCCGGGCATGCAAGCGGCCACGCAACCGAAGAGGAGTTGGTTCGCGCGGCGCGTTCGGTCGATTTCGAGAGGCTGCAGACGTTCTCGATCAAGTCGGCAAGGAAGGGGATGGCGGTGAGCGCTGCGGTGACGCTGGGCTCCATTGCGGCTTTGGCGGCGTTGCTTATCGCGTGGCCTCGTTGATGAAGATATGGACGTTCGCCGGAGGGAGCGCGCCATTCCGGCTGGACGCTTGCCTTTTCATGCTAACGATATATAATCCTATTTAATCAAACGTATAGTTATCATGAACGGCAGGTGCATATCATGACCTCCTCCTCTGTGGAAAAGCAGGAGCGCGCAACCACGCGCAACACCATTCAACGAGCGCTTGTTTTGGAAGCGGTGCAATCGCTGTGCGATCACCCCACGTCCGCCGATGTGTACGAAGTCGTGCGCGAGAAGCACCCCAACATCTCGCGCGCCACGGTGTACCGCAATCTGGGCGTTCTGGCGAATCGGGGCGAAGTGCTGCGGGTGGAGGTCCCCAACGGGGCCGACCGCTATGATTTTCGCAACAGGCCCCACTACCATGCGAAGTGCCGCGTGTGCGGCGGCGTGTTCGACATCGAGATGCCGCACCTTGACGATCTGGTCGCTCAGGTGGAGGATGCGCACGGCTTCGCCATCGAGGGCCACGAGATCATCTTCGACGGCGTGTGCGCAACCTGTCAGGCGGCGCAAGGGAACTGAGCATGCCGTACGCGTCCAAGAAGCGCATTTTACTCGGAAAAATCGCACAAGACGCTAAAAAGAACCCATAGCGTTCATGGCCCTATGCTATACTAATTCAGCTTATAGGGCAGTCCTGTAAGCGCACAGCAATGTAGGCCCCCGAGACATGTTTTGTTACACAGCTCGGCACATGCGTTTTCGTGCAGAGCGGACATGGTGCACGTAGCAATCAATCATGACGAAGGGTCCCCGATTAGAAGAATTGAAAGGGGTCCGTTTTGACCGACATCAAGAACACGTCCGTCATCGACTTCGAAGACATCTCCGACGAACTCATGAACGAGATGATCGACGGCACGCTGACCGAGTTCGACGAGGGCGACCTGGTCGACGGCACGGTCGTCAAGATCGAGCACGACGAAGTGCTCGTCGACATCGGCTTCAAGAGCGAGGGCGTCATCCCGTCCCGCGAGCTCTCCATCCGCAAGGACGCCGATCCGTCCGACATCGTGGAGCTGGGCGAGAAGATCGAGGCTCTGGTTCTCCAGAAGGAGGACAAGGACGGCCGTCTGATCCTGTCCAAGAAGCGTGCCGAGTACGAGCGTGCTTGGATCCGCGTCGAAGAGAAGTTCAAGGCCGGCGAAGTGGTCACGGGCGAGGTCATCGAAGTGGTCAAGGGCGGCCTCATCCTGGATATCGGCCTGCGCGGCTTCCTGCCGGCGTCGCTGGTCGACCTTCGTCGCGTCAAGGATCTGGACATGTACCTGGGCACCGAGATCGAAGCCCGCGTCATCGAGATGGATCGCAACCGCAACAACGTCGTGCTGTCCCGCCGCGTGCTGCTTGAGGAAGGCCGCAAGAACGAGCGTGCCGAGATCCTCGCGAAGCTCAGCAAGGGCATGCGCCTCAAGGGCACCGTTTCCTCGATCGTCGACTTCGGCGCGTTCGTCGACCTGGGCGGCATCGACGGTCTGGTGCACATCTCCGAGCTTTCTTGGAACCACGTCAACCATCCGTCCGAGGTCGTCAAGGTTGGCGACGAGGTCGAGGTCGAGGTTCTGGACGTCGATCTGCAGCGCGAGCGCATCTCGCTCGGCCTCAAGCAGACGACGGAGGATCCCTGGATCAAGCTCGTCGAGAGCTATCCGGTCGGTTCCATCGTCGACGGCAAGGTGACGAAGATCGTGCCGTTCGGCGCGTTCATCGAGCTTGGCCAGTCCATCGAGGGCCTGGTGCACATCTCCGAGATGGCTCAGCGTCACATCGACACCCCGGCGCAGGTCGTCAAGGCCGGCGACGAGGTCAAGGTCAAGGTCATGGAGATCAACCCCGAGCGTCGTCGCATCTCCCTGTCCATGAAGGCCGCTGCGGCCGACCTGGGCTTCGAGATCGAAGTGGACGAGTCCATCGTCGTCGAGGAGAAGCCGGCCAAGAAGAAGGCCGAGAAGAAGGACGCTCCTGCCGAGGAAGCTGCTGCTCCCGAAGCTGCCGAGTAACTTCTCAGCACATAGTTTGCGAAAGGACCCCAGCGATGGGGTCCTTTTTTTGGTGTGCCGAGCATACGCACGTTTCTCATGGGTGAAAGTCCCTAGCGCGCCCGGCAGTGGGAAGGCGGGGGGAGGGGGGGTCGGCTGATTCGATGCGGGCGGGCTTTCGCAAGGGGCGGTCGGAGGCGCGGCTGTCCCTTGCGCTCCGACCGCTCGAAAAGCATCGAGCGGTTACTTCTGCTGCGCCATGCCTTGCGTCATCGCGTGCGCCAAGCCATGCACGGTGTCGGATACGGTTGCCTTCGCCTTTTCGGTGGCTGCTTCGAGCGGCGTTTCGACCTTTGCCGCCTCAGCCCCTTCCTCGTGCGCGGGCAGAAGCGAGGCGACGGCGTCGTAGACAAGGTCGATGTAGGCTCGGACGCCTTCCTCGGAAAGGTGCGTTCCGTCGCCGTCGAAGTAGCCGTCTTGCCCGGCGCTCGCGCCGTGCCAATCGATCACGTGCACGTTGCCGTAGCGTTCGGCGGCCCGGGCGAGCGCGGCGTTGGTGTCGCCGACCCACGATTGCGGACTGCGCGTGTTCACGAAGAACACCTGCTTGTCGGGTTCGACGGCGTTGACAAGCTGGTCAAGCTGCTCGTCGGTGGCCACGCCGTTGGTGCCGAGCGCGAACACCACCACCTTGCCGATGATGCCTTGTTGGTCGTATGCCAGGTACACGTCGCGACCGATGGGAAGCTGGCGGTTCACGGCGGCATCGATGGCTCCGTAGGGGAACTTCTCCTTGAAGTAGGGGATGGCGCGCACGGAAACGGAGTCGCCTATCATCATGATGTCGAGCTTCGGCTGCTCGGCAGCGGCGGCCTCGCCCTCGGGAAGGGCCTGAGGAATGCCGGAAGTCTGCGCGCTTTCGTCCTTGAGCAGGTTCGCGCCTTCGAGCGCCGACGTGGGCGGTACGAAGATCAGGCCGCCTATGGCCACGGTGGTCACGCCCAGGGCGGCTATGGTCGGCACGGCGTGCGTGCGCAGCCAGGCGGGCGTGTCGAGCTGTTTCGAGCGGACGCTCTTGACGAACGAGCCGATGGCGCCTCGGCGGATGGGGTTTTCCACGAACCGGTACGAGAACGCGGCGCACGCGAAGACGACGGCCAGTTGAACCAGGTACATCCACCATGGCGTTTCCCCGGTGAAGTTGCGCGGGTTCATGAGCAGCAACAGCGGGTAATGCCACAAATAGATGCCGTACGAGCGCAAACCCACCCATACAAGTGGTTTCGCGCTCGCGGCTCGTCCCAGCAGGCTGGCGGGATGCACCATGACGGCGATAAGGATGGCCGTGAGCACCGATGCCAGCAGCGTGCCTCCGTAATACCAGAAAGGCGAGAACCCGTTCACGAACACGGCCATGGCCAGCAGCCCGACGAACGCGGCGATGCCCACGCCGTCAAGAACGTTGCGCACCTGTTTGGTCAAATGCACCTCTCCGTGCGCGCCGAGCAGGTGCGAAGGCCATACGAATGCAAGCCAGGCGCCTATGAGCAGCGAGAACGCCCGCGTATCCGTTCCGTAGTACACGCGGCTGGGGTCGACGTCGGGGCTGTAGAGCAGGGCCATCTCGGCAGCGGAGAGCAGCGCCAGCGCCAGCGTGACGTTGCGCATGGCGGTGCGCTTGAGGCCTGCTTTATGGGCGCCGAACAGAAGGAGCGGCCATATAAGGTAGAACTGTTCTTCGATGGCCAGCGACCAGAAGTGGGTCAGGGGCGACGGCGCGCCGAGCGCATCGAAATACGACACGTCGTGGAAGATGTACCACCAGTTCGTCACCCAAAGCAGCGCCGCCCACATGTCGTCTCGTAGTTTGGTGAGCAGGCTGTGGTCGAATGCAGTGAAAAGCACTGCCGAGCAAAGGATGACGAACACGATAGCCGGCATAAGGCGGCGTACGCGCCGGAGCCAGAATTGCGGGAGGTCGATGCGATGGGTGTTGTCCCATTCGATAAGCAGCAGGCTGGTGATGAGGTAGCCTGAAAGCACGAAGAACACCGTGACGCCCAGAAGGCCGCCCGGTGCCCAGAACATGCCCATGTGGTAGGCGATAACCGCGAGGACGGCGAAGGCCCGCAAGCCGTCGAGAGCAGGAATGTAGCGCGATTTAGTGGTAGATTTTTCAGCCGGCATGTCCGGCACCCTCCTGGTCTTTCTTGGTGTGCAGCGTGACTTCTTAGTATAGCAGCGAGCTTGTCCTATAATGGCTGGACTAGAAGGTTCCAGAATACGGTTACCTATGCGTACCGTTGGTTCGAAGGGCGGTTTCATGCAGGCAGGTGCGAGCGTTGCGCTGGGAATGAGCGGCGGCGTGGACAGCGCGGTTTCGGCGGCGTTGCTGCTAAGGGCGGGATGCCGGGTGTTGGGCGTGACGTGCCGGTTCCACGATGACGAGGCCAGCGTGCAGGCCGAGGCCGATGCGGCTGCGGTGTGCGCGCTGCTGGGCATCCCCCATGTTGTGTGCGAGAGCGCTGCGTCGTTCGAGCGCTGCGTGGTGCAGCCGTTCGTGGATGCGTATGCGCAGGGCCTCACGCCCAGTCCGTGCGTGAGCTGCAACGCATGCTGCAAGATGCCCTCGCTTTTGGAGGCTGCGAGCGAACATGGATGCGACAACGTCGCCACCGGGCATTACGCCCGCATCGCGCGCTTGACGCGCAACGGCCGCTTCGTGGTGAAGACGGCGCTCGACGCGCGCAAGGATCAAAGCTACATGCTCTCGCTGCTCTCCCAGGAGCAGCTTTCGCGCCTCGTGCTTCCGTTGGGGGCCATGACGAAGACCGACGTGCGGCTGATTGCGGCCGATCTGGGCCTTCACGTGGCGGAAAAGCCCGAAAGCCAGGACAACTGCTTCGTGGAGGGCGATTACCGGGATTTTTTGCGCGAACGCGGCGTTCGGGACGAACCGGGCGACATCGTCGACCGAACGGGAGCGGTGCTGGGCCGTCATGGGGGGCTGGCGAACTACACGGTTGGGCAGCGCAAGGGCATCGGCATTGCGGCGGAGGAGCCGTACTACGTGGTGGAGAAGCGCGCCGGAACCGGCCAGCTGGTGGTGGGGTTCGCGGAAGACACGCTCATACGCGCCGTTCGCGTTCGCGCGATGAACTGGCAGGCTTTCGAATCCCTCGACGAGCCGTGCGGCGCGATGGTCAAACTGCGCTATCGAAGCCGTGCCGTACCGTGTATCATGGAACCCGAAGGCAGCGGAGGCGTTCGGATCGAGCTGCGAAGCCCGCAACCGACCACGGCGCCGGGGCAGTACGCCGTTCTCTACGAAGGCGATACCGTGCTGGGAGGCGGCATGATCGAGGAGGTAGAGCAAGCATGAAGAAGCTGTTCATTATCGGAGGAATGGGCGCGGGGAAGTCGACGGCGCGCAAAGCGCTTGTCGAGCAGGGTCTTCCGAACATCGATCTTGACCAGGTTGGGCATGACGTCCTTTTGTGGGATACGGTGAAGGCCGAATTGGTGGAAACGTTCGGCGCCGATATCCTGGATGCCGCAGGGGAAGTGGATCGCCCTGCTTTGGCGGCCAAGGCGTTCGTCAGCCCGGCCGAGACGCGCAAGCTCAACCGCATCACGCTGCCGCGCATCGAAGAGGCGTTCACCGATCGCGTTGCCGAGCTGGAGAAAGAAGGCCACAAAGCGGTCGTGGTCGAATACTCCGTGTTCAAGAACCGTCAGACTTCGCTTGCGTACGACGCCGACGTGGTGATGGCCGTGCTGGCTCCCATCGATCTGCGCATCGAGCGCGCGGTGAAGAGCGGCTGGGACGAGGCCGACGTGCGTCGTCGCATCGCGCAGCAGATCACCGATGCGGATCGCATCGAGGCCGCCGACGTGGTGTTCAACAACGACGGCACCCCCGAGGAAATGCGCAACAAGGTGCTTGCATGGTGGGGGGAGTACTCCAAGGGGCTGTAAGCTTTTGGCTGAAGCGGATCGGAGGGTGGGGTGGAAAGACGGTGAGGCAGCGAGGTTGATGGCTCACCGGCTTTCCACCCCACCTGTTTGTTCGAAGGGATCTTAGATGGCGCATCTTACGAATATCGAAGGCATCGAAATGGAAGGCAAGCTGCCGGAGGTTCGGCTGTCGACCACTCCGTTCGAGGTGGTGTCCCCGTTCGAGCCGTCGGGCGATCAGCCCCAGGCCATCGAGAAGCTGGCCGAAGGCATAGAGCGCGGGCTGCGCTATCAAACGCTTCTGGGCGTAACCGGATCGGGCAAGACGTTCACCATGGCCAAGACCATCGAGGCCGTGCAGAAGCCCACGTTGGTCATGGCTCCGAACAAGACGCTGGCCGCCCAGCTGGCAAGCGAGCTCAAGGAGTTCTTCCCCAACAACTCTGTGGTGTACTTCGTCAGCTACTACGATTACTACCAGCCGGAGGCGTACGTTCCCTCGTCCGACACGTTCATCGAAAAAGACGCCTCCATCAACGAAGAGGTGGAGAAGCTGCGGCATGCGGCTACGTCGGCGCTGCTGTCGCGCCGCGATTGCATCGTGGTGGCTTCGGTGTCGTGCATCTACGGCATCGGCAGCCCGATGGATTATGCGGGAATGGCCGTGTTCGTGGACAAACAGAAGGACATGGACCGCGACCAGATGATCCACGAGCTGATCGACATCCAGTACGATCGCAACGATTACGACCTGAAGCGCGGCACGTTCCGCGTGCGCGGCGACGCCCTCGACGTGTTCCCGCCGTATGCGGACAATCCCGTCCGCATCGAATTCTGGGGCGACGAGATCGAGGCCATTGCCGAAATCGACAACGTGACGGGCGAGGTGGTCAACGAATTCGAGGCGCTGCCCATCTGGCCGGCGTCCCATTACGTGACCGCGCGTCCGAAGATGGATCGCGCATTGGGCACGATCCGCGACGAGCTTCGCGAGCGCTTGCAGCAGTTCAAGGAGGAGGGCAAGCTGCTGGAGGCCCAGCGCTTGGAGATGCGCGTGGCATACGATTTGGAGATGCTTGAAACCATGGGGTTCTGCTCGGGCATCGAGAACTACTCGCGGCATATGGACGGCCGTCAGCCGGGCGAGCCGCCGTACACCCTGATCGACTACTTTCCCAAAGACTTCCTCTGCATCATCGACGAGAGCCATGTGACCGTGCCTCAGATTCGCGGCATGCACGAAGGCGACCGCTCGCGCAAGATCACCTTGACCGAGCACGGGTTCCGTCTGCCCAGCTGCCTGGACAACCGTCCTTTGCGATTCGACGAGTTCGAGGATCGCGTTCCCCAGTTCGTGTACGTGTCGGCCACGCCGGGCGACTACGAGGAGAAAGTCACGCAGCAGCAGGTCGAGCAGATCATCCGGCCGACGGGGCTGCTCGATCCCGAGATCATCGTGCGCGGATCGGCTTCGCAGATCGACGACATCATCGACGAGGCGAAGGAGCGCGCCGCCCGCGACGAGCGCGTGCTCATTACCACGCTCACGAAGAAGATGGCGGAAGACCTGACCGATCACTTGCTTGACCAGGGCGTGAACACGCGGTACATGCATTCGGACATCGCTACGCTCGAGCGCGTGGAAATCCTGCGCGACCTGCGGCGCGGCGAGTTCGACGTGCTGGTGGGCATCAACTTGCTGCGCGAGGGCTTGGACCTGCCGGAAGTGTCGCTTGTCGCCATCCTGGATGCCGACAAGGAAGGGTTCTTGCGCAACCATCGCTCCCTGATCCAGACCATCGGACGCGCTGCTCGCAACGTGTCGGGCCAGGTGATCATGTACGCCGACAAGATCACCGACTCCATGGCGCGCGCCATCGACGAAACCAAGCGCCGCCGGGCCATCCAGATGCAGTACAACGAGGATCACGGCATCGAGCCGCAGACCATCCGCAAGGCCATCAACGACATCATGAGCTACGTGACCGACGAGATGGGCAACACCACGGCGGAGCAGGTCAACAAGGAGCTGGCCGAGCTGTCGCGCGAGGAGGTGCTGCGCATCATATCGTCCATGGAAGACGACATGGCGGCGGCGTCCAAGAGCATGGACTTCGAAGAGGCCGCTCGCTTGCGCGACCAGGTGGTGAAGCTGCGCGCGCAGGTTGAGGGGTCGAGCGAGGAGGACGTGCTCAAGGACCTCAAGAAAAGCGCGCGCAAGGGAAGCGCATTCGGCAACCGAAAGAATGCGGCCTACGGTTCAAGCCGAAGGTCGTAGCGGGCCGCGCATTCGGCGCGGGTTGTCGACCGCAGGCGAGGGATTGCCTTCGCCTGCGGTCGAGGCAACGCGTTACTCGGCGGCTTCCGCGTTCTGCGCGGCGCTGCTGTCGCGCACGATGGCAGGCTTGCCGTCATCGAGCGCTCGCACGCTTTTGGGCAGGTAGATCGCCAGACCCAGAACCAGGCAGATCAGGCCGTCCACGACGAAGAACGGTGCAACGCCGATGGATTCGGCCAACACGCCGCCGAACGCGATTCCCACAGGAGAGGCCAGGCCCATGGCCGCCATGGCCAACCCCAGCACGCGGCCGGTTTTCTCTTCAGGGGTGTTGCGCTGGATGAGCGTGATGAGTGGGCCGTTGAACCAGGCGCAGGCCACCGCCATTGCGGCGCACAGCACGACGAACGCCCAGAACATGGTGGGTGCAAGGAACCCGCATGCCATGGTGGTCGCGCCCACGATGAAGGCCGCAATGCCGATCAAGAGGGCAAGCCGCTTGCCGCCGCCCCAGATCATGAGGATGGCCGATCCTATGATCATGCCCACGCCGAACGATGCCTCTACGATGGACGCCGCGTAGCCGTCGCCCCCGAAATGGTCGAACGTCATAAGCGGGAAAATGGCGCCGAGCGGGGCGAAGGCGACCATGCCGATCGTGACGCCGGCAATCAAGATGACCAGGCCTCGGTTGGCCGACAAAGCCTTCCATCCGTCGCGCATGTTCGCCAGCACATGCTGGTCTTTCGCGGATTCGTCGACAATCGTGGGTATCTTCACCAGGGCTAATCCGGCAACGGCCAAAAGCGCTCCCAGGAAGTCCAGGAACATGACCGAGTGGAACCCGAACGTGGTGTACAGGAAGATGCCGAATGCGGGCGCGCCGATGGACGCTACTGAAATGAGCAGCTGGTCGAGCGTGTTGATGCGCAGCAGGTGCTTCTCCGGCACGAGCAGCGGCATGGCTGCCATCATGGCCGGGCCATGGAACGCTTGTCCCACGCTGCGCGCGATGACCAGCACCATGAGCAGGCCGAACGAAACCTGGCCGAACAGGATGGCGAAACCCAGGCCAAGCGATATGACGCCGATGCCCAGATCGGCTGCGATCATGATGGTTTTTCGGTTGTACTTGTCCGCGATCACTCCGCCGAAAGGCGAAAGAAGCCCTTGCGGCAGGTAGGCGCAGATGGCTGCGGCGGACAGCATGATGGCGCTGCCGGTGGTTTCGGTAATGTACCAGATCACCGCGTATCCTGCGGCGTAGCTGGTGATCATCGAGGCGGCTTGTCCGGCCCAGATGGTGGCGATGATGGCAAGCCATCGTTTGGGAAGCGGCTGCCCGCCTGCGCTCATGAGCGCGGTTGGTTCGGTCATAGGGATGCTCCTTGATAGCGGTGTGCTGAGTTGATGATGCGGTAGCGCGCGTGGTTGCGCTACCAAGTTTGCATGGAATCGAGACTAAAATAGCGCAACAACGAGTTGCGCTCGTGCGCATCGTGAAGAAGATGCAGAAATCGCAAGGCGATTTGCTAGTAGATTTGTCCCGCCATCAAAACAGAGCTCCTCAAGGTTCGATCAGAATCGCGGCGCTCAGTGTAGCATGCCGGGCGCGATCGGCCAAGAGGGGCGTTTGCGGGCAAGGGGCGGCGAACAGGCCCGCCTTTCCCGGTTTGCCCGCGCCCAGCTGGCGCGCCCGAGGCTACAGCGCTTCGGTCATGCGCAGGTTGAGGTCGACCGACGTGTTGATTCCCGTGACGGTGCCGCCGTTCGTGTACTGCCAGATGGCGAAATCGAACCGGGCGCGCGGCGTGGGGGCATCGTATTCCGCGAACCATATCGGACGGTTTCCGAGCGCCGATCGGTCGTAGCGGGCCATGTCGCCGTTGTTGCCGTAGACCATGGTTGCATAGCCGGCTTTTTCAAGGCGCTCGCAAAATGCGAGAGCGCATGCGGTGAGCGTGTCGCGATCCACGTTGTTCGCGCGGCCGTTGGGGTCGGCTACGGGTTCGTGATCGAACGCCACGGGCAGCTCCAAAGCGCGCCCGCCCAGGTGGGAGATCACGAATTCCGCTTCCTCGACGGCCTCCTGGACGTTCGTTGCCTGCGAGAAGAAATACGCGCCCGCTTGCAAGCCCGCCGCTTGCGCGCCGCTGATGTTGTCGTCGAACCGGGCATCGACGGACAAGCCTCCTTCGGTGTATCCGCGATTGCCTACGCGCACGAACGCGAAGTCGATGCCGTCTGCGGCTACCGCATTCCAATCTATGAAGCCTTGATGGTCGGAAACATCCACGCCAACCTGGGATTTCAGGATTCCTCCCGGCCGGTAGGCCAGTCGGTCGCCGGTTCGTTCCAGGCTGCTCCAGTCGTAGGGACTCACGTACTCCGCGTTTTTCGGGGCGCTTTCTGGAGCCGCGCATTGTCCTAGGCCCACGAGCATCCCTACGAACAGAAGCCCAGCAAGCATGACGAGCAGGACGCCGACCAGAGGGCTTTTTCTTGCATGTTGAGAAGAGCTGCGGGGTGCAGGCGCGTACGCTGCGGCGTGACGAGGCTTGCCGTGGCTGCGGCGCTTGTTGGTTTGAGATTTCATGCGGGTATCCTACCAGAGGTTGCTCCGGGCGTCGCGCGCACGGCAGCGATCGCGCGACGACTACAAAACTCGCGCGATCGCTGCTGCGGCGGCGTGCCTGGTTATGCGGGTATCGTCACCGTTTTCGACGTGACGGCCGTCAACGTGGGGCGCGTGGACAGATGCTGGGCGCGCGTTCGGTCCAGATAGTCGTACCTGACCAGCTTGCGCAGCACTTCTTGCTGGCGCTGGCGCGCAAGATCGGGATTTACGGCGGGGGAGTAGACGGAGGGGGCGTTCGGAACGCCTGCCAGCATGGCGCATTCGTCTTCGGTCAGCTGGGCGGGTTGCTTGCCGAAGTAGCCGATGCTTGCGTTGCCGATTCCCTCGTAGCCGTTGCCGAAGTAAATCGAGTTCACGTACAGCTCCAGGATCTGGCGCTTGGAGAAGTGGTTTTCCATGGTGAAGGCCATGAGCGCTTCGGCCAGCTTGCGCTCGAGCGTTTGCTCCTGCGTGAAGTACTGGTTTTTAGCCAGTTGCTGCGTGATGGTGCTGCCGCCTTCCACTACGGATCGCGCCTTGATGTTGTTGACCAGTGCCCGTCCGGTGGCTATGGCGTCGAAGCCGGGATGCGCGTAAAAACGATGATCCTCTACTGCAACAACGGCCTGCAGATACAGATCGGGCAGTTTATCGAGGGAGGTGAATCCCTGCTCGCTCTCAATGGCTGCCGCCATGTCGTCGAGGCTTTGGGATTCGAGCGCGTTTCGGTACAGGTTGAACCCTCGTGCGACGAAGAATGCGGTTGCGAGCATGCCCAGGATGAGCATGAGGGCGAGCAGTCGTTTGAAAAGCGTTCCAGCGGTCATGCCCGGCTCCTTTCGATGCGTTGGCTGGGGCTCTATTCTTTATACCAGCCAACTCTTAAGGTTTTCTTACCGACCGCTTGCCCCTCCCTTACATTCCTGCAAGGGGAGGCCCGCTCGAAACATGAAGCCATAGGCTATACTTACCTTATTGCGTGTATTTATGGAGGCGATGCGCCGGCTGGTCCTTGGCGACGGTGCATCGGGGGGCTCGAGTAAAGGACGGTGGAGCGAACATGATGGTTTCGACGAAGGGACGCTACGCTCTGCGTCTTATGATCGACATTGCCAAGCAAGGGGAGGCCGGCTCGCTTGTCACTATGAGGCAGGCTGCCGAGCGAGAGGATCTGTCCGTCAAGTACTTGGAGCAATTGGGCGGCGCGTTGGTGAAGGCGGAGGTGCTCAAGAGCATTCGCGGCGTGAGCGGCGGCTATCTGCTTGCTCGACCGGCGGACGAGATCACGGTCGGGGACATTCTGCGCGCTACGGAAGGGAGTTCGGCTCCGGTGGCGTGCGTTGAAGATGCGGAAAAGTGCCAGCGCAGCGAAGGCTGCTCGGCGCGTGAATTCTGGGTTGGGCTCGATAAGGCCATCGAGTCGTACGCTGACAGCGTGAAGCTTTCCGACCTGGTGAAACGTCCGTAAACCTGCACGGTCGTCAGAGGTTGCGCTGCTCTTGCGTGGTTGTGCGCCGCCTGTTGAAGGCGGCGCACTTTTGCAGTTCCGATCAGATGCTGCGAAACGTTTTCCGTGCGGTGTTCTTGCTCGCTTTTACCATTCGCGTCGTTCGTACAGCTTGATGGACAGCGCGCACGATGCCGCATAGAGGGCTGCTGCGGCGGCGAGCGCGATGCCGGCCATCCCCAGCGTTCCTTCGGGCGTTTGCACCCAGCTTGCAAGGTTGGCGAGGAATTGGGGAGTCTCGCTGTTGCCGCCTGCCGTGAACAGGAAGAACAGGCCGAAGAAAATGATCAGGGGCGCGAAGCGGACCGCTTTCGTCATGCCGAAACGCGCGACCATCGGCAGCACGACGGACAGCATGACCACGATGACCGCAACGCCCGCGATGCTTGCCAAGACGATAGCCTGCCACGAGAAGTTCACCATGAGCGCGGCTAGCTGCGGCACGTTCGGGAGCAGCGTTGCTGCAATAATGACCAGGCCCGTGGCGACGATTCCCGTCATGAATCCGACTATCGCGATCACCGCGAAGCTCGTGTAGCGCCCGGTGATGACGTGCTTGCGGGATAGCGGCAGCGCCAGCCTAAACTGCTCCCAGCCCCCGCGCTCGTCGAAGGCCAGTATGGTGAACGCTACGGAAAACGGGGTCATTGCCGCGATGGCGGGCGCGATCACGTAGATGTTCTCCATCATGATGCACATGAATATGCCCACGACGATGCCAAGCCCCACCTGCGGCATCAAGTATTTCTTCGCGATCAGAAGATCGGACAGGAACATGGCGTTCACAGCGCTTCTCCTTTCAGCATAAGGCTCATGTACGCGTCGATGTCGGCGCGCTCCATCGCAATGCCGCGGAAATTCTCGGCGAAAACGAACCGATCGGGCACCAGCACCGAGGTGCCGTACGCGTTGCGGATGTAGCGCAGGCATCCCGGTGCGTACAGTCCGCTGTCCGCAATGGCGGCGAACTCGGACGCGCGGCACTGGGCGATACCCGCCTGATGGACGATGGCGTCCTTCTCGATGGAGAACACGATGCGTCCTTCGTCGATGCACACGATGTAATCGGCGATTTTCTCCAGGTCGCTGGTGATATGGCTGGACATCAGGATGCCGTGGCGCTCATCGGTCATGAAGGCGCGCAGGGTGTCGAGCGCTTCGTCGCGCGCCATCGGGTCCAGGCCGGCGGTTGCTTCGTCCAGGATGAGCAGGTCGGCGTCGTGGGAGAGCGCGCATGCCAAAGACAGCTTCATGCTCATGCCGCGCGAGAGGTCCTTCACCGTCTTGTTCGAGGGGAGCGCGAACTGCTCGATGCGCTCGCGAAAGCCCGCGGCATCCCATGCGCGGTAGCTTACGGACATAAGCTTGCCCACGGCTTCGACCGTCAGTTCCTCGGGGAAGGAGCAGGTGTCGAACACCACGCCGATGCGCTGCTTCAGCTCTGCAAGGCGTTTGGAGGGCGCTCCGATGATCTCTTCGCCGAACAGGGCAATCTGCCCGCTGTCGGGCCTGTTCAAGCCAAGGATGGATTTGATAGTGGTGGTTTTGCCGGCTCCGTTGCTGCCAACGAATCCCACTACGCTGCCCGAAGGCACGCGCAACGCCACGTCCTGCAGGTTGAAGCCGTCGTAATGCTTCGAGAGGTTTCGTATGTTCAAAAGATCGTTCATCAGTCGTCACTTTCGGTTGCGTGCGATGTTTTCTCGTTTCAGGTGCGTCTAGATGTTGTCGCTTGCCACCAGGTCAAGCATGTCGTGCAGTTCCGCAAGGGTCACGCCCGAGGCCTGCGCCTCGCTTGCAGCCTTTGCCAGCAGATCTTCGATATGGCGAAGACGCTCTTCGCGCAGCAGCTCCATGTTGCCGCCGGCTACGAAACTGCCCTTGCCCTGCACCGTTTCGACGAACCCTTGCGATTCGAGGTCGGCATAGGCGCGCTTCGTGGTGATGACGCTGATGTGCAGGTCGTTCGCCAGCGCGCGAATGGAGGGAAGCTGCTGGCCCTCCGCGAGCTCGCCTGCCAGGATGAGGTTTTTCAGCTGGCTGGTGATCTGCTCGTAGATGGGCTTATCGCTTGCGTTTGAGATGATGATGTCCAACATCGCTCCTGTTCCAGTTCGTATTCGCCGTGGGGTTTGCCTACGGCGAAGTGGTGCGCGGATGCGCGGGCGTCCCCGAGCATCCGGGTGGCGCGTCGCAGCGTCCTGCTGCGCGCCGGGAGTTCGCAAGCACGTTCCTTGCTGGCTCCGACGGGCTTTGCTCCTGTGCGGTCGATGTCATGCGTGTCAAACTGTACAGTGTGTATATACCCGATATGCACACTATAATCAGTCGACGAAGACGCGTCAAGATGCGGAAACGGTATCTTTCGTTTTGATTCGAGTTGTTCTTCTTCCCGTTGGTCGGCTTTGCTTGTTTGCGGCGGCCGGCTTGGGCCGCGGGGCGTCAGGCGCGCTTGATGGGGCCGAGTATCGGGTTGACGTAGCGTCCTCGCGCTTCGGTTCTGCTGCCGTATTGGATGGCGTTGACGGGGCATCGATGCAGGCAGGCCAAGCATTGTGTGCAGCCCAGTTCGGCCCAGCGTGGCGTGCCGTCGATAAGCGTGATGGTGTTCGTCGGGCATATATCGGCGCAGCGGCCGCAGCTGATGCAGGTGGGAAGCGTGTGGAACTCTTTGGTCGAGCGCGGTTTCTGGTCTTGTTCGGTGACCTGGGAAAGCAAGATGCCCAAAGGGTTTCGCTGTTCGGCGTGCACGCATTCGCGCGCCTTGATGCGCAGGGCAACGCGATGCGCATCCTCGTCGGCGTGAGCCAGGATCCGCTCGCGCTTCTCTCCTTGGGCGGGCGCGTACAGGTAGGTGCAGTTGCCCACCGATTTCACGCTGAACGAAGCGTCCAGGTTGATTCCCTGCTTGCGCAGCAGCCTGCTTGCGAAGATGCGCGCAGTGTTTCCCACGAATGCTCCGCAGCTGACGACGGCGTAGCAGTAGCATGGGTCGAACACGTCCTTGTTTCCCGTGCGGAAGTTTGCTCGGCGAATGAACTCGTCCACGAGGGGAGGCGTGGTCCAGGCATAGGTGGGGAAGACGAAGCCGAGCGGCTCTCCCTGCTCAAGCGTGAAATCGAAATCCTTGTACTTGTAGGCTTTGCCCATGTCGACCAGCAGATCGTCGGTTGCTTCGGCTATGATCTTCGCGGCTGCAAGAGAGTTGCCGGTTCCGGTGAAATAGAAGATCATAGCAGCCGCCTTTCGGTTTGCCCTGTCATGAGGTCGCGTGCTTGATTTCAGTATAGCAAGGAAGGCTCATCCTCATGGGGGGCCTTTGGTATCATGAGCGCAACAAGTAGCCGATAGAGCGTTTCGATGATGGGAGCAACCATGGCAAACGTGTTGTTTTTGGAATACCCGAAGTGCACCACGTGCAAAAGGGCGAAGGCCTGGCTTGACGAGCACGGTATAAGCTATGACGACCGCCATATCGTAGAAGACAACCCGACGGCTGCGGAGCTTGCCACCTGGCATGAAAGAAGCGGACTGCCCCTGCGCCGCTTCTTCAATACGAGCGGCATGGTCTATCGCGAGCGCAACATCAAGGCTCTTCTTGATGCGGGATTGAGCGATGCGGACGCCTACGCTTTGCTCGCCGAGAACGGCATGCTGGTGAAGCGCCCGCTTGTGGTGGGCGAGGATTTCGTGCTGGTGGGCTTCAGGGAGGCCGAGTGGGAGCGGGCTCTTCTGTAACGATTTAGAGCGCGTCGGTGTCGAGCCAGAGGGTGAACGGGCCGTCGTTCGTCAGGCTCACGTCCATGTAGGCCCCGAAGCGTCCCGTTTCCACCCGCGGCACGTCGCGGCGCGCCCGTTCGACGAACCATTCGTAGAGGCGGTTCGCTTCGTCGGGCGCGCCCGCTTGCGTGAAAGAGGGGCGGTTGCCCTTCTTGCAGTTCGCGAACAGCGTGAACTGCGAAACGACCAGAACATCTCCGTGCACGTCGGCAAGCGACAGGTTCGTTTTGCCGTCCTCGTCCTCGAATATGCGCAGGCGGCTGATTTTGCTCCAGAGGCGCTCCGCTTGCTCTTCGGTGTCTTCGTGGCCTACGCCCAAAAGGATGACCAGGCCTTTTCCGATGGATCCTACCGTGTTGCCGTCGATTTCCACCTGCGCACGGCTTACGCGTTGAACGACTGCCCTCATGGAGGCTCCTTTGTTTGCAAGATTTGCTTGTTGCGAGAATCCTACGGCAAGAAGGGCTTCGGGGGCAAGGATGCGCGCGAGAGGTTTATGCGTGGCTTTCGTGGGGCTGCCGGCCGCGCGTTTGAAAAACGCTATCGGGCGTTATAACGTATCGGGCATAAGACGATCGGATGTTGAAGCGCAATCGCGCGTTGGCGAAAGGACTTCCATGAGCTACGCAATCGTGTACGACAGCAGCACGGGGAACACGCAACGATTGGCTTGCGCGGTGAAAGAGGCGTTGCCTGCGGAAGAGGTGGTGGCGTTCGGGCGCGTGGGGGACGTTGACCCGGCTGCATTGGTCGCGGCGGATCGCGTGTACGCGGGGTTCTGGACGAACCGGGGCGACTGCACCGACCAGATGGCCGAAGTTCTGTCCCAATTGGAGGGCAAAGAGGTGTTCCTGTTCGGGACCGCGGGTTTCGGTGCTGATCAGACGTACTTTGCGGGCGTTATGGCGCGCGTTGCGCGACATGTTCCCGAATCCGCGCAGCTGGTGGGGTCGTTCATGTGCCAAGGGCAAATGCCGGAAAGCGTGCGCACCCGTTACGAGCGAACGGCGCAGGCGCAACCCGCTCAGGCCGCGCGCATGCAGCAGCTTATCGAGAACTTCGACGCGGCGGTGGGGCATCCGGACGATGTCGACGTTGCACACTTGCAAGCGGCCGTGAAAAAGGCCTAGCGGTTTTGCGGGGGGGGGGCGGACGACGTCGGGTCCCCGCAACGTCGTCCGCATGCCTGCAGGTTGCTAGGCTTCCTTGTCCTTCTGCGCTTCCGCAGGGTCTTCCAGGCGCGTTTTCAGCAGCTGCAAGCCGCCGACCACGACGCCGCCGATCACGAAGAACAGCAGGCTGAACGTATCCAGGCTCATGGCGGGCAAGGGATCGGTCAGCGTGAGCGGCCCTTGCGTGATGGAGAACAGCGACCCCAGCATCATGCCCACGATGGCGTAGATGGTTTGGGGCCTGAACTTCTTCAGGCACATTCTGATCAGGCGTACGAACAACAGAACGCCGCAGGCGATGCCCGCGATGAACACCAGCAAGATGGGTAGATAGGCCAAGTCCAGCCCCATGACCGCGCGCACGGCTCCCATGATGGGCACGTACAGGCCGAAGATCAGCAGCAGGGTGGAGCCGGAGATGCCGGGCAGCACCATGGCGGAAATGGCCACCATGGCGGCGAAGAACACGTAGGCGACCAGGCCGAAGTTCAAGTTGCCGGCCGCTACGTTCACGCCTTCGCCCGAAGCCGGGCTGAGCAGGGTCACCGCAACAACGGCGACGGCGCCTGCCGCGACGAACGCCAGGCTGCTCGCATGCCCTTTCAGCGTGCTCCGCTCTTCCCATGCCACGATGGGGATGGCGAATACGATGAATCCCATGAACAGCGAACTGACCTGGTAGATATGCGAATCGAAGAAGCTGGTCAGCACGAGCGCCGAAAGCCCGAATCCAACTATCCAGCCGAATCCCAGCTTGAGCAAAAACTTGACGGCATCGATCTTGGCGGCTTTCGGACCGTGGAACAAGTCGTCGAGCGAGCCGATGAACCGGTCGTAGAATCCCAGCAGAAAGGCGATGGTGCCGCCTGAAACGCCGGGGACGCTGTCGGCAAGGGCCATGCAGAATCCGCGCACGAAGTTGATGATAATGCCGGCAATGGACATAGTAGGGGAACCTCCCGCATCGCTTGTGCGCAGCCGACCCTCTTCGGCGCGCATCGTCAGAACGTATAGCATGGCTCACGATCTTGCAAACGTCCAGCGTTTCCCGTTGTTCCTGCAAGATATACAGATTCTTGATCGGGCGCATCGGCGTTCGGTGAAGCGGGAACGCCCGGACCTGCGAGTGCGGTTCCGGGCGTTTCGGGATGCGGCGGATGGGTGCTTGCCCGCGTTTGCGCAACGCGCACTCTGCGCTTACAGCGTTACGTGCCCGAACGTGATGATGGAGTAGACCAGCCCCGCTATCCCTAAGGCTATCACCACGGCGACGATGACCTTGTCCGAGGCTTTCTCGAATATCTTCGCCTTCGGGTCGTGCTGCCGGATGCCCACGATGTAGAGCGGCAGGCCGATGGCGTACACGATGCACGCGACCATGAGGTAGTTCAAGCCGGCTGCGTAGATGAGCCATAGCCCGTACAGCGATCCCGCCGCGCCCGTGAACAGGGCCATTCCGCGGCTTGCGAAGATCCCTTTCGGATAGCTTTTGTCGAGCGCGATCTTGAACAGGAACAGCGTGCAGAACAGGTAGCATGGCAGCGCCATGACGCTGGTGATGCTGATCATGGTGGTCCAGGCGTTGTTCCCTATGAAGTAGGAGATGATCAGCACGATCTGCACGACGATGGTGGTCCACAAAAGCGAAGTCGAAAGCGATCCCTTCTTGTTTTCCTTGACGAACGCCTTCGGGAAAATGCCGCTTTTGGAGGCGGCCAGCGGCATCTCGCCCAGCATGAGCATCCATACCAGCCAAGAGCTGAGGACCGATATGATAACGCCGGCGTTGATGAGGATCTCGCCCCATTTGCCGAACTTGTCCAACATGATGGCGGCCATGGACGGGTCGGCCATGTTGCCGATGTCGGCCTGGGAATATACGCCCAAGGGCAGAAGCGACACGATGATGTAGAGCAGCAGGGTGACCAAAAAGCCGATGGTCGTGGCCTTGCGCACTGCCGTTTGCGATTTGGCCTTGCCCGACACGACCACGGCGCCTTCGATTCCCAGGAACAGCCAAAGGGTCACCAGCATGGTCGCCTGCACCTGCGGCATGACGTTGTCCCAGGTGAAACTAAGGTCGATGCCGCCTTTCATGCCCCAGAAGCCCTCCATGAACACCGAGAACTTGAACACGGTGGCAACGGCCAAAATGAAGATGGCAACCGGCAGCAGCTTGCCGATCGTGCCGATGATGTTCAGGAAGCTGGTTTGCTTCGCGCCCTGCAGCGCAAGCAAATACATTGCCCAGGTGATGACGGAGCCGCCGATGATGGACGGGATGTTGTTGCCGCCGGCGAAGTCGGGCACGAAGTAGTTGAGCGTGGCCATGACCAAAACGGAGTAGGCCACCAACGCGAAGCAGTTGCATATCCAGTATCCGTACGCCACGAAAAAGCCGATGAGCTTGCCGAAGCCCTTTTCGGCGTACGTGTACAGGCCGTTCGTCAACTCGGGGCGCGCGGCCGACAGGATGCGGAACGTGTTCGCGATGAACCAGATGCCGATGCCCGTGACCACCCAGGCGATGATGATGGCTCCGGCGGAAGCGTCCTGCGCCATGTTCTGGGGGAGGTTGTAGATGCCTCCGCCGATCATCGCGCTGATGACGATGCCCACCAGGCCGATCAGGCCAACTTTTTTGGAGCTGTCCTGCGCCGGTGCGCCGCTTCCGTTGGAACCGGGTGCGGTGTTGTCTGCCATGATTCCAATCCTTGTCGAATGAGGGCGCGCCCGCCAGGGCGGACGCGCCGGGGTGCGAATGGGGTGCGCGAGGCGCTAGTTTGCCAGGTCCGTAAGCGGTTCGAAGTCCATCTGCTTGAGCCAGTCGGACAGGTGCAGGCTGTTGAGGGATGCGAAGCCGGTTGCGGGCACGGCGTTGCGCGCGAGCGTGACGTAGGGTCCTACGGTGATGGCGTTGCCGATCTCGTTGGGCTTCATCATGCGGTAGGCGAAGCTCACGTACGTGCGGTCGAACAGCACGCTTGAGTCGCGCCCGCATTCGACCACGGACCAGACGATCTCTTTGCGATGCTGCTCCAGGTAAGCCAGCATGTCCTGCTCGTTGTCGTTTTCGGTCCAGACGCCGGCGTCTTCGATGAAGAGGTCGGCTGCGAAATCGCGGTCGGCGGAAAGCGAGATAGCGATGAACGACCACACGCCGTACGCTTCGCCTTCCTTGAGCGGGCGGTCTTCCTTGGGGCGGTACGCCGTGATCCCCTTGTTGGCGCAGATGGTGTGCGCGCCGGGGATGGGGTGGTAGCGGCGGTTCTCGGCCGTTCCGAACAGTTCGATGCCGGCGTTGAGCAAAGGCTGCGCGTCGAACACCTTGAGCTCGCTGCCGTCGAACTGCTTCTCGGTGAACAAAGGCGTGCTTGCACCTGATGCGATGTCGTCATGTCGGGCCAGGTCGTAGCCCCAAACCTGTCCGGCCATGCCGCAGAACGACGAGGCGGTCAGCATGTTGATCTGGCCGACGTAGGCATCGGCCGTCTCGGCTTTGTCGTAGGTGACGATGCCGTCGATCAGCATGTCGTTGGTTTTCTCGACCGTGCCGGCGGACACCTTGAGCACCGATACGTATCCGTTGCCGTACGCGCCCGGCATGCCGTAGCCGTCGCAGTAGTCGTCGTACGGGCTGATGGCGGTCTTGTCGATGTGCGGTGCACGCATGGTTGCGTGGAGGTCGGGGGTGCGGGCGATGGTGCGGTTGCGGCGCTCTTCGATGTTCTTCATGAGGGTCCTTTCGTTGCGGATACGATTCGCGCAGATTGTAGGACGGCCCGGTTTTCGCGTCCCGGGCGGCGAGAAGATGCGACCGAGCCGTGCCCCCACCGATAACGAAGCGTTGAATGAGACAAAGGGACGAGGTCAATGACTCATTTTCTAGCCTGCGGCCGAAAATGAGTCATTGACCCCGTCCCTTTGTCTCATTCGTAGGGGTTTTCCCTTGCATGAGAGGCTTTTGTTTGACGGAGAAGGCGGCCCACCTATATATTACAACTGTTATATAACGCTTGTAATTTGGAGGTGCGAAATGCCCGAGCAGAAGGTTGTTCGCGAGGCGGTGCTGGACGCGGCTCTTTCCCTTGTGAGGGAGCGCGGCGAGAGCGCTTTGAGCGCTCGGGCGATAGCCGAGCGGGCGGGTTGCTCAGTGCAGCCTATTTACAGTCTGTTCGGCGACATGAAAAGCTTGGTGAAGGCCCTGTACGACCATGCGCGAGCTTGGGTTGCGGCATACAATCGCGAGCATGAGCACAGAGCTTCGAACGTTTTCGAGGCGAACGGGTTCTCTCATCTGCGCCTTGCCCGCACGGAGGGCAACTTGTTCCGGTTCTTGTACTTGTCGGCTCATATGGATGCGGCCAGTTTCGAAGACGTGTACCGAAGCGTGGCCCTGCCGAACGTGGAGCGGTGCGTGGTGGAATCGAGCGGCTTGCGGCCATCGGCGGCGCATGCGCTGTACCTGCACATGATCGTGTACACCCACGGTATGGCGACCATGCTCGCTTCGGGCGCGCGTTTCACCGATGAAGAACTGCATGCGCGGATGGACGAGGCCTTCAGGAGTTTTCTGGCTTTGGCGGAGCATGGCGACGGCTCTGGTGCGGCAGTCGATGGAAAGGAGCGTGCGGTATGAGCGGGCGATTGGTGATATACGACGCGGGTGATCTGGGGGAAGAGGCGTTCGAACGAGGATTTTCCGATCAAGACACGATGTTCTCGGCAACGCCCGAAGTGCGGATGTGCATCGGATGCTTCGGATGCTGGGTCAAAACCCCGGGTACGTGCGTGCTGCGCGACCGGTGTCAGCAGATGCCGCAGCTTTTGCGGCAAAGCGATGCGGTGGTGGTTGTGAGCCCCTTGGTGTACGGGGGCTATTCCTGCTCCGTCAAGGCTGTGTTCGATCGGTCTATCGGGTACCTGCTGCCGTACTTCCGCATGGTCGATGGTCAGATGCATCATGCCATGCGCTACGATCATGCGTATCGCCAGGAGGTTCATTTCTATGGGCCCAGCACGCACGAGGAACGTGATCTGGCGCGTCGCTTCGTTCGGGCGAACGCGGTCAACTTCAACGTTTCAGAGGTCGATGTGCATTTTCACGAGGGCGTGGAGCAAGCGAAGGAGGCTGCGCTATGAATGCAGTGCTGTTGTGCGGAAGCCCGCGAGCCAAGAAAAGCAATTCGGCGTACTTGCTTGAGCAGTTGAGGGATCGCATGGAAAAGGATGCGCTTGCGGAGGTGCGCCAAGCTGCAGCCGCGATCTCGGACGCGAACGAGCGCCTTGCCGAATCGGTGGCTGCAAGCGATGTTTTGGTGATCGCCTTGCCGTTGTGCGCGGATGCGATACCTTCCGCTTTGTACGAGGCGCTCGATCGAATCCGCGAGCATGTTTCAAGGGCGCAGACGGCGCCGATGCTCTACCTGATCGTCAACAGCGGATTCTACGAGGCGCGTCAGAACGAATTGGCCATCGAGATGTTGTGGAACTGGTGCGCTGCTTGCGGCATGCGCCGCGGTCGGGCTTTGGCGGTCGGAGCGGGCGAGATGTCGCAGGTTGCGAAGATGGGCGCCGGTCCGCTTAAGAACCTGGGACGCGCTTTGGACGAGCTGGCGAACGATATCGGGCAGGGGCGATCGGGCGAGACGATGTTCGTGGAACCTAACTTCCCCCGCCTGTTCTACCGGATGGCGGGGCATCGCTCTTGGAACGAGCAGGCGAAAAAGAACGGCCTGAAGCCGCGTGATCTGCTGCGCGCGGAGTAGCCGGGGCTGCCGATGCGGCGCCCGCGCTGTGGGAGGATTCATTCCGGCGCGTAGTCGAGCTTCCGGGGTGCGAATATCTCGCGCAACCTCGCGGCGGACTCTTCGGCGGACAGGGTTTCGGGGTGGTATGCTCCTCGATTTCCGCTTCGCGTAGAGCCGGGTATACCCGGTTGCGCCGTGCGGCTGCTTGCGTGCATACGTCGTTGAGCGGCGTGCGCAGATCGGCTATAGGCCTGATGATGGGAAGCGGTGCAATCGGGGAGGGCATAGCACTCCTTTCAATGTGCTTTATCAAGTACACAATGCTATCTGAAATAAAGCATATGAAAGAAGACGGGATATTCGGATATTCTTGCTTGACCCTCTCGTTACGGGAGGGCTTATGCTGTATTCCGGTGCTCGGGCGATCGACGAGTGCCCGAGGTGAAGGAGGCCAGCATGCCGCATGAGAAAACCTATACGGTTCACCAACTTGCCGACTTGTCGGGCGTGACCGTGCGCGCGCTGCATCATTACGACGAAACGGGGCTGGTCCGGGCGCAGCGCGCTGCGAACGGATATCGGCTGTACGGCCCTGCGGAGGTGGATCGGCTGCAGCAGGTTCTGCTGTATCGCGAAGCCGACATGTCGCTTGGCGACATAAAGCGGCTGCTCGACGATCCGGCGTTCGATGCGCGGGAGGCTTTGGCCGGGCATTTGCGCGAGTTGCGGTCTCGTCGTGCTCGCATTGATGGATTGATCGCGAGCGTTCAGAGAACGCTCGCCAGCTTGGAAGGACAAGAAACCATGAAGGATAAGGAGAAGTTCGAGGCGTTCAAGAAGGGCCTCGTCGAGGAAAACGAGAAGAAGTACGGCGCGGAGGTGCGCGAACGTTGGGGCGATGAAGCCGCCGACGCCAGCAATGCGAAGCTTATGGGCATGAGCGAGGAGCGCTACCTTGCCGTGCAGGCGCTTGAAGCCCAGATCAAGGACTCGCTGCTGGCCGGCATGGCTACGGGCGATCCGGCGGGCGAGGATGCCCGTCGCGCAGCCGACCTGCACCGGCAATGGCTGTGCGCATTCTGGAAGGACGGCACGTACTCGAAGAAGGCGCATGCTTGCTTGGCCGAGGGCTATGTAGCCGACGAACGCTTCAAGGCGTATTACGAAGCATGGGCCCCCGGTGCGACTGCGTTTCTGCGCGACTCCATCAAGGCGTACTGCTCGTAGTTGCGTCGGGAACGGGTGGCCGCTTCGGCTGGACGCTATGGGAGCGGCGTCCAGCCGAAACTCGCGCACGGTTGGCATGCTCCTCGGTTATCGCTCTTTTGCCGTGGGGCTGGGGTGATCGTTCTCTTCGCTCGCGAGCAGGCAGGTTGTTTCGAGGGCTTGCGACAACTCTTCTTCGGTCGGCAGGCAGAGCACGTACTGCGAGGCGAATATTCCCCTCCCATCGGCGAGTGCGGAGTACTTGGCCACCGTTTTGCTACGATTGGCGCAGAGGACGATCCCGATCGTGGGGTTATCGTCGGCTCGGGTGCATTGATCGTCGAACAGGCGAACGCAGAAGTCCATCTGGCCGATGTCCTGCGGCGTGAGCTTCCCTGTTTTCAAATCGATCAATACGAAGCACTTGAGGATGTAATGGTAAAACACAAGATCGATGTAGTAATGGTCGCCGTCGGCACTGATGCGTTGTTGACGAGCGACAAACGAGAATCCCTTTCCCAGTTCCAGCAGGAATTGCTGAAGCTTGTTCAGGAGCGCTTGCTCCAAATCCGTTTCCAGGAAGTCTGAATTTCCGTTCAGATCGAGGAAGTCAAGAACGTACGGGTCTTTGAGGACGTCGTCCGCCTTGGTCGGAGGCTCAAGCTGCTGGATCTCTTGCCGGACCTTGTCTTTTCCCTCCGCACGGGTGGCCAGCAGGCGTTCGTAGTAGAACGAGTGGATTTGTCGATCAAGCTGTCGCACCGTCCAACGCTCCTCGATGGCGGAGCGGACGTAGAAGTCGCGCCGAACGGGGTCTTCTACACGGATGATCAGGCGATAGTGCGACCAGCTCAATTCGGCACACACTGTGTGCCGAATTGGGTACGCAAGATACAGCTGGCGCATGGCGCGGAGGTTTCGTTCCGTGAACCCCTTGCCGAACTCGGCGGTCAGCCGCTCGGACAGGTATTTCATGAGGCGCTTTCCGTATTCGGCACGGTCTCCCTGCGCCTCGGCGATTTGTCGCCCGATTTCTCAATAGGCGGAAACCATCGCGTCGTTCACGGCGGCAGCGGCTTTCATGCGCGCTGACGCGAGCGTGGAGCGAACGGATTGGTAAACCGTTTCATCCGAGGCGGAATCGTAAAGCTGTTCCATGGACAGCCCCCTTTCAAGAAGGCGGCTGTCCTTTGCAAGAAAGTTAGGGTAGCACCCAACCAACGTATATTACGTGGTTCATTATATAGAACAAAAGTTCGTGTATCAAGCGTTTTCTTCCGTCAAATCAAGCCGGTTGATGCGGTCGGCCAGGTCGGCTCCGCGCTCGTAGAACAGCAGGCTCTTGTTGTGTTCGAAGTACTGCTCGCAGCCGTGGTCGTTAATGAAGGCCATGCTGTAGCGGTTGACCGATAGGTCGGTGACCAGCAGCAACATCTCCTGGCTTTCCCCGAATGCGCGCTCTACGAACGCAAACGCGTTGTCGAGCGCTTGCCCGGCGGCGCCCACATGCTGGTCAAGCGCGCTGACTGATTCGCCGAACAACTGCTTCACCTGGGAGAACGGTACCGACCCGCCCGTGTGGCGCATGGCTCGGTCGAACAGTGCCAGCGTGCGCTCGTAGGCCACGTACTTCTCGTCCGACAGCAAGCCGTTCTTGCGCTCCGTTTCCAGCTGGCGCTGCAAGGCCGCAGATCGGTCGCGTAGCAACGGCAGCACGTCGCATGCGTCCGCATCTCCCTCATTCGCGCCCGCCGCGTCGCGGATGGCCGCAAGTTCGCGATGCGCGAACGCAACTGCGCGTTCCTCCAGAACGGCATCGCGCACGCGTCCGCCCAATGCGTCGGTGATCAGCCCCATGAGGGAAACGCGCTCGTCGAAAGCAGCCTCCCGCGCGCGTTCGAGCACGGTTTCGTCCTCGTCGCCCGTCAAAATGCGGTCGATCTGGTAGTCGGCGCGGTATTTGGTGAACAAGTCATAGTACACGGAGAAGCGTTTCGATATTTCGGCGTTCTGCACGTACTGGCTTACCAGCAGTTCGTCCACGGGAATGCCCTGCTCCTCGTAAAGCTTCATCATGGAAGAGAGGTCGTCCCATCCGCGCGCGGTGACGAACGACTTGCCGTCCACCGTGGTTTCCATGTGGTAGAAATGGTTGCGCTCGATGTCCAGATACGTCAATACGGCAGGGTGAACTCCCTGTTCGACGGCGTAGTCGCGCCAAACCGCGAAATCGGGGTCCACGTCGATGCGCTTGAGGCGGTCCCAGGTGGCAATGTCGAAATCGTGCGCGGTGCGGTTGTATTCGGTCGGGTTTCCGGCCGTGACCACGATCCAGCCGTCGGGCACGCGATGCCGGCCGAACACCTTGTACTGCAAGAATTGCAGCATGGCGGGCGTCAGCGTTTCGGACACGCAGTTGATCTCGTCGAGGAACAGGATGCCTTCGCGCCGCCCGGTCGCTTCCATGGCATCGTACACGGCGGCGATGATCTCGCTCATCGTGTACTCGGACACGTCGTACTCAACGCCGTCGTAGGTCTTTTTCGTGATGAACGGCAGGCCGAGCGCGCTTTGGCGCGTGTGGTGCGTCATCGAGTAGGACACGAAGCCTACGTCGAGCTCCTGCGCTATCTGCTCCATGATGGCCGTCTTGCCGATGCCGGGCGCGCCTAGCAAGAACACCGGGCGCTGACGTTCGGTGGGCAGTCGGTAGTTGCCGAACGCGTCCTTTGCGAAGTAGGCTATCATTGCGTTTTTGATCTGGTCTTTTGCTTGCCGGATGTTCATCGGGCTTCCTCTCCATCTTCCAAAACGAAGGTTTCGTCCAGTACTACTTTCATGGCCCATGCGGGAACGGGCGGGGCGGCTGCGGCGGATATGTCGTCTGCGAACACGAAGGCGACGTCGTAATCGGGCTTGCGGGCAGGATAGGTGCCCTGCCCGTCGGTGAAGTAGATGAGCCCGCCCAAGTTGGCAAGGTCGCCGCGTTCCGTTTCGCTGTCCACGAGGGCGAACACGGGCCTGAAGTCGGTGCCTCCCAGCCCTTTGATCTCCAGGTTCGCCAGATAATCGTCCAGCTCCGGCAGCGATCCGATGCGCACGGCGCTGGTGACGGCTGCGTCGCATTGCACAATAAGCACGTTCATGTCGGCGAAGAAGCTGGTTTCGTTCGACAGGATGGCGTAGGTTTTCTCGATGAAGCGCCGCACCAGGCCGTCTTTCGTGGAGGCCGAGGTGTCGATGGCTATGACGAAGTCCCGGATGCGGCGTTCTTCCACATACTCGAGCGGCTCGATCAGGGGCAGGTTTCCGTAGCGCTCCAGCCCGTAGCAATAGTACACGTAATCGAATTCGTCGTCGTTCACGCGAATCTGCTCGCCCATGCGCGCGAACTTGCGCAGGAACTCGCGGTAGTCCTGGCGTTCGCGCGTAACCGCTTTCAGGTTCATGGCGAGGTTCGCGCCCTCGATGCCCCAGAGTTTCGCGTACGCGTCCAGCTGCACGCCCATTTCGTATGCCGCGCTCTTCCATTGCTCTTTCGATCGATCCAGGTTCACCGTGTCGGCGAATCGGTCGTCGATGGACCGCCCCGCTTGTTCGGGCGCTTCTTTTTGGACGATGTCGTTCTGGCTGACGGCCTGGTGGGACTTGTGGTTGTGTTTCGCCTGGTCAGCATCGGCCGGCATCTCCATGTCCGTGCCGTTTTTAGCGGCTTGCGAGGAGGCTGCGCCGTTCTGCGCGCTTTGGTCTTCGTCGCGCCGGCCCTCTTCCGCATCCGTCTTGCGCACGGCTTCTTGGGCGGCCATGCGATGCCAAGGTTCGTGGTCGTCCACATGAAAGGGCGCGCGCAGGGCCTCAAGATCGTCGTCTTGGAGCTGCTGCTCGATCAGGTAGCGATAGACGGTTTCGGCGGTTGCCAGGGGGACGTCGGCGTCGATGCGTGCGAGGGTCGCTCGCTGTCGGTCCGCGCGCGCGGTGCGCGTTGCCGGCAGATCGAGCTCGTTGATGGCGCGCTCCACTACGATGTCGCATGCGGCGTCCCAGCATGCCGCGTTCACTTGGGCTGACGGATAAGGGTGCAGGAACACGTTATGCAGCACGATGTGCAGGTAGGCGCGAGCCACCGAGGCCGGTTCGCTTGCGTAGGCGCGCGCGATGGCGGCGGGGCTGTACCGGATGTGGCTGCCGTCGGTGGCGAGCGTGGATCCGGGTACGGGGAGATACGCGAGACGCGCGAATGCGGCGTTCATGAACCTCAAGTTCACGAGCAGCTCGGTTCTCGCGAGGTCGAGGGCTTGTCGGGCAAGCGGACCAGCGGCTTCGACGGCCATGATGCTCCTTTGAACGGATGTGCGTGCGCGAAGCGCGTGCTTGCTTCGCGGCGGCTCTTGCCTTCGTCGCTTCCCGCAGTGTAGCATGGGGAAAGCAAAGGGTAAACAGACCTGTTGTCAAGAAGTTTTGGGAGGTAGCACAATACTATGATGGAGAACACCCTGGTCTATCATGGTGCAGATGCGCCGATTGATGATCTTCTTGATCAAGCGATCAAAAATCCAGCGCAACTTGATGTGCGCGATGTGGACGTGATCGAGGCCGCTCGGGCGGCGGAGGGCGAAGTGTGGTCGCCTCAGCTTCCGGCGTATCGTGCATGGGTGGCGGGGCCCGAGCCCGACGATGTGCCCTCGGGTTCGGGCCGCGAAGGGGATCTGTTCTCGGCGGGTGCGCTGTGGATGGGCGAATTCGACGAGCTGCTGGCCCAAGCGGCGGATGCCGGACAGGACGCTGGCTGCGCTTCGGCATCGCTGCGCGCTCGCATGGACGAGGGGCTTCGCGGGGCCGTTGGCGTGCGGCAGGTTCCAGGCGGTTATGCTTTGACCGCGTTCGACCTGCACCGCTTCGCTGCCGCGGTTGGGGAAAGCGAAGACCTGGTGGTCATGCTGCCCGCATTCGTGGACGGGGTCCCCGTGGTGCGCGTAGCCGTGGAGGCTTTCGCGCGGCGTTTCGTCCAGGGGGTGGGCGTGCGGTTGCTCGTGGTGCCCGATACGGTGAAGCATGTCGCGGCGAATGCGTTCGCGGCGATGTCTGCCCAGCGGATCCACATCGGACGCAACGTGAGCCAGCTGGGCGAGCAGCGGTGCGATCTTGCGGGGGTTTCCCCGCGCCTGGCACGACGGGAGTACTCGGTCGATGCCGCCAATGCCCGTTATTGCGCGCGCGAGGGGAGCTTGTTTTCCCATGATGGCAAGGAGCTGGTGTTTCTTGCATCTCCCTACGGCGAGCGCGTGAGCCTGCCCGATGGCGTCGAGCGCGTGGTCGCCGCGGCGTTCGCGGACGGGTGCGAGCCGCCTGCCGTGGTGGACTCTTCGCCCGCGCTCGCACGCGTGGACGCGCGCGGCTGGGACGACGCTGTGTGGCGGTGCCCGGCGAAAGCGCCCGCGTACCGTGCGCTTCGCAAACGCGGCGTCCGCTTGGCAGGCCCCTCGGCCGTTGAGCTTGACGGATGCTGGTACGATTTCGACGACGAAGGGGCCGTGCTGGTGGCGGGTCCGCCGAAGCCGGTCTCGGTGTCGCGCCGCTTTGCGGAACAGGCCGCCGTGCGCGCCGTGGCCGTGCGGGGCAAGGACGAGGCCGCTGCGGCTGCTGCGTGCGGGCTTTCGCCATCGGCCGCGGCGGCCGAGGCGGCTACGGAGTTCGCGGCATCGGGGGAGGCCGGCTCGACCGTGGACTACGTCTCCGCGAGCGCGAGCGACATCCTTGCGCTTCCGCGGCAGGTTGACGGGCGGCCTCTTGTGCGCATCGGCGTGAGGGCGCTGCCGTTCGCTCCGGCTTCGGTGGTGGTTCCCGACACCGTGCGCGTCGTCGAGCGGGACAATGCGTGCCGCGGAACGAAGCGGCTGGTTTTGCCCGAGGGCCTGCAGGCTATCGGCGCGCATTGTTTTTGGTCGCGCAAGCTGGAAGGACCCGTCCCCCTGCCGGCAAGCTGCCGCTCGGTGGGCGAGGGCAGCTTCGAGTACTCGGTATGCCGCCTGTCGCATACGGGGGCTATCGTGCATGTGTCGGCCGACCAGCTGCTCAGCTGCTTTTTGACGGATGCGCCCGATGGCATCCCGTTCGATTTCGCGCGCTACGACGAGCTGCTGAGATCGGGGAAGAATCTGCCGGATCGTTTGGGCGCGCTGCTTCACCGGCTTGCCACGCCGTTTCGCCTGTCTGAAGAGACGCGATCCGTTCTCGTCTCTCATCTGCGAGGATACGGTAAAGAGGCTCAGGAGCGCGTGGCGCGCGAGGGCGATCGGGACATGGTCGAGGCGTTGGTGGAAGCCGGGTTCATCGACGAGGCCTCGTTCGATCGGCAGATCGAGCTTTTGCGTTCGTGCAACCGTACCGACTGCGTGGCGTATCTGATGGAATGGCATCGCGGGCAATGCGCCGCACCCTCCTCCCTGCAGGATCGATTCGCGCTGTAAATGAGACAAAGGGACGGGGTCAATGTCTCATTTCGTCCACCTTGAACAGCGTTTGACGCTCCGGATTCGAAATGAGACATTGACCCCGTCCCTTTGTCTCACTGGTATACTGGGGGGCTGAATGGAACCTAGAGCCGACGCTGCAAGAGGTGCGCGATGATCGATGAGATACAGGTTGAGAACCTTGCGTTGATACGCGAAGCCACGCTTGAGCCGTCGCGCGGGCTGACCGTGCTCACGGGCGAGACGGGCGCGGGGAAAACGGCCTTGCTTTCTGCGTTGAAGCTGCTCATGGGCGCGCGCGCCGACAAAGAGGCCGTGCGCGACGGAGAGGGTGCGCTGGTCGTGTCGGGTCGGTTCTTCGGAGCGCCCGTTTCGGCCGGCGTTCAAGATGACGTGATCGCCGACGAGCTGGTCGTCACGCGTCGCGTTGCGTCCGACGGTCGCTCGCGCGTGGGCATCGATGGCCGCATGGCCAGCGTCGGGGAGCTTGCGCGCGCCGTGGCGCCCACCATCGACCTGTGCGGGCAGCATGAGCACCAGCGGCTCATGAAGCCGGCTGCACACGTGCGCATGCTCGATGCGTGGGCGGGCGAAGCCGTGGCGAAGGCGCTTGCCGAATACGAGCAGGCGTTCGCGCAGGCGGTTGCGGCGCAGGCTGCGCTTGCGCACGTTCGAGAGGCGGGTGCGTCGTCGTCTGCGAAGCTCGACGAGGCTCGTTTCGTTTTGCAGCGCATAGATGCTGTGGATCCTCAGGAGGGCGAGTACGATCGCCTGGCGGCTGATCTGGCCAAAGTGGAGCATGCGGAGTCTCTGGCCACTGCGGCCAACGCGGCGCATGCGGCGCTTGCGGGGGAGGACGGGGCGCTTGACGCGTTGGGCGCTGCCGCGAGCGCCCTCGACGGCGCGGCTCGCCACGATGCCAAGCTGGGCGAGTACGCCGATGCCTTGCGGGAGGCGGGCTACGTCCTGGAAGACATCGCCCGAGAGGCGCGCGACTATCGCGACAGCGTGGAGTTCGATCCCGAGACGCTCGCTCAGCAGCAAGAGCGCATGGCCGCGTTGCAGGGTTTGCTGCGCGCGTACGGGCCGCGTATGGAGGATGTGCTGCAGCATCGTGAAGAAGCTGCCGATCTGGTGTCGCTTGTGGATGATGCCGTCGAACGCGAACGAGCGGCGCAGAAAGCCGCTGATCAGGCAGAATGCGCTCTTAAGGAAGCTTCGTCCGCCCTTGATGCCGCTCGGGCCGCTGCGGCGCCTTGCTTTGCGGATGCCGTGACGCAGCAGATGGGGCGCTTGGAGATGGGCGGAGCGCAGCTGGTTTGCTCGATTCAGGCGCTCGATCGCTCGGCGTGGACGAAAACGGGTCCTTCGGCCGTCGAGTTTCTGTTTCGCCCCGGTGCGGGCATGCAGGCGCGACCGCTCGCGCGCATTGCCTCGGGCGGCGAAGTGAGCCGTGTGATGCTGGCGATCAAGGTGGTGCTGGGAGAATCCGACGAAGTGGACACGCTCGTGTTCGACGAAGTGGACGCCGGCGTAGGCGGTTCGACCGCCGTCGCGTTGGCTGACGTGCTGGCTGATCTGGCGCGTACGCACCAAGTGATCGTGGTGACCCATCTTGCCCAGGTTGCCGTGCGCGGCCGGGTCCACTACGTGGTTCGCAAGGTCGAAGGAGCGGACGGCATGCCGGAAACCGACCTGCGCCGTCTGGCTGACGACGAGCGTCCTGCCGAAGTGGCCCGCATGCTGTCGGGCGATGCTACGGAAGCGTCGCTTGCCCATGCGCGCGAGATGATCGAGGCCGTTCAAGAACGATCTTGAAAACCGGCTCGACCCGCTGCGATTCACCTATTGCTTTTTGAAGGGGACGGCGCGCCGTCCCCTTTTGCGGCGTGCCTTTCCTGGGAAAACCCGGCTCCGATCATGGAATTTTTCGGGGGGGGGGGGGTATTACCTCTTTTCTCTGTGATACGATGCCGAAGAGGCTTGCTCAGGGCAGGGCTGACGTAATCGACGAGGGCGAGCCAGCCGCGCCTTCTTGCGCCTGTCCGGCGCGCTGTGATTTTCCAGGCTGGTGATTCGAGGGTTGATGCAATGGTTGATCGGGCGATTGATCTGCTTGCGGGGGCGAAGGGATTCGTAGAGGCCTGTTTCGAACGTCGCGACGGGGCGGCCATGTGCGCGTTCGTGGATCAGAGCGCCTTTTCGATGTGCGGTTGCGAGGGGTTGTTCTCGCTGGGTGACGGGCAAGCCCGACCCGTTCTGGAGGCCCTGTGCCGGCAGGTTGACGCGTTCGGCATCCATATGGTTCATCATGAGTGCCACGTTGCCCAACGGCGCGATGCCCGTGCGGTTACGGTTTCTCGGATCCGTTTGAGCATGCGCGGACGCGCTCGTCCCGACGGGCGCTTTCAAGAGAGCGAATGCAGGCTCTCCTTAGTGTTTTCCCTGATTGATGATTCGTGGCTCATAGAGCACGCTCATGTTTCGATGTGCGAAGGGATGCAAGGTCCCGCGGCGGGGTTGGCTTTCCTGCAATCGCATACCGCTTTTCCCGGGTCGGACAGGGTTTCCGAATGGGAGCGCTACAAAATAGTGGCTGAGCTTGCCGACGACGTGGTGTTCGACCACGATATCCTGGCCGACAAGGTCACGTTGACGATCGCTCGCTTCAGCGAAGAGCGCGGTATGGTGCGCGAGTGCTTCGTCATCGAGCAGTACCGTCGAACGTTTGAGGAAAGAGATTTCGTGCACCCCGCTGACCTGGAACGCTATCGGGCCGATCGGCGCGCGCTCGAACTGCAGGGCGATGCGCCCGGCTGGGAAGAGCGCCCGTACTTGCTTGAATACCGCTTGCGCTTTCGCGGCGGCTGCGCCGATTTTTTCGGGCGGACCGATTCGTACGTGCATCGTCGGATAATCGGCCGCCGGCTATGCGATGCGGAGCGCAATCCCGTGCGGTATGTTGGCAAGATCGTGGACGTCACCGAAGAGGTTCAGTTGGTGCAGCAGTCGCAGACCGATGCATTGACCGGGGCTTACAATAGAACGTACCTGTCGTTGCGACTTGCCGACTTGGCGCGCGCGAAGCAGCCGGACGTGCTCTTCGCGTTCCTTTTGGTAGACGTCGACTGCTTCAAGGCCGTCAATGACCAGCTGGGGCATCTTATGGGCGATGAGCTGCTGAGGGGGCTTGTTCGCTTGGCGCGCTCGCTCTTTCGCGAGTCCGACGTTGTCGCTCGATTGGGCGGTGACGAGTTCATGGTGTTCATGCCCGATGTTTACGATCCGGCTATTGTGGACGAGAAATCCGCTGCGCTCATCGAGCGTTTTGGCGAGTTCGCCCGCGGTCGCGGCGCTCCGTCGGGGGTTAGCTTGAGCGTGGGCGAAGTGGTGGTGCGCGACGTTCCCTCGTTCGAGGAAGTGTACCGCCGGGCCGATATAGCGCTGTACTGGGCAAAGACGCACGGCAAGAACTGCGGGGCCCGGTACGAAGACGGCATGGAGTATCCGTCTGCTTCCGGGCCCCTTGTTTCGAAGCGCTAGCGCTGGTCCAAGCGCTTCCTGCGGCGAGCCGCTGCGCATGCCGCCGCTGTTGCCCCGGCGACAAGGGCGACGCTCAGCGCGATGATGGGAAGCGGGCTGTCGCCGGTTGATGCCAGCGCCTTCGCGCTCGACGGCGGTTCGGGCAACGGGGTGGGGGTTGTCGGGGTTTCGGGAGTCGTGGGCGCGGGTGCGGGCGTTGGAGGCGTGGGTGCGGGAACGCCGCTTGCCGCAAGGTAGAGCGGGCCGACGACGGCGCTCTTCTTGACGGTCACGATGCCGGTTGCCGCGTCGTAAGCGTAGTCCGCGCCTGCGGCCAGCTCTTGGCCGCTCTCGCTCCCCAGGCGCACGCTCACTGAGGCGGGCAGCATGTAGCCGGCGTCCGCTGCAAGCGTGTACCGGTTGTTCTCGGAGCTGTTCTTCTCGTACGTTGCGACCGGCTGCTCGGTGCCGGTTCCCGCAAGGGAGAGCCGGGCCAGGTTCATGTTCGCGGGGAAGGTGCACGAGTTCAGCGTCCCTTTTCCGCCGGTAATGATGGAGTGAGCGAAGAAGCCGCCTTCGATGATGCCATCGTTTTCCACCTTGTTGTTGAAGGTCGGGCTGCTTGCTTGGCCGTCCTTGACGGTTCCGGTTTGCTTGTTGCGCACCGTGCCGTCGAACGTGCCGGCAGCGATGGTGCCGTAGTTCTGTACGATGCTCGAACGGATGAACGAGCCGCCCGAAATGGCGTCGTGGTTTTCTACCACGTTCTCGAACGTTCCGCCAGTGACGATAGCTGCGTTTTCGTTAGGATCGGGACTGCCGTTGACAACGGAGCCGGCGAATGTGCCACCAGATATGGTGCCACCATCGGTGGTAATCCCTTCGTCGTTGTTCGAAACGGAGCTGGCAGAAGAAAACGTGCCTCCGGCAATAATGCCCCCGCTAAGGACTTCGCCGTCGAACGTTCCTCCCGCGATGGTTCCGAAGTTTTCAATCGTTTCCGAATTGAATGTGCCGCCCAGGATGGAGCAGGCCTTGTTTCTGTCTGCGTCAAACCGATAATATCCGTTTTGTATATAGGAGTTGAAGATGCCATTGCCTTCAATGGTTCCAGAATTGTTGATGGGGCAGTTGAAAGTGCCGCTGCGGATTATTCCATAGTTGTCTACCCTGTTGTTATGGGTGCCGACGTTGAACACTCCACCTGCAATTACAGCGTTAGTGTCGTTGGTTACGTAGCGATTGAATGTGCCGCCGGAAATCATCTGCCAATTCCCTACAAAATATCGGAACGTGCCGCCTTCAATATTGCCGAAGTTGTTTACGCCCGTGTTGAATTCGCCATCTACAATGGTGCCGTGGTTTACAACAAGAGCTCGTTCGTGAGGGATGTCAAGCGGGTTGCCTGTCAGTGTGAACGCGCGCCCTTCGTTTAGAGTGAGTATAAGCCTGCCGTCCTCATTGGGCGCGTACGTCCAGCCCTCTCCTGACGATTCGATCGGCGTACCATTGGATCCAATCTCGATAACCACGGGAATAGCGCCGTAGTTGCTTTCGATCGCCGAGGCTGCGCCGGGTATCATCGAGCAAATCAAGGCTATGGTGGCCATCATAGCGAGCAGGCGTTTTCTCATAAGGACCCCTTTCGGATGCGCTGATCGTTTCATGGTAGCACGAAGGAGTTGGAACTATGACGGTGCCGGGGGCATTTGCGCTATCTTGCGGTGCTCTATGGCGCTTGCGTAACGCTACGGAGCGAACGGCATCGCCGTCATTGCGCCTGCAGGGAGCCGTTGTCGATCCAAAAACACGTTTCAGCGCCAAAAAACGTGTTTTTGGATCGACAACGGCTCCCGCTGCTCAAAGCAATCAGGCTGTCTTGTCGGTCTGCTCTTGCTTGGCGGCTTCTTCCCCGCGTTCGGCCAAGTACATGCTCATGGTGTGCTGCGTGATGTCGGAACGGTTGATAACGCCCACCACCTGGCCATCGTCCAGCACGGGCACTTTCTTGAGGTGGTTTTCGCCCAGCACGCGGCACACTTCGGTCAGATCGTCGTGCGCATCCACTCCGATGATGCCCTTCGCCCCGATGCTGCGAGCGGGCATGGCCATGAGGTCGTCGAGCTTCTGCTTGAAATCGTCCGAATCCGAACGGATGGTCTGAATGATCATGACCACGGGATCCATGAGCATTTGCGAGCGCTTGGCCAGAAAGCGCATGATGTCGCCGTCGGAGACGAACCCGACGGCCTTCCCGCGTTCGTCCACCAGCGGCACCGCGCTGATATGCTTGTCCACCAGCAGCTGCATCGCCTCGGCGACGGTCGCGGTTTCGGGAAGCGTGTAGACTTCGCGCTTCATGATGGACTCGAGCACGGTTCGGCGCACGTTTCCCTTGTCTTTCGCGGCGGCTTCGCCGGGCTTGTTCTTCACCAGGCCCACCACCATGATGAAGCCGGCCAGGCACATGAGCGTGGCCACGCCGAACGCCACGTTGATGCCGAAGAAGCTGGCGGCGGGCTCTCCCATGGCGGGCGCGCTCGCATTCGTTGCGATGGTGGAGGCGGACACGATGATGGCCGTTCCCAGCGAGCCCGCCACTTGGCGCAGCGTGTTGTTCACCGACGTGCCGTGGTTCACCAGGCTGTTGTCGAGCGCGTTCATGCCCCACGTGGTGATGGGCATGTTCACAAGCGCAAGCGAGAACATGCGCACGGTGTATATGAGCGTGAGCGTGATGATGCCCATGTCGGGGCCCAGAAACACGAAGCAGAACGAGGTTGCCGTAAGGATCCCCATGCCCACCAGGCTGAGCGCGCGCGGGCCGTGCTTGTCGAACAGGCGGCCGGCGATGGGACCCATGGCTCCCATGATGATGGCGCCGGGCAGCAGCACCAAGCCGGATACGGTGGCCGAATAGCCCATGAGCGATTGCAGGTAGATGGGCACCAGGATGCCCGCGGCCAGCAGCGCTCCTTGCACCAACATGCCGATGACGGTGGCGACCAAGAACTTGCGGTTGGCCAGCACGCGCACTTCCAGCATGGGATGCTCCATGCTCAGCTGCCGGCGGAAGAACAGCACGAGCGCAACCGCGCCGGCCAGCGTTCCCACGGCGGCGCCCACGCTCACGCCGTACGACCCGATGGTCGACAAGCCGTAGAGCAATCCGCCGAATCCCACGCTCGACAACACTACCGAAGGCACGTCCAGCGTGACGTCCTTCTTCGTGCTGCCGCCTTTTTGCAGGACGAATGCCGCGATGACGACGACCAACGCCGACAGCACCGCGATGATGTAGAACATGTCGTGCCAGGTGTAGCGGTCGATGATGATGCCGGCTGCCGTGGGGCCGATGGCCGGGCCGAAGGCGATGACGATGCCGAACAGCCCCATGGCCGTGCCGCGCTTCTCAAGGGGGAAGGTCCACATGAGCACGGTCATCACAAGCGGCATGAGGATGCCGGCGCCCGCGGCTTGCACCAGGCGGCCGAGCAGCAGTACGAAAAAGCTGGGGCCCCAGCCTGCCAAGGCGCTGCCGGCAGTGAAGATGACCATGGATATCAAAAACAAGCGCCGGGTGGTGAAGCGGTCGGTCAAAAACGCCGTAATGGGAATCATGATGGCGTTGACCAGGGTGAAACCCGTGGTCAGCCATTGTGCGGTGGCAGCGTCCACGTTCATTTCGACCATGACCGAGGGTAGGGCCGGAGCCACGACGGTCTGGTTCAAAACGGTGACGAAGGTGCCGAACACCAACACTGCCAACATAACGATCTGCTTGCGCGATAAACCCATAGAGCCGTTCCTTCCGATGTGCTTTTCGTTTGCGTCCTATGCTCCAACGCGAACGAAGGCGCCTTCGGGGCGGGGACTTTTGATCCGGATCCGAAGGCGCCTTCACGCATTGGTGAAATGTTACACTAAGTATAAATATTTGATTGAGGAATGGAAAGCGGCTGGGGCGAAGCGATCGGCCTCTGCACGGAAACGGCACATTGGGAAAGCGGGGAAGGGTACGATCGGGGCGCCCGCGAACCTTAGAAGACGGTTCGCTTGTGTTTGGCCAGCAGCTCGGCGGGAACGTGGCAGTAATCGCCCGGACATCTATCGAGCCTGTCCTGGTGCTCGTCAGCGCTCCTGACGTATCTTGACAAGGGCTTCACTTCGACGACGATCCTCTTCGCATCGTTGCGCGCTTCGATGAAGGCCCTTGCTTCATCAAGATGACGGGGGTCTTCGCTGTACATGCCGGTACGGTATTTCTCCCCAACGTCGATTCCCTGTTTGTTCAAGCTGTAGGGGTCGATGATTTCGAAGAAGTACTCCGCAAGTTGAGCGACGGACACAGCATGTTCGTCGAAGACGGTTCTGACGCATTCCGCATAACCGTCGTAGGGCCCGTCAAGCGCGTCGGTGCTGCCGTTGGCGCGGCCCGCTTCGGTTTCGACGACGCCCGGCAGGGTTTTCATATAGGCCTGAACGCCCCATAGGCAGCCGCCGGCGAAATACATGGTTTGCATGACGGATGCTCCTCATCCTTCTTCTTTTTGAACTTTGCACCCATCATAACCGCAAAGCGCATGGTTCGCTCTGCTGGTCGGGGAGAGCGGGCGAGTCGGGTTCGCATTGCGGGAAGAGCCGGCTCCTTCGTTCGCCAAAGCGATTCTGCTCGATTTTGCCCTCAATGTTGCGTTTTTCGAGCCCGCAGAACCCTTCCCCGTCCTTCCTTTATGCGCGCAACTCTATAAGCCCAGTTCGCAGAAGCGCGACTTTCGAGGGGGTCGGGCGGCGTGCAACATTGCTGTAAAAATCGTGCGGTCGAGGATCGTCTCTATGCCAGATCGCCCCTGCCGGGCGCTCGGTCAGGCTGTCTCCCTGGGCATGCGGCGTCAATTTGCGGGGTCGCCTGTCGTCCGGCGCCGCTTCGCCGCGCATCGTCAACCGGAAACTTCGACAACGCGCTTATGCGCGTGGTGCTTGCGGCGTCCAACGCTTGTGCCGGGCTTGTTTTTCACCAGAACGGCTACCAGCACGAAACCCGTCAAGCAAAGCGTCGCCGACAGGCCGAACGACACATCCACCCCAAAGAAGCTTGCGGCAGCTTGGCCCATGCTGGGCGCGCTTGCGTTGGTCACGGTGGTCGAGGCGGAGATGATCAGCGCGGTTCCCAGGGATCCGGCAACTTGGCGCAGGGTGTTGTTGACCGAGGTTCCGTGGTTCACGATTTCAGTCGGAAGGGCATTCAACCCCCAGGTGGTGATGGGCATGTTCACAAGCGATAGGCCGAACAGCCTTACAGTATACAGGGCCGCAACCATGATGATGCCCGAATGCGGCCCTAGAAGCGAAAAGCAGAAGGTGGTGATCGTCAACATGCCCATGCCCACGAGCGCCAGCATGCGCGGGCCATGCCTGTCGAACAGGCGCCCCGCAATCGGCCCCATCACGGCCATGATGAGAGCGCCGGGCAGCAGCACCAGGCCGGACACCGTGGCGGAATAGCCCATAAGCGACTGTAGATAAATGGGAACCAAGATAATGGCGGCCAGCAACGCTCCTTGCACCAGCATGACGATGATCACGGCTACCAAAAAACGACGGTTTTGCAGCACGCGCACCTGAAGCATGGGGTGCTCCATGCGCAGTTGCCGGCGGAAGAACAGCACCAACGAGCCCATGCCCAGCATCGTCCCGACCACTGCGCTTAGGGTGGGCCCCGACGACCCCAAGGTGGAAAGCCCGTACAAAAGCCCGCCAAAGCCCAAGGTGGAAAGCGCTACGGACAGCACGTCCAGCTTGACGTCCTTGTTCACGTGATCGGTTGATTTGAGCACGACGGCCGCCGCAATCGCCACGGCGCTCGAGAGCGCGGCGATGCCGAAGAAGATGTCGTGCCACGTGGCGTGGTCGATGATGATGCCCGCAACCGTTGGGCCGATTGCAGGCGCAAACGCTATCACGATAGCGTATATGCCCATGGCTGAGCCGCGTTTTTCAAAGGGGAAGGTGCGCAAAAGCACGGTCATTACCAGCGGCAGCAAAATGCCTGCGCCTGCCGCCTGCACGAGGCGCCCACCTAAAAGAACGGCAAACGAAGGGCCCCACCCGGCAAGAAGGCTGCCTACGGCGAAGATGCCCATTGCCGCAACGAACAAGCAGCGCGTGGGAAACCTGTCGGTCAAAAATGCCGTAATGGGAATCATGATGGCGTTCATAAGAGTGAAGCCCGAGGTAAGCCACTGGGCATCGGCGGCATTGACGCCCATTTCGGACATGATGGAGGGCAGAACGGGGGCGACGACGGTCTGGTTCAAAATGGCGACGAACGATCCAAGCATGAGAAGGGCCAAGGTGACGATCTGTTTATGCGACAAGCCCATAGAGCCGTTCCTTTCGAATACGAGGGCGTTTCAAAGGACGTAGCGCCTCCGGCCAGGTTACAAAGCAACCATGTTGGGAGGCGCTACGTCTGGGCAATCCATTAACTTACACTTAGTATAAATATCTACCAAATAGAAGGAAAGACCGTAAAGCGAAAGTTGTGGTACCCTGCACGTAAACGGCATATCAACAGCGTCGGGAGGTTGCGTTTACTGTGGCGGAGGTTGCATCCGAGGGATTGCGGTATCGTAAAAAATTAAAAGCTCGTTTGAACGTGGAGCGTGCTGCGCTTGAATTGGTTATCGAACACGGCTTCGACGGAGTGACGGTCGAGGATATTTGCGAACGTGCGGAGATTTCCAAGAAGACGTTTTTCAATTACTTCTCGTCCAAGGCATCGGCCGTGATGGGTCGGATGGACGTGTTTCCAGATGAGAATCGCCTGGTAGAGCTTCTTAAAGAGCATGCAGACGCGTGTTATCTTGATGTGTTGATCGACGTGGTGGGAGCCCGGTTGTCCTCGGGCGTGGACGAGGGCGTCGTCGAGCTGCGCCGCGAGGCTTTGCGTTCGATGCCGCAGCTGTTCTTCCAGGGGCAGCGCGACCTGCTGGCCGTGCAGCATTCCATTGCGCAGGCGTTGCGCTTGCTGTTGGCGGAGTGCCCCGGCCGGCGCATGCTTGCAGGCCGGTCGGTTGAAGAGGAGGCGCTGGTCGCCTCGTCAACCGCAATCGGGCTTGCTCGCACGCGCGCCATGCTGCACGTGCGTGGCGACAGTGCTTTCTCCGCCGCCGACACGCGCCGCATGATTGCGGAGTACCTGCTAGCGGGGGATGAGCTGGCAGGCTCCGATGCCGGCTCATGCACAACCAGGGCTCAAGGGATTTGAAAAGCTGAAAGGCCCGGCGTTCAAGGCCTGGCGTTCGGCCGTTTGCGGACGACGCTGGTTTTGGCGTTGGGCTTTGCCGGGCGGAGTGCGCGCGGGAGCGCGTATACTGGGAGACTGCAATCGGTTCGCCGCTGCCGTGCTGCGTCGAATCCGAAGCTTGCGTGTTCGCTTGCGAGAAGAAGGGACCGCGTATGCCGTCTCGCTCGAATCCCCCATTCGCTTCGTGGCGCTTTGCCCCGACGTGCTCCCGGCCGCTCGCTCGCTTGATCGCGGTGCTGTGCGCGTTTCTTCTGGTGGTTGGGCTTGTGCCCATAGCTCCTGTTGCAGCATACGGCGAGGACGGCGATGGGCCTGCGGGCGCAGAAGCTCCCACCGTCGAGGAGATGCTCAACGCGGGACCGTATGTGGAAGGCGAGGCTCTTGTCGTGTACCGCGACAGCGTCTCCCAGCCGCGCTCGCGATGGTTCGAGCCGGTCGACCCGTTGGCGTCTGCGGGGTTTTCGGTAGAGGAGTCGTGGGACTTTTCAGGCGTTGACGCCGTTGCGCCAAAGGAGGAAGACTCTGCGGCGGCGCATGGCGGCATGGCGAGAAGCGCCTTTGGTTTTGGAAACGAGCTCGAATCCGGCTCTTCCGGCGACAATGCAGCGCTTGACGCGAAGATGGATGCGCGCGTGGCGCGCGTAACCAAGTCCAATGCCAGCACGGCCGAGCTTTTGGAAGAGCTCCAGGCGGCAAGGGGCGTGTTGGCGGTTGCCCCCAACTATGTGCGCAAAGTCGCCGAGCCGATTAAGCTTCAGGTGCCGCAGGGGCTTGCAGACGCGATGGCTTCGGCGGCGGCTCCGACGATCCCGGCCGAACCCGCACCCGCGCCCGCAGCCGGTTCGGCATCCGCAGCTTCGACATCCGCCGCCGATGCCGCCGCGCAAGCGCAGCAGCCAGCCCGAAGCGGCGTCCCGACGCGGCCGACTTCCGTTGTGGAAGGCACCGATGTGCTCCCGGTTTACGGGCAGGGCAGCCCCGTCGCAAACGATCCTTTGCTTGCCATGCAGTGGTCGCTTAACAATGCCATCGTCACGGACGGCGGCACGCCTGCGAATTCGGATGTGGATCTTGCCGGCGTGCGCGCTGCAGCGGCCGCGGGGAAGCCCAACATCGTGGCCGTGCTCGATACCGGCGTGGATTGCAGCAACGTCGACCTGCAAGATGCCATGTGGGAGAACCCCGGCGACATCCCCGGTGCGCCGGGTGGTGCGGGCACGCACGGGTTCGACTTCGTCGACGGCGATGATCAGCCGCTTCCCGATAGCAATACGTTCGATGATTCCCATGGAACCCACTGTGCGGGCATCGTGGCTGCGTCCAGCGATAACGCAACGGGAATTTCGGGCGTTTCGCCGAATACCAAGATCATGGCATTCCGCCTGGCTGGTAAATCAACCGGTGGTAATTCCAGCGACAGCACTGCTTTAGCCGCGTACGCATATATTCTGCATGCCAAGTTGGCGGGTGAAAACGTGGTTGCGGCCAGCAATTCTTGGATCGGCCTATACTCGCCGGTGATCGAATATGCTATGAATCAGGCTGGCCGTGCGGGAGTGTTGACGGTGTTTTGCGCTGGCAACGATAGCGTCGATGCGGGCACGGATGCGGTTGGCAGCGTGTCGTACGGACTGTCGGATAGCCCCTATATAGTGAACGTGGCGGCAACTTCGCCGTATGGCGCGTATGCCACCTACAGCAATCATGGCAAGGCTATTGTCGATATCGCCGTGCCGGGATCGGCGATTCTCTCCACGGTTGCCACGGGCGCTCAAGCGTATTTGCCGGCGGCGGCCAAGCTTCTTGATGACGCAGGCCCGACGCCGAACGAGCGCTCGCTGTATTATCACAACATGGCGGACTTTGCGCAGGATGCCGCCAATGCGGAAGTTGTTTTGCTTGGAGTCAATGGAAGCCCTGCCGACCAAGATAGGCTGCAGGTATCGCGGGGAATTGGCCTTGACGGACGCGATGCGCTGCGCTTCGATGTGGAAAACGGCATGGCTCCGGACGAGGGCGTTTCAGTCTCTTGGCGCATTGACAATCCGTTCAAGGGAATGTCGTGGGAGCGGGCTCGTACGGCTCGCGTTGCGGTGATGCCCGGCGTTTCGTTGAGCGAATCGTATGAAAACGGCACGGGCGAAGTCTCTGCCTTCGCTTCCATATATGCGGACGATCCGGAGCATACTCAAGTACTGGGCCTGGGTGGATCGTATGGCGGAATCGACGGGGCTGGTCTTTCGTCGGCGGGTTTTTGGGACGAGGAATCGTTTGAGCTTATTGTCGATCAGGATAGCATTGCAGTTGGCGTGACGGTTTTGGCATGGCCGAGCGATCAATCCAATCGGACCGCTTCTGTCACGGTAACCGATTTCGGCATTGGATTTCCCAGCAACGACCAGGCGTACGGTTACATAGGCGGCACGTCTATGGCGTGTCCGTTGGTGGCTGGCGCTGTGGGATTGCTTGCTTCGGTGCACCCGAACGATTCCGCGCTTGATATACGCGGGCGCATCGTAGGGGGGACGAAAAGCCTGCACGATGCGGCATCGGGAGATTTCCCCGCCTATGCGGGCAATTACGATACGGCGGGCCGGCCGAAGCGAACCGCATCGAACGGGACGCTCGATCTGTCCGTCGCCGCAGGAGATGCCGTGCATCCCAATACCTGGGCCGCCCGAGCGGTCGAAGACGGTAGCGGCGAAGGCGCGGGAGCCGGCGGCGAAGGCGAAGGCGCGGATGCCGGCGGCGCGAAAACGCTTGTGTTGGAAGGCTATGGATTGCAGCGGGCGACAGCGCTGCTCATCGACGGCGTCGCGGTCGACGATGCTCTGTGGCAAGCGGACGCCGACGGTTCGCGCGTGGTGGTGCGTGAGCCAGCCTTGCTCGACGGCGCGCACCATATGGTGGAGGTGTCGGACGGCAAGGCCACCCATTATGCGAAGTATGCCTTTCCCCTGGTTGACCAGCGAATTTCATTCGAGCGCGTTTCCAGCTTGCCTGACTTCGCGCTTCCCGACGAAGCTGGATCCAACGCGGGAGTCTTGATTGCCGCAGCGGACCGCTTGTTCTGCTTGGATGCGAAGGGGCAGTACCTGTATTCGTTCGATCCGGATGGCGGGGGCGAATGGGAAGCATGCGCTTCTCCTCGTTCGGCGGGGTTCGGCCTTCCGTATTTCCGAGTGGAGACATCGGCTACGTACGCGAATGGAAAAATCTGGTGCGCGGTGCAATACGAAACGGCGTCCGAAGATCCTGATTTCCCCTATGACTTATGCGTCGGTTTGATTTCTTACGACATTGCCGCCGATACGTGGTCTGATGCGCCCATCGGGTGTCTGTATATGCCTTCGTCCGGTTTGGGCGCTTATATCCCTAGAGTGGGAGTTGCCAGCTGCAATGGATCGGTTTTGATGTCGCAAGGCCGCGGGGAGGGGCGCACCGTTCTGAGCTATGATCCTGTGCTGGATGAAGTGGCGATGCTGTGGTCTGCCGGCCAAAGCCCCGCCGACGATCCTTTCTCTACGTTGCTGACCGGTCAGACGTCGGCTATGGCTGCAGCGGGCCCCCTTGTTTGCTTCGCGGGATTCGTCATCGCCGAAGCAGGGCCTGATGGTCAAGCTGCGGAATATGCCTTGACGCTCGGCACCTACGATGGGGAACGGTTCAGCCTGCTGGAGCCCACTGAGAACGCGCCGCGTTGCACCGCCGATGAGTTCGACGTATTCCAAGCCTATACCATGCAGGCCGTGGCGGCTACGGGCGACTCGTTGGTGCTTGCGGGCGAGTCGGCAAAGGGCTTGGGCGAGGTGTACGCCGTAGATGCCCGAACGGGGCAGTGGCGCGGACTGGGCGCGAAGGCTCCCGGCAAGGGGCGAGCCGCCGTTTCCTCGGCGTGTTTCTGCCGAGGGTCCTACTACGTGCTGGCTGCGAGCGAGGACGAGGGCGGCTGGCCGACTACGTCGCTGTATCGTTTGCCCGATCAAGTGGAGTTGACGCCGAACGATCATGTGGCCGCTGCGCGGGCTGCGGAAGGCGGCGCGGCGCAGGTGAGCTATGATGCGATAGCGGGGCCCAAGACGCGTGCGGAAGATGGCTTGACGGGCGCGTCGTCGCAGGTAGAGCACGTGGTTTTGGGCGATACGGTCACGTGGGCCGCAACGCCTGACAAGGGTTATTCGTTTGAGGGATGGTACGCTCAAGACGGCTCGCTCGTTGACGAAGAGGCCGTTCATCGGCAGCCCGTGACGGCCGATGTGACGTTGACCGCTCGGTTCGCCGCCGTCGGGCCCGGCCCCGGCCCTGCGCCAGGCGGCGGATCCGAGCCGACGCCGCCGATGGCGCCGCAGGCGCAGCCCGACCCGAAGCCGCTCGCGTCCACCGGTGACGGGGCGCTTGCTGCGGTGGCGGTCGTCGCGCTTTCGGCGGCGGGGCTGATCTGCGCTCTGGCGCTTGCCGCGCGACGACGCCGTGTCGGGCGCTAAAGGCGGAGGCGGTTGATGCGGGGCGCTTGTTGATGCGGGGCGCTTTTTTCGGGACGCTGCCGAGGTAGGTGGCGTCCCGTCCCGTCCTCGCGCACCCTCGCGCGTTTCGCCCCGTTTTGCCCCGTTTTGCCCCGTTCCCGATTTCGAAAAATCCCTTGCCATTTTTTCCCAACGTTATGCTAAAGTATGCGCCACAACTGAATACCTTGAAACCGATGAGGCGAAAGACAAGCCATCATGAGCACTCACAGAGAGCGGGCGCAGCTGAGATTCCCGCAGTAAGCTGGATGGTATATGGATCGCTGAGGGAAAGGGGAAAGGGAGGCGCGGCGCGCAAGCGATCAAGCCGACCGAGTATCCGGACCGTGAGCCTGCGTTAAAGGCGGAGCATGTGATGGCATGCTCATGAGAGGGCCTCGAAATCGAGGCCAATAAAGGTGGCACCGCAGGTTGAAGACCTGTCCTTTATACGTAAAGGACAGGTCTTTTTTTTGTGCGCGGACGCGTAGAGGAAGGAAGCGAACATGGATCGTTGTCAGGAAAGCGGAGCGGCATCCGCCATACCGGTGCCGAAAGGCCGGCTGCGCGAGATGCCCGTCCCAAAGAAGAAGGCGGGCCTCACCACCCAGGATCTCATCCTGATAGCCGTGCTGCTGGCAGCGGGCGCGGTACTCAAGCTGACGGTGGGCAGCGTGCTCACGTTCGCAGGCATGAAGCCCAACTTCATCATAGCCATGTACTGCCTGGCCATTGCGCTTACGCGGCCGAAGCCTTCGCAGGCGTTGGTGGTGGGTCTGCTGGCTGGCCTGATCTGCCAGATCCCCTTGCTGAGCGCTACGCCTTGGCTGAACATCCCCTCCGAGGCGCTCGGCGCTCTGACCATGGGCTTGCTGGTGCTGATCCCCATGAAGGTGGGCCGCCTCAACGTGGGCACCGCCGTTGCGGCGTTCGTGTCCACGGTGGTGTCGGGCTATACGTTCGTGCTGTTGCTGGCCGCCATGAACGGCATAGACCTGGTGGTGGCCGTGGTCAGCTACGCGATCATGGTGTTCGGAACGGCGGCGTTCAACGCGGCGCTCGTGCAGATACTGGTTCTTCCCTTGCAGAAAGTGTTGAAGAAGTAGCCCGATTCGGGCAGAGAGCATGAAGGAATACCATCATGATAGAGATACGAGATTTCAGTTTCCGTTATCGCGAGGGAGTTGCCCCCACCGTGCTGGATGTGAATCTGACCATACCGGATGGCGCGTTCGTGGGCATTACGGGCGCAGCGGGCTCGGGCAAGTCCACGCTTACGTACGCGCTGAACGGCATCATCCCGCACTGCTATCCCGGCGATTTCTACGGGGAGGTGCTCATCGACGGGCTGGATACCGTGGACACCGATCTAACCGATCTGTCGCGCCTGGTGGGGAGCGTGTGCCAGGACATCGACAGCCAGATGGTGTCGTCGGTGGTGGAAGACGAGATGCTGTACGGGCTGGAGAACTTCGGCGTTCCCCGTGATCGGATCGAGCCGCGCATGGCGGAGGCTTTGGATGCGATGGGCATTTCCCACCTGCGCGACCGCGTGATAGCCACGCTTTCCGGCGGCCAGAAGCAGAAGGTGGCCATCGCGTCCATCCTGGCGCTTCGTCCGCGCGTGCTGGTTTTGGACGAGCCTACGGCCGAGCTGGACCCGGCCAGCTCGCTCGCCGTGTTCGACTTGCTGGCGCGTTACGCGTCCGAGCACGGTACCACCGTGGTGGTGGTCGAGCAGAAGATCGCCCTTTTGTCCGAATACGCCGACCTGCTGGTCATCATGGACGAGGGTTCGGTGCGGTTCGCCGCGCCGCCCGCAGAGGTGCTCGAGCACAGCGACGAGCTGTTGGACATAGGCGTCAACTGCCCGCGTTCGACATCGCTCATGAACAGGCTGCGCAAGCGCGGCCTGTATCGCGGCGCGCTTTGCCGCAACGTGGAACAAGCGACGACGGCGTTGGCCGAATTGCTGCCGAAGGCGGATTCGGGAACGGTTGCCGGAAAGGAGGCGACGGCATGATAGAGTTTCGCGACGTGCATGCGTCCTACGACGAGACGCTGCCCATCCTCAAAGGGGTGAGCTTTTCTATCCGAGAAGGGGAGTTCGTAGCGTTTGCCGGAACGAACGGTGCGGGGAAATCGACCACGATGCGCCTGATGAACGGCTTGTTGAAGCCCGATGCGGGCAAGGTTCTGGTCGACGGCGCCCCCACGACCGATCTCAAAACCAGCCAGCTTGCGCGCACGGTGGGCTTCCTGTTCCAGAATCCCGATCGGCAGATCTGCTCGGGAACGGTGCGCGACGAGCTGCTGTTCGGCTTCAAGGCGCTCGGCGAAGACGGTCCCGATGCGCAGGCTCGCGTGGACGAGGCGGTTCGCTCGTTCGGGTTTCGCGCTGACGACGACCCGTTTTTGCTGAATCGCGGGGCGCGCCAATTGCTGGCGCTTGCGTCGGTCATCGTGCTCGGGCCGCGCGTCTTGGTTTTGGACGAGCCCACGACGGGGCTGGATTATCGCGAGTGCGTGAAGGTGATGGAGGCCGTGCGGGACCTGCACGAGCAGGGCGCCACGGTGATCATGGTGTGCCATGACATGGAAGTGGTGGCCGACTACGCCGAGCGCGTGATCGTGATGGACGACGGACGGGTGGTCGATGACGGCCGTACGTTCGACGTGCTGCGCAATCGGGCTACGCTTGAGCGGGCTTCGCTTGTGCCGCCCCAGGTGACGGCGGTGTCCCTTGGGTTGGCTGCTTGCCGTGCGGACTTGGCCGCCGCAGGCGTTGGCCATGCTGATACGTTGGACGAAATGGAGGCTGCGGTGGCGGCGCTGGCAGGCGCTTCGGACCGCGTCGAAACCCGGAAAGGGGACCGATGATGGGCGGCTTTTTGGAGTACGTGCCGGGCGACAGCTTCCTGCATCGCATGAATCCCGTGGCAAAGCTGGCGTGCGCGCTGCTGTTGTCGGTAGCCTGCTTCTGCACGGGGAACCTGGTGTTTTTGGCTGCGGTGCTCGCGTTCGATTTCGCGTTGGCTGCCGCATGCGGCATGGTTCGCCAGGCTCTCGGCTTGGCGAAGGCGGTGTTCTTTTTCTCGCTTATCCTGGCTGTCATCCAAGTGCTCACCACGCCGACGGGCGCGGTCTTGCTGCCTTTGCCGTGGGGCTACGTTGGGACCGGCGGGTTGATGGCGGCGTTGACCACCATCGTGCGCCTCATCGCGGCGGCGGTTCCCTTGTTCCTGGTTCTGTACGTGACGAAGCTCACCGATTTGTCGAATGCCGTGGTCAAGGTGCTGCGCGTGCCGTATCGCTATGCGTTCACGTTCACGTCGACCGTTCATTTCATTCCCGTGTTCATGAACGACATGAAGGGCATCATGGAAGCGCAGACGGCCCGCGGCGTGGAGTTCGACGCGGGCGGCATCGTGCGCAAGGTGCGCCTCATGGTGCCGCTGTGCGTGCCTTTGCTGGTGTCGTCGGTGCGCAAGACGAACAGCTCGGCCATTGCGGCCGAGGTTCGCGGCTTCAACCTGCGCACTGTGGCCAGCGGCTACAAGGAGTACCCCTTTGCAGCGCGGGACGCGGTCGCGTTTGCCGCATGCCTTCTTCTGGTGGCGGCGGCGCTTGTCTTGGGAGCCGTCCAGTAGCCTGATCGCGGGGCATCGGCGGCCTTTGGAGGCTTTCGCTGCGCAACCGGAGGATTCGAACGGTGGCGGTGGGTCGGCTCGTGCTTTCCTGTGCAATTCTTACAGGAATGTTGCGTATTTCGGCCTGCATGGGCTTCTTCGTCGGCTCTTCGTCATGCTGGCGTTTCGTTTCCCCAGTTCGTGAGAGCAGAGCGTCGAATTGGGCTGATCGGCGCGCAACATTGCGGTGAAAATCGTGCAGGGTGAGGGCTGTGCGCCCTCGATGGGCTCGACCGATGCGCCGACTCGACCGACGCGCTCCCGGCCCGATTTGCAAGCGTGCTCGGCGCTCTCGGATGCGTTCGGTTGGGATGCATCCGGGAGCGCCGCACCCGGCAAGGCTTCCGTTTCGTTGCGATCTTGCGGAGCGTCCCGCATGATCTCCGGATTCTGGTACCATGGCATTTGAAATTGCTGCTTGGAAGGAATCATATATGTTCACCATCGGATGCCATCTATCGAGCGCCAAAGGCTATCTCAAAATGGCCGAATCCGCCATATCCATCGACGCCAACACGTTCCAGTTCTTCACGCGCAATCCGCGCGGCGGGAAGGCCAAGGAGATCAACCCGAAGGACGTTGCGGCCTATGCCGCATATGCGGAAGAGCACGGCATCGTGCGCATACTGGCCCATGCGTCCTACACTTTGAACCCGGCATCCGACAAGCAGCAGACGCGCGATTTCGCGCTCATGGTTTTGGCCGAAGACCTGGTGCGCATGGAAGAGACGCCGCATCAGCTGTACAACATGCATCCGGGCAGCGCGGTGGGGCAGCCCGTTGAGGTTGCCGTCGGCAAGATAGCCGACGCGCTCAACCGCTCGTTGCTGCCTCATCAGACCACCACGCTTCTGCTTGAAACGATGGCGGGCAAGGGAAGCGAGGTCGGCGGTACGTTCGAGGAGCTGGCCGCCATCATCGCGCAGATCGAACTGCAAGATCATGTGGGCGTGTGTCTTGACACGTGCCATGTATGGGATGCGGGCTACGACATTGCGGGAGATCTGGATGGCGTGCTGGCGGAGTTCGACCGCGTGATCGGTCTCGACCGTTTGCGCGCTATCCATCTGAACGACAGCTTGAACCCGTGCGGTTCGCATAAGGACCGTCATGCGCGCATCGGCGAGGGGCAGATTGGCTTCGAGGCCCTTGCCGCGGTGACGAACCATCCGAAGCTGCGCGACCTGCCGTTCTACCTGGAAACGCCCAACCCTGATCTGGCGGGCTACGCCGAAGAGATCGCCAAGCTGCGCGCGAGGCGCAAGGAGGATGCAGCTCGCTTGTAGCGTCGAACGCCGTTCGCGGCGTGCGAAGGGGAGGGCAAGGCGGCGCGATTCTGCTACTTGATGACTACGGCTTGGGCGCCTAGCTCGTAGTAGCGTGCGGTCAGCTGCTGCAAGCTGCACTTCGTTTGCCCGACGAGCGAGTCGCTGATCAGCGCCGTGCCCTTATGCAGATCGTAGCCGCTCGCTACAACGCAGTGGCTGTTCGGATAGAGTCGATAGACGCGGCCGTTCGCCTGTTCGACCCGATAGGCGTCGCCCGGGCTTTCAAGCCCTATCGTGCACCAGACGATGACGGGATTTCCGGCGGCAACCTCGTCAAGCACCTCTTCGATCGTCGATCCGGTAAGGTCGAATGCCCCCAAAGGGGATCCCTGCGCGGAAAGGTACGCGTTGGCGGTCCGGACGATGGCCGGCGCCATGCAGCTGTGACCGTCGGTTGCATGCGGATCGCCCATGAACGCGGTTACGAAGTCGCTGTCGCTACGGGGCAGCCATGCATCGGCGATCTCGGTTTTGTCGAGTTCGAACCCAAGCGACAGCAGCGCGTTGGTCAGCGCGATCGATTCGCAGCCAGTGGGAAGCTCGGGGTTCTGCTGGAGCGCGGGCACGTCGAACGATACGGCTCTCGTCATGGAAGAGGAGTCTGCTTGCAAGGCGGCCACGTCCTGCGTGGCCCGCTCTTCGGAGTGGACGTCGGCGGCTGCGCGCGAAGAGGTCAGCAGGGAAAACGATACCGCGCCCGCGATCAGCAGCGCCGTCGCAAAAGCGCATAGGCGCACGGCTGTCCGGCGGTTGCGCTGCCGATTGAATATCGGACGTTCACATCGTGCGCGAGGGAGGGCCTGCCGGACGAGCGGTCGACGGCGGCGCGGGGCGCAACGGGCGCGCAATGTGCGCCTGCGAGGCTGTTCGACGGTCATGCGGCATCTTTCTCTCGAGCTGGGCGTGCTGCCAGCTTGTCGGTCGATGTTGAAAGCAGCCCGGCAGGCGTTCGCAGGGCCTCTTCATATCGAACACGTCGCACGATGCCGAATCGTTTCGCCCGCGGCAAAACCTCTTCGATTTTGCATTGAATGTTTGTGTCGGGCGTCGTAGGGCCTCATCGGCCGCATGGTCGCACGCTGCGCTTGTTTGGTGGAAAGGCCGGCAAGTTAACGGCGGCAATGTCACGTGTCGGCGGCGCCTTCGCAGGATCGGCGCCTTCTGCCAAAACGATCGAGTTTTGCGGCGATTTTTCGCCTTGTCGAGGCAATGCGATTAGGGGCGGTTTTTATCATGCCTGGTCAGAGGCTTGTCGCTTGCCATTATCCTTGTTTGAGGACCAGTAAAACTCATCTTTTTTGGCAGAAGGCACGGGCGTACGGCGCGATCCTAAAGATCGGGCGCACGGCATGACGCGAACGGGCGTGTCATGCCGCGCCCGTTCGCGTCATGCCGTGCGCCCGCCGGGCGCGCTCGCCTCCTGATCTCCCGTCGCGTTTTTCGACGTACCCTCTTGGAGCCTTGGAGGGCTTACCTCATCAGCATTCTCAGCAGCTTCATCTTCGTGCTGTCGAACGGGGGGTTGCGGATGGGAAGCTCGAGCCACGTGCCCTTCTTGAGCGTCGACTTGTAATGGGTGAAGCAGTCGAAGCCCGTCTTGCCGTGATACGCGCCCATGCCGGAGTTTCCCACGCCGCCGAAGCCCATGTGGTTGTTCGCCAGATGGATGACCACGTCGTTGATGGTGGCGCCTCCGAAGGGCAGTTCGCGCACCACGCGCTCCTGCACGGCGCGGTCGTCGGAGAACACGTAGCAGGCCAGCGGCTTCTCGAACGTGCGCACGATGTCGAAGGCCTGGTCGAGCGAGCGGTACGTAAGGATGGGCAGCACGGGTCCGAAGATCTCCTCGTTCATGACGGGGTCGTCGAGCGTCACCCCGCGCAGGCACGTGGGCTCGATGCGCAGCGTTTCGGGGTCGCCGTGGCCGCCGAACGCCACCGTCGCGTCCGGGTTGCGATTCTCGATGAGCCCCATGACGCGTTCGAAGTGGCGCTGCGATATCATGTGCGGCCATTCGTCGCATGCGAGGATGTTCTTGCCGTAGTATTGGTGAAAGCTTGCGTCCAGCTGCGCCACGAAGTCGTCCACCACGTTCTCGTGCACCAGGAAGTAGTCGGGCGCCACGCAGGTCTGCCCGCTGTTGATCCCTTTGCCCCAGGCGATGCGCTGCGCCGCCCGCTTCACGTTGGCCGTTTCGTCCACGATGCAGGGGCTCTTGCCGCCCAGCTCCAGCACCACGGGCGTCAGGTGCTTGGCCGCCGCCTCCATGATGGTGCGGCCCACGTTGGGGCTGCCGGTGAAGAAGATCTGGTCCCAGCGCACTTCCAGAAGCCAGTCGTTCATAGCACCCGAACCGGGGAACCCGCACACGAACTCGGGTGGGAACACGCATGCCAACAGGTCGATCAAAAGCTCGCTCGTGGCTTTTGACGTGCGGGAAGGCTTGAGCGCTACGCAGTTGCCGGCTGCGATGGCGTCCACCAGCGGCACAAGCGCCAGTTGTACGGGGTAGTTCCACGGCGACAGCACCAGCACCGTGCCCAGGGGGCTGGGGTACACCTTCGACGTGGAGTGGAAGTGCGCGATGGGCGTACGCACCCGGCGCGGCCGCGCCCACGAGTTCAGGTGCTTCAGGCAGGTGTTGATCTCGTCGTAGACCAGGCCCAATTCGGTTGCGTAGCCCTCGAACGGGGCTTTTCCCAGGTCGGCATGGAGCGCGTCCAGAATGCGTTCTTCATTCGCCTTGAGGTGGCTTTTCAGCTTGACGAGCGCTTCGCGGCGGTACTCCACCTGCAACGTGGCGCCTGTTTGGAAGAAGTCGCGCATGCGCTGCGCCTGCGCCTCGACGTCGGCGATGCTCTCGAAGGTGGGTGCGGTGGTCATGGGTGCTCCTTCGCGGTTCGATCAGTAGGCGGCTTCCAGGATGCGCAGCGCAACATCCACGGTGATCTCGGTCTTGTTGTACAGCGCGGCGCCGTCGTAGCGCGCTTGACGCGCGACGGCCTCAAGCTGGTCGTGCTCCACGCCCATTTCGGAGAGCTTGAGCGGCACGCCGTAGGAGTCGTGGTACAGGTCGTTGAGCGCGAACAGGTGCTCGCAGAAAGCCCCGTCGCGGGCGTCGGCCGACGCGTTTGCGCCTAAAGACGCGGCGCGGGCCGGCGCTAGGTGCGGCAGCAGCTCCCCGTACAGGCCGGCGTGCGTGCCCGTGTCCAGGTTGTACGCAACGCAGTGGGGAAGCAGCATCATCATGGCTTGCCCGTGGGGGATGTGGCACAGCCCGCCCAGCGAATGCCCGATGGCATGCACGATGCCCACCATGGCGTTGCTGAACGCGGCGCCGGCCATGAGCGATCCGAGCGCAAGGTTGGTGCGCGCCTCCTCGTTTTGACCGTCGCGGCACGCTATGGGAAGGTTTTGCGCGATCAGCTCGATCGCCTTCACGGCAAAGGCATCGGACACGGGATTTTTCTGAATGGACGTGTACGCCTCGATGGCGTGCGTGAGCGCGTCCATGCCCGTGGTGGCGGTCAGTTTCGGTGGCAGCGATGCGGTCAGCGCGGGATCCAGCACGGCCACGTGCGGCACCAGCTTGTAGGACGTGAACGACAGTTTCGCATGCTTTTCCGTGTCGGCCACCACGGCCACCAGCGTAACCTCGCTGCCGGTTCCCGCCGTGGTGGGCACGGCTATGAACGGCGGCATGTCGTTTTGCAGGATCTCCGCGCCCTGCAGCGTGGCGAAGTCGACGCCTTCGCAGGCAAGCGAGGCCGCGGCGCCTTTCGTGGTGTCGATGACCGATCCGCCGCCGATTGCCACGAACCCGTCGCATCCGCGCTGCGCGTACAGCTGCGCCACCTGATTCACCACGTCCATCGACGAGTCGGGCGGCACCTGGTCGAACAACTCGTAGGGTATGCCGGCGGCATCCAGCACGTCGGTGAGCTTCGCGGCAACGCCCAGTTTCACCAGTCCGGCGTCGGTCATGACCAGCGGGTGCGTCATGCCTTGGTCGGCGATCTCTACCGGAAGCTTGTCCAGGGCGTGCTGGCCGCAGACTATTTTGGTGGGGCAGCTGAATTCGAAACCTTGCATGGGGCTATCCTTTCCGTTGCTCTGTCGGGCGGGGGAGCGCTTCGGCTGCGCGCTTCGGCGCGCGATAGGCGGCCCGCCAGCCGAAGAACATCTTCAGCAGCGCGGTGAACAGGTAGGTAAGGGCCACGCCCGTGCTGTTGGGCCCGCGGGTCGAGAACGCGCGCTGCGCAAGCGCGTCCTGCAGCGTCATGGCGCCGGAGAAGCAGGCGAACGCATAGGCGGGCGATCGAAACGCGATCACGTAATCCACCGTCGCGGCGCTTGCGTCGGCGCTGGGAAGGCCGCTTCCCGGCTCCACGTCTTGCGCGACGGCATCGGGCGGCACGCGCTTGAACGATGCGCCGGGGGTGCGGCGGCATGCGCACGACAGGCCGGTCCCGCCGACCGTCAGCATGAAGGTGCAGCCAGGTTCAAGGTAGTCTATTTCCGCCTGGATGCGCTTGGATGCATGGCGAAACAGCGACAGCAGCAAGGGGAGCAGGCGCAGCAGGATGCGGATATACAGCTCTTGCGCGCGCTGGGCCAGGGTGCGATGCGGGCGGGCGGGTTGATCCATACGCGCTCCTTCGATAGGGGTTTGCCTACGTTGCTCGTATCATACCGCGCCGTTGCCGGATGCGGAGGGAAGAGTGCTTTTCGCGGTGCGCCGCACCGTGCGATCGGGCGGTTGCCGATTGCGCTGCGGGCGCGGTGCGGTCGGCTCGCGCTTCGTTGGCGTCTTTGCACCTGCCAGTGTACGGCTTGGTTTCGGTACGTACACCAAACGGTGTAATTCCATGACGCGAAGATGACGATTGAGTGCAAGCGATCCAGATCAGAAGCTTGGCGTGCTAAGGTGACCGCGTTACAAGCAGTACGTAAGACGAGTGATCGCGATACGAAATAAAGGAGCGTGAAGCATATGAGCGAAACCAATGGAACCACCCCGAGCGGCAGCCCCTTGCCGCCGAAGCCGGGCGACGAGCGCGCCCAGCACGTTGCTCCTGCGGGACAGCAACCTTACTACCAGCAGCCGGGTCATGGGTACGCCACGGCGCAGCACACCGCCGTGCCGTCGACGCCTCAGGCCAAGTCTCACGGCGGCCGGACGTTCGGCTTGGCATTCGCCGGCGCGGCCCTTGCCTGCGTCATCGGGCTGGGCGGGTTCGGCATCTGGCAAGCCGCGAGCGCAGGCTCGTCTTCCGGCGGGTCGGCTCCGGCGCAATTGGGATCCTCGGGCGGCACCGTCATCAACGCCCAGGGCGAGAGCGTGACGCTGCCCGAGGCCGTGGCAAGCAAGGCTCTGCCTTCCGTGGCCGCCATCGACGTGTACACGAACCAGTCCGGCATGGGCATGTACGGCTCCGGCGCAAGCGGGTCCACCTTGACGCAGTCGTCGCTGGGCAGCGGCGTGGTCCTAACCAAAGACGGCTACATCGTGACGAACTATCATGTGGTCCAAGGCGCCGACGCGCTTAAGGTGACCGTCGGCGGCGACACCTACGACGCCAAGGTCGTGGGAAGCGACCCCAGTTCCGACCTGGCCGTCGTCAAGGCCCAGGATGCCAACAACCTGACGCCTGTCGAGGTTGGCGACTCCGATAACCTGACCATTGGCGAATGGGTCATGACCATCGGCAGCCCCTTCGGTTTGGAGCAGTCCGTCGCCACGGGCATCGTGTCGGCCACCAGCCGCTCTCAGATCATGGACAGCAACGCCCAGCAGGGCGGGTCGGGCGAAGTGACCATCTATCCGAACATGATCCAGACCGACGCGGCCATCAACCCCGGCAACTCGGGTGGCGCGCTTGTTGACGCCGAGGGCAAGCTGATCGGCATCAACACCCTGATCACGTCGAACTCCGGCAACTACTCCGGCGTCGGGTTCGCCATCCCGGTGAACTACGCGGTCAACATCGCCCAGCAGATCATCGACGGCAAGACCCCGACCCATGCACAGCTTGGCGTGTCCCTGTCCACGGTCAACGCTCAGAACGCCCAGCGCTACGGCCTTGCGGTTGACAGCGGCGCGTACGTGGCTGCGGTGAACCCCGGCTCCGGCGCGGCCGAGGCGGGCTTGCAAGTTGGCGATATCGTCACCAAGCTTGACGGCAAGAACGTTGCCTCGGCAAGCGACCTCATGCTGGGGATTCGTGCCAAGAACCCCGGCGACAAGATCTCCCTTGAGGTGAACCGCGGAGGCGAGACCAAGCAGATCGAGGTCACGCTGGGCTCGGACGAGGCTTCGCAGGCTGCCACCACGCAGCAGAACAGCGCTCCTTCCAAGGAGTCCATGCTCGAGCGTCTGTTCGGCGGCGGTAGCGGCGAGTCGCAGCAGAACGCCGCGTAAACAACCTGGACGCCCTTCTTTCTCGACGGCCCCTGCACATGCGGGGGCCGTCGTGTGTTGCGGGCGCATGCGCGGCGGCTTCCCCTCTCGAACGGGGCCGAATCGGAGGCGAGGCGTCCGCGCGAGGGCCGGTGCGTCGTCTGTCCTTTGCGTGAAATGCCCGAAAACGATCGTACCGCCTTCGCGGCCGTTTCTTTTTCGGGTACTATAGATGGGCTAAAAGCAAAACAATGAACGACCACCGAGAGGATAGAGTCTATGTCTGAAGAGTATCGGTACAAGCGCGTGCTGCTCAAACTGTCCGGCGAAGCGCTGGCGGGGGATGTTGGCTACGGTATCGATCCCAAGGTGGTCGACGACCTGGCCGACCAGATCGCCGACATCGTGCGAGACGGCGTGCAGCTCGCCGTGGTGGTGGGCGGCGGCAACATCTTCCGCGGCTTGGCCGGATCGGCCGAGGGCATGGACCGCGCGCAGGCCGACTACATCGGCATGCTGGCCACGGTCATGAACTCGCTGGCTTTGCAGGACGCGTTCGAGCGCCATGGCATTTTCTCGCGCGTGCAGAGCGCCATCAACATGCAAGAAGTTTCCGAACCCTATATTCGCCGCCGCGCCATCCGCCACATGGAGAAGGGCCGCGTGGTCATCCTGGCAGCCGGCACGGGCAACCCGTACTTCACCACCGACACCACGGCCGCCCTGCGCGCGTGCGAGCTGGACGTCGACGTGCTCATGAAGGCCACGAAGGTCGATGGCGTGTACGACAGCGACCCCAAGAAGAACCCGGACGCCAAGCGCTACGACAGCATCAGCTACATGGACGTGCTGTCGCAGGGGCTCAACGTCATGGACTCCACGGCCACGTCGCTGTGCATGGACAACAACGTGCCCATGATCGTGTTCGACCTGACCGTGAACGGGAACATTTCACGGGCTTTGAAGGGCGAAAACGTTGGAACCACGGTAGAATAAGGCCATCGAACGAATGCTGCGCTCTTGCGATGGGCGCATTGCAAGAAGCAAGGTGAAAGGAACCAGTGATGATCGACGATATCATGCTGCAGGCTGAGGAGCGTATGCAGGGCGTGCTCAATTCGTTGGGCAACAACTTCTCCTCCGTTCGTACGGGACGCGCGAACGCTATGGTGCTCGACCGCATTCGAGTTGACTATTACGGCGTGCCCACGCCGGTGAACCAGATGGCGGGCGTCAAGGCTCCCGACGCGCACATGCTGGTCATCGAGCCGTGGGACAAGGGCGTGCTGGGCGCCATCGAGCAGGCCATTTTGGCCAGCGATCTGGGCGTGACCCCTTCCAACGACGGTTCGGTCATCCGCTTGCCGTTCCCTACGCTTACCGAGGAGCGTCGTCGTGACCTGGTGAAGCAGTGCAAGGGCTACGCCGAAGAGGCTCGCGTTGGCGTGCGCAAGGCGCGCCAGGATGCCAATGCCGCCATCGAGCGTTCCGTCAAAGAGGACAATCTCCCCGAAGACGACGAGCGTCGTGCCCAGGCCGAGGTCCAGAAGCTTACCGACAAGTACGTTGCCGAGGTGGACGAGGCCTTCAAGAAGAAAGAAGCCGAGGTGATGGAGATTTAGCTCGGCGCAAGCTGGGATAAATCTCCGAAGCCGACGATCGCACGATCGTCGGCTTTCTCGTCTTTTGTGAGGTGGTAGCGTGAACAAGCCTTTGGACTACATATTTCCCCATCCGCCGACGGATCTGGATCCGACGCAGCTTGATCCTGCGTCGGTCCCTCAGCATGTGGCCGTCATCATGGACGGCAACGGCCGGTGGGCGAAAGAGCGCGGCAAGAACCGCCTGTTCGGCCATAAGGCCGGCATCGAGGCCGTGCGCGAGACTATTCGCTGTGCGTCTGACGTGGGCGTTCGCTATCTGACCATCTACTCGTTCTCGTCCGAGAACTGGCGCCGGCCCCAAGACGAGGTCATCGGGTTGATGAACCTGTTCGCAACCACCATGCTGGCCGAGGTGGATGGCCTGCATGAGGAGCATGTGCGGGTCATGACCATCGGCCAGACCGATGCGCTTCCCAAGAAAACGCGCGATGCGTTCGCGAAGGCATGGGATAAAACCAAGGACAACGACGGCATGACGTTGATCGTGGCCGTGAACTACGGGGGCAGGCAAGAGCTGCTCGACGCCATGCAGTCCTACATGGACGATGCCCATGCCGCGCTGCGCGAGGGCCGCACGCCCGGTCCGCTGACGGAAGAGACGCTGTCGCGCCATCTGTACACGGCGGATATCCCCGATCCCGACCTGCTCATTCGCACGAGCGGCGAAATGCGCGTATCGAACTTCCTGCTGTGGCAGATCGCCTATTCCGAATTCGTGTGCACCGACGTGCTCTGGCCTGATTTCAACCGATACGAATTGTTGCGGGCGCTGCTCGAGTACCAGGGCCGCGATCGACGGTTCGGGGCGGTGAAGTAAGTGGATGAGCGGCCCGACGGCCGGTCGACCGAGGGCGACCGCAGACGCACCGAGCGCATCAAGGACTTCGCGTACGAAAAGACGCCGAAGAAGCTGAAGAACGCCACCGATTTGCAGGTGCGCTTCCGCACGGGGTTCGTGTACGTGGCGTTGTCCGTGGTGTGCATTCTGGCCAGCGAGTGGACCACGGTGGCGTTCCTCGTTGCGACGGCCGGCATCACGGCGGGCGAGTTCTACTACATGCTGCGCTCGGATGCGAAGCTTCCCAACGAGATGCTCGGCATCATCGCGGCCATGCTGTATCCGCTGAGCGTGTTTTTCCTGGGGCTCGACGGTGCGGTGTACGTCAGTTTGGCGCTGCTTCTGGCGCTTATCGTGTGGTACGTGTTCTGGACGCGGGCACGCGTGCCCGATGTGGGAGTCAGCTTTTTCGGCGCGGCGTATTGCGGCATGCTGCTGTCCGGCCTGGTCGTTATTCGCACGGCGCTCCCGCAACCATGGGGCGGCATCTTGGCCTTGGGCGTGTTCTTGAGCGTTTGGGCGAACGATTCGTTCGCCTACCTGGTCGGCAGCAAGTTCGGCAAGCACAAGCTGGCGCCGCGCACCAGCCCCAAGAAAAGCTGGGAAGGCTTTATTGCCGGTTTGGCGGGCTCTGCCGTGTTCTGGTGTTTGCTGACGCTTATTCCGGGTGTGACCATGTCTATTCCGCAGGCGCTTGTGTTTGGCCTGATCAGCGGATTGATGGGTGTGCTCGGCGATTTGGCTGAGAGCCGCATCAAGCGTAATTCGGGCTTCAAGGATTCCGGCACCATCATGCCGGGACATGGCGGTTTGCTCGATCGGTGCGATTCGCTGTTCTTGGTTGCCGTGACTTCGGCCATCCTGTTGGTCGGAGGGGGCTGCATTCCTTATTAAGGAGCCGTCGCGTCGTTCGGTGTCGCTCGACCGCGGTCGAGCGGGCTTTGCGTTGCGATCGGCACCGGCGGCGTGTGCGCGCTGTCGGCGGCTTGAGGGTTTTCGTTTGGCTTGCGGATGAGTTCGTTGCTGGAGGAGGAGCGCATGAAGCGCATTGTGGTTTTGGGTTCGACCGGGTCCATCGGCACGCAGACGCTCGACGTGGTCCGACGTCATTCCGACCAGTTGGAACTTGTCGGCTTGGCGGTTGGGTCCCGTGCTGCCGACCTGCTGGATCAGGCTCGGGAATTCGGCGTGCGCCATCTGGCCGTGGGCGATGAACGTTTGGCCGCCGCGACCGTCGCCGACGACCTGCGCGAAGCCGTGCGCAGCAAATCGGGCGCTCCCGCATCGTTGGCGGCAGCCGTTGCGCAGCGAAGCGAGGGCTCGCTCGGGTTCGGCGCGGACGCGGTGGCTCGGCTAGCTTGCTTGCCCGAAGCCGACATTGTGGTAAACGCCCTGGTGGGGGCTGCGGGCTTGCGCGCCAGTTACGAGGCGCTGGCGGCGGGCAAGGTGCTTGCGCTGGCGAACAAGGAATCGCTTGTGGTGGGCGGCGATCTCATCATGCCCCTGGCTGCGCGCGTTGACGAGCAGCGTCGAGCTGCGGGAACGGCTCCTGCGCAGGGCCCTGCGGGGGCGCTCATGCCCATCGACTCCGAGCATGGGGCGATCTATCAGTGCCTGCTCGGCGAGGACGCGCGCGAGGTGTCGAAACTGTGGGTGACCGCTTCGGGCGGCCCGTTCCGTGGGCGCGCACGTGCCGATCTGGCCTGCATCACGCCTGCTCAGGCCCTGGCTCATCCCACCTGGAACATGGGGGCGAAAATATCCATCGACTCGTCCACGCTTATGAACAAGGGACTCGAGGTCATAGAGGCCCATCACTTGTTCGCGATGCCCTACGACAAGATCGAAGTGGTGGTGCAGCCTCAAAGCGCCATTCATTCCATGGTGGAGTTTTCCGACGGCAGCGTGAAGGCGCACCTCGGCACCACCGACATGCGCATTCCCATCCAGTTCGCGCTGTCGTATCCCGAGCGCTGGGACGCTCCGGTTGCGCCGCTTGACTTCCGCACGTTGGGCGCGCTTGAGTTCGCTGCGCCCGACACCGATACGTTCCGTTGCCTTGACCTGGCGTATCATGCGGGGCGTACGGGCGGTACGCTGCCGTGCGTCATGAACGCCGCGAACGAGGTTGCCGTTGCCGCGTTCTTGGCCGAAGAGGGAACCTATTTAGGCATTGCGGAATGCGTCGAAGCCGTCATGGATGCGCATGAGCATGCCGGCGTCCAGCGGGTCGAGAGCCTTGATCAGCTGGAAACCGTGGACGCTTGGGCTCGCCAGGAAGCGCGTCGATGGATCGAAGCTCGCTAGCCCTCCAGCGCGGCCTGCTCGTATAGCGTTTTAGCGGGGAAGCTCATCCCATCGGGCCAGATCACCGCATCTTGTTCGGGAGACACCTTTGCTTGCGCGAAGTAAGCGCGATCGGCAAGCTTGTCTATGCTGTCGCTGGATGCATGGGCCCATGTGCTGAAGATGCGCGAACTCCCATCGTTCCAGCTAGTAAGGATCTTGTCGCCTTCAGGGAAGGGTCGCACTTGTTCGATGCGTTTACTGGGATTCCATATCATTCGCCGCCCTCGTGGGGGCAGCGGCTCTTCTCGTTCGACGGTCGAAGACTCGTTATACAGAAAACCAGCTCCGAAGTCTTGGTTTCTTGGCCAGGCTATGCCTCGTCCGTGGCCTAGTGCGTAAGCGGTTTCGAAGTACTCCCGGTTGGTCAACTCGCCCATAAAATCATTTTTAAGATAAGGGCTTGGATCGAATACGCTTCGCCTCCCATCGTTCCAGTCGATGGCGATCGAGCCGTTTTCGAGTAATCCGAAGTCAGTGATGTGCTTGTCGAGATGCCACTTCATCGCGTTCTCCTCAAACCAGCGGATCGATGCGGAAGCAGGTGCTGTTCGAGCTGGCTAGATACCAATTGTCATCAAGCTCCTGCATGTGAAGAGCCGCCCAAGCTACGACGAGTTTTGCCTGGCGCGGGGGAAGGCCGCCTGCAAGCAGGCCCCCTTCGATCGAGTATACCGCTTCGTATTCGCCGTAGGAAGCGTGAAAGTGCGGCTTGTGATGCGGGGCGTTCGATTCGTGGTAAATCATAATTTTGATCCCGTAGAAAAAGCTGATCTCAGGCATGCGTCGCCCTTTCGATTTCTCGGTGGAGGCTTGTATTTCGTTGTGCGGATCCGCTGGCACTATCTTAGCTGCGCCATCTTGCGCGCAGATGACGTGCGTCCAGCGAAATGTTTGCGCGATCTATCGTGGAGCTCGCTCGTTTCTCGGCTGGTTCCAGCGCGGATCTAGCGTGGTTCTAACGTGCATCTAGCAGAAACCTGTTCGGAATCTAGCCAAAACCTAGCAGGAATCCAGCGCGCGTTGCCCGGATATTGGCCGTTGAACGCAACAAGCCAGGTCAAAGCGTTGAAACGCTCCCTTTGCCAAACCGGATCTGCAGCGTGCGCACGTGCGCACGCCACGGTGGAAACCGCAATGGATACGCATGCGCGCCGCAGTGGAAAACGATGTAGCGCGCCGAAGTCGATAGCTGCTTTGCTTGCGGTCGACGAAGGTTGATCGGGCCGAGCTTGCTCTCTGTGCGATTCTTTTCCAAATGTTGCGTTCGAGGGACATACAGAAAGGCGGCGTTAAATACGGTCGTGCGTTTTGCCTGGTCGCAGATGCCCATTGTTAACGGGCGGGTCTTGACGTACCCTTCGACCGCAACATTTCGAGAAGAATCGAGCGTGCGAGCGCGCGAGCGCACGGGCCCGCAAGTGCACGGGCGCGCAAGTGCGGGCATGGCCACGCCGGGCGCACCGTCGAAGCGGCTGCGAGCGGGCGTCGAGCCAAACGCTTCCGTCATCCATTCCGGTATGCCATCATTGACTTTGCGGGTTTCTTCGTTCGGGCGACTCGCCTTATCGAAATCGAAGCGACAGCCGATGTCGCTGTGGTTGTCGAATCGCTCGAGCGTGCATGTGACCGCGCGGATCTGTCGGCGCTGCCCTGGAGTCGTCTCGAACCGGCTCTTTTTACCAGGTTGGAGGTTGCGTCGGAAATACGCGAACGCTGCCGTGGGGCAATGCGGCGTACTGGCGTCGGGCTTGCTCGCGAAGATTTCGCGGGAGGTTCGTGGGTTTCTCGTTTGAAAATGCCTCCTTTGCGGTTTCACTTTATACTGGGGCATGACACATTGCCGGCCCTCGGATGCAGCGTTGCATGCTGCAGGAGCGGGGCCGTTAGCGCATAGGAGCTGTGCATATGGACGTAATCCTCATGATCGTGTACGCCACGCTGGTGCTGGGCTTTCTCGTGTTCATCCACGAGGGCGGCCATTACCTGGCGGCGCGTGCCTTCGGCGTGCGCGTGACCGAGTTCATGCTGGGTCTGCCTGGCCCCAGCATCGGTTTCACCAAGTGGGGCACCAAGTTCGGCGTCACGCCCATTCTCTTGGGCGGATACGCAAAGGTGTGCGGCATGGAGCCGGGCGAGATGAGCCCTCATCTTGAGCAGGTCCTGGCCGCTCTGTATCGACGCGGCACCGCCAACATGGAAGATATTGCAGCCGATTGCGGCATTACCGATGACGAAGCCTACGAAGCGCTCGAAGAGCTGGTCGAATGGGGGTCTATCGTGGGCCCCTCGAAGAAGGACCAGTACAACACGTATCGAACGCCGGAGTACGTCCCCACGAAGAAGCAGGTCAAGGCCGCCCGCGTCGCCGGCCTTCCCGAACCGGTTGCGGGTGCGCTCGGCGAAGCGCGTCCGGTTTCGGATCCGCATGCATTCTTCGAATCCGAGTACCGGCAGCAGTATCGCAGCCTGCCGTTTTGGAAGCGCGCGATCATTCTGGTAGCGGGCGTTGCCGTGAACTTGCTGTTCGCCGTGCTGTTGTTCATCGTGCTGTTCTCCGTGGTCGGTATCGATATGCAGAATCCGACCACGGGCGTGTTGCAGCATGTGGTGGTGGGGCCGATTCAGGCTATCCAGATGGGATTTTCGTACATCGGCATGGTGATCCAACTGATCGCGGGCCTGTTCAATCCGGCAACTGCGGCCGAAACCATGTCCAATTCCTCGTCCGTTATCGGCATCGCAGTCATGTCGAAAGACGCATTCGAGGGAGGTCTGGTCAACATCCTCCAATTCTTTGCGGCTATTTCGGTATCGCTCGGCATCATGAACCTGCTGCCCATCCCGCCGCTTGACGGAGGCCGTTTGGTCATCGAGCTGTTCCAGAAGCTTGCGCGCCGCACGGTGTCCATGAAGGCCCTCAACTACCTTTCGATGGCGGGTATGGCGCTGTTCGTGTGCTTCTTCTTGGTGATGGCGAATCAGGACATTCAAAGGATCATATCGGGCGTCGGCTTCGGCGCGTAATGCACGCGCTCCGCGAAATCCCTGTGCATTTGCTCCGCCGAACGGTCAATCAGCGGTAGAATAACCTGCAATGCACTCGTGCGCCCCGTGTCCTTTGGAGCCGGGCGCGATTCTGCCGCATCGCGTTCGCGATCGGCGGGGATCAGAAACGGAGAAACGATGGCGATCGACGCCAAACCGAACGAACGCACCCGTCGGGTGATGGTCGGCAACGTGCCGCTGGGAGGCGGCGCGCCCGTTGTCGTGCAGTCAATGCTCAACGCGCCGGCCGACGACGTGTCTGCGAACCTGGCCCAAATCCGGGCGCTGGCCGAAGCGGGGTGCGAGGTCGTGCGCATGGCCATCCCGCGCCGCGCCTGTCTCGATGCGTTTCAGGCCGTGTGCGAGGAGTCCCCGTTGCCCGTGGTGGCCGACATTCATTTTGACGCAGGCATCGCGGTTGAAGCGGCGCGACGCGGCGCGGCGAAGCTGCGCATCAATCCCGGCAATATCGGCGGGCTGGCCAAGACCGATGCCGTGCTCGACGCCGCGGGCGAGGCGGGCATTCCCATCCGCATCGGCGTGAACGCCGGATCGCTCGACGATGCCGTTGCGGCCCGCGAGGATCTTTCGCAACCTGAGAAGCTGGCGCTTTCGGCTGTTGACTATGCACGCTACTGCGAAAGCCGCGGCTTTCGGGACCTGGTGGTAAGCGCGAAGGCTCACGACGTGATGACCACGGTGCGCACGTACCGCCTTCTCAGCGAAAAGCTTCCGGACGTTGCGCTGCACATTGGCGTCACGGAGGCGGGCACCACGTTTCAAGGTGCCATCAAGAGCGCGTGCGGGCTGGGGATTCTTCTTGAAGAGGGTATCGGCGACACGCTGCGCATCTCGCTTACCGACGATCCTGTGCAGGAAATTCGTGCTTGTTGGACGCTGCTCGCGGCGCTTGATCTGCGCCGTCGCGCTCCCGAGCTCATCAGCTGCCCGACGTGCGGTCGCTGCCAGGTCGACCTTATCGGCATGGCACGGCAGGTTGAGGATCGCATCGCGGGGCTGGACAAGCCGCTCAAAGTGGCGGTCATGGGCTGCGTGGTGAACGGGCCTGGCGAAGCCGCCGATGCCGATATCGGCGTTGCGTGCGGCAAGGGATCGGGAGTGGTGTTTTTACAGGGAAAGGTCGTCCGCAAGGTGAAGGAAGAAGCCATCGTGGACGCTTTGATGGAGGAGATTGGAAAGCTATGACGAATTCGAACATCATGCGCATGAGCCAGTTGTACGCCCCCACGCTCAAGGAGGACCCGACTGACGCGGAGATAGCCAGCCATAAGCTGCTGCTGCGCGCCGGTTTCATTCGCAAGACGGCATCGGGCGTGTACACGTTTTTGCCCCTGGGCAAGCGCGTCTTGTCCAAGGTCGAGGATATCGTGCGCGAGGAGATGGACGCGATCGGCGCCCAGGAGATCATGATGCCCGCGCTGCAGCCGGCGGAGCTGTGGCACGAGTCCGGCCGTTGGAACGATTACGGCCCCGAGCTCATGCGCCTGAAGGACCGTCACGATCACGAGTTCTGCTTGGGGCCCACCCATGAAGAGCTGTTGACCGCGCTGGTGCGCAACGAACTGCGCTCCTACAAGCAGCTGCCCCTTTCGCTGTACCAGATCCAGGTGAAGTTCCGCGACGAGATCCGCCCGCGTTTCGGCCTTCTGCGCAGCCGCGAGTTCATCATGAAGGACGCGTACAGCTTCCATGCCGACCAGGAGTCGCTGCAGAAGACCTACGATGAGATGAGCGAGGCGTACGGCCGCATCTGCGATCGCATGGGCCTTGACTATCGTCCGGTCGAGGCCGACCCGGGCCAGATCGGCGGCAGCGTGACCTGCGAGTTCATGGCGCTTGCCGAGGCTGGCGAAGCGGAGCTCGTCCATTGCTCGTGCGGGTATGCTGCGAACACCGAGGCCGGCGACTGCCTGGCTCGCCCGACCGTCTACGACGTTCCGGCCATGGAGAAGGTTGCCACGCCCGACGTCCACACCATCGCCGAGCTGGCTGCGTTCCTGGACATCCCCGAGTCCTCGACGGTGAAGGCGCTTTCCGGCAAGAACGACGAAGGCAAGCTGGTGGTCATGTTCGTGCCCGGCGATCACGAGCTCAACGAGATCAAGGCCGCGCGCGCGGCCGGCGGGTTCACGCTGCTGACCGACGAGGACATGGAGTCTTTCGGCTTGCACAAGGGCTCGATGGGCCCGGTAGGCCTGCCCGAGGATGCATACGTGATCGCCGCGCGCAGCTTGCAAGCGGTTCCGAAGTGGGTCGTGGGCGCGAACGAAGACGGCTATCACTACGTGGGCGCGCAGCTGGGCGTGGACTTCAAGGTGGACGAATGGGCCGACCTGTGCATCGTGCGTCCCGGCGACAGCTGCCCGACCTGCGGGCTGCCGCTGGAAGGCGCGCGCGGCATCGAGGTTTCCCAGGTGTTCCAGCTGGGCGACAAGTATTCGCGCTCCATGGGCGCCACCTTCATGACGGAGGACGGCACCGAGCAGCCTTTCCTCATGGGTTGCTACGGCGTGGGCGTTTCGCGCACCATGGCCGCCATCGTCGAGCAGCACAACGATGAGCACGGCATCAGCTGGCCGCTGGCCGTCGCCCCTGCTCATGTGTGCGTCATTCCGCTGACGGTGGGCGATGACGAGGTGCAGCCCGCAGCCGAGAAGCTGGCGTCGGAGCTGTCGAGGTTGGGCCTTGAGGTTGTCATCGATGATCGCAAGGAGCGCGCGGGCGTGAAGTTCGCCGACGCGGACCTGATCGGCTGGCCTTTGCAGATCATCGTGGGCAAGCGCGGCCTGGCGGAGCAGAAGGTGGAGATCAAGCGCCGCAGCACCGGTGCGCGCCGCGACATCCCCCTGACCGCGCTGACCGACGCGCTTGCATTCGCGCAGCGCAACTCGAAGGTGTGGGGCTCCGAGGTTTCGCTCTTCGGCAGCTTGTTCGAATAAGGAATGCCCGCAGGGCCAAGGCCAAGGGATGAGACGGAGGGACGGGGTCAATGACTCATTTTTCCCGCAGGACTCAAAAATGAGTCATTGACCCCGTCCCTCCGTCTCATCCCGCCCTGGCGATCCTGCGGCTTGTGCATCTAGGAAGAGGGGCGCTGTGCAACGTGCCATCCAGGCGGTTCTGTTCGATCTGGACGGAACCCTGCTCGATACCTACGACTTGCTGTTGACCACGTTTCGCTATGCCACGCGCACGGTGCTCGGCGAGGTTGTTCCCGACGAGGCGCTCATGGCTAAGGTGGGGCAGCCGCTCAACACGCAGATGTGGGATTTCACGAACGACGATTCCGTGCATGAGGAGCTGTGCCGCGTGTACCGAGAGCACAACGCCGTGATCCACGACGACCTCATCAAGCTCTTTCCCGACACGGTCGACATGCTTGACCGCCTGAAAGACGAAGGAGTCCCGCTGGGCGTGGTCACGTCGAAGCGACACGAGCCTGCAATGCGCGGGCTCGAGCGGTTCGACCTGGGCGCCTACTTCGATTTTCTGGTGGGATCCGATGACTGGCCCGAGCACAAGCCGTCGCCCGGTCCCGTGGCGTACGGCTGTCGATTGATGGATCTCGAGCCCGGATCGTGCCTGTACGTGGGCGACAGCCCCTTCGACATCCAAGCGGGCAACGGCGCGGGCTGCGCGACTGCGGCCGCGTTGTGGGGCATGTTCCCGCAGCCCGTGCTGGCAGCGCAGCGTCCCACGTTCTCGTGTTCCCGCTGTTCGGAAGTTCCCCTGCTGCTTGCAAGGTAGCCTTTTGTGCAATTGCGGCGCATGTTCTGCGCCCTCTCAAGAATGTAGAACGGAGTCGTCATGACCGAAAACGGTTCTTCAGCGCGCCCTCTTCTCAAGTGCATCGGCTTGACCGGGTGGATATTCATCGCGCTTGTGGCGGGTATCGCGGTGGGCGTGGCATGCAATATGGGCGTGCCTGCCGGCTCGGCGGTGGACGAGGTGCTGATAGAAGGCTTGTTCTACTTGGTGGGGCAAGGCTTCATCAGGCTTATGCAAATGCTGGTGGTGCCGCTGGTGTTTTGCAGCATCGTGTGCGGGGCGGCGTCCATCGGCAGCGGAAAAGCGCTGGGAAAAGTGGGCGGGCTCACGGTTTTGCTGTATCTGCTTACCACCGCGGTGGCCGTGGTCATGGCGCTGGGCGTGGCGCAGCTGATCAATCCCGGACTCGGCCTCGACATGAGCGCCATCCATGCGCAAGAGGCTTCCAGCGCCGAGCCTACCAGCGTTACAACCACCTTGCTGAACATCATTCCCAGCAACGTGTTCACGGCGCTTGCGGACGGCACCATGCTCCAGATCATTTTCTTCGCGCTCATCCTGGGCGTGATCTTGGGCCAATTGGGCGAGCAGGTCGATGTGGTGAAGCGCTTCTTCGAACAGTTCAACGTCATCATGATGAAGATGGTGGGCTTGGTTCTAAAGGTGGCGCCCATTGGCGTGTTCTGCCTGATCTCGCGCACGTTCGCGAACCTGGGCTTCGATGCGGTGGTGCCGGTGTTCAAATTTGTGGGCGGCACGTATCTGGGCCTTGGCATACAGCTTTGCGTGGTGTACATGGCGCTGCTGTTCGTGTTCACGCGTCTGAACCCGCTGCGCTTTCTGCGCAAGATGCTGCCCGTGCTGGCGTTCGCGTTTTCCACCAGCAGCAGCAATGCGACCATCCCGCTCAACATGGAAACGCTTGAGAAGAAGGTGGGCGTGAATCCCCGGATCGCAAGCTTCACCGTTCCGCTCGGCGCTACCATCAACATGGACGGCACGGCCATCATGCAGGGCGTGGCCGTGGTGTTCGCGGCGCAGGCGTTCGGCATCGACCTGGGGGCTACGGGGTATTTGACCGTGATCCTCACGGCAACGCTGGCATCCATCGGCACGGCGGGCGTGCCGGGCGTGGGAACCATCATGCTGGCCATGGTGTTCAGCGCGGTCGGGCTTCCGGCCGAGGGCATCTCCATGATCATGGGCGTGGACCGCCTGGTCGACATGGGCCGTACCGCCATCAACGTGACCGGCGACGCGGTGGTGACCACTATCGTGGCGAACGCCAACGGTGCGCTGGATCGCTCCGTGTTCGATGCCGATCAACCCGCGGATGCGGGTCTGGACGGCGCCGCTTCCATCGAAGGACGGTAGCGCGCCGCCGTGGAGTTTCTGATCGTCTGCCCGCTGGCCCTGCTGGCGGGCTTCGTGGACGCCGTTGCAGGTGGCGGAGGCCTCGTATCCATTCCGGCGTATCTGTTCGCGGGCCTGCCGGTGCATCAGGCTATCGGCACGAACAAGCTTTCGAGCAGCATGGGCACGCTGGCCGCTACGTGGCGTTTCGCGCGCAGCGGGTACCTGGTGCCTCGTTTGGTGGCCGTCGGAGTCGCGTGCGGGCTGGCGGGGTCGCTGTGTGGAAGCAATCTGGCGCTCATGACCGACGAGGCCGTCATCAAGGGGCTCATGTTGGCGGCGCTGCCCGTGGTCGCCTTCTACGTGCTGCGGACGAAGAACCTTGATCGCCATGCGGGCGACGAGAGGCCCATGCGCCAAACGGCGATGTTCACGGCTTGCATTGCGCTGGTCGTAGGCGTGTACGACGGGTTTTACGGGCCGGGCACGGGAACGTTTCTCATCCTGTTGCTGACAGGCGTCGCCCACATGGGCCTGCGTGAAGCGAACGGCACGACGAAGGCCGTCAATCTGGCCACCAATCTGGCGGCTCTTTCGGTGTTCCTGATCAACGGGGTGGTGCTGCTGCCCCTTGGTTTGGCGGCCGGCGCGTTCAACATCGCGGGCAATCTGCTGGGCGCGCGCCTGTTCGCCAAGGACGGCAGCCGTATCACGCGTCCCATCATCGGCATCGTCTTGGCGCTGTTCGCCGCCAAGCTGCTTGTTGGGTAGGGGCGCCGCCTTCGTCGGCCCGACGTCGCCCTCGCCGTTCCGTCAGCCTTCGCCTTGCTCGTAGGTCGCAGCGACCCATCGCGTTGTGGTTTCAAGGAACGACTTGGTCGCCGCCGAGGCGGTTTTCATCGAGCGCACGGCTATGCCGATCTCCCGGCTGGTTTCCGTTTCGGGCGGCACGACGGCTATGGGGAACGGGGCGTTGCGCAGGATGAGGTCGGGCAGCACGCTGAACCCCAAGCCGGCGCTCACCATGCTCATCACCGCGTAGTCGCTGTCTACGGTGAAGCGCACGCTGGGCTCTACGCCGTTGTTGCGGAACAGCGCTTCCATCTCCGACGAAGTTCCGCTCAGAAGGCGGATGTACGGTTCGCTTGCAAGCGAACGGGCGGGGAAGCGAGCGGCATCGGCCAGCGGGTGGTTCGGCGGCAGCGCGACGAGCAGGGGATCGTGGCGCAGGGGAAGGGAGTCCATCTCCAGCTTGATGGGGTAGACGAAGAACCCGCAATCGGCATCGCCTCGATGGACGGCTTCTTCCAAGGCGTCTTCGTCGTCCATGCAGATGAGTTGCAGGTCGATGCCGGGGTGCTGGGCGAGGAACGTTTTGGCTATGCCGGGAAACCACTGGGTTGCCGTGCTGGTGAAAGCGGCCACGCGCACGATGCCGCTTTCCAGATGCTTGAGTTCCGCCAGACGCGCTTCCAGCTGCCGTTCGCCGTTGCAGACGTTCTGCATCCAGGGGAGCAGGTCCCGTCCTTCGGCGGTGAGCCGCGCGCCGCCATGCTCGCGCACCAACAGTGCCACGTCCAATTCGCGCTCCAGCGAGTTTACCAGGTAGCTGATGCCCGCCTGCGTGTAGCCCAGGTCATGGGCGGCCTGTTTGAAGCTGCCGGTTTCGGCCACTTTCAGCAGCGCTTCGTATTTTTGATTTCCCATCAACGCTCCTTTTTGTGCCGTTGGGGTGATTCTCGTTCTTCTTGATCAATCGAACAAGGCGTTTGACATGGAATCATAAGAATATCTTGAAATTAAGTAAAGACACTCTCGTTTTACTTTTACCAAAGCAGCCCGTAGGATGGACAAGAATCCAAGCAAAAGTTCGCCGCCAGGTTTCGACGCGGGTCTTCGGTGCGTTGCGCGCTTTCGATCGCGTCCTATCTACGGGAAGGAGGCGTCATGACGAATCATGTGACCAGGCGTTGGCCCTACGTGGCCCTCGTTGTCCTGCAAACCGTTATTTTCGGATCGGGAAACGCCATTACGAAGATGGCATACGACAGCATCACGCCTCTGTGGTGCCTGGCGATTCGTTTCGGCTTGGCGGTGGTCGTCTTCGGGTTGATTTTCGGACCGCGCATTGTGCGGCAGGTGAGGTCGGTTCGCATGCGCGTTTGGATCCCTGCAGCCGTATGCATGGCTTTTGCGTATCTGACGTGCAACGTCGCCCTTGATTTGACCACGGCCACCAACGTTGGTTTTCTGGTGGCGCTTCCTGTGGTGTTCGCGCCGTTGCTGTCTTCGGTGGTGAACCGGCGTCGGTATCCGTTGACGTTCGTCCCGTTTCAGATCGCCGTCGTTGCGGGCTTGTATTTGCTGTGCAACAACGGCGGCGCGTTGACGTTCGGTCCGGGCGAGGCGCTTGCGCTGCTGTCTTCCGCGGCGTTGGCGGGGGCTCTCGTGTTCGGCGAGCGGGGTTTGGCGGAGCTTGATGCGGTTGCGGTGGCCGGCACGCAGATAGGGATGTCGTTCGTCGTGGCTTTGGTTTGCGCGCTTGCGTTCGAGCCTCCGATCGACGTGGCGGCTGTGCAGCCGCTCGCATGGGGGACCGTTGCGTTTCTGGCCTTGGTGTCCACGTGCCTGACCTTCTTGTTGCAGAACCTGGCGTTGACCGCGCTTCCTCCTTCCATGGTGTCGTTGCTGCTGACGGGGGAGCCCGTGTTCACCGCAGTGTTCTCGTTTGCGCTGCTGGGCGAGGTTTTGTCGGTTGCCGGTTTCGCTGGCGCCGTCGTCATCGTGTGCGCCGTGATGGCTGCAACGTACGTGGAGGGACGTCGGGCGTCGGGTGCTTCCGCATCGGTCGGGCTGGACGTTGCCGGAAGCGCGGCTTCCGTACGGGCGGCGGCTCTTGGCCCCGAGGCTTCCCGCGTCGCAGTGCCCGATCAGCTGGAGCTTGCGCGCGACAATGCCGCTTAGGTGCTTGGCTGTGCGCGCGCAGCGGCGGTTCCGGGTCGATTGCGGCGTGCGGCGGTCGCTCCGGTTGATCCGGGCGGCGACCCCGCCCGCTTCCCCTCCTTGCTGCATTCGCGTGACGGTTCCCTTGCGCGCATTGCCCTTTTCGCCGATTTAGGGCATCATGGTTGCAGGAGCCGGGCTTGTCGTTGCCCGGGAATCGCAAGCAGAGGAGGCACGCATGGCTAACTTCAGCGATGGATTCAAGGACATCTTCCTGGCAGGCGTCGGCGCCATGGCCATCACCGGCGAGAAGACCAAAGAGCTTGTCGATCAGCTGATCGCAAAGGGCGAGCTGACCGTCGACCAGGGCAAAGAGATCAACACCGAACTCAAGCACAAGGCCGAAGAGGCCGTTGCCGCCGTGCGCTACGACATGCTGGAGGCGCGCATGGCCGCCATGACCCCCGAAGAGCGCGCCGAGTTTGCCGCCAAAGCCGCCGAGTTCGCGGCCAAGGCCGATGCCAAGCCCGTCGAGGCCGAAGCGGGCGATGCGTCCGCCGTCGAGGTTGCCGAGCCTGCGCAAGACGGGGCTCCTGCCGCCGAGCAAGCGCCGGGCGCGTAGGCTGCGCGCTTGATCGCATGATCGACAACAGCGTACTCAAGTACTTCTTCAGTTCCGGCGCGGACGTGGATCCGGAGGGGCGTTTCAACCTGAACCGGAAAACGCGCGCGCGTCGGCTGAAGGAGATATACTCGATTCTCCAGAAGCACCATGTGCTGCGAGGCTTCACGCCCGAAGAGTTTCGCGCCATGTTGGAGGACTTGGGGCCGAGCTTCGTGAAGATCGGCCAAACCCTTTCCACGCGTTCGGAGATTTTGCCGAAAGCGTACTGCGACGAGCTTGCAAAACTGCAGATGGAGTGCGATCCTCTGCCGTTCGATCAAATACTTTCCGCCCTCGACGGCATATACGGCGATGCGCAAGGGGAGCTGTTCGACGCCATCGACCCCACGCCGCTTGGCAGCGCATCGCTTGCGCAGGTGCACAAAGCCCGTCTTGCGACGGGCGATATCGTGGCCATTAAAATACAGCGCCCCGGCGTGAAGGCCACGATGGCGCAGGATATCGACATCATGCGCACGATGGCTCGCCAAGCCTCGCGCTTCATGAAGGACGAGCAGATGCTCGACCTGCGCGATGTGGTGGAGGAGTTGTGGGCCACGTTTCTGGAGGAAACGGACTTTCTGCGCGAGGCGGCGAATCTGGAAGAGTTCGCCCGCCTGAACGCTCATGTGGCGTTCATCGACAGCCCGCGAGTCTATCCTGACCTTTGCACCGAATACGTGCTGGTCATGGAATACATCGACGGCATCCCCATACTGGCGGCGGATCGATTGCGGGCGGCTGGCTACCAGCTTGACGAAATCGGCGAGAAGATCCTCGACAATTACGCCACCCAGATCCTCGACCATGGGTTCTTCCATGCCGATCCGCATCCGGGAAACCTGCTGATCCGCAACGGCAAGGTGGTCTACATCGACCTGGGCAACATGGGGCGCTTGTCTCCGCGCGACCGAGCGGGGTTCGGCAGCATCATCGAGGCGGTGGGCATGCAGGATTCCGCCCAGCTCAAAGACGCCCTCATGTCGTTTGCCGCGTCGAAGGACAACGGAGCCATCGATCATACGCGGTTTCTGGCCGACCTTGACCTGTTGCTGCGCGATTATGGATCGTGCGATGTGAGCGAAATCGACATCGGGCAGTTCTTGACCGACATTCTCATGCTCACGCGCTCTTGCAAGGTCACGTTGCCGTCGTCCATTACGGGCGTATCGCGCGGCATCGTGACGTTGGAGGGGACCATCGCGCCGTTCATTCCCAACGAAAGCGTGGTCGGCATCATCAATGCGCATATCCAGCGTTCGAAGAGCCCTCGAGACAAGTTGGTTTCGGCTGTCGAAGACTTGGTTTTGGCGCTGCGCTCGTCCACGAATGGAGCATTGGACGCGGCTCAGTATTCGGGCGAGGCGCTCAAAATGCTCACGCGCGGGCAGCTGAAAATGAACATGGAGGTGCTGGGTTCCGAAGCGCCCTTGTCGAAGCTTGCGAAGATCATCAACCGCCTGACCATCGGCATCATCATCGCGGGGCTGTTCATCGGTTCCAGCATGTTGTCGCTGTCGTCTATGGAGCCGCGTCTTCTGGGCGTGCCCGTTCTGGCGTTCTTCGGCTATCTGGGTGCTGCGGTGCTGTCGGTGTGGGTGGTCGTGGACATTCGCCGACGCAGGGTGTAGGGCCGTGCGTCCTCGTGCGGTTGGAAGACTCGCGCTTGCCGTATGCGGCTGGCGATTCGGGCACTGACTTGCCGCTTTGACGCATGTGATCATGTAACCAGGTAAAACGATGGTTTTAGGCTTGGGTTTTCTTCCGCAACCGAAAGTTGCGCAAGATTCCAACTGAAATTGGTCGCGCTTCGGCGCGCGCAACCGTACCCTTTCAAGTACGCTATGATGAGCGGAACGAGAAAGGGAGCATGATGAACGTGGAGATCGCGCAGCGCTTGGCCGAGCGTCGCAAGCAGGCCGGGTTGTCTCAGGAGGCGCTGGCCGAGAAGCTGGGCGTTTCGCGCCAAGCTGTATCGAAATGGGAGCGATCCGAGTCGTCGCCCGATACCGACAACCTGATCGCGCTTGCGCGGTTGTACGGGGTGTCGCTCGATGATTTGCTGTACGTGGATGAAGCCACGCAGGATGACGTGGTGTTCGAGGCAGCGGATCGTGCTCGCGCGTCCGACGAAGCCGGGGCCTCCGGATCTCCCGTGGACGATGCGCCGCCGAACGACCCCGGTCCGTCCAAGGTTCGCATAGGGGTCGGCGGCATTCACGTGGAAGACGGCTCGGAGAAGGTGCATATCTCTTGGCGCGAGGGGATCCATGTAGTTGATGGGGAAAAGGGCGAAGAGGTGCACGTAGGCTGGAACGGCGTGCATGTGAAAAGCCCCAAGAACGGTCCAGATGACGACGAAGTGCTCATCGACGGCGACAACGTGATCATCAACGGCGAGCAGTTCGACAGCTGGCATGACGCGCACGCCAAGTACGGGCACGGTCATGGTTGGTGGAGCGAACCGTGCGGCTACACCGTGCAAGGCGAGCGCTTCGAGACGCTTGACGACGCCCGCGAGAAGTACGGCGACGAGGTGGGGAAGAGCATCCCGGTGCGCAAGCATTACCTGGGGGAGTTCGAGCGGTTGTGGCTGAAGTTTCCCTACCCGCTCGTAGTGATCCTGGCGTACTTGTTGATCGGCATCATGAACGGGGAGTGGGGCTTGGGCTTGTTCCTGTTCTTCACGGTGCCGCTGTATTATATGGTGGGCCATGCCGTGGGCCAAAAGCGCATCGCGCCGCTTGTTGCGGGAGCGTATCCGCTGGGAGTGACGGCCTGGTTCTTCTACATGGCGTTCGTGCTGAGCCAGCCGCATCCGGCTTGGGTGGCGTTTCTCACCATCCCGCTGGTGGAGTGGCTCGTGTTCAGCTTGTCTCGATGGTGGCGGGATCGCAGGCGCCGGAAGCGGGCGAGGGTTTAAGCCGTGCTCTTCTACAAAAAACGCCCCGGTTGCGCAACCGGGGCGTTTTCATGATTCGTATTGAGGGGCAGGCCTAGACGAAGCGGCTGTAGTCGTACGTAGCCGGCTTGTTGTGCTTGCTGCGCTGCTTCTTGGCCTTCTCATTTGCCTGCTGCTCGCCGGTGCCCTTCTTCGAGACGCGCTTAGCGGCGTTGGAGTAGTTCTTGGAAACGTTCTCGCGCTTGAAGCCGTCGGCGTTGCGGTTGAAGCCGCCCTCGCGCTTCGGGCCCTCGCTGCGGCTTCCTTCGGGGCGGTTGCTGCGACCGGGGCGGTTGTCCTGATCGCGCTTGCCGGCGAAGCCCTTGTTCTCCTGGCGCTTGCCCTCGAAGCTCCTGCCGGCCGGACGCTTGCTGTCGCGGTTGCCCTCGCGCCCGCCGTCACGGCCGCCCGCAGAGGAGCGGTTGCCGTTGCAGGAGCGGCCGCTGCTCTTGCCGCCCTTGCCCTTGTAGCCGCCGCTGCGCTGGCCCGCGCCCTTCTTCGGCTTTTCCAGCACGGAAAGGTTCAGCTCGTACGTCTCCAGCTCCATCAGCGGAATGTCCTTGCCGATCAGCTTCTCGATGTCGCGCATGGTGCGGCTGGACTCGCGAGTGACGAAGGAGATGGCATAGCCCTGCTCGCCGGCGCGGCCCGTGCGGCCGATGCGGTGCACGTAATCCTCGGGCATGTCGGGCAGGTCGAAGTTGATGACGTGGTCCACGTCGGGCACGTCGATGCCGCGCGCCAGCACGTCGGTGGCAACCAGGATGGACGTCTTGCCGCGACGGAAGTTCTCGAGTGCGCGACGGCGCTGGCCCTGGCTCTTGTCAGAGTGGATGGACTCGGCGCGGAAGCCGGCGTCGCACAGCGCGTCGGCGCAGTCCTCGGTGCGGTTCTTGGTGCGGGCGAACACGATGACGCGGTCGGAGCCCTTCTCGTTCAGCACCGCCTGCAGCAGCTCGGGCTTCTCGTGGTTCTTGATGGGCATCATGAACTGCTCGACCGTTTTGGCGGTCTCGCCGTTGCGGGCGATCTCCACAATGGCGGGGTCGTTCAAAAGCGAGCCCAGGTTCTTCTGGATGGACTGGTCGATGGTGGCCGAGAACAGAAGCGTCTGGCGGCATTCCGGCGTGGCATCGACAATGGTGGTGACGTCGGGCAGGAAGCCCATGTCGAGCATGCGGTCGGCCTCGTCGAGCACCAGGGTTTCAACGCTCTTCAGGTCCACGACGCCGCGCGACATGAGGTCCTTCAAGCGGCCGGGCGTGGCGATGAGCACGTCGGTGCCGCCGCGCAGCTCCTTGATCTGTGGGCCGTACGGCGTTCCGCCGAACACCGTGGTCACGAAATGGCCGGTCTTGCGCGAGATCTGCATGCAGGTGCGAGCGATCTGCTGGGCAAGCTCGCGGGTGGGGCTGACCACCAGGACGCGCGGAGCGCGGTTGCGGCCCTTCAGGCGGGGCAGCGTGGACAGCGTGGGCAGCAGGAACGCGGCGGTTTTGCCGGTGCCCGTGCTGGCGGCGGCAATCAGGTCGCGGCCTTCCATGATCAGCGGGATGGATTGTTCCTGTACCGGGGTGGGATTCTCGTAGCCCAGACGCTCGACTGCGGAAAGTGCAGCCTCGGAAAGGCCGAGGTCGGCAAATTTAGACATATTCTGTTCCGTTCTCTTCGTGCGCGCTTCCTGCGCGCTGCTTGTTCGCATGCGCCCTCAGCGCTCCTTGCAAGAAGGAGACGGCTCTAAGCGCTGCCCTGTTCGCACCCGCTCCTGCGGCGTGCATTGCGCTTGACCCGAGCCGCTTATCTCAATCTGTTTGGCGAAACTATGCGAACGCGCGAAAAGAAACGAGAAAGAATTTCGTGTGAAGCGACCATCTAGTATGGACCTTGCGGCTTCATACAGGAAGGGAGAATGCTCAGAAACACGTTGAATGTGTGCGAATCTCCATGGAAGCTGGGTTTGGCGACTGCGCGTTTGGTCTTGCCTATATTAGTAGCGGCGGGCGCGTAGAAGACGTTCGCGGTTGTTTGCCTGCCGTCTGCGGTACAGGGACGAAGCGGCACGAAAAAAGAAAAATCTCCTGCCGAAACGATAGGTTTTTCGATGAATGTAGGCGCTGTGTTGATCTCGAAAAAAATTTATGCGAAACGATAAATGATAATTTTACAAATATGCAGTTGATCTGCGAAAACAAAAAATCGGGGGGAGGGGGTGCTTTTTGCCATATGCCAAATTCTTGTTGCTAAAGCGACATCTTGCCAGTATGATTGGGAGAAAAGTTGAGATGATTAATACATATCAAACCGATTCATGCTATAAACCTATCGAATGTAGCGTGCATCGGGGAGGCAAGAGCACGAAAGCGCTCTTTTAACGACAAGCGAGAACGGAACAGCTGAGCCTTTTATGGAACCGCGTGATAACTACAATCGCACGACGCCCGGCAGACACGGTGCCCCCGAGCAGCCTGGCCGCCCTTACGACCAAGCTCGTAGGGCGAACGGTGCTGCGCCTGTTTCTGAAGTAGGCCACAGCATGCCTCAAGGAGGTCAGCGCCCTTACGGGGCCTCGGCCCGGCCCGTGCAGGGCGGCTGTCAGCCAGCGGGCGTTCATGCCGGCCAGCCCTCCGGATACCCTTCCTCGAACGATGACATCATTCGCGTCCGCAAAAAGCGTCGCAAGCATAAGAAGCTCAAGCGCGCACTGCTCATCGTCGCCGTTGTGCTGGTGGTTCTTGTTGGGGGTACCGCTGCGTATGCAGGCTGGTACACCAGTACGCTCGCCGGCAACATGGCTATGGATGCTCAAGAGAAATCCCAGCTCGATGCCGTTTTGACTCCTTCGGACAATCAGCAGAAACCCTTCTATGTGCTGCTGGTGGGTTCGGATAACTGGGAAACGTACGGCGAGCGCTCCGACGCGCTCGTGTTGACGCGCGTCGACCCCCGTCAACCACGCCATTACTATGGTGTCCGTGCCGCGCGATACGCCCTACATGCTCAATGGCGGTAAAACCAAGATCAACCAGGCGTTCGCCGAAGGCGGTGCTGTGGGCGCGGTTACGGCAGTGCAGCAGTTGACCGGCGTTCCCATCACCTACTATGCCGAGATCGAGTTCGCTGGTCTGGCCGAGTTCGTCGACTCCATGGGCGGCATCTACGTGGATGTTCCGTACACCATTGATTACGAGGTGTACACCAAGGACCAGCCCGCTGTTCATATTGAAGCCGGCAACCAGCTGCTCGACGGCAGCGAATGCGTCGCCCTTGCGCGCATGCGCACTGCGTACGGCGACGATCAGGACGCCATACGCCAGTCCAACGTGCGCGCTATGGTTATGGCTTTGCTGAAGAGCGTGCTCCAGGCGCCGCCGGCAGAGATCCCCGGCCTGGTGCAGCGCCTTTCCGCATGCGTGACCACCAACATGGAGCTGCAGACCATGGTCTCTCTGGCTATGGATTTCGCTCAGTCGGGAAGCCCTTCCATCTACACCTGCACCGGCCCCTACAAGGGCGATATCGATCCGGATACGGGACTGTGGCTGTGCTATGAGAATCCCGAAGGCTGGAAGGCGTTGATGGAGGCCGTCGATGCGGGCAAGGATCCGGAGTCCGTGGGACTGAAGGTTGAGGGTAAGTAGCGGGACGCCGCTGTTAATAGAAAGATGATCGCATGACACTGCTCGAACTGTTCAAACTGCTTCGCAAGCACTTGGCCTTGGTCATTGTGCTCCCGATCGTCCTTGCCGTAGCAACGGCGGGCGTGAGCTGGGGCCTTCTTGACAACCAGTACACGGCCAAGGTATCCGTGTACGTCCTGAACTCCAAGGAAAAAGAAGGTACGGCTAATACCACTGTCTACAACGACCTGACTGCTAGCCAGCTCATGGCCAACGACATTGCCACCCTGGCGAAGTCGGACACTGTGCAGGAGAAGACGGCTCAGTCGTTGGGCATGGAGTCGTTGAAGGGTTACAAGATCTCGGTCGAGTCGAGCACGACCACGCGCGTCATCGACATATCCGTTACGGCGGAGAAGGCCGAGGCGGCGTCCATCGTGGCGAACGAGATCGCCAAGGTGCTGTCTACGGTTGCCCAGCAGGTCATGGGCGTGGAGAGCGTGAACGTGGTTGACCAGGCCAAGGTTCCCGTAGAGCCGTCGGGCCCGTCGCGCGCTATGTACACGGCAGTCGCGTTTTTGGCCGGCATCTTCTTGGTTGTTGCCATCGTAGTGGTGCTGGACATGGTGAACACGCGCGTCCGTAATCCTGAAGAAGCCGAAGAGTTGCTGGGCTTGCCGGTTATCGGCCGCATACCCACCATTAAGAACTAGGGAGGAGAGAGTCATGGCCAAGAAAAAGAAGTCTGCATCCAACGCGCTCGAAGTGCAGAACGCGGCGAAGACCCTCTTCGCGAACATTCGCTTCATGTCGCCCGACAATCCTATTCGCACCATCGTGATTACCAGTTCGGTGCCGAACGAGGGCAAGTCGACCTGCTCGGTGGAGCTTGCGCGCGCCATCGCTACGTCGGGCAAGACCGTGCTGCTGGTAGAGGCCGACATGCGTCGGCGCACGTTGGCCGACGCTTTGAACGTGCGTCCTCCCGCAGGCGTGTATTCGGTGCTGACCGACGCCGCTCCGCTTTCCCAGGCGGTTGTCGCCACGTCTACGCCCAACATGTACTTCCTGGACGTCGAGCCGAACATCCCGAACCCGGCCGACATCATCTCGTCGAAGCGCTATGCCAAGTTGGTGACGCTTTTGGAAGAGAATTACGATTACGTGGTGTTCGACACTCCGCCGGTTGGAACGTTCATCGACGCGGCCATTCTGTCCACGCTGGTGGACGGCACCGTGATGGTGGTGAAGCCGAACTCAACCAAGCGCACCGAGCTTTTGGATGCGTGCGAGCAGTTGAAGAAGGCCGACGCCAATATCCTGGGCATCTGCGCCACGTTCTGCGAGGGCACCGGTTCCGAATACTACTACGCGTACTACACTCAAGACGGCAGTCGATTGAAGGACGGCGCGGATAAGGTTATCCCGCAGGCGCAAGCTGTGCCCGGTCGTTCTTCTCGTGTTCAAAATGCTCCTCAAGTGAACCGCGGGGTCTCTCGTCATGGCGTAGAGGCAAGCCAAGCAGCCAATCGTGCCGCATACGTATCGTCCAACCCGGCAGGGAAGGGGCGTAACGGTCGATGAGGGACATGCACTGCCATATCCTTCCCGGCGTTGACGACGGCGCGCGCGACCTGAACGAGTCGCTTGCCATGTTGGACGCCGCTCAAGCTGCGGGCGTTACGTCTATCGTATGCACGCCTCATTGCCGCGATCCGTATTTCGACTACGACGCCATGTGGGATGCTTACGAGCTGCTGGTGGCGCACGCGGGCGGCTTCCCGCTGACCATGGGCTTCGAAGTGAACCATGCCAAGCTTATGGATTTGGGCATGGAGTGGGCCGACCGTCTGTGCTTCGATGGGACCAACGAGTTTCTGCTGGAGCTTTCCACGCGGGCTCGCAAGCCCGACTTCGAGGTGTACGAGCGAACCATCTACGAGCTGCAGGGCAAGGGCTTTCAGGTGATCATCGCGCATCCCGAGCGCTACAAGGCCATTCAGGAGGATGTCGAGGTGGCGCGAAGGCTGGTGAAGAAGGGCTGTAAGCTGCAAGCTTCTGCGGACTTCGTTGCTGGCGGCAGGATGGGTGCCGAACGAAAGCCCGCGAAGCGGCTGTTCGACGAGAACCTGTACTCGTACATTGCCAGTGACGCTCACCGCGTTGAGCATTACGGGTATTTGGCGGAGGCTAGGAAGAACTACCGGACGCGCGGAGCTCACGCCCGTATTTAGAGGCAGCTTCCTTCTGTTAGCTCTCCTGAAAAGGGAGGTCTAACAGCAGGAAACTGCAACCGCCGCGAAAGCGGCAACCGGCTGCGAAGCGCTTGGGCGCTGATGCGGCTGCCATATCTTGAGGAAAGCGGGATCGTCGCTGGGAGCGCGTTCCGGATCAATCAGGAGAACATATCGTTGTTGTAGCCTTCGGTCGAAAGGTCGGGGCGAAGCTATGTCTTTACCGTTTTGACCGGGGAGGTGGTGGCATGTGGTATGTTGTGCAAACCATCGGCGGCCAGGAAAAGCACGTGCTTGACTTGATGCAAAAGCTGGTCGAGCCGGGCCTTATCGAAGAATCGTTCATACCTCGCTATGAGGTGAAGAAACGCATCAAAGGGGAGTGGCGCACATCGCAAGAGGTGCTGCTCCCTGGGTATATATTTGTAGTAAGCGATAAACCTAACAAGTTGAAAGTCGCTTTACGGGATATCCCCAAGTTCACGCGACTTCTTTCCAACAACGATGTGTTCGTTCCCCTGAATGATCAGGAAGTTGCCTTCATCAACGCATTCACGAAACCCGACCAGCGCGTGATCGAGTTTTCGAGCGGCGTGATAGAAGGCGACCAGATCGTGATCCTCAACGGCCCGCTTATGCATCAGACGGGTTTGATCAAGAAGATAGACCGCCACAAGCGGCTGGCCTACTTGGACATCGAGATTATGGGCAGAACGAAAACCGTCAAAGTTGGATTGGAAATTGTTCAAAAACGATCCTGACAAATCAATAGAGACGCTAGCCGATGGGGGAGTGGCTGTGCTCGCAAGCGAGGGGATTGTCGCCGGGTGCGTCGAGGTGGCGGAAGCGGGGGCTTCCGACGCGAATACGAGCAAACCGCTCGACGAAAAGTCTGATAATGGCGGTTATG
>NZ_QICD01000002.1 GCF_003726035.1 Paraeggerthella hongkongensis
TCAAGTCGTAACCGGACACACATTCCTGCCGGGCGGTTAAAAAGCGGCCAGAAATTTAAAACCCGATTTTCCGGTGGTTCATCAGGGTATATGCACAAAACCAGACACACATTTCTGCCTATAACCCGGATCGGGGCGGTCCTCCTCGATTCTCTTCCCGTAGAATCGTCCGACTTTCTTCTCGTAGAATCCTTCCATGACGGTCTCCTTCGGATAGGCTCGTTCTCGGAGGCTGCGGGGATCGGAGGCGCTGCTTCGTCGATGCGGGCAAGGCTGGCTGTTGGTCCAAGATCGCGACGGCGGATCGTGGGCCGGTCGTTTTCGAGCGGCGCCCGAACCTCTTAGCTGCTCATCCTGGACGAGCCCTTCAGCGCCTTGCGCACCTGCCCCGGGGGAGTGCCCAGGAATTTGGCGAACGCGTCGTAGAGGCTCTTCGCGCTTCCGAAGCCTACCCGGCGGGCAACTTCGGGAATGGGCGCGTCCGAGTCCGCCAGCATGAAGGAGGCTTCTTGCACGCGGACGCTCAAGACAAGTTCGTGCACGGTTAATCCCGTCAAGAGAAGGAAGCCCTCCTGCAGTTTGTTGCGGTTCAGGTTGAATCTCTCGCAGATATCCTGAATGCGAAGGTCTTCGCGGTAGTTCATCTTGGCAAACATGACAGCTGACCTTAGATGTTCGACTTCCTCCTTAGGTTTGCCTGGCCAGGCTCGTGCGGCGCCGTCTTGCAAAAGAGCCACGGCTTCAAGCGCCTTCGCTTCCAAGTAGATCGTTCCGAAAGGAGCGTGCAAGGGGAAGTGTCCCAGCTGCTTGGCCAAGACGGCGATCCTTGGATCGGCGGTTCTTCCCGGACGGGCACCGGTTGCCGTATCGGCCATCCGCTCTCCGAGGAAGCCGGGAACGCGTTCTCGGAGGAACCGCTCTCTTATCACGAGGGATCCTTTGCGAAACCTCGTTCCCGACGGAAACACTCGCAGGGCCTTTCGATCTCCGAGGTTGACGTGGCAGTTCGCCCCTCGCTCGACCTTGAGGCGCCGACCATCGGGGCTTTTTGAGTCCGCTGCATCCAAATTGACGCTTATCTCGACGTAGGGCTCCTCGACCGAAAAGAAAAACGCCATGTCCGACGAGTAGCAAAAATCCATTTCAAGGTAGCAGACGCTCTCGACGTTTCCGAAGACCCTGATGTTGCCGTGCCCTGCTTCGTCGCCCAGGCGGCAGTCGTAGCCTTCTCCGATGCTGGTCTTGCTCCATTCCGGCCCTTCGAACAGGCGCAGGTACCCTTCGATTGAATCTATGCGGACCACAGCGTCCTCCCTTCTTCACCTATTGTCACGAATCGTTTTCCGTTTTCGGCAGGATCCGACCTGCTCCGATGGGCGGGGCGCGGTCGAAGCGCCTCCTCGCCCTCACCGGAAAGCACGGGGAATTTCCTTGCTATCCAACGGTCCTTCGATATAGTAGCGATGTTTACTGCGTCTAACTTCTATAGAGAAAGGGGCCCATCGTATGAACAAAATGGACCTGAAGCAATTCTTCATCACGATCCTGCTCAGCATCGTGATGTTCGCGATCTACCTCGTTGGCATTCTGCCCGTCTTCGCCAATCAACAGCTGAGCATCGTGTTCCATGCCGGCATCACCGCCCTTGTCTGCGGGCCCGTGTTCGTCTTGATGCTGGCGAAGTCCAAGGCTCCCGGAACGCTGTTTATTTTCAGCGCCTTGTTCGCTCTGTTCTATTTGGCGGTCGGAAACGCTTATCTGTGCGTGTTCATGCTGGTCGTGGGCTTCGTTTGCGAGCTTGCAATGTTGAAGGGCGGCTACGCTTCCAAAATTCGCCCGGTACTCCCGTACTTCCTTGTGTGGGCGGCGGTCGGGCTCAAGAACATCTTCATGTTCGGCTTGTTCCGCGATGCCGTCCTGGAAACCTACTTGAAAACGGGGATGGACGAGCAGGCTGCGCAAGCGGCGATCCAGAATGCTTCGTCGGTCGTGATGTCCGTTCCTTTGAACCTCGCGGGGCTCGCAATGGTGGCGATCGGCGCTTCCTTGGGTTGCTGGATCGGCAGAAAGGCGCTCGAGAAGCACTTCTTCTCGGCGGGCGTTGCTGCAAGCGATGAGCGCTAGGGGCAGGTCGACGACGCTCGATGCGAGGATTATTCTTTTGGCCGGCCTTCTTGATGCGGTCGCGCTTCCTTTCGTTCATCGACTGGAGGAGGTAGCGTTCCTAGCAGTGCTGTCGTGCGCGTCGTTGATGCTGGAAGGGCACTTCAAGCGAGCCGGGATTCTGATTGCTCAGTTCGTCGGATGCGAGGCCCTTGCCTGTGCGGGAGCCCTTGTCGTGGCTAACGTACCCGCGTCGGCTTTGGGCGCGACGCTGACCGCTGCCGGAGTGCTGGGCGAGAGGGCCGTTCCTATCCTCGGGTACGTGTTCGTGCTGTCGCGGATCGGCAGCGGCGAGCTCGTGTCTGTGTTGATACGCGCAAAGGTCCCTCAACCGGTGGCTATCGGGCTTGCGAGCCTGCTTCGGTTCGTTCCGGCTCTCGGCCAGACTTTCACAGCTATGCGTCGAGCCTCTTTGTTCAGAGGCGACGGCTTCCGGGCAAAGAGCTTGGCAAGACATCCGGCCAAAAGCTCTCAGAACTATTTGCTGCCGTTCCTGGCCCGTCTTTCCTGCGTGGCCGACGATCTAGCTGCCGCCCTATGCGCACGAGGGGTGGGGATGGGCGGCGCCGTGACGACGGACGTGCGGGATCTTCGCGCTAAGCCTCGGGATTTGGCGGCCCTCGCGGCGCTTGCTTTTTCATACGGCGCAATGTTGGTCTGGAGGTCTCTATGAAGCTCGATTCCGTGTCTTTTTGCTACGAAGGCCGACGGAAGCCGGCCCTGGAGCGCATTCGCCTGCGCGCGGATCCCGGAGAGTTCGTTTTGCTGTGCGGGCCGAGCGGATGCGGGAAGACCACGCTGACCCGCGTTTTGAATGGATTGTGCCCGGAGTTCTACCCTGGAAGGCTTGTCGGGGGCTATGTCTTGGGCGAGACGGATATGACGGCTCTTTCCATCAAGGAAAAGTCGAGCATGGTCGGCAGCGTATTCCAAGATCCCGAAACTCAGTTTTTCGCCACCCGAGGCTACGACGAAATAGTGTTCGGATCCGAACAGCGCGCCGTGTCGGCTGGCCGGATCAGGGCTCGGCTGGAAGAACTGAATCGACTTCTACGGCTCGAGTCCTTGTACGGGAAGGATCTGTTCTCCATGTCGTCCGGCGAGAAACAGAAGATTGCCGTCGCGTCCGCGTGCATGCTTTCTCCTCGGATGCTGGTGCTCGACGAGCCTTCGGCGAACCTCGATACTCAAAGCGCTTTGAAGTTGGGGACGATTCTGGCGGGCTTGAAGGAGGCGGGCGTTTCCATCGTCCTGTCCGAGCATCGCGCGCATTACGTGAAAGGCGTTTTCGACCGGGCGCTCTACATCGAAGGCGGGAGGGTTCTCGAGGACTTTGCGGCAAGGGACGCTCTGGCGTTGAGCGGCGACGAGCTTGCAGACAGGGGCTTGCGCCCTTTCGAGGCTCCCGCATTGAGGCCCTTGCAGGATCCTTCGGCGTACGACGGCCCGTCTTTTTGCAAGACGGAGGCTCTCGGCTTTTCGTACGGCTCCGCTCGTGTTCTAGAGGGGTTGGATCTGACCATTCCCCAGGGAAGGGTAACGGTTGTTCTCGGAGGCAACGGCGCGGGAAAGACGACGTTGCTGCGGGTGCTTTCCGGATTGCTCGAGCCTTCTTCGGGCGCGATCGCCTTTCGCGGACGATCTCTGTCCAGGCGCGCGCGTATCGGGCAGTCCTTTTTGCTGGAGCAGAACGGGAGCAACCAGATTTTTTCGAATCGGGTCGAAAGGGAGTTCTTGATCGACGTCCCCGGGCAAAGCGCTCGGGACATCCGGCGGACTTTGGAAGACTTGGGGCTTTGGGAGAAAAGGGATCTGCATCCGCTTCGCCTTTCCGGTGGAGAGAAGCAGCGTCTTCTGGTCGGCGTGAGCTCTCTTTCGGCCAAGAAGCTGCTCTTGCTGGACGAGCCTACCAGCGGGCTGGACGCGGCGAACGCTCGTCGGGTGTCGGCCCTGCTCCGTCGCAACGCCCAGCAAGGGCAGACCGTGGTTATCGCTACGCACGACGTGGAGTTCGCTAACAGGACGGCCGATTTCGCGATCAGGCTGTGAAGTGCGCCCGACGGGATCTCTCGTTCCCCGGTTATTCGAAGAGTCGCTTCAACTAGGAGGATCCATGAACAAGGAAAAGACCGCGCCGAAAACTGGCTTGAGACGCCTTATGCAGCTTGCGGGGGATCGCAAAGGGCAGCTCGCGCTTGCTTGCGTCCTGAGCTCGCTGGCCGCCGCCGCACGGCTGGTTCCGTTCTTCACGATCTACGAGCTGATGAGATTGATTTTGCAGCATTACGGAAATCCGACGGCCATCCCTTCGGATGCCGCGCTGTGGCTGACGGGGGCGACGGCTGCTTCGGCTGCCGCCTACGCCGGCTTCGGTTTCGCGGCCGGGGCCCTTTCCCATCGGGCGGCTTACGACGTTCTCTACGAGATCCGCATGCGGCTCGTGGAGAAGCTGGCGCGCCTCCCATCGGGCTATTTCGCCAATTCCACGCAAGGCTCCCTCAAGAAGGTCGTGCACGACGACGTGGAGAAGATCGAGGAGTTCATAGCGCACGGCATCACGGATACGGTCGCCGCCGTGGTCTTGCCGCTCCTCACGCTGGCTTTCCTGCTCGCCATGGACTGGCGGCTGGCTCTTTGCACGGTTCTTCCGCTTGCCTTCGGCGTAGCCGTGCTGGCATCGGGCCTCAGGAATCCTGAAAACGCTCGTGCCCAAGCGGCCATGCACGAAACGAGAAGGTCCATGAGCAGCTTGATCGTGGAGTACGTTCACGGCATGCAGGTGATCAAGGCGTACGATCGCGATCGAGTTGCCCTAGGGCGACTCGAGGCGAGTATAGACGGAGCCTGCGCGGCCACCGAGCATGCTGCGCGATTCTTCGCCCCCCGCATGGGCGCGTACTTTTCATCCATGGGATCTCAGCTGCTGCTCTTGTTGCCGGCGGGCCTCGTCGTCGCCTCGAGCGCGCGCTCGTACGTCGACTTCCTTCCCTTGCTGCTGCTTTTCTTTCTCGTGGGATCCGGCCTCAAGGAGCCTTTGGAGAACATGATGTCGCTAGCTCTTTCCACGAAGAGCATAGCTTTTTGCGTGGCGCGCATCGACGAGGTTTTAGCCGAGGAAGAAGTGGCTGCTCCCGAGCATCCTGCAAAGCCCGACGGATGCGACGTCGTTTTCGACGACGTGAGCTTTTCCTACGTTGGCAACGGGTCCCTAGCCTTGGACGGCGTCAGCTTCTCGCTGCGCTCAGGGACGGTTACTGGCCTGGTGGGACCGTCGGGAGCCGGCAAGTCGACCGTTGCCCAGCTGCTGCTGCGGTTCAACGATGTTCGGTCCGGCAGCATCTTCATCGGGGGAGCGGATATCAAAGAGATGGCCCCCTCCGACCTGTCCGACCTTGTTGGCTGCGTCCTGCAAACGCCGATGATGTTTCACGATACGGTGGAGGGCAACGTTCGCATGGGCAACGAGGGTGCGGATCGGGCCGACGTGGAAGCGGCGTGCCGAGCTGCTTGCATTCACGACGTCATCGAGGCGCTTCCGATGGGGTACGACACGTTGCTTGGAAGCGGAGGATCCTTCCTATCCGGCGGGGAGATGCAGCGCATCGCTATCGCGCGCGTGTTCCTCAAAGATCCTCCAATCGTCGTTTTGGACGAGGCTACGGCCCATGCCGATGCCGAAAGCGAGGCATTGGTGCAGAAGGCGTTCGCCAGGATGGCCGTAGGCAAAACCGTGCTGGTGATCGCCCATCGACTCAAGACTGTCGAGCGCGCCGATCAGATTCTCGTTCTAGACGGCGGGCGCCTGTCCGCCGCCGGATCCCATGAGGGCTTGCTGGAGACTTGCCCGACCTACCGCTTGATGGCGGATGCCGATCGAAGCCGCGATACGTGGAGCATGAGGCAAGGCTCGGGCTCCGAAGGGAAGGAGGCGCGCCATGTCTAGGTTCGGATCCTGGTTCTCGAAGGTAACGCTGGGCAATCCGGGGAAATGCGCGAAGATGAGCCTGTGGCTGGTGTTCGATAACTACATCGCGGCGATCCCCTACGCAGTTATGCTTGCCGCGATTGCTCTGTTCCTCGTTCCCGTAGAGGATCCTGGGCGGGCTCTGCCCGTGGCCCAGATCGCTGTCCTGTGCGTCGTTCTCGCTGTTCACGCACTGGGATACTATTTTGTGGCGCGTAAAAGCTACATGGTCTCCACCGCCGAGTTCGCCCAGGTCATTCGCCGGTCGCGCAGGTCCATGGCCGAGCAGCTGCGACGTCTGCCCATGGGGTTCTACAGCGGGCGCGATGCCGGGGATCTGGTCACGGTTTTACTGAGGGATTTCGGAGTCGTGGAAGCCAACAACGACACCGTCATCCCGAAAGCGGCGGTGGTGATCGCAAGGACAAGCGCGGTCTTGGTTGCGTTTTCCGTGTTCGACTGGCGCATGACGATGGCTGCCTTTTCGGTCATCCCCTTATCGGTTCCCTTCGCCGTCGCTGCATATCGTCGGCTGAGCAGGACGAACGAAGGCTTGCTTGCCGCGCAGCAGGACAATTCCTCGCGTATTTTGGAATACGTGGAGGGCATGCAAACCCTGAAGGCGTTCAATCACGAAGGAACGATGTACCGTAGCCTGCAAGCTTCGTGCAACGATCTGAGGCGGCTATGCATCGAGGCGGAGAAGGCTAGCGTTTCCGTCAGCATGCTGGCCCGCGGCGTGCTCAATGCGGGAAGCGCTGTGGCAATGGCCGTCGGGCTTCGGCTTTTGTCGGAAGGAAGCCTCTCTCCGTTTGCGTTCATGGTGTTCCTCCTTCTTGCTTTGAGCTTGTATGGTCCCATTATGAGTTTCATGATGATGCTGGTGAACATCACGCAGCTGGATCGCTGCGCCGGTCGCGTGGACGAGATCATGCGTGAAAAGCCGCTCCCGAGTTCGAGTGAACCCGAGGTGCCGGATGACGGCGGCATACGGTTTGAAGACGTTAGCTTCGGTTACGGGAGCGAGGACGTTCTGCACGGGGTCTCTTTCGATATTCCGAACAAAGGCTTGACGGCTCTCGTCGGTCCTTCGGGCAGCGGGAAGAGCACCGTCGTGCGACTGATGGCACGATTCTGGGATGTCGGGTCGGGACGCATTGTTCTCGGAGGCGCACAGCTGAGCAATGTGGCTCCGGAGGAGGCGCTGCGCCATGTGAGCGTAGTGTTTCAGGAGACGTATCTGTTCAACGACACTGTCGAGGCCAACGTGCGCATCGGGAAGGCCGATGCTTCTCGCGAAGAGGTGGAGCAAGCGTGCAGGCGGGCCGCTTGCCATGATTTCATCAGCGCGCTGCCCGATGGGTACGAGACCGTTGTGGGCGAGGCCGGCGCAACGCTGTCTGGAGGGGAGAGGCAGCGCATAAGCATAGCGCGTGCGCTGCTCAAGGACGCTCCCGTGGTGCTTTTGGACGAGGCGACGGCTTCGCTGGATTCGGAGAACGAGGCTCTGGTTCAGCAGGCTATCGACGCGCTCGTGCGGAACAGGACGGTTGTCGTGATTGCCCATAGGTTGCGCAGCGTGCTGAACGCCGATCAGATCGTGGTGCTCGACAAGGGACGTGTCGTGCAAACGGGGACCCATGAAGAGCTTGCTGCGGAAGAGGGCCTGTACAAGAGGCTGTGGGACGCCCAGAGAAAAGCGAGCGCATGGGTTCTTGGCGGGTGACGCGCGAGACTCGCCGCTGGACGAAGCGGGGACGGTCGAGGCCAAGCGGTTTTGCGGGCTGTAGGGCTTCCCCTGTTTCGAACTCTCGCTTTTCGGCCCGTCAGGACTGCGGGTCGGCGGGGGCGAGGACCACGCGGCCCTTGCCTTCCTTGGCGCGGTAGAGGGCTTCGTCGGCGCGCGCTACGAGCTGCTCGATCCCGTCGGCTCCGCAGGCGCCGCCGATGCTGACCGACACCCGAAGGCCCGGGGTTTCGGGAAACCTCAGCGCCGCGACCTTGCGGCGCGCCTCCTCGAGCCTGCCGGCCAGGGCCGCCGGGAGCATCCCTCGAAACGCTATGACGAACTCGTCTCCTCCGATGCGGACGAGCGCATCGGAGGGCCTGACCGACGAGGCCAGGGCGGATGCGATCTCCTTCAAGGCGGAATCGCCTGCCGCATGGCCGAACGAGTCGTTGACCGACTTGAAGTCGTCGACGTCGACGAACGCCGCCGCGTCGAAGCCTTCGAGGCTCTTGATCTGCTCGTCGAAGTATCTCCTGTTGCAGACTCCTGTAAGCTGGTCGAGCCAAAGCTTTTTGCTGCAGGCTTCGACCATCTCGAGGAAACAGCTTTTGCCGTCGGCACCGAACAAGGCGTCTTCGCCCACTTTTCTCACGGTCTCGAGCACGTAGGGCGAGCCGCCGACCTCGACGTACGTGGACACGACGAAGAACGCCTCGTTGTTCGCGATCTCGAACTTGGACGCCTGTCCCTTGGACGAGAGCGCCCTTGCGGACGTGCAATCGCGACAACGCCGGCTCTTTCCCCAAATTGCGTGACATCGTCCCTCGCACGCGACGAGCCTGCCGTCCTCTGATACGTCCCAGGCTGCGGCTGCCGACGCGTCGACAAGCCTGGCTACGTCGAACAGCTCTCGCAGACCGGCCATGAAGCCTGGCAGCTGGTTCTCGGTCAGTTTCATGGAGACCCCTCTTTCCCGGATGAAGGCGCACGCGAGCCGTGCGGGCGGCCGTTTCCTTTGCGCGCGCCGAGGCGGCCGACAAGCGATGGCGCGCGGCTTTTAGATTCCCGCAACCTGCGGAAAAGACGCTGCCTATCGCTGGACGATATAAGTTAGCCAAATCTAATTAAAGTAGATCCAAGGTAGTCGAAGCTCGGTTCACGCCGGGCGGATCCATGAATTCTCCATCGCGAAGGCATGAATGGCCTGTCTTCGCCGGCCGTTCGGGGCGAGGGGCCTCTTCAACCCGAGTCTGAGAGAGGGTCTCAACAGGGTGCGCTTTGCCTGTCGCGTACGCAGCGGCCGGCCTGGGACATGGGCGCGCTGTTCGGCTTGGGTGCGCAGGAGGTGCGGTACGTCCAGGACGCGGAGCGCTTGCTTGGCTTCGCCGGCTGCTCGGCCGCGTCGCAGGGTGACTCTTAGCTTCACTGAACCGCCCGGAAGCAGCCAGCCCGTTTGCCGGATTTGCCACGCCCCTTTACCGGACGGCCATCCCGAAGCTGTTCCGGAAGAGGAGCTCGCTTGCGCGTCGAGTACGTGCGAAGAGCGCGCTCGGTGTACGATATCGGCATGAACGTGCGCAAACATCAAGCATCGAGCATCACCGGACAACGGCAGGCGCCGTGTCGTATTTCAGGGACTCGGCACGGCGCTGCTTCAGCTGCAGCGGTTGCGCCCTTGCATTCGTTGCGTAGTTCGAGGTTTTAAGCATGCTGGTTCAAAGCGAGTCGATTTCGGAAGAGACGCCGGAGCTGGTTCAGGCGGTCGAGCATCGGAGCCCTTATCTTATCCAAGCCTCTATCGCATTGGGCGTGTTCGTGCTGTTCTCTCAGCTTACTCGGCATATGCCGTTGGCTATCATTGCCCTGGAATGGGCCGCTCTAAGCACGCTGACTGCCGTTGGAGCGACCTATCAATACACGATTGCCAAGCAATACAGGCAAGTGAAGTACAAAGCGGGCACGACTCTTGCGCGGATCAACAAAGGTCGTCTCCTATGTTTTACGATATCGTTTCTTGTCCCTGCGGCTTGCATGCTGATGCTTATCCTGCAGTCGCCCCTGTGGTCTTGGTCGAACTGGTTGATAGCGCTGCTTGCCATTCCTCTGTACCGGTGCGTTGCCGCTGCGATCGACAAGACGTCGGGGCGGCAGATGGAAGACGATTATCGGGCTTCGCATGTTTTCTGGTGGAGCGTTCTGCTTGTGGCGCTCTTGCTTGGCATAGGCTATGCCGTGGATTCCGTCGCAACCAACTTGGGCGGCTACGCCGGCGAGAACGCCCTGTCGCCCGAAACGTCGAAAACGATTTTCGATACGGTCGCTTCGATTTCTCAGTGGATTCTCGACCAGCTGATCAATCGAAACTCCGATAGAGACAAGATCAAGGAAGCGATTGAAGTCGAGCGGGGGAAAGCGCTGAAATTGCTGTCGCATCTCGGCGAGGAAAGTGGAAATCGCTGAAACCTGCAGATCCTTGACTCAGGGGGGGGTGGAGCAGGAAGTTGCAGCAGGTCGATCCCGTCGAGTTCCGCTCGATCCCCCCGGACTCCTTCGGTTTTTTCCGGCGCGCAGACCAAGGCGGATGCTCTACGGTTATGAGGGGATCGTCATTGGCAAGAAGTGCCGCGTCGGCGTGTGCGGCGAGGGTCTTTGTCTCCTCGAGCGGGTTGCTCCCTAATGTTTGACTTGCCTATGCTCGAGAAGGGGAGCCGTCCGCGCGTCGCGGAGCTGGTTCGACTGGTGGGATCGATGCGATTCGCGCTTATAATATACGCGACAAGATGCGCAACGGACGAAAAACCGTCGACTCGCGCGCTTTCCCCGTCGACGTTGATTTACCATGGAACCTGCACCGCAGGTGTACGGATGTCGGCTGGAGAGGCGCTTCGATTCGGTTGCGGGTCGGACGAGCAGCTGTTTCGCATAATGAAGGGGGAGCCAGGTGAGGCGAGGAATTCTCATGCGGACCAACATCTTGGTCTGCCTGATCATCATCGGAGGATTCATCGTCACGTCCGCGCTGAGCTACCAGGCAAACTACGGGGCCTCCCTCCAAAACATCGAACAGGTGTCCCGCCTTGCGTCTGATAGCATATACCACCAGCTCAACACTGCGTTCTCGAAGCCGCTCAACGTGTCGCTCACCATGGCGAACGACAGCCTGCTCAAGCTTCTGCTCTCCGAGGAGCGCGACCGCGAGGACGATCCCAGCTACGCCGAAACGATCCGAACGTACCTGGGGGAGTACCATGAGCTGTACGGCTACGAATCCGTGTTCCTGGTATCGACGGAAACTGGGCGCTACTACAGCTACAACGGATCGGACCGGACGATAACGCCCGGCGATCCCGTCAACGATTGGTATTTCGACCTGCTGCAAAGCGGCGAGGCCTACGCGGCGAACGTGGATAACGACGACGCGGCGAACGGCGAGGTAACCCTGTTTGTGAACTGCGTGATCCGCGACTCGCAGGGCGACGCCATCGGCGTCGTCGGCGTGGGCATGCGCGTCGAGCATCTGCAATCGGTCTTCCAGCAATATCGCGACGACTTCGGCGTGAATGCCTGCTTGGTGGACGATGCGGGCACGGTGGAGGTGTCCGCGAACCACGACGTCGGGGAGAACCTCAGCTACTTCGACGCGCATCCGTTCACGGAGGAGCAGGAGGCGGAGCTGACGGACTGGGATTCTGCAACCGAATCCCTTGGGTTCTGGGCCGGCGAAAGGTCGAGCGTCATACCGGTAGAATCTGACTACGTGGTCGCGCGCTTGTTGCCCGATACCGGCTGGCATCTGATCGTCGAAAGGGACACGAGCGAGCTGTTGTCGGAGCTGCGCCTGCAGCTTGCCGAGACGCTTGTCGTGATCGTCCTCATCGTGGGAGTCATCCTGTTCGTCATCACGTCGGTCATCCGCAACTTCAATCGCAAGATTGTGAACCTGACGCAGTCGATCGAGCGAGAGCGTCGAACCTCGTTCGAGAAAGCCACGCAGTATCTGTTCGAGGACATCTACGAGGTGGACGTGACCAACGACCGTCCGGCGAACGAGGCAACCGAGAACTACTTCGAAAGCCTGGGCGCGCCGCGAGGGGCCTCGTTCAGCGAAGGCTTGACGATCATCGCGAATAAGCAGATCAAAGAGGAATTCCGCGAAGGCTACCTGAGCACGTTCTGTCCCGACAAGGTGCTCGAAGCGTACGAGGCCGGACGCGAGGAGCTGCGCTACGAGTGCATGATATCGAGCGGCGGGGAATACTACTGGCTGCGCATCACGGGCCGCATCGTGAAAAACGAGGAAGACGGCGCGGTGCACATGCTGGTGTATCGTCAGAACATCGATGCCGAAAAGCAGCGCGAAGACCACATGCGCCGCCTCGCGATGACCGATGAGATGACGGGGCTGTACACCAAATCCGCCACAGAGCGCGTTATCGAACACGCGCTCGAAGAGGATCGCACGGGATTGTTCGCGTTCTTCATTTTCGACATCGACGTGTTCAAGCAAGCGAACGACCGATTTGGCCACGCTTTCGGCGATACGGTTATCGAATCCTTCACCGCCTCCATTCGCTTGGCGTTCCGCAAAGACGATATCATCGGCCGCATCGGCGGCGACGAGTTCGTGGCGTTCGTCTCCGTGCCTGACGAGGCGTGGGCTAAGCGGAAGGCCGAGGAGCTTTCGCGCGAACTGGATCGCGACCACACCAGCGACGGCAAGACGTGGCACATGTCGGCGAGCATCGGCATCGCGTTCGCTCCTCGCGACGGCTCGGACTTCGAGACGCTGTACAAGCACGCTGACCAGGCTTTGTACCGTACGAAAGAGAAGGGTCGAAACGGGTTGACGGTGTACGGGGAGGAATAAGCCGCGCCGATCCCGGTCGTCGCGTCGCAGCGGCAACAATTCCATAACGACGGGGTTACCTTTAACTGCTCGACGGACGGTCGCTCCCTGCCTTTCCTATGCTTATAGCGCAGTCGATGGAAAGGAGCGATCATGAGCATCATCGTGTGGATAGTCATCGGCGGACTGGCGGGTTGGATTGCAAGCCTCATCATGAAAACCGACGGAGGCTTTCTCAAGAACATCGTTACCGGCGTGGTGGGCGCGCTCATCGGCGGGTTCCTCATGGACTTCCTCGGACAAGCGGGGTTCACCGGGTTCAACGTGTGGTCGTTCGTCGTCGCGCTGGTAGGATCCATTGTTCTTTTAGCGCTGATCAACCTGATCACCGGGAAGAAGTCGTAGAAAAAGCACGACCCGCACCGCAGAGCGCGCGGGTCGTGCGCGCGGGGCTTGCCGCTCTACGGCAAGGCGACCTCCGCTTTCCCGACCGTGACTGACGCCACTTCGTCAAGGTTGAGGAAGGTGTCGAACATGAACGTCTTGCTGCATGCCGTAGCCGAGCCCTGCTCTCGCATGCTGCCTGCAGCGTTGGACGCGTCGATCGACGTTCCGTCCTTCAGATGCACCGTCATCTTCACGTCGCGGAACCGATCCAGTTCCTTGGAGCGCGCTGCGGGATCTTGCTCGATCGTCCCTTGCACCGTGTAGTCCACGGCAAGCGAAAGGGGAGAAAGGGAGATCGCTTCGACGGTGGCGTCCATGCCGTCGACGTCGAGCGTCTGCCCGGCGGGAAGGGCGACGGATGTGTCCTCGTAGTCGATGGTGAACTTCATCTTCCACGTTCCCTCGGCCACTATCCGCCTGCCGCCTTCTGGATCGAGCGTGCAGAGGTCGCTCAGCTCGACATGCGCCGTCTTGCCCGCGATGGTGCCGTCGGAGGTGTTCACGGTCATCCGCTGCACGAATCGAAGGGCGTTGTCGGCCGGATCGGGATCATGGAAGCTGGAGCTGCCTCCGCTTCCCGTAAAACCTGGCACATGCAGCGTGGAGCCGTTTTCGAACCAGAGCGGCAGCAGGCCGTTTTCAAGAGGCTCGATGCCCTCGAACGCCGTGCCGTCGTCCTTCTCGACGCGAAACACCAGCGCGTAGCTACGCGCATCCCCTATGATCGCCTCGGCTGTGATGGTGACGCCGTTCGCCGTGGCGCTCACGCCAAGCGGATGCCCTATCTTGTCAATCACCTCGGTTTGCGCAGGAGGCCCTCCGAACACGTCGTCGAACACGTCTTCCATGCTCGAAAGCGCGCCGGATGCGTACGCGCCGCCGCAGATCGCAGCCGTCAAGCACGCGGCAGCTGCTATGGCGACGATCGTGCGACGGGTTCGCTTGCCGCCGTGTTGCGCCGAGGCTGCGAAGGCGCGCTTCTCCAAGCGCCCGGGTTTTTCGCAAGCGGCTGCGAGGCTGCGCGCTAAGCGTGCTTTCTCGTCGTCGGAGAATCGCAGGTCGTCCAGTGCGCGTCGGAGCTCATCGTTCATCGGATTCCTCCTTCAACATGGCGCGCAGCTTCGCGCGGCCGCGGCTTGCGTGCGCCGCTACGGCCGACTCGCTGCGTCCGGTCATCTCGGCTATCTCTTTCAGGGAGTATCCCTCGTAGTAATGCAGGTAGATGGCTTCGCGGTAGTTCTGCGGTAGCTGCATGACCTGGTCGAGCACGTCGCTTTCGGGCGGTTCGGGTGCGGGCGGGTCCGCCATCTCGTCAAGCGGGGCCGACGTTCGTCGAAACCCGCTGCGCAGCACGTCTTTGCAGGCGTTCGCCGCGCTGCGAATAACCCAGGATCTCTCGTGCTCGGTGCTTTCGAAGGGAACCGCGCGGCCCATGAGCTTGAGCAGCACGTTTTGGCAGATGTCTTCGGCGTCGTGCGTGGATTTCAGGTACGTGTAACTCAACCTCAGGATAAGGTCCGCGTACGCGTCCACCAGCCGTTCGGCTTCGGCTTGCGCCGTCCGTCTTTCGTCCATGATTCGGTTTGCTTCCTGTCGTGTGGGCCCGATCGTCGTCGAGCAGCAATGCTGCTTCACTGACAATACGAACGAGGCGCGCGAATCCTGACACCCGCGCGAAAGATTTCGAGAAAACGTGTCGAAGCTTCCGCGCCCTCGAAAAGCTTAAGAGAATTCCCAGAAGTCCTGCATGAGCTCTTTGCGGTTGCCTTTGCCCGTCTTCTGCAGGATGTGATGCATGTGCACTTTCACGGTTCCGGGCGCTAAGCTCAAGGTCGTTGCGATGTTCTGGTTGTCCTTGCCCAAGAGCACCAGCCGCAGCACGTCCTCTTCGCGTTTCGACAGGCGCCGGGCGGCGGTGTAGGCGCCGAGGTTGTGCTCTATGAAGCCCTGCAACGACTCCCCGCCTTGCGTGGGCGGATCGGCGTGGCGAAGGGAAAGGTTCCTCCAGGAACCGCGACAGGCTACGAACGCGCAGCAGAGAACCAGAAGATTCTCGGCGAAGTTGCGCTGCGGGAAGAAGGGGAGCAGTCCTTCGGCCACCATGGAGGGACCGACGATGAGCAGGAAGAGCACGTTTTCCAGAAGCACGAGCGTTGCAAGGATCCAAAGGCAGAGATACAGCTTCCGAAATCGCTTCATGCGGATGCGCCGCACTTCATCGTCGGAAACGGCATAGACGACGGCGGCGTATATGAGCATCCAGTACATCATGAGCTCGCGCATGCTGTAGAAAAAGAACTCCTGCACATTGCCCGGTTCCATGAGCAAAAGCGTCGCGACGCTTCCCAACACGAACGCCAAGCCCGGCAGCCATTGCGACAACAGGCGTCGTTCCTCGATGTACTCGCAGACTACCAGCCAAAACGACATAAGCGCCCCTCCGCCTATGATGATCGATGCAACAGGGCTGCCGATGAAGAACGGCGTAGCCGCAAGGTCGGCCGACCGCTGCACCATGAAGTCATCCTGGAACACCAACGCCACGTCGAAGAAATAGAACAAGAAGCCGAAGAACGCGTACAGGAGCGCTTTGGTATGCGACACCAGATACGATGCGATGCACGCAGCAGCCGTCAGGATAACGGCTAGAAGCACGAACAGCGTGTAATAGAAAAGCACAAGGCCCATATCCATAAAGCGTTCTCCATCGTCGTTGGCGCAACGGTTTCCTGCGAGCCCGAAGATCCAGAACAGTATAGGCTATATCGCATTCCACCGTCTCTGAACTCGTTATCATCAGACCTGATCACGCATTATCCTTTGGGTGTATTACCGAATTATACCCACCTATATCCCCTCGTTATACCTGTTCGATCGAGCATCGGCAGTACATCATGTGCCGCAGCAAGATCCAACGCCTACGAAAGGGGTCCCCATGTCGACGGAAGCGACTGCACCCGCCCGATCCGTCGGGCAGCGCGCGGGAAAGCCGAAGAAGAGTCGCAAGCTCAGCTTTCCCACCGCGTTTACCATCCTGTTTGCGCTCACTATCATCGCGGTAGCTGCAACGTGGTTCGTGCCCGCGGGCCAGTACGCGAAGCTCGCGTACAACGCGGATGCCAACGTGCTGCAGATCACCAGTCCCCAGGGCCAGGTTTCCGAAGTGGCCGCCACGCAAGACGAGCTTGACAAGATCGGCGTGAACATCGGTATCGAGCAGTTCACGTCGGGCGCGCTGTCCAAGCCCATTTCTGTTCCGGGCACCTACGAACAGCTCGAACAACAGCCCAAGGGCATCGCCGACATCACGGTGAGCATGGTGTCGGGAACCATCGAGGCGGCGGACATCATGGTGTTCATCTTGGTGCTCGGCGGCCTTATCGGCGTTGTCAACGCCAGCGGAGCCTTCGAATCGGGTCTCATGGCTCTCACCAAGAAGACGAAGGGACGCGAGTTTTTGCTCGTGTTCTTGGTGAGCGTTCTCATGGTGCTCGGCGGTACTACCTGCGGTTTGGAGGAGGAGGCCGTTGCCTTCTACCCGATCCTCGTGCCCATATTCCTGGCGCTCGGCTACGACTCCATCATCTGCGTGGGCGCCATCTTCTTGGCCGGGTCGATGGGCACGACGTTCTCGACGATCAACCCGTTCTCGGTCGTCATCGCGTCGAACGCGGCGGGCGTCAACTTCACGCAGGGCATCGAGTGGCGCGTGGCCGGTTGCATCGTGGGCGCGCTCGTGGTCATCGGCTACTTGTATTGGTACAGCCGCAAGATCAAAGCCGACCCCACGTTCTCCTACACCTACGAGGACCGCGAGAAGTTCGCGCAGCTCTACAACGTGGAGGCAGGCGAGACCGAAGAGGCCAAGGAAAGCGGGTTCACGCTTCGCAAAAAGACCATTTTGGTGCTGTTCGTGGTAGCGTTTCCCATCATGGTGTGGGGCGTCGTCAGCCAAGGCTGGTGGTTCCCTCAGATGGCTGCTTCGTTCTTGGCGATCGCTATCATCATCATGTTCCTTTCCGGTATCGCTGAGAAGCAGGTGGTGGACGCCTTCATCAACGGAGCGTCCAGCCTGGTGGGCGTGTCGCTGATCATCGGCCTGGCGCGCGGAATCAACCTCATCATGGAGCAGGGCCTTATTTCCGACACGCTGCTGCACTGGTCTTCGGGTTTGGTGCAGGGCATGCAGGGCCCGGTGTTCATCATCGTCATGATGCTGGTGTTTTTCTTCCTGGGCTTCGTGGTTCCCTCGTCGTCGGGCCTTGCGGTTCTGTCCATGCCCATCATGGCTCCGCTTGCCGACACCGTAGGCATCCCGCGTTCGGTGGTCGTGTGCGCCTACCAGTGGGGCCAGTACGCCATGCTCTACCTAGCGCCAACAGGCTTGGTGCTGGCAACGCTTACCATGCTGGACATGAAGTACTCGAAGTGGCTCAAGTTCGTGTGGCCTATGGTGGTGTTCGTGCTCGTGTTCGGCGGTATCCTGCTGGTTGCACAGGTCCTCATGTACAGCGCGTAATCCAACGCACATCCGCGGGCGCTTTGCAACTGTCGGACAACGGTATGCGCGCCCGATATTCGTCACGGCCCGGCAGCGTTTCGCCGGGCCGTTTTCCTGCGCCTGGCCGGGTTGTCGGACAAAGTCCGTTCCCGTATACTGATGTCTGCTCGGGATGACCCGAGACTCGATGCGTCGAGCCCTTCAAGGAAGCTCCGCAGTCGAGATCCCGTTAGCCGGGACAACCCGGAACGTTCATCGACCACGTATACGCCCTGATCGTCTGGGCGATGCGTGGTCTTTTTATCGAAAGCGGCGAACACCTATGGGCAAGACCGTACATGAATCGGGCGCGGAGGCGCCCTCGATCTGCGAAAACGTCGGATCTGCGGATCGCAAGATCGACCGCATGGGCACCGGGAACACGTTCAAGCTGCTCTTGGAGTTTTCCGTGCCTGCCGTGGTGGGCGTCGTCGTGCAGATGCTCTACAACGTCATCGACGCGGTGTACGTTGGCCATGCCGTGGGAGCGGACGGCCTTGCCGCCACCACGGTGGCAACCCCGATGATGACCGCCATGGTGGCGGTATCCATGTTGGTGGGCGTCGGCGGCAACGCGCTTGCCGCCATCAGATTGGGGGAGGGTCGAAAAGACGTCGCTCGGCAAGTGCTGGGGAACAGTTTCGTGCTCCTGCTTATCGCGGCTGCAGCGCTCTGGATCGTGGCGCCGTTCGCGCTCGAGCCGGTCTTGCGCTACTCCGGCGCCGATGACGCCGTTTTGCCTCTGGCGATGGACTTCATGGTTGTTATCGTGGCGGGCTGTCCTCTTCAGTTCATCGCGTTTGGCATGAACAACTTCATCCGCACTGCCGGGCATCCGAACCGTGCGCTTGGATCCATGCTGGTGGGCACCGGGGCGAACGTGGTTTTCGGCTACCTGTTCATTGTCGTTTTGGATGGAGGCATGCGCGGCGCGGGTCTGGCCACCGTGTGTTCGTGGGCTCTGTCGACCCTGTTCGTCATGCAGTTCTTCTTCAAGAAGAACTCGCCCATGCCCATGACTGCGCCGTCTCTCAAGCTTCGGCCGCGGCTTGCCTTGCGTATTTGCGCGCTCGGCGTTGCCCCCTCTGTCATGCAGTTGGGCTTCGCCGTATCGTCGGCCGTCGAGAACAACCTGCTCGTGTTCTACGGCGCCTCCGACCCTCTGGGCGTAGACGGTGCGCTGGCCATCATGCGCGTGCTTTCCGCCGTGGGACTGTTCACGTTCATGCCGGCTATGGGCATTGCCATGGGCGCGCAGCCTATCATCGGGTACAACTACGGCGCACGCAAGTTCGAGCGCATGAAGCGCGTGCTGGGGCAGGCTATTCTCATGGGCGTGGCCATTACCGTGCCGCTGTGGCTGACCGTCGTCATTGCGCCGAACATGTACGCCCATCTGTTCGGCCTGCCGGAAGCCTACCTGCCTGAAACCGCATGGGCGCTTGTGCTGTATCTGGTGTTCGTGCCCATCTTGCCTGTTCAGGCTATTGGGTCGAACTACTTCGATGCAACGGGGCAAGCCGTGAAGGCCACCGTGCTCACGCTGACGCGCCAGATACTGTTCTTGATACCGCTGCTGGTGCTCTGCCCGGTATTCCTTCCGTCCGTTTTGCCGATCACCCCGCTGGAAAGCGTTTGGTTTGCGCCGTCTTTGTCGGACATCACCTCGACGCTGCTGGTGTCGCTGTTCCTGTTCTTCGAGATGAAGCGGCTGCGCGCGCTGGAAGGGTAGGGGTTTTCCAGGGGGCAGGCGCCCTGTACGGCTCCCTGAAACCGTTCGCCTAAGACGTGTTGCCGCTTGCGCTGTCGCCGTTTTCTCAAAACGCCCTTTTACCGAGCAAACGCCCCCGACGCGGCCCTAGATACGACCTCTCTGCTTTTCTTTGATAGAGTGCTAGGCAAGCGACACGGGTCGCTTTTATTGTTCGCAAGCAATCGGTAAAGGTGAAGGGGGAAGTTACGTGGCTATGCTCGGGTTTTTAATCCTTTTCCCGCTGGTTGTTGCAGGCGTCCTATTGGTCGTGCGCAACAATCGAGCGAGAAACGTGATTGTGGGAGCCTCGGCCCTGGTCATCGGACTGGTGTCCGTGTGGCTGGTGGTGGCCTACCTAGGAGCTCCGTGGATAACGTACGAATTCTACTCGCCCGTGGCGGATTACGCCTGCATGGCGATCAGCGTGCTTATCGCGGTCGTCATCTTGTACTTCGGCATCAAGTACAAGAACGTGTGGGCATGCGTCCTGGCCGGCGTGCAGGTGGTCGGATCGCTCGTGTTCGAGTTCGGGTTCGCCCATGACATCCTGGTGACCGAAGGTTTGTACCTCGACTCGCTGTCGCTGCTCATGGCGTTCATCATCGGCGTGGTGGGCTCCGGTATCTGCGTGTACGCGCTCGGGTACATGGAAGACTTCCAGGCGCATGAGCCGGAAGGCGCCAAGGACCGCCGGCCGATGTTCTTCGCGCTCATGTTCGCCTTCTTGTCCGCCATGTTCCTGATCGTGTTCTCGAACAACATGATGTGGGTGTTCACGGGCTGGGAGATCACCACGGTGTGCTCGTTTTTGCTCATTGGATTCACCCGTACCGAAGAGGCTATCAAAAACGCGTTTCGCCAGATCATCATGAACCTTCTGGGTGGCATCGCCTTCTTGGTGGCGCTGTTCGTCATGGCGATCCAATTCCAGACGCTGTCGTTTTTGGAGTTCTTGCAGATCGGCATCCAGAACCCTGCAATAGTGGCCCTGCCGGTGACCGCGCTCGCGTTCGCGGGTCTTACCAAGGCCGCCCAAATGCCGTTTCACACCTGGCTTTTGGGCGCTATGGTGGCGCCTACGCCCACCTCGGCGCTGCTCCACTCGTCCACCATGGTGAAGGCTGGCGTGTTCATGCTCATCAAGCTGGCTCCCATCATGATGGCATGTCCCGTTCCGGCGGTCATGGTCATCCTCGTGGGCGGCTTCACGTTCCTGTTCTGCTCGTGCATGGCAATTTCGCAGAGCAACGCCAAGCGTGTCCTGGCATATTCGACCATCGCCAACCTGGGCCTGATCGTGGCCTGCGCCGGCGTCGGCACGCCCGAGGCCGTTTGGGCCGCATCGTTTTTGGTGCTGTTCCACGCTATCGCGAAGTCCTTGCTGTTCCTGTGCGTCGGCACCGCCGAGCATCATATCGGCAGCCGCGACATCGAGGACATGGACCTTCTGTTCGAGCGCATGCCCCGCTTGGCGCGCTTCATGATGCTCGGCATCATGGTCATGTTCATCGCCCCGTTCGGCATGCTCATCGCCAAATGGGCAACGCTCGTATCGTTCGCCGAAACCGGCCAGGTGGCGCTCATCATCATCTTGGCGTTCGGCTCGGCTGCCACGTTCATGTTCTGGGCGAAATGGCTGGGCAAGCTTTCCGGCATTGCCGCGCAGCCCGAGAACGTCGAGGTCAGCGTGCATAAGAGCGAGTGGGTTTCCATTATGGTCATGGCCGTGCTCGTCATCCTGTGCTGCGTGGGCCTGCCCGTGATCTCTTGGACCGTCATCGATCCGTACGTCTACAGCGTGTTCGGGACCATCGGCCAGGACATTTCCACCACGAACCTGTGGATCGGCTCCATCCTGTCGGCGCTCGTGGTCGTGGTGCTGTTCGCGGGCCTGGGCCGCAGCAAAGCCAAGAAGGCCGACATCTACCTTGCCGGCGTGAGCCGCGACAACGAGGCGCGCACGTTCCGCAACTCGCTGTCGGGCGAATCCACGGCAACCGCGCGCAACTGGTACATGGAGGACTACTTCGGCGAGAAGCGCCTCTCTCCGGTTGGCACCGCGCTGTGCACTGTCGTCATCATCGTGGCGTTCGCGGCTTCGGCCGTGGCTGTTCCGGGACTGTTCTAGGAAAGGGTGTGATTTGATATGTCTTTGCTTTTCGTTCTCATCGGCACCCTTGCCTTTGCCATTCTGGCTCCCATCCTGGGCTGTCTGCTCGCGGGCCTCGATCGCAAGATCTCAGCGCGCATGCAGGGACGCGTAGGCCCTCCGCTGTTGCAGCCGTATTACGACGTGCGCAAGCTCATCGAGAAGGACAACGTGTCGGTCAACTCCACCGAGGGCACGTACGTGACCTGCGCTCTCGTATTCACGCTCATCGCTGGCGGCATATTCTTCTCCGGCGGAAACCTGCTGATGAGCGTATTCGTGATCACGTTGTCGGCTCTGTTCTTCATCGTGGCCGCGTACTCCACGCGCAGTCCCTATGCCGAGATCGGCGCAGGCCGCGAAATGCTGCAGGTCATGGCGTACGAGCCCATGATCCTGTTCATGGCCGTGGCGTTCTTCATGTCCACTAGCCTGATAGGCCCCATCGGCACGTTCAGCTCGGCCGGCGCCCTGCTGCTCGACGCGCCCGTTATCACTAATATATGGCTTGTGTTCCTGGGCTTCCTGTTCGTGCTGACCATCAAGCTGCGCAAGTCTCCGTTCGACCTGTCCTACTCCCACCATGCTCACCAAGAGATCGTCAAAGGCATCACCACCGAGATGAGTGGCAAGACGCTTGCCAAGGTCGAGGTCATGCACTGGTGCGAGAACATCCTGTTCCTCGGTTGGACCGGCCTGTTCTTCGTCTGGAGCAATCCGCTGTCCATCTTGCTCGCGGTGGTCGTGGCTCTGCTCGTGTACTTCCTGGAGATCTGGATCGACAACAACTTCGCCCGCGTGAAGTGGCAGTTCATGCTCAAGTCGGCTTGGATCGTGGCCTTCGTGGCGGGCGGCGTGAACATCGCGGTCCTAGCGTACCTGTAAAGGAGCTGCAGCTATGACGTATGCAACCAAATCACCGTGGGTCATCCACTACGACGGTTCCAGCTGCAACGGCTGCGACATCGAAGTGCTGGCCGCGCTGTGCCCGGGTTATGACGTTGAACGTTTCGGCATCATCAACACCGGCAACCCCAAGCACGCCGATATCTTCCTCGTCACGGGCAGCGTGAACGAGCAGAACATCAAGGTAGTGCAAGAGATCTACGACCAGATGATCGAGCCGAAGGTGGTCATCGCGTGCGGCATCTGCGCATGTTCCGCCGGCATCTTCCATGATTGCTACAACGTGATCGGCGGCGTCGACCAGGCCATTCCGGTCGACGTGTACGCACCGGGCTGTGCCGTGCGCCCCGAAGCCATCATCGACGCCGTGGTGCAGGGTCTGGGCATTCTGGAAGAGAAGTCCAAGGCGCTCCAGGCGCAGAAGAAGGGAGCGTAACATGACGCTTGCAACCGAATTCCTCCCTTTGACCGTAGAGGGCCTGCCCGCCCTTGCGGCCGAGAAGAAGGCCGAGGGTTGGCGCTTCGTTCAGATCCTGGCCGTGAACACCGAGCAGGGCATCGACCTGATCTACTCCTTCATGAAGGACGGCCTGCTGGTCAACTACCAGATCTCAGGCGTCCAGAAGGGCACGGTCGTTCCCAGCATCACCGACCAGTTCCTGGCTGCGTTCGTGTTCGAGAACGAGACGCACGACCTGTTCGGCGTGGACATCAAGGGAATCGCCATCGATTTCGGCGGCAACTTCTACGCCGTGTCCCAAAAAGAGCCCATGACCATCATCTCGCCCGAGCAGAAAGCCGCGCGCGAGAAGGCCGCGAAGATCGCGGCCGCCAAGGCGGCCAAGGAGAAGGGCGCCGCCGCAGGGGAGCAGCCTGCTGCGGACGATGCCGCGGCCATGGAGGCGAAGCTCGCCGGTATGGACCCCGAGAAAGCCGCCAAGGTTCGCGCGGCCATGGAGGCCAAAGCCAAGAAGGAAGCCGCCGCCAAACAGGCTGCCGCTGAAGACAAGATGAAGGACCTGGATCCTGAAAAGGCCGCCAAGGTCAAGGCTGCGCTCGAAGCGAAGGCTGCGCGCGACAAGGCGAAGGCCGATGCCGAAGCTGCAGAAAAGGAAGGTGAGTAGCATGGGAAAGGCGACCGTCATCCCGTTCGGCCCCCAGCACCCGGTGCTGCCCGAGCCCCTGCACCTCGACCTGGTGGTCGAGGACGAGACCGTCATCGAGGCTATCCCGCAGATCGGGTTCATCCATCGCGGGCTTGAGAAACTGGTCGAAACGCGTGACTACAACCAGTTCATCTACGTGGCCGAGCGCATCTGCGGCATCTGCGCGTTCGGGCACTCCATGGGCTACGCCGAAACGGTCGAGAAGCTCATGGGCATCGAGATCCCCACGCGCGCCGAGTACCTGCGCGTCATCTGGCACGAGCTGAGCCGAATCCACTCGCACGTGCTGTGGATGGGCCTCGCGGCCGACGCGTTCGGCTTCGAAAGCCTGTTCATGCACTGCTGGCGTCTGCGCGAGCGCGTGCTCGACGTGTTCGAGAAGACCACCGGCGGCCGCGTCATCTTCTCGGTCGTCAAGGTGGGCGGCGTGGTCCGCGACATCGACGACGCCCAGTTCGCCGAGATGCGCCGCGTGCTCGAGGGCATCAAGGACGACTACGCGCAGCTGTGCAACGCGTTCCTCAAGGACACCTCGGTCAAGAACCGTACCGTGGGCGTAGGCTACATCAGCCACGAGGACGCCCTTGCGCAGAGCATGGTGGGCCCCTTCGCGCGCGCCTCCAACGTCAACTACGACGCACGTATGCTCGGCGGTGGCGGGTACGGGTACCTGTCCGACTTCCAGCCCATCCTGGACGGCCAGGGCGACTGCTATGCGCGCGTCAAGGTGCGGGCGCTCGAAGTGCTGCAATCCATCGACATCATCGAGGAGATGATCGCCAAGATTCCTTCGGGCGATATCGCCGTGGACGTGAAGGGCGCGCCCGCAGCCGGGTCGCAGGCGGCCAACGTGGTCGAGCAGCCGCGCGGCGAGTGCTACTACTACGCGCGCGGGAACGGCTCCAAGAACCTGGAGCGCATGCGCATGCGCACGCCAACGTCGCAGAACCTGGCCGGCATGACCACGGCGCTGGCAGGATGCGATCTGGCGGACGTGAACATGATCGTGCTCACCATCGACCCCTGCATCAGCTGCACGGAAAGGTAGGAGGGACCATGGGAAGCTTCAAACTAGGCAAGATGACCCTCGGGGGCCTGTTCAAACAGCCCGAGACCATCCAGTACCCGGTTCAGACCAAAACGCCGCCGCCCGGCCTGAAGGGCCATGTGTCCAACGACGTGGAAAGCTGCATCCTGTGCGGCATCTGCCAGAAGCGCTGCCCATGCGGCGCCATCACGGTGGACAAGCCCGGCCGCACGTGGACCATCGACCGCTTCCGCTGCGTGCAGTGCGGCAGCTGCGTGCGCGAATGCCCGAAGGACTGCCTGACGATGGAGCCCTCGTACGCTCCTCCGGCGGCCAAGAAGCACGTGGACGCCTTCGAGGTGCCCGACGCCAAGAAGACGGCGTAGGGTCAAAGCCAAGGCGAAACGTTCGAACATGAGGAGCCGCATCGGAAACGATGCGGCTCCTTTGTCAAAACGGACGAGTTTTTCTGGTCCTCAAACCAGGATAATAGGAGGTGGTGAGCTCTTGACCTGGCATGATGTAAAACGCCTCAAGCAAGTTTGTTCCGAAGAGGCGAAAAACCGCCGCAAAACTCGTTCGTTTTGACATGAAGGCCAGCCGCTGCGCCCGGCTGGCGGGCGAGCGTCGATGCCGACTTGCAACGGCGTTTGTCGCCCTCGCCCCAGCAGCGCCTGATGTAAAACCTGTCGAAGCGCGAAACCCTGCGGGGGCCTGATCGAAACCTGCTAGAATGATCCAGTGAATTCAAAGGAAAAGCCGGGCCGCTCTCAACGCGCCCGGCTTTTGTTGAAGCGCGATCGGCAAGCGACGAGGGAAGAGGATATGGCGAAACGCAGCGAGGAAGCAACGATCGAGGACGTGCAGGTTTCTGACAGGATATTCACCGTGCCGAACGTCATATCGTTTATTCGGCTGTGCCTCGTTCCCGTGTTCTTCGTCCTGCTTATGAACGGCTACAACCTGGTAGCCACGCTGCTCTACGCCTTGGCCGCCGGCACCGACTGGGTCGACGGGCAGATCGCCCGTCGGACGAACCAGGTGTCGAAGCTCGGCCAGCTGCTCGATCCCGCCGTCGACCGCATCCTCATGATATCGGGCGTTTTGGGCCTGTTCCTGGTAGGACGCCTTCCCTTGTGGATCATCCTCGTGGTGATCGCGCGCGACCTGTTCCTTCTTGTTGGAGGCGCATGCCTCATCAAGCGCTTCCGCATTCGCGTAGCGGTCGTCTATCCCGGCAAGGTCGCCACCACGCTTTTGTTCATCGGGTTCGCCGGCTTGCTTCTGAACTGGCCTTTGCTGCCCGGCCTGGGCATCGTCGACGTCGCCTGGCTGCCCGGATTCAATGCCGACGCCTGCTCGTGGGGCATCTGGTTCGTGTACGCCGGCCTTGTCCTGGCGTTAGCTACCACGGCTTACTACGTCGCGTCGGCGCTTCGTCAGCTGCGCGAGGCCAAAGGCGCTACGTCGGAGGGCGGACGATAGCGGATGGATCGACGCACGCCAAGAGAACCAGCGCGCAGGCAAGGCGGCGCCGCGCGGCAGCCGCGTTCGAATCGTGCGCCCGAGCGGCGCGAGGCTTCTCGGCGATCGTCGCGCCCGCAGGCGGGGCGCGACGCGCAACGCTCGGCGCGTTCGTCCCGAGCGTCTTCAGGTCGACCCGCTTCTTCCAGCCGATCTCGAACCAGGGATGCCGGCGCCTACAACGCGCCTTCGCTTTGGACGAAGGACGCGCCGCGGTCCCCGTCGGACGAAAACCTCGCTCTGCGGATCTTGCGTATTCTCGGACGCGCGCTGCTTGCCCTGATCGGCCTATTGGGAGCGGCTTTGCTCGCCCTTCTGCGCGCGATGGTCTCGCTTGCCTCGCGCAGCCGCGCCGCGCTCGCCGTCATGGTGCTCGCCGCGGTCCTGCTCGTCGGCGGCGCGGTTGACTTCGGCCTGAATTACGGCAAGGCGTATCCGGGCGTGCGCGTGGGGGAGATCGACGTCGCCGGGAAAACCGTCGACGAGATCGAGACATCCATCGAGCAAGCTTACGGGCCGCGCCTGGAATCGAACACCGCCATCGTATACGCCAACGACGATGCCGAAGCGCGCGTGAACGACGAGATGACCGCCGCCCAGGATGCCGCTCTTGCCGAGCAGTTGGCAGTGGAGGAGGCGCGTGCGAACAAGCTGGCATGGACCACGAGCGCCTCCGACCTGGGCGCCACCCTTCCTGCCCGCGCTTTGGCCGAAGAGGCCGTTGCGGCCGGGCGCAGCGACGGCGGCATCTTCGCGCGCATCGGGGCGCTGTTCGGAGGGCGCACCATCCAGCCGCGAGCCGACTACGCGAGCGACCGGCTCGAGCAGCTTGCCTCCGACATAGACGCAACCATCGGCGATCCGCGCGTCGATTTCAACGTGGCGGTCAACGGCGGCGTCGCGACGGTGGTGCGGGGCCACGACGGCTCCATGGTCAACCGAGGAGATTTCGCTCGTTCGCTCGACCAGGCTCTGCTCGCACAGGAAGCCGGGCAGGGGTCGTTCGTCGCGCGTGCCGAGCATGCGCCGCTGCGCATCGACGAAACCGCCGCCCAGGCGGTCGCGGATGCCGTGAACCGCGCGATCGCCGACGGAGCGCAGTTCAATTACAACGGATCGACCTGGAAGGCCACGCCCTCGGATATGGGCGCATGGATCGCCACGCGCATCGACGAGGGCGAGGGGTCCTTCGCCCTGTCTGCGTACATAGACGAGGCGCAAGCCAAGCCGTCCCTTCTCACCCACGTGGAAAAGCTCAACACGAACGACCCCGTCCGCGTGACTTTCGAAGCGAACGAAGGGGATGTGGCGGTGCATACGGACGGGACGGGCACCATGCCGCTCGTCGCCGAAGGCGTCCATGCGCTCAACGACGCCCTGTTCGGGCCGGGCGGCAAGGCGGAAGGCTCGACGCCCGGCGGATCTCCCATAGAGGTATCCATAACCGAAGGCCCGGCGCCCGCGACCCTTTCGTTCGACGAGGCGATGGACCTTGGCATCATAAGCTCGATAGCCTCGTACACCACGCAGTTCACTACGGGCGCGGGGACGGAGAACCGCAACCATAACATCAAGCTGGTGTCCCAGCTGCTCTCCAACTCCGTCGTGAAGCCCGGCGGCTCCTGGTCGTTCAATAAAACGGCAGGGGAGTGCAACGAGGAGAGAGGGTTTTTGGGAGCCGGAGCGATCATCGACGGCCAGTACGACGATGCAGTGGGCGGCGGCATCTGCCAGGTGGCGACCACCATGTTCAACGCCGTGTACGAAGCCGGGTACCCGGTGAAGACGCGCCACAACCATTCCCTGTACATATCCAGCTACCCGGCCGGCCGCGATGCTGCGGTCAGCTGGCCCGACCTGGATCTTGTGTGGGAAAACGACGGCGCGAGCGATGTTTTGGTCCGTCTTTCTTGTACAGACGGGTCGGTAACGGCTACACTGTACGGTGTTGATCCCGGCTACCAGGTCGCCTCGGTCGCGGGCGAATGGAGCGAGGGCAAGCACTACTCGACGAAAACGAAGGTTGACGAATCGCTTGCTCCCGGTTCGAGCTACATCAAAATCCGCGGAACCGACGGGCGCAAGATAACGGTCGTTCGCACGGTCAAAGACGAAACGGGCTCCATCCTGCACGAGGACCCGTTCTATTCTGTGTACGATCCCGTGACGGAAGTCGTGGTGAAAGGCCCTGACGCCGATAGCGACGAGACCAACACCTGACGGAGAGATCTCCGCCGACATCCGTATACAACAGTAGGAGAGGTGATTCTCAAGGTGTACTACCAGCCCGAAATCGAGACCATGCCCGTCGAGCAGCTGCGCACGCTGCAGCTCGACCGCATGAAGAAAAGCGTGCAGCACGCATACGATAACGTGGAGTTCTACCAGAAGTCCTTCAAGGAAGCAGGCGTGGAGCCGGGCGACCTCAAGAGCCTCGCCGATCTTTCGAAGTTCCCCTTCGTCGTCAAGCAGGACATGCGCGACGCCTATCCTCGCGGGCTGTTCGCCGTCGGCCAGAAAGAGGTGTCCCGCATTCACGCGTCTTCCGGCACCACCGGCCAGGCGACCGTGGTCGGACATACGGCGAACGATCTCAAGAACTGGGGGCACTGCTTCGCGCGCGGGATCTACATGGCCGGCGGCGGCCCGGAATCCACCATCCAGGTATCGTACGGATACGGCCTGTTCACCGGTGGTTTGGGTGCGCATTACGGCGGCGAGGCGGCTGGCTGCACGGTCATCCCCACGTCTTCGGGCAACACCAAGCGGCAAATCCAGATGATGAAGGACCTCGGCACGGACATCCTGGCCTGCACGCCCTCCTACGCGCTGCTCATAGCCGACACGGCACGGGAGATGGGATACGATCCTGCAACCGACTTCAAGATTTCCGCCGGCATCTTCGGCGCCGAGCCGTGCTCCGAGAACATGCGCCAGGAAATCCGCGAGAAGCTGGGCATCCGCTATTGCGACATCTACGGGCTTTCGGAGGTCATGGGGCCGGGCGTGGCCGTGGAGTGCTCCGAATCGAACGGCCTGCACCTTGCCGAAGACCAGTTCTACGCCGAGATCGTGGATCCCGACACGCTCGAGCCCTTGCCCGACGGCGAATGGGGCGAGCTCGTGTTCACCACGCTCGTACGCGAGTGCTGCCCGCTCGTGCGCTATCGCACGCGCGACATCACGCGCATCGTCCCCGAGGCATGCGCATGCGGGCGCACCCATCGCAAGATCGACCGTATCGTCGGCCGTTCGGACGATATGCTCATCCTGCGCGGCGTCAACGTGTTCCCGTCGCAGATCGAGCAGGTCATCACGGAATTCCCGGAGATTGCGGCGCAGTACCAGATCGTTCTGACCACGCGCGGCTCGCTCGATCACGTGGAACTCAACGTCGAGACCGTTCCCGAGTTCCCGTTCGACGAGATCCGCAAGCTCCAGGATCTCAAGCGTCGTCTGGCCTCGGAGTTGAAGAGCAACTTGCAGATTGCCGTCGAGATCAAGATCGTCGAGCCCAAGACCATCGAGCGCAGCGAGGGCAAGGCGAAGCGCATCATCGATCTGAGAGAAGGGAAGAAGGCATGATTTCGCAACTGACCGTTTTCCTCGAGAACGAGAAGGGTCGTCTGGCGGCCGCTTGCCGCGCCGTTTCCGACGCCGGCATCAACATGCACGCGCTCAACCTGGCCGACACCACCGAGTTCGGCGTAGTGCGCATGCTGTGCGACACGCCCGAAGCCGCTGCCGAAGCGCTCAAGGCGCAGGGTTGGCGCGCCGCTGTCACGCCCGTGCTGGCCGTGCGCGTTCCCAACGAGCCCGGCGGCCTTGCCAAGCTGCTGGAGTTTTTGGACGAGCAGAACGTGAACGTGGAGTACGGCTATTGCTTCTCGGTCAATCAGGACACCGCCGTCGACGTGCTTAAAGTAAGCGATGACGCCGTGGAGCAGAAACTGACCGATGCCGGCTTCCAGCCGGTTCGACCGGAGGATATCTACCGCATTGACTAGCACCGTTCAACATATCGCCCAAAACGGGCGCACGCGCATCCTCGCGTGCGCCCTGGCGCTTTTGCTTGCGTTCGCGAGCGCTGCGGCCTTTCCGGCCGCTGCGGCGGCGGACGTGCGCAAAGCGGACATCGTTTACGGCCAGACCGTCGACGCGCGCGGCTTGTCGGTCGCGCAAAGCCCCAACATCGATGCCGAGTACGCCATCGTGATGGATTCAGAGGGAACCGTGTACTTCGAGCGCAACGCGTCCTCGCCCACGCAGATCGCCTCCATAACCAAGATCATGACGGCCGTCGTGGCTCTTGATGGGGTGTCGAACGGCATCGTATCGCTCGACACCCCGATCACGGTGTCCGCAACCGCCGCGGCGGCGGGCGAGTCGTCGGCGGGGCTGCAGGAAGGCGACGTCATGAGCCTGCGCACGGCCCTGACGGCGCTGCTCGTCCCGTCGGGCAACGACGCCGCCGTCGCCATTGCCGAGACGGTGGGCGCTGCGCTTCAGTCGAACGGCACGGCGTCGGGCGATACCGCCCAAAGCGCGTTCGTCGCCCAGATGAACGCGAAGGCTGCAGAGCTCGGCTGCACCGATTCGGTCTACGAGAACCCCCATGGCCTGGACTTCGACGCGTACGCGGGCAACCTGCACAGCACGGCTGCCGACGTGGCTAAAGTGGTGCAGTACGCCATGAAGAACGAGACGTTCCGTACCGACGTTTCGCAAGGCGACACTGTCATCCAGGTGACGCGCGGCGGCTCGAAGGCGGACATCAGCCTCGAGACCACGGACGGCTTCCTCGATATCTACGAGTACGCCATCGGGGTCAAGACCGGGTTCACCGCGCTTGCAGGCTTCTCGTTCGCGGGCGCTGCCAACAACGGCGAGAAAGAGCTGTACGCCATCGTCGTCAACTCCTCGTCCGAGCCCCAGCGCTTCAGGGATGCGCAGGCGCTTTGCGAATGGGTCTACCAGCACGAGGTGAAGTATCCGCTGGCCCACAGCAAGCAGACCGCCACCATGAACGGAGCCGAGGTTCCCGTAATCGCCGAAGTGGCGCATGAGGGGTGGATCGACAAGACCGTGAAGGCCACGCTTGCGGATCCTGCAGCCTCTGCCACGATCTTCGACCTGAACGGCAACGTCAGCCAGTCGCTCTCGTTCGATCAGCTGACTACCGACGTGCGCGCAGGCGACAAGGTGGGCACCATTACGTTCAAGCAGCGCAACGCTGAAATAGCTACCATGGACTTGGTCGCATGCGAAGACGTTGCAGCCCCCAATTTCTTCGAGAGCGTGGGAATCTGGTGGGATCGCTTGTTCAGAGGGTTCTCCGGGCAGAGCACCGTGGCCCAATCCGTGACGATCAACGAAACGCCGCTGGTCGTAGACAAGACGGCCCCCGCCGCGTAAGGCGCGCCGCAGAGAGGAATTGCCATGAGCACCATGTGCCCCGTTTGCAACAATCCGGTTGACGCCCAGGCGGCTGCATGCCCGACCTGCGGGTTCAAGCTTCTTGGCAGCACGCAGCGCTTCGAACCGGTGGCGCTGTCGGACAACCCGTTGACTTCGACGGCTCAGTCCCAAGCGAGCGCCGTGCTGCATGTGGTGCGCGGTCCGCAGACCGGCGTCAGCTTCCACCTTGCCGACACGCCGCTTTCTATCGGCCGCAGCCCTCAGTGCGACGTGTTCCTCAACGACATGACCGTGTCGCGCTCCCATGCGTCGGTCGAGCCTGCGAACGGGGGCTATGTCATCCGAGATTCCAACTCCTTCAACGGAGTGTGGGTGAACAACGCGAGCATCGACGAGCGCCAGCTCGAAAACGGCGACGTCATCCAGATCGGGGCGTTCTGCCTGGTCTACAAAGAAGAGTAACGCGCCCTTTCGCGCGTCGTCGTCCTGAGGCCGAGCTGAAGCCGAGCTTCGCGTTTCAGGGCGACGACGCGCCGTCGGGCGCCCAGCGTCGAATAGCGCGCCGCTCGGAACGGTCTTCCTTCTTTGACCGGGCCGCGCGGCGCGCTTTGCCGTATAATTCCCTGCGGGTCAGCATTCAAGGAAGGTTCGTCTAATGGAATTGATGTCAGGTAACGAGGCGATCGCCCAAGGGGCGTGGGAAGCCGGCGCCCATATCGGCGTGGCGTACCCCGGAACGCCTTCGACGGAAACGCTCGAAGCGTTCGCGAAGAAGGACGGCGTGTACGCCGAATGGGCCGTCAACGAGAAGGTGGCCGTGGAGGTGGGCATCGGCGCGTCTGCCGCCGGCGCGCGCGTTCTCACGACGATGAAGCACGTAGGCGTGAACGTGGCGGCCGACCCGCTGTTCACCGCCGCATATGCGGGCGTGGGAGGCGGCCTGGTCGTGCTGGCCGCGGACGATCCGGGCATGTACTCGTCGCAAAACGAGCAGGATTCGCACTGGTACGCCCGCGCAGCGCATATTCCCATGCTCGATCCTGCGGATTCCGCCGAAGCCCTGCGCTTCACGCGCGAAGCGTTCGATCTGTCCGAGCGCTTCGACGTGCCCGTGTTCATTCGCTCGACCGTGCGCGTTTCGCACACGAAGACCCCGGTGGAGCCTGGCGAGCGCACCGACGTTCCGGTCAAGGCCTACGAGAGCAATCCTGCCAAGTGGGTGATGATGCCCGCATTCGCGAAGCCGCGCCGCAAGGTGCAGCTCGATCGCATCGACGCGTTGCGCGCGTGGGTCGAGGAATGCCCGTACAACAACGTCGTGCATAAGGAAAGCGCCGTCGGCGTGGTCTGCGCCGGCGCGACGTACCAACACGTGACCGAGGCGCTGCCCGACGCGTCGGTGTTCAAGCTCGGGGTAACGTGGCCGCTGCCCGCTCGTGCGCTGCGCGACTTCGCTGCCAGCGTCGATGCGCTGTACGTGGTCGAGGAAGCGTCCGAATACCTGACCGACTCCGTGCGAGCGCTCGGAATAACGGTTGCCGAGTTCGAGAACCCGTTGCCGCGCGACGGCGAGCTTTCGCCCGGTCTGATTCGCGTCGCGTTCGGACTCGACGAGCCTGCGCACGCATCCATGCCCGAAGGCCTTCCAGGCCGCCCGCCTGCGCTGTGCGCCGGGTGCCCCCACCGTTTGGTGTTCAAGGAGCTTTCGCGTATGAAGGCCGTGGTCACGGGCGATATCGGATGCTATACGCTCGGTGCGCTGCCGCCCCTTTCCGCCATGGACACCACCATCGATATGGGCGCGTCCGTTTCGATGTCGCACGGCTTCGAGCTGGCGTGGGCCGGAGCCGACCATCGTCCCGTCGTGGGCGTGATCGGCGATTCGACCTTCGCGCATTCGGGGCTTTCGGCGCTCATCTCCACCGTGTACAACCAGGGCGGCGGCACCGTTTGCGTGCTCGACAACCGTACGACCGCTATGACGGGCCGTCAGGGAAACCCGTTCAACGGCGAAACGCTTCAGGGACGTCCGTCGCGCGAGATGGACTTGGAGGGCATCGTGCGCGCGCTGGGCGTGGAGGACGTTCGCACGATCGATCCCAACGATGCGAAAGCCGTGCGCCGCACGCTCAAGGAGGCCGTGGCGAACGAGGACCTTTCCGTGCTGGTGTTCCGCAGCCCGTGCGTGCTCATCGATCGCATCAAGAATCCGGTGTACGCCGTAAGCGACGCCTGCACGGCGTGCGGCGTTTGCTCGACCTTGGGCTGCCCTGCCATATCGAAGGATCCCGAAACGGACCATGCGATCATCGACGCCGGCCAGTGCGTCGGGTGCGGCCAATGCGCGCAGTACTGCGCCTGGAAGGCCATCGCGCAACCTGCTCTGGAGAAAGGGGGCTGCCATGAATAAGGCGACCACAGTGCTCCTGTGCGGCGTCGGCGGGCAGGGAACCATCCTCGCCGCCGATCTGCTTGCACATGCGGCTTTGGAATCCGGCTTCGACGCCAAGGTTTCGGAGATTCACGGTATGTCTCAGCGCGGCGGCGCGGTTACCACGGTAGTGCGCTTCGGGCGCGACGGCGTGCAGTCCATGGTGGCTGACGAGGGGTGCGCCGATTGCGTCGTGTCGTTCGAGACGACCGAGGCGCTGCGCAACCTTTCCTTCGTGCGCGAAGGCGGGTACTTGCTGGTGGCCGACGAGTCCATCCAGCCTTTGCCCGTGCTCATCGGACGTGCGTCCATGCCCGAGAACGCCCGCGAAACGCTGGTCGACGCGGGTGCCACGCTCATTTCCGCCGGTGACATAGCCGCAGGCGTCGGCAGCCCGAAGTCGGTTAACGTCGTGCTGCTGGGCGCGCTTGCCACGCGTTTGGAGTTTCCGCAGGACGCATGGGAGCGGGTCATCGCAAAGCGCGTGCCGCCCAAAACCGTCGAAGCGAACCTGGCCGCGTTTCGCGCCGGCTTCGCCTTCGCCGAGGAAGCGGCCGAGAGCAGGGAAGGGGATCGAGCATGAGCGTACAGCAGATCAGCGTGTTTCTTGAGAGCAGGCCGGGGCATCTGCGGCGCGTGCTGGACGCCTTCGAGGCCGCCCACGTCAGCGTTCGCGGATACAGCGCGTCCGACACGGGAGACTACGGCATCGTGCGCTTCATCGTGAGCGATCCGGACAAGGCGTTGGCCGTGCTCACCGACATGGGCGCCGCCGCCACGAAATCGGAGGTGCTGTGCGCGCGCCTGGACGACACGCCCGGCGAGTTGGCGCGCGTCATGGGCGTCATGGCCGATTGCGGCATCAACGTCACGTACAGCTATTCCCTCATCTCCACTTACATCGCGCTATCCGTCAAGGATCTGGCACGTGCCGAGGAATTGCTGGCCGGCGAACCGGTGGAGCTCATCGGGCAGGACGATCTCGCGCAGCCGCTTGCGCCCGCTGAAGGGCGGTGAACGTCATGGCCGATATGACCGTCAAGGGCGCGGCGCTGGCTGCCGCCCAAGCCGGGGACTTCTCCAGCCTGCCCATCTACAACCCTGCCGTCGAGTGCGCCTCGCGCCAGGAGATTCGCGCGCTGCAGCTCGAGCGCCTGATCGAGCAGGTGCGTTGGACGTACGACCGCGTGGCCTGGTACCGCGAGCGCATGGACCGCGACGGCGTGAGCCCCGATGACATCAAGACGCTTGAAGACGTTCGCAAACTCCCCTTCACCGACAAGTCGGTCCTGCGCGACACGTTTCCGTACGGGCTGTTCGCCGTACCGCTCGACCAGGTGAAGGAGCTGCATTCGTCCTCGGGCACCACGGGCAAGCCCATCGTGGTCGGCTATAACGATCATGACATGGAGCTGTGGGCCGACTGTATCATGCGCCTTGTGCAGATGGCGGGCGTCGTGCCGGGCGATCGAGCGCAGATGGCGTTCGGATACGGCATGTTCACAGGCGGCTTCGGCTTGCACTACGGGTTGCAGAAGCTTGGCTGCATGATGATTCCCGCAGGGTCGGGCAACACCGAGCGCCACATCGCCATGATCCAGGACTACGGCACCACCGTGCTCGTGGCCACGCCTTCCTACGCCCTGCACATGTGCGAGGTGGGAGAGCGCATGGGCTTCGATTGGGAGCGGTCCACCCTGCGCGTGGGCCTGTTCGGCGGCGAACCCTGCCCGCCGGGCCTGAAGGCCGAGATCGAAAGCCGTATGCACATCGTCTGCACCGACAACTACGGTCTGACCGAAGTCATGGGTCCAGGCGTGTCGGGCGAATGCCTGGCGGCGCGCGACATGCAGCATATTGCGGAGGATCACTTCCTGTGGGAGGTCATCGATCCCGAAACGGGCGAGCCCGTCGCCGATGGGCAGATGGGCGAGCTGGTGCTCACGCCCCTTGGCAAGCAGGCTATTCCCGTGCTGCGATACCGCACGCACGATCTGACGCGCGTGGTCACGGAGCCGTGCGCGTGCGGGCGCACGACGGCGCGCATGCAGAAGGTGCGCGCGCGCTCGGACGACATGCTGATCATCCGCGGCACGAACGTGTTCCCCAGCCAGGTGGAGGATGTCCTCACCGGCATCGAGGGGGTCACACCTCACTACCGCATCGTGGTGGACAACGAGGGCGGGCTCGACCGCATGGCGGTGCACGTGGAGCTCAAGCCCGAGGCGTTCAGCGACTCCTTCGAGGAGATGGACCGCTTCCGCCGCGCTATCGAGGAGAAGCTCAAGGGCGTTCTTCTGGTGGGCGTGCGCGTGAAGCTGGTCGAGCCCGGCGGCATCGAGAGGTCTCTGGGCAAGACGAAGCACGTCGAAGATCGACGCAAGTAGATCGAATGCAGGAGGCCTCCGTGCGGAGGCCTCCTGTCGGCATTGCGGTGCGGCCGTCCGCACGCGGAAAGGACCAACGGGAGATCGGCCCATGCAGGCAGCCCCTTCGCATAACGAAATCGTCGGGAGGTTCGCCCCTTCTCCGACCGGGCGCATGCACGCGGGAAACGTGTTCGCGGCGCTCGTGGCGTGGCTTGTGGCGAAATCGCAGGGCGGACGGATTGTCCTGCGCATAGAGGATCTTGATGCCGAACGATCGAAACCGCAGTTCATCGATGCCGTACAGCGCGATTTCGAGACATTAGGGCTCACTTGGGACGAAGGGCCGTACTTTCAGCACGACCGCACGGAGGCGTATCGGGCCGCCTTCGATTCGCTGGCTGAGCGCGGGCTCGTGTACCCCTGCTTCTGCACGCGCGCCGACCTGCATGCGGCATCTGCGCCTCATCGTGGCGAAAAGCCCGTGTATCCGGGAACCTGCCGTGCGTTGACGGTCGAAGAGCGCGCCGCACGGCGCGCTCAGCGCGTCCCGGCGCAACGTCTGCTGGTTGTCGACAGGGCCGTTTCGCTTGATGATCAGGTGCAAGGACCGTATCGTCAAAACCTTGCTCGCGACTGCGGCGATTTCCTGATACAGCGCTCGGACGGGGCGTTCGCGTACCAGCTGGCCGTGGTCGTAGACGATGCGGAACAGGGTGTGAACTCGGTCGTGCGCGGCGTTGACCTGCTCTGTTCCACGCCGCAGCAGCTGTACCTGCAGGAACTGCTCGGTCTGGGGCATCCTGCGTATGCCCATGTGCCGCTTATCGTTGCGGAAGAGGAGCGGCGCCTTTCGAAGCGCGATCACGACGCGGCGCTCGATGCGCTTCTGGATCGGTTCGAAACGCCCGAGGGAGTTATCGGCCATATTGCGGGAATCACGGGACTTGCCCCCACGTGCGATCCGGCATCGCCCGAAGAGTTGCTAGGCTTGTTCGATCCCGGCAAGCTTTCGACCGACCTGAAGGATCTTACCCAGATACGCTGGCGATAGAGCGTATCGGCTTGGCGCGGAGGGCGCAGGTGCTTAGAACCCGTAAAGCAGTTTCGCAAAGCCCATTTCGTTGAACAAAAGGAAATGCCCTGCAAAGGTGACGGCCAGGTACAGGGCGGGCTCGCGTGCGCTCGGAAGACGCTCCGAGACGAAAACATGTTTGCTGCGCGCCGCATTCGCGCGATTCGACCAAAGTCGATACAGTACGAAGCCTAAAAGCGCGCCCAGCGTGTTCAGTATCAAGTCGTCGATGTCGGTTGCACGATGGTTGAGAAGCTGGCTCAGCTCGATGGCAAGCGAAAAGGAGAAGCCCATCGCTCCTATGGTGAACGCCCGGTCGACCCGCTTCCAGATGAGCGGGATCGAAAAGCCCAAGGGGAGGAACAGCACGACGTTGAGAGCGCATCCGATCGGGTCGGCGGCAAGAAACGGAATCAAGTACAGGTCATTCGGCCCCCAGCTGGCCGTTTGCCGCAGCAGGTCGTACAGCGTGCCCGATCCTGTGACGTACAGCACGGCAAACACGTAGAGCACGAACGCGAAAGCGGGCGCGAACTCAACGGGAATGGAACGCGTTCGTCGTGAGTGGGCATGCCGTATCGCGTAGGCTACAAGAAACGGCGCGAGCACCGTCGCCAGCTCGTACGCGGCCAGCAGCGCGCTTTCGACCATCGTGTCCGTACCTTTCGCCCAGATTCATCCCTCAAACACCGTATCCTAGCAGCTTGCTTCGACGTTTGAAGGGGCGGATACCGCAACGTTGAGGATCGTTAAGGATTTCGTTGCCGAAACCGTCGCGGGAGCACTCTTTAAGATCCGGACGCAAACCAGAGCTGATGGTTTCGGCTGTGCGATAGGAACCCGACTTGCAGCTTCGCGTCAACTCCCGCTTAACGGCAAATAAGCCCTACGCGACTACGCGAACAGGAGCGACACGAGCGTAAGGACCACGCAGCTTCCTAGCAGTAAAAGCGTCAGGCGCATGTTGTCGCCGCCGAAGTTCAGCTTGCCGTCTGCGCCTTTCGAGCGGGAAAACAGGGTCCATACCGCCAATGCGCAGAATCCAACCAGCATCACGTTGCACAGCACCGAAGCGATCTGCGCGAACAGGACGAGTCCGGTCATCTTCGCCATTTCGAACGCCATGAGCGTCGCGACCACCGCGAAGCATGCGACCATGACCCAGGCTGCGCGCTGCCCTGACTTGCGTGTGCCCTCAGGGTAGAACGTACCTTTTTTCGTGGTCGTGGGCTTTGCGATCAGCGATAGCCAGTTGCCGTTCCATAATTGCACCGTCAACGCACCTGATGCAATCAACAGCACCAACCCTACGCCGAAACGAACGATTTCCATAGCGTGCTCCTTTATCTTTTCCGGTTGGCCGCGCGCTGCGCGCGCACCTTTCCGACAGCTGATTCTATCTGCTCGAGGGCGCGTTCGAGGGTGGCGCGCGGACAGGCTATGTTCACGCATTCGAACTGCCCCGAGCGCGGTCCGAACATGCTGCCAGAATCAAGCCACACGTGCGCGTCGTCCACCATGAGCTCTTCAAGCCGCGCATCGTCTAGGCTCAAGCCCGAGCAATCGAGCCATGCAAGATACGTGCCTTGCGGCTCGACCAACGCGATCTCGGGCATCCGTTCGCTCAGGAAATTTCTTAAAAACCTCAGGTTCTCTGCCAGGTAGTCCTTCAGCTCGTCCAGCCAAGGGCCGCCGTGAGTGTAGCACGAACGGCACGTTTCCAGGGAGAGCGGACTTGCTCCGAAGTAGCCGATCCGCTCCAAAGCCTTGCGATAGCGCGTACGCAGCTCCTCGTTCGGGATGACGATGTTGGCTATCTGCAGCCCGGCGATGTTGAACGTCTTGCTCGGCGCCGTGCATACTACGCAGCGTTCGGCGAACGAAGGATCTACCGTGGGAAACACGTGGTGGCGATACCCTGGGTAGGTGAAGTCGGCATGGATCTCGTCCGAGATGACCAGCACGTCGTGCGCGCGGCAGATGCGCCCGATCCGATCCAGCTCGTCGTGCGTCCATACCCGGCCGACCGGGTTGTGGGGACTGCATAAAATGAACGCCTTCACCCGAGAGGACGTGATTTTCTTCTCGAAATCATCGAAGTCTATCCGGTATCGTCCCTGTTCGTAAACGAGCGGGCTGTCAACAAGCTTGCATCCGTTCGATTCGATGAGCTGTGCGAACGGGTAGTAAACGGGCTGCTGGATCAGCACGGCATCGCCTGGATTGGTGAACGCCTGCAGAGCGATTCCCAGCGCGAACACCACGCCGGGAGTTTGCGTGAGCCACGAGCGCTCCACGGTCCAGTCGAAACGATCCGAGTACCAGGCTAAAACCGATTCGTAGTACGCAGCTCCTGCGAACCCGTAGCCGAACACGCCATGGTTCACGGCTGTGCGCATATCGTCAAGCACTTCATCGGGCAGCGCGAAATCCATATCGGCGACCCAGAGCGGCAACAGATCGTCGCGCCCTTTGAGTTGCGGCCCGCAGTCCCATTTCTCGCTATTGGTTCCACGTCGCTCGATTATCCGATCGAAATCGTACGTCATGGCGGCCTCCTATGCGAACAAGGTGAAACCGCTTGCGAACAGCGCCGCCGCATAGAACGCGCCCAACGCAATGTTCAGGCTGCATACCTGCGCCATGGCGCCTATGCGCGAAGGCGGCGCAAGCGGATTCGCCATGAGCGCCTTCACCAATGGATACGACGCAAGCAGCATGAACGGAACCACGATGACGCCGCTCGTGAAGAACAGGGCCACCAGCGCTACGATCGAGATCATCCAGGCCGCCACCACGCCGTGGTACAGCTTGCGCGCGCGGTCGCGTCCCAGCAGCACCGACAGAGTGCGGCGTCCTGATTCGACATCTTTCTCGATATCGCACGTGTTGTTCGTGAACATGATCAGCCCGACGCCCAGCACGGTGGGCACCGCCCACAGCAGCGCGCGCAGGTCGAACGCTCCGGTCAGTGCTTGGTAGCAGGCAAGGGGAATGAGCCCGCCCATGACGAGCCCGCTGACAAGCTCGCCAATGGGCAGGTAGGAGATGGGCGTTTTCCCCGCCGAGTACAAAACCACGATGATCGCGCCGACGACGCCCAAAGCCAGCGGAATCCATCCGGCTTGCCAGATAACGTAAATGCCCAGTCCGAACGCCGCAACCAGAAACCCAACGGCAAGTCCGAGCGCTGCGCGCGGATTCACGTTGTTGTATACCAGCACGGCATCGGTCGGATCCACGTTGTCGTCAGCCGAGTCCGCGCCTTTCACGTAATCGTAGTAGTCGTTGAACGTGTTGACCGAGGCCTGCATCAGTACGCAGATGATCAGCAGTACGCACGCCATCACGGCGGAAACGGCTCCCGTTGTGGCAGCGGCCGCTGCGGTGGCCACCAGTACGGGCAGAATGGCTGCCGGCCATGTGTGAGGGGCCGCCAGCTGCACCGCCATGCGCAGCGTGAACCTTCCGTATGCGCTCTTCGTTACCGCGTTCCCTTCGTCAGCCGTCCTTGCGGGCGCTTCTGCGCTCATGCTTCGCTTCCTTCCTCGTCCTCATTGCATACGCTTCGCGACGGCGCGGCAGCCACATGGGCGGCGACGACCTGAAGCGCTTGATGGTCTCTTCCTTCAGCACGCTGCCCAATCCTCCCAGCGTCTTCCAGATGAAGCTCTTCGTTTCCGCGTCCAACTTGGATCCCGATCCCAAAAGCTGCCGGGTGTTCGCGAACAGGTTTTCCTGGAACTCGGCCCAGGTGTTCGCCTCGGTCGAGGCGAACAGGTCATAGATCGAATCGATGAACCGCTCGCGTTCGGACGCGTTCCTGCTGCGCAACCATGCATCAAGCGTTTCGTCGAAGAACACGGCTGATGCGTTGAGCTCGTCCTGATACAGGAAGTCCGACCCCTCGGTCTGCCAAGTGAACGGCTCGTGCTGAAACACCGAAAGCGCCGATGATCTTACTACGCGGTAGTCGGCGCGCCGTTCTAATATCATGCCGAATGCTGAAGATTCGGGAACGCTCTTGTGCAGAAGCGTGCAGAACGCCGGATCGTCGATGCGCGGGGAGGGGTCGTCTAAAAACGACGGGCCGTCATGGTTGAACACGCCTTCAAGGCGCGTGAACGTGCCGTCGTCTGCAACCAGAGCCGCATACTCGGCAAGGTTGCCGCCCTTTGAATGACCGCCAACCAGAAGCGGGCACGCACAGGCCGATGCCACGCCTGAAAGATAGGCCGCCGCCGTGCATTGCGAGGGAATGACGTCTTTGAAGCACAGGTTGAAGTCTTCTTTCCAGCCGGCGAAGCTGCCGTCCGTTCCTCGAAACGCCAGATAGGCATGCTCTCCTTCAACGGCGGGAAAGAACAAAGTTACGGCGCTGAACTGTTTCTCCACCACCTCGGAGCGTTCGTTGGCGTAGAAGGCGACCTGCACGTCGCGCAAACGACGGCTCGCCATTGCCGTGTGCAGAAAAGCCACGGTGTCCCGCGCATCCTCCATCCAGCTGTGAGCGGTAAGGGCCTCCCAGTTCGACAGGGCCAAAACGTCGTGCAGGCGCACGCGCCGGGGACCGCTTGCGTCGAGCAGCGCCTCCCAGGGGGCGGCGATCGAGCCGTCCGAGCGCAAGGCGTCAGCCTGGTCGCGTCCGGCTTCTTCGTAGTTGAGGTAAGCCAGGGTCGAGAATACGAGGGAGTCCACCGGGTTGAACGGTAATTCGGAGAAAGTCCGCTGCTCTTCTGCTATATACGATACGATATTGCGCATGCTCACATTGTAGCCGATTGCGAAAGGCAGGGCCGCCACCCATGCGCGTCTGCACGCCAATAACCATACGCTATGCTGAAACCGACATGATGGGCATCGTCTATCATGCAAACTACCTGCTGTACTTCGAAGACGCGCGCACCTCGTTTCTGGAGGCGATCGGATTTCCGTACGCGCGCATCGAAGAGGCAGGCTACCTTTCTCCCGTCACGCATTTCGAATGCGACTACGGCATGCCCTTGCGCTACGGAGACACGGCCATCGTGCGCACGCGTGTCGTGCTGTCGCGGCCGACGAAGACCGTGTACGCCTACGAAGTGTTCAGAGAAGGGCAGGACATGAATACGGAGAAGCCGTGCTGCACGGGGCGCAGCACCCATTGCTTGGTCGATGCGACTACGTTCAAGCCTGTTAGCATCAAACGCGTCATGCCCGACCTGCTTGCCTGCTACGAAGAAGTGCTCGAGCCCGAGGAGGCTGCCCGATGAGCGCGCCGTACCGTATCCTGTTCGTATGCCACGGCAACATCTGTCGCTCTACCATGGCGGAGTTCGTCATGAAGGACCTGGTTGCCAAACGCGGGCTGGCCGGTGCGTTCGTCATCGAGTCGGCGGCCACCCACGATGACGAGATAGGAAGCCCCGTGCATTCAGGAACGCGCGCCGTGCTCGCGGCGCAGGGGATCGACTGCTCCGACAAGAGGGCGCGACGCCTCAAGCGGGCTGACGCGGGGGAGTGGGACCTGTTCGTGGGCATGGACGAGGCGAATATGCGCGACATGAGTCGTCAACTGGGTAGGGAGGCCGAAGGCCGCTGCGTCAAGCTGCTCGAATTCACGGACACGGATCGCGATGTGGCCGACCCGTGGTACACGGGCGACTTCGAAACCACGTACGACGACGTGCTGGCCGGTTGCACGGGCTTGCTGGCCTGGTTGAACGCCGGAGGAAGGCGAGGGTAGCTTCGGAAGCGCTCGTCGTACATTGACGAAGGCGCCCCTCTGTCGCTTTTTGCGCAGGAGGGCGCCTTCGTTTCGTTGCGGGACGAAGTTCGGTATATTCCGTGGTGATATTGCGGTCATGCGCACGTGCGCGAAAATTAATCGGTGAACGGTAGGTGCGATAATCCTGCATGAAACAAGGGCAACGCACCCGTTTTTTGCATGCCAGCTTTCAGCCTTCCATATTTTGCGGCGAACGGTCGGACGGACCCGGCAAGGCTGCGGGGAAATCTGCCGAAAAGGGATTTGTGCACCTGCACAAATAGGTATAATGCAGCCCTCCCAAAAAGACTAGGAACGTCCCTTGGACGATCCGCCTCGGGAACAGGGCCCATGCGGTCCGATCGCAAGCATCGTAAGCGAGACACTCTAAAAGGAGGGTACTAATGAGCGGCGATAACGTAGTACTGGCAAGGAACACGGAAGATGCCCCGGTGAGCGATCTGTACTCGCAGACCGTGGCCTTCTCGCACTACAACAACCTTTCGGCTCAGCTGCCGATCGATCCCGCCACCGGCGAGTTGGTGCCCGGCGGCATCACGGAGCAGGCCGTGCAGTGCTTCGAGAACATCGAGACGATTATCGACAGCATCGATCACGTCATGAACGATGTCATCCGCATCACCATCTTCGTCAAGGACATCCAGGACATGGATGCCGTCGACGAGGTGCAGAAGGTGTTCTTCCCGACCTACGTGCCCACCCGCACGGTTGTCGCTGTTGACGCCCTGCCCATGGATGCCCTGATCCAAGTCGAGGCTTTGATCTCCAACGGCGAAGGCACCATCCCCAACGCTCCGCAGGCTGGCGACATCCTGAAGTACACGAACAACACGCACAACGCTCCGCTGGACGTCATGTCCACGCAGTCCGTGGCGTTCTCGCACTACAACAACATCTCCGCCCAGCTGCCCATCGACCCCAAGTCGAACCAGATCGTGGTCGGCGGCGTGCGCGAGCAGACCGCTCAGTGCCTGAAGAACATCAAGGCCGTGCTCGAGAGCATCGACGTGCCCTTCGACGACATCGTCAAGGTGAACGTGTTCCTCAAGGACCTCGCCGACACGGACGCCATGAACGAGGCGTACACGCGCTTCTTCCCGGATTCGGGCATCGCCCGCGCGGTCGCCTACATGCCGGCTCGCACGGTGGTCGAGGTTGCCGGCCTTCCCATGCATGCGCTCGTGCAGATCGAAGCCGTGGTTTCCCATGGCGACGGCACGCCCCCGCAGCTGGTCGAGGACCGTCACGGTCTCATCCTCGAGGCTAACAACACGGACGCTGCGCCGAAGTGCAAGCTCTCCACGCAGACCGTCGCCTTCTCGCACTACAACAACATCTCCGCTCAGCTGGGCATCGACCCCGCCACGGGCGCCATGGTTGCTGGCGGTGTCAAGGAGCAGGCCGAGCAGTGCTTCAAGAACATCAAGGCCATCATCGAGTGCGTCGACCACGTGATGGAGGACGCCGTCAAGGTGAACATCTTCCTGAAGAACATCGACGACCTTGATGCGGTGAACGAAGTGTACGCGACGTTCTTCCCGGGCGGCACCCCTGCTCGCCGAGTCGTGGGCGCCTCCGCTCTGCCCATGGACGCCCTGGTGCAGATCGACGCCATCTTCGGCAACGCCGAGGGCACCCCTCCGGTGGCGTAAGCTTCCAGCAGGAGTCGATTAACCTGATATATAAGGAGTTGCTGAAGCTCCTTGACAGGAAGGCGAGGCCGACGCGGTCTCGCCTTCTCCGTTGTCTGTGCGAAACCCTGCCTGTTCGTCGTCAGGCTCAGGTGGCGGAGGGGGGTCGACTTTTGGCCCCAAAACGGGACCTGTGACAATTTCCACGGTATTTAGAGCCGCATATTAGCCATAGCTTACATCTGATCAGGCCTTTTGCTAACGAGCTGTTCTAAGGCGCGGTTGCGGCGATCGATTTTTTGTCACAGGTCCCGTTTTGGGGCCACATGTCGGGATTCCGACGTTCGATCGACGTCGGCGCGGCTTAGGTGCGAAGGTTTTCGCTTGTTGGCTCTCGTATTTTCAATGAGCCGCAACGGCTGTGCGGGTCGTCCGCCGACAACCGTTCGCCGATTGGCGTATTCCTCACGTAATGCGACCCTGGCGCCCGCTTTCGCATAATCAAAAGCATTTTACTAGGTTATATGCATGTTCTTGTCGATCCTTGCTAGAAACGACGGCTCGCGACGTAAACGATGCGCTTGCCGCTTATCGGAAAAGGATGAGCAAGCATCAAGACCCCGAACGTCGTTCGCTATACTGCGTGCTTTCCCCCAAGACGAGGAGGATCTATGCGCCGATCAAGGACTCAAGGAAGAGCAAACGTCGTCCTGATGGCAGGAGTTCTGTTCAACCTCTCCATCAGCTTGCTGTATTCATGGAGCGTCATCAAGTCAGGGCTGACTGCCGCGCCCGACGTAGGCGGGTTCGGTTGGTCGAGCGCGCAGGCGGGATTGCCGTACACCATCGCTATCGTGTTCTTCGCGCTTGGATTGTTGGGCGGCGGCATCGTGCAAGACAGGATAGGGCCTCGCAAAGTTATCACGGCAGGAGGCTTGCTGGCTGGCTTGGGCATGGTTCTTTCGTCGTTTGCGGGGCAAAGCGTGCTCGGGGTGTGCCTTGCGTACGGAGTTCTTACTGGAACGGGAATCGGATTGGGCTACGGCTGCGTTACGCCGTGCGCTTTGAAGTGGTTCGATCCGTCCAAGAAGGGACTTGTCGCAGGACTCGTCGTCGGCGGTTTCGGGTTGGCGGCGGTTTATCTTGCACCGGCTACGCAGATGTTGATCGAAGGCTTTGGCATTTCGCAGACGTTCCTGATCCTGGGCATTGTCACGATTGCCGTAAGCGTGCCCATCGCCCAGCTTATCAAGAACCCCGAAGCTGATTACGTTCCCGCTTCCGCCTCCGTTCGCAAAGCGGGAAGGGCATCCGTCGAGCGGACCCCGGATCGTACGTGGCGTCAAATGATCCGAACCAAGGAGTTCTACCTGCTGTTCGCGTTGTTCGCGCTGTCGTCTTCGGTGGGGCTCATGATCATCGGCAACCTTTCGAAGATCGCGACCATCCAGGATCCTGCGAGCGCTGCAGGCTACGCAGCCTTGCTCGTTTCTCTTCTAGCCCTGTTCAATACGGGCGGTCGTGTTGTGGGCGGCATCCTGTCGGACAAGATCGGGTGCATCAACACCCTTGTTCTAGTGTTCGCCATCCAGTGCCTCAATATGTGCTTGTTCGCGCTGTACGGAAGCTTCGCGCTGCTGACGCTGGGGGCTCTGTTCGTTGGATTCTCGTACGGGACGCTCTTGAGCGTGTTTCCCTCGATGACGGCGGATCTGTACGGTTTGAGGAACTACGGGACGAACTACGGCATTCTTTATCTTGCCTGGGGACTTTCGGGCGTGCTGGCGCCGGTCATGGCCGATGTGGTGTTCGACGTCACGGGCACGTTCGATGCAGCCTATCTGATATGCGCCGCAATCCTGGCGTTGTGCATCCTGCTCGGCGTGATCTTGAAGCGTCGGCTTGATGGCGTGAAGAGGAAAGCGGTGAGCCTTGAGCACGAGGATTCGCCTATAGGCTAGTCTTCGGCAGTTCGGGATGTCGCATTTCGTTTGCGCGACGTCCCGAACGACTCCGCTTTCCTGAACAGCTCGTCACGACTGCGGACGCCGAGTTTGCGATAGATATGTCGTACGTGGGTTTTAACGGTGTTTTCCGCTATGCAAAGCTCGGTCGGCAGATCTGCTTGAGCGTACCCGTCAAGGAGCAGCCCCAAGATCTCCTCTTCGCGACGGGTTAGATCGTATGCGCGCGCCATGTGCGCTCGCAGCGTCGCATCGTCAAGCTGCATCGCGCAAGGATACGGCCCGCCTGCAGGAACGTTCGCGTCGATCCTGCAGGCGGGCTCGGTGTCAGGGCTTGTTTGCCGCTGGGTTCGATTCACCGCAGCCAACAATACCGTAGTCGCTGCGAAGATTGTCGCGGAGCATGCGGCGGCAGCTTCGGGTCCGAAACCGTCCGAAAGCGCCAAGCATCCTATGATCGACGTTGCAAAGCAAGCTGCTGCAATCCCTGCGCTGCGCAAAGCTGCATGATCGTGGGGCTTGAAAACAAGCGCGCGGGTCGTAAGCCAGCAGCTTGTCAGGCACAGCACCCCAACGCAGGCCAGCATGAGCAGGGTGGGGGCATCCAGCATTGACGTGCATCCTTTCCGTTCGTCTTATTGCATAAGCATACCCCAGCGCATGTCGCTTCGAATTCGCAAAGATCGCAATCGATGCCGTGCGGTTGGGTGAAAAATATCACCATTGTCCTATGTCGCTGATCAATGCTAGAGTCAACCCAAGTAAAGGACGATACGAACGAAGGTGCTTGCATGACATCGACCTCGAAAAGAACGCGCATACTGCTTTGCGTTTGCTGCGTTGCGGTATTTCTGCTTACGATGGGATGGTTTGCGGGGCGCTATATTCCCGGTCAACCGAATAGTCCCGCTTCGCAAGACTCCGGCGCTCGAGAGGTTTCCGCGGTGGGCGTTCGATCTGAAATGATCGTGGATACGGTTGTCGAAACCGCGTTCGGCGATTCGCTCGATTTGACTGGCATCACGCAGGGAAAGGCATATAGCCGGGGCGATTTCGATGAAAGCGAATGGGCGATGGTTCCTGACGACGTGAAGCCTTTCGTCGAAGCCGGTCTTCCTTTGCTGAGCGTACAGAAGGACTCCGGGGAAGGGCTCTGGCCTCGATACCTGCGGGTTGCTTCTGATTTGCCGACCTTCAGTATGAAGGTGACCGGAGCAAGAACGGTTTCGTCTGCTTCGTTTGCGGAGTTTTGATTACGATCCAGATAAAACAGTTGTACTTGTCGATATCGAAGCATCCAATCCTTCGCTTGAAGCGGCGGCGACTATTCCGATATTGAACCTCCGGTGTTCGGACGACGCTTCGGATGCCAATGTCAGTCAAAGCGAGATAGGCATGGACAAGCATTTGCTCGGGGCGCTGTATCCGGCGAATCCCGAAGATGCCGGCATAACCTGCAATGCGCACGACGAATCGTGGAACGCTCTTGCGCCAGGCGAAACGCGCGAGCTCACGCTGCCGTTTCTGATGTCTTCGGTACAACCTGAACTCTCGCGATGGAACGTCCAGATATTCGACTACAGCCCGATAATCTGCTATCGATTCTCGTTGGTTCCGTAGCTTAGAGTAACTCTAAGCTACGGATGGATAGTTTTACCAGCGATGCAAAAGGCGGGCTGCCTTCGCAACCCGCCTTTCTTAATCGAGCTTTTTGCCGCTATGCAAGGCGCCGAACAAATGAAGCGCACATTACGGCCCCCATAAAGCATAACAGGCCTATGACGTATCCCATTGCATCCTCCTTGCGTGCCCGCTAAAGCCCTAGGCGCAGAATACGCTTAAGGCATGGCCGTCTGCAACGTGAAACGCGTTCGGTTGCCAAGCGGTAGCCGAACCGTAGCGTGCATCGAGTAGCCTCAACCTGCATTTAGTTGCCGAAAAGCGCGTTTGAAACAGCCTGCTCGGCATTGGAATCGGGCATCCAGGCGTCATCTTTGAGTTCGTATCCGATGGTGATGGGCGCCGTTTCGGCCGGCTGAAGAGTCCCGAGCGTATCCATGATGATTTGGCCGATCTTCGAGGTGATTTCTGCTTCGGTCATGTTGGCAACAGTTTCATCGGATGCGAGCGCTTGAGTCGCTTCTGCGAATCCCTTCTCGAATTCCTTGAGGTTCTTGCAGGTGAGAACCACGCTGGCCTGGGCTTTGTCGCCATCTACTGTTACGCTGTCAACGCGATAGTCGAAACCTGCCAGATACGACGTGACGAACTCTTTAGGATCTATCCCGTATGCGGCCATTTCAGCCGTGCCTGCGCCTGTGGCGAGCTCGTCGAGCAAAGCGGGATCGAGCGTTTTGATAGCTTCGAGCTGTTCGATGACGCCTTCGCGAATGATCTCCTCGTCGCTGGGTCCGCATCCTGTGAGCGCAACCGCCCCGAACGCCATGAACATTGCGGCCGCACATGCGACAAACGCGTTCCTGATCTTCATGCTTACCCCTCCTTCGTAGGCCGCCCTTTTCGGCCTCTACCAGGAAGGATACCTCGTTTCAGCAGATCAGTCCAGACCAGCGGACCGCCCAGGCGAACCATTGAACCAGGTGGCAGACCGCGCGAAGCCACGCGTTTGACCGGTGATTCTCCTTACGTGGAACGCTAGGATGGTACCAGGGCTTTCATGAAAGGGGCGTCATGATCACCGAAGCAAGAATCAACGAGAACCGGAAATCGCGGTACTACCGCGAGGGGCTGTGGACTGAAAAGACCATCCTAGATGTGTGGGAGGCGCAGGCGGCAGCTTGCTGGTCGGATACGTACGTTACCGACAGCAAGGGTTCCAGTTTTACGTACGGCGAAGTGGACGAATCCGCTTCGAAACTTGCCTTTTGGCTGATCGATCAGGGGATAGAGCCTGGGGACGTCGTTTCGTTCCAGATGCCCACCTGGGCAGAGTTCTGCATCGTCTACGTTGCCTGCCTGAAAGCGGGCGCAGTTATGCATCCGCTTTCCATTGATCGTCGGAGACGCAGCGTAGTTCAGAACATGAACCAAGTTGCATCAAGGGCTTACATAGGCCCCACGTTGTTCGAATCCACTGACTTCGAGTCGTTGGCGCTCGATGCCCGACACGAGGTCCCCTCGTTGCGCTCTCTGCTGTTCGTCGATCGTCTTGCGCCTGCGCAACGGGGCACGGCTTTGTCCGCTGTTCTTCAAGACGTCCGGCAGACTCCTAGTCGGCCTGACGTCTCTTCTGACGACGTGGCCTGCATTCTCTCAACGTCCGGCTCTACAGGAAAACCGAAGGCAGCCATGCTCACGCATAATAACATCCTGTTTTCCGAAACCTCGTTCATTTCTGGCGCCGGGAGGGCAAAGCAGGATGTGATGTACATGCCGTCGCCGCTCAATCATGCTACGGGGTTCTTTCACGGGCTGCTTTCTCCAATGATCCTTGGCGGACGTGCTGTGTTGCAGGAGCGATTTGATGTCAAAGAAGCTGTTGACTTGGTCAATGAGGAGCGGTGCACGTGGTCCATGGGGGCGACGCCCTTCATATTCGACCTGTTGAACGAGCTTGATCGGACCGGCAAAAAGCTCGAATCTCTCGAGTTGTTCCTTTGCGGCGGTGCTCCTGTTCCAGGCTCCCTCGTCCAACGCGCATGGAGGCACGGTGTGCTGCTTTGCGAGGTGTACGGCTCGACCGAGAGTTGCCCTCACGTATACGTGCCACCCGCGGATTGTCTTGCTTGGAATGGAAGCTGGTCGGGAATTCCGTATCCGGGAATCGAGGTGCGCGTGGTAGACGAGCATCGCAACGAGGTTCCGCGGGGGACGCAGGGAGAAGAGGCTTCGCGCGGACCGCATCAGTTCGTCGGCTATCTGGGAGATCCCGAACGCACTGACAAGGCGCTTGACGACGAAGGATGGTTCTACAGCGGGGATCTGTGCTATCAGGACGAACAGGGTCGAATTCGCATCAATGGACGAAAGAAGGAAATCATCATCCGCGGCGGCGAGAACATCAGCGCGGTTGAAGTGGATCATCTTGTCGACGGCTGTCCAGGCATCGGCGACCATGCAGCAATTGGCATGCCCGACGAACGCTTAGGCGAAGTGGTGTGTCTCTTCGCGGTTCCAGAGAATGGGAGGTGCGCAACGCTCGCGAAAGTGCAAGACTATATGCGCGCTCAAGAGGCGCATGAGCACCTGCTTCCCGTGCGCCTGGAGTTTATGGACGAGATCCCTCATACCGCAACGGGAAAAACGCGACGGTTTCTGCTGGTTGAAGAGTTGAAGCGTCGAACGGAGGGGGAGGTTCGGGGTTAGAAGAGCGAGGCCTTCGGCGCATCGTCTCCCTGGGGAGCTCCTTTCGGACAAGTTTCTTCTCCTGACGATCGTTGCGCGCTTGAAAAGCGTCTATACTGACGAGAGATGGTGTTCTGATCAGGGGCAGCGCACCTTTTACGGGTGCGCTTGGCAACGACTAGGGGAGTGCGACCATGGGTTTTATGGACAATTTCAATGACGAAGCAGGAAAGACCAACTTCAACGAAGGGCAATACCGCGTTATGCAGGTGGTGCTGAGGGAGAAGTTCGTCGGCAAAGGATCGAAGAACTTCACGGAAATCGAGGAGATTTGCAATCAGCAATATGCGCAAGGATATCGCCTGCATACTTTCGCTCAGTCCACGGCGGCTTCTGCTGGATTCGGTGGCGGCGACAGAACCGTATGCAACCTGGTTTTCGAGAGGATGATGTAGCGGAAACGCTTGACAGCGCTACGCACCTGCAGCGGCAGGGAGCCGTAGGTAGATGCGCTGCGAGAGGGAAGCGCTACGCATTGCAGGCAATCGTCAGATCATCGCCCGCAATGCGTAGCGCGGCTCCGCTTCGACCACCGGGCGGGCGAAGCCGCCGAACGAGCCATGTCCATTAAGTGCGTCCAGGGCGAACTGCACGAGTTCGATGGCCGTATCGGAGCGCTGGAACGTTACGACGATCTGCCCGTTGAAAGGATTGCAGGACAGTTCGAGCAGGTTGCCGCGAGGGATGCCGTCGGGCGCGGCAGGGTAAAGCTCTCGAAATCGAGGGTACTGCAGAATCCCGAAGCAAGTAGGCCGCATGGCGATCACCCAGACGCTTTCGCGCGCATAATCATCACTCCTAAACGGTTTGCATATTCAGAAGCCATTGAGGCGACATGACCTGAGGCGACATAATGTGATAATTTTAGTTTATTTTACATAAGATATGTTATCAATAAATTATGAAGCGCATGAAGGGGAGTGATAAGGAGTGATAAAGGGGCTGATGGAAGGCATGGTTCGTGAGCGCATTAGTTCCTTTAAAGGAACTAATGCCGACGGCTTCGTAATGCTTTATGCATACGATTGCCGTCGGCATGCAAAACAGACTGGTTGCGAATGCGCGACTTTAGCCCCACGTCGTGCTGGGACCCGCAGCTCCGCTTCCGACATCGGCTGCAAGTCCAGTGTAGTCACCGCTTTCGACTAGCTGCATGACTTCTGGAAGCAGGAAGTACAGGGAAACCGCATTGAGGACGAGTGCGATGCCGCAAATAACCATGCCTACGACGCTCGATCGCCTTAAACGAGATGCAACGGCAGCAACTTCGGTCTGCCTCTTTGCGAGCGCGCTCAATTTTCTATAGCCGATTATTCCGCATATAAGCCCCGTACCGCTCAACAAGACGCCGCCGATGAACAACGAAACGGGCCCGGCGATATTTGCGACCATGATCAGCGTCTGGGAAGATTTCAGTTCGCGATAATCCTGCATGTTCGGCTGAAACGGCGGTGGCGCAATCGACATCCGCGGGCCGGTTGGAGGTTGATACTCTTCTTCCTGATTGCTTTTCGGCGCTGGAGGCGCTTCAGGAGCCTTGTTTTCTTCGTCTGTCATAAATACCCTCTATTTCATGCCTCTGACCAGGCTTTTTATAAACGACGCTCTGAGATCCATTCTAAGGCCCTATATTGACCTTTTGCGACTCCTAGGTCATGGAAATCGCAGTAATTTTCGACGATCTGTTATCAAACTATACCATGATGCACTATTGGCTCGAATTGCTTACCGACAACTCCATACTCGCTGCATGCAAGCGCTTCAAACTCTCCTGCAATTCGATGATTTGATACTCGAGAACCGCTTCCTGGTCTCTGACGATTCCTAAGCGTTCAGCCTGCGTCGCAATCCCACGTTTTTGGAGCTTCACAAAGTACTGAATACCCTCGATCGAAAGCCCGCTTTTTCTCAGCGCATCCACAAACAGCAATTGCGTTATGTCAGCCTGAGAAAACGAACGCACACCACGATGGTCGCGTGCGAGATCTGGAAAGAACCCGCACTTGTCGTAATAGCGAATCGTAAATGCAGAGATACCCGTCGTGTCAACGACATCGCTTATGCTGTAGCATGGCACGCCGCTCACGTCGAATCCCTTTCGTTCGTGTCCCAGTGTCTATTCAGTCGAGAATTTTAGCACTTAGAGTTACTCTAAGTGCTTTTGTACTGCGACTTAGAGTAACTCTAAGATGATCGTATCGCCTTACGACCGCACGCCGCTGCTGCCGAAACCACCCGTACCCCTATTGCTTTCAGGAAGCCCTTCTGCGGATTCGAAAGCGATGTCCGGCACCTTCATGATAACCAGCTGAGCAATACGATCACCGCGCTTGATCTCAAACGGTTCCTGGGGATCGAGATTCACAAGAACTGCTTTTATCTCCCCACGGTAGTTGCTGTCGATCAAACCGGGTGCATTTACCAGAGAAATACCGTGCTTGATGGCAAGGCCGCTTCGCGGCAGAACGAAGCCCGCATAGCCTTGCGGTATTGCCATCGCGATGCCGCAAGGAACAAGCTTTCGCTCAAAAGGTTGCAGCATTTCATCGCAGGTGGCACGCAAATCAACTCCCGCATCTCCTGCATAGGCATACGCAGGCACGGGTAAACCGGAATCGAGTTGCTTTACCGGTATTGTAAGGTCAGTCATGATATCGCAACCCTTCAAGTGCAGCCGAGAATTCTTCGACGTTCTGAAAGTCCTTGTACACGCTTGCAAAGCGAACGTAGGCCACATCGTCGAGCTTAGCTAGGCGGACAAGCGCCATATCGCCTAGCTCTTTAGATTTAATCTCGCTCTTGGAGGCGTTGCGGAGTTCGCTCTCTATGCTGTCGATAAGCGATCCGATCTGCTCAGGCGATATAGGCCTTTTCGCACAAGCCATAAGCAAGCCGCGCATGAGCTTCTGGCGGTCGTAAGCTTCGGATGATCCGTCCGTTTTGATTATGAGCAAGGGGTTGTCACCCAGTCGTTCGTACGTGGTGAACCGTCGACTGCAATCAAGGCATTCACGACGGCGCCGAATAGCCGTGCCGTCTTCGGAAGGTCGGGAATCGACAACCTTCGATTCAGGATTTCCACAGGCTGGGCAACGCATAGGCTGGACTCCTTCTCTCGAATTTGCCCTAGCCTAACATACTACATATAGTGGTTCAATTACGTTCTTTGATCACTGCAAGAAAACCAACGCTTCCACTGCGTAATCGCATGCACCGCTTGAAAACCGTCGTTGTTACAGACTCAAGAGTACGCTGGCAAAAGAGCAAGCGGTAAGCACAATTCCACCCGTAACAGCCTGCCGCGTATTAAAGCGGTCATAAGCCCGTCCGCGACAATTGCCTTGCCGCAAAATCCGAACAAGACCCTCAAACGTACCGCATGATCCTGGGCAGGAGCGAGAAACCGATCGAACTTCAAAACCGCCTGAAGAGGCCGCACGATTCGGAAAAGAAAGTATGCGAGCGTTTTTTACCGAGCAATCATGAAGCTCGGGTTGCAAAGCAGACGTGCCGTCGGTCGGGTAGCGCATCTCGAAATTCCTCACCTTTCTGCCTCCTTGCTCTTGCTTAGAACCTTTGTTCGCGTATATAATAGAGCGAACAAAGGTTCATGTCAACATGTAATCAAAACATTTGTACGCTTTTAGGAAAGGATGAAGTATGTCCGAAAAAGTGACGAAGCGCCAGCAAGCTGTACTTGATTGCATCGAAGAGTGCATTCGCGAAAAGGGGTACGGCCCTACCGTGCGCGAGGTTTGCCAGAGTCTGGGGCTCTCCTCCCCTTCCACAGTGCACGTTCACTTGAAAGCGCTTGAAGACAAGGGGCTTATCAGGCGCGACCCGCTCAAATCCCGTTCCATAGCGCTTACCTACCCCCTTGAGGATGCTGCGCTTGCAACGAATGTCGTACAGCCGAGTTTCAGCAAGATCGTGAACGTTCCGCTGGTTGGAAACGTTGCAGCAGGCTCTCCCATCCTTGCAGAAGAGAACATTACCGACACTATCTCCCTCCCGACTGACATAGTGGGGGATTCTCCCTCGTTCCTTCTATCGGTTCGCGGGGAAAGCATGATTGAAGCTGGAATCAACGACGGCGACTATGTTGTGGTGAAAGAACAGCCTGTTGCGAACAACGGGGACATCGTTGTGGCTATTATCGATGACGGTGCAACTGTCAAGCGCTTCTTTAAAGAGCAGGATCATATTCGACTGCAACCGGAAAACTCTTCAATGGATCCCATCATCACCCGCGATTGCTCCATCGCGGGCAAAGTTGTCGCAGTGTTTCGCCGTCTTTAACCGTAATCAGTTCTTTCGAGAGAGACACTTCCCTATGGTGGCATGGCGACATGGCGGCGAAACGATGTCAGGCCCATGTTAGAGTAACTCTAACATGGGCCTGACGCGTGGATCTTCTCGTGTGCTGCGATGCGGTTAGCAAGCATTCGCATGATGCAGCAAGCACGCAACCTGGAGACTGCCCGTCGTTTTACTCTTCGCAAACGAACGGCGCGAACAATCCGGAAAACGACGGCGACACCAGCATGGTGATCTTCGTTCCCTGCTCTTCGTGAGTCTCCGATAGAATATGGCAACGCTCGTGCGCAAGCGAAACAAGATCTCCCCGGTGGTACGGCAGCAACACGCTCAGGTGATCGTCATGCGCCGAAGCAACGCGCGCGATATGCTCGATTAGCCCTGCAATCCCCTCCCCTGTTTCGGCGGAGACGAACCGAGCTTGAGCATGACGCGTCTCGAGGGCATTTTGATGCTCCTGGTCAAGCAGGTCGCATTTATTAAACACTAGAATGCGCTGAAGATCTTGAGCGCCAATTTGACCCAGAATGGCATCGACGGCATCTATCTGACCTTGGTACTCCTCCGAAGAAGCGTCCACTACATGCAACACCAAGTCCGCACCCGTAATCTCGTCAAGCGTCGATTTGAATGCCTCGACAAGCGTCGTCGGAAGCTTTTGAATGAACCCAACCGTATCGGTAATAGTTATTTCCCGGCCTTCGGGAAGCTCGAACTTGCGGGTCGTGGAGTCCAGCGTTGCAAACAGCTTGTCGTACGCAAGCACATCAGCCTTCGTCAGACGATTGAGCAGGCTCGACTTGCCCGCATTCGTATAGCCCGCCAACGCCACCTTGAACATGCCGCTCTCATAGCGACTTTCACGCTGCACGGCACGCACCTCGGAAAGATGCTTGAGCTCGCGCTTGATCGAAGTGATTCGTTTGCGAACCATGCGTCGGTCGACTTCAAGCTGGCTTTCGCCTTCGCCGAAGCGCGAGCCCACGCCGCCGCCCATACGGTTCGAAGCCAAGTGGGCCCACATACCGCGTAAGCGAGGCAACAGGTACTGGTTCTGAGCTAGCCGCACCTGCAAACGACCTTCCTTGCTGGTTGCATGCAAAGCGAAGATATCCAAGATAAGGGCTGTTCTGTCGATGACCTTCACATCGCGCCCTACCACCTTCTCCAGATTCGCCTGCTGAGAAGGCGTCAGCTCATCGTCGAAAACGACGAGATCTGCAGCATGGGCCCGCGCCAGCTCGGCAACTTCTTCTGCTTTGCCCGTACCCACGAAGGTGCGAGGATTCGGTGCCTCGAGTTTTTGCGTAGTACTGGCAACGACATCGGCTCCCGCTGTATCAACCAACCGCTCGAGTTCTGCCAAAGACGAGGCGAGCGGCCATGCGGTTCCGGGGCGGTCGACTCCCACAAGAACGGCTCGCTCGCGCCTCACTTCAGCAGTAGGTGTCATGCCGCGCGTAATCACTGCTTCGAAATCGGACATCAAGCCATCCTTCCCAGAGAACATCGCTATCTTCAACAACCGCTTGCAAGCGGTTGGGTTTCTTCGAGAACCGTCAAAGACGCGCGCAGCATCGCGCCCATATCGAGGGTATTTGCATCGATCCAGCGGATGCGCGCATCTTTGCGAAACCAGGTACGTTGTCGCTTTGCATACCGGTGCGTTGCCGTTTTGATACCGAGAATCGCTTCCTCCATGGTAGTTTCACCGTCGAGCGCGGCAACGATCTCCTTGTACCCAATGGCTTGCGGAGCCGTGATCCCGTTTCTGAACCCCTTTTGGAGCAGGCGCTTCACCTCGTCGACTAAGCCGTCTTCGATCATCTGGTCGACACGGGCGTCGATCCGGACGCGAAGAACGTCGGGGTCGACGGCCAGCCCCACGAACACGGCGGGAATGTATTGCGGCAGCTGCGCAAGTTTGGCGCGCTGTTTGGCATACGTCGTACCGTCCTCGAGAAGCTCGAAAGCACGAGCAACGCGTTTCACATCGGCAGGCGGAATCAAGCCAGCGCTTTCCTTGTCGCGATCCGCAAGAAGCTTCCACAGAGCTTCGGGACCCTGCTCCCGCGCAAGACGGTTGCACCGATCTCGCACGGGGTTGCCGACCTGCTCTCCTTTGGGAAAATCGTAGTCGTCGATCGCCGCCCGCACGTAAAACCCCGTACCGCCGCAGAGCACGCTTCTTCGTCCGCGCGCGTCTACGTCGAGAAAACAATCTCGCGCATACGCCTGGAACAACGCCGCCGAATAAGGCTCACCCGGATCGACCAAATCGAATCCGTGATGAGCCACGATGCGATCCTGAACAGGAAGCTTTCCCGTGCCGATATCCATACCGCGATACACTTGCATCGAATCGGCGCTGATCACTTCGCCGTTCAATTTGAAGGCAAGCGCCTGCGCAAGTGCAGTCTTGCCCGATGCCGTGGGGCCTACGACGCATACAACAGGGGCCGAAAGGCTAAGCACCGTCTACAACCTCGCCCGCCAGATACCACGTTTTTGCTTCGTCGATGCGCACGCGCACCGTTTGGCCGGTCAGACTCTCCACCGAAAGCCCCGCAGGAACAGCTGCATGGACAGTTTGGTTCTTGGGGCTCTTACCCGTCAGAAGAGTGTCGTCGCGCTTCGATCCGCCCTCTACCAGCACATCCACCGTAGTTCCCAGGTCTTTCTGGTTCGCTGCGAACGCCTTGTCCTGCACAAGGTCCACCAAGCGATCGAAACGCTGCTGGATAACCTCGCGCGGCGTACCATCGTCCATGGAAGCGGCAGGCGTGCCTTCGCGCTTCGAGTAGATGAACGTGAACACCTGGTGGTAGCCTACCTCGTCAAGCAGCCGGTAGGTATCTTCGAAATCCTTGGCGGTCTCGCCTGGAAAGCCTACGATAATATCGGTCGACAGCGCGATATCAGGGCAAGCGTCGCGCAGCTTGGCGATAAGGCCCCGGTAGTGCTCGCGCGTGTAACGGCGATTCATTGCAGCTAAGACAGCATCGGATCCGGACTGAACCGGAAGATGCAAAGCGGGCATAAGGGAACGTAGCGAACCGAATTTCGCGATCACCTCGTCGGTCAAATCCTTCGGATGGCTCGTGGCAAAGCGGAGTCGCTCGATTCCCGTAGCATCGAGCGCGTCAAGCACCTGCGCGAAACGAGGCGATCCATACAGATCGCGACCGTACGAATTCACGTTTTGGCCCAACAGGGTGATCTCTTTTACACCAGCAGCCACATACCGCTCCGCTTCGCTGACGATGTCCTCGAGCGGACGCGACTTCTCCCGCCCGCGCACGTACGGCACGATGCAGTAAGAGCAGAAGTTGTTGCAGCCGATGGTGATGGGAAGCCAGGCCGCCCATTCGTGTTCGCGCGCCGTGGGCAACTCGGTCGGAAACGAAGAGGCCGCATCAAGCACTTCCACCTGATGTCCGCCCTCTTCTATAGCCGCTTGTAAAAGGCGCGGCAACGATCCTAAGTTGTGCGTTCCGAATACCACATCAAGATGAGGCAGTTCTTCGGTAAGCTTCTCTCCGTCACGTTGGCCGATGCAGCCTCCAACAGCCACAACGCGCTTGGAAAGGGGGGTGCCTTCGCGCAGCGGGATATTCTTGAGAGAAGCGACTTGGCCGTACAGGCGCGTATCGGCCGCTTCGCGAACGCAGCACGTCATGAACGCGACGATGTCCGCATCCTCGATGGAATCCACCATGAGAGCCCCCAGGCCCTCGAGCATCCCGGCAATACGCTCGGAATCATGTTTGTTCATTTGGCATCCGAACGTACGGATGCAGAACGTCAAGTTCGTAAAGGGAGTTTGCATAGGCTCGTCTATCTTAGAGGTCGGAAAGGGAGTCGCGACGCTCGTCGGAAACTGAAGTTCCGACGCCGCGCGTATAGCGAGGATCCACTGCGAATCGGATCGCGGTACGGTATTCACCGTCGATTACGATGTCGGCAAACGAAGGGACGCAGGCGATTTCGATTCCAATAGGTGACAGAAACCCCCGAGAAATAGCGATGGCTTTGACTGCCTGATTGACGGCTCCCGCTCCCACAGCTTGAATCTCGACAGAAACGCCGTCCTTCACCATGCCTGCGATGGCGCCCGCTACGGAAGCGGGAGACGATTTCGACGACACCTTCAGGCAGCCGACGTCTGGCTTATGCTCTGTAGTGGACATGCATATCCTTTTTCGTTTGGTCCGTTACGCGTGCGTTTAGTTCGATAAATATGCTTCGCTCAGCCTGCAATGTTTATGCATTCAACATTCTACCCATTCGATCTATGGCGTGCAACCTGCGGGTATGCCGAAACCATGGAGAACTCGAAGCAAGCAGGGCGTCCAGGCGTTATCGCAACTTGGCAATAGGAATGGTGATGCGAATGCACTCCTTCCCAACGCGAACCTCCGGGCTCACCCCCGATTCGAGGTAGTAGTCGCGCGCCACGTCTTCGAATGCTGCGGCAATGCGCCTCGAGAAGACCTCCAAGTCCTCGGTGGCGATTTTCAAGCCGCGTGCATCTTGCGTAGCTGCATGATCGCGCACGTTGCGCGGAGGCGTCGGGGCGCTGTCGGGTCCTCCAACAGCCTCGATGCGAATCCGATCGATAAGCGGCGACAACGGGACTATTTCTCCGTCCATGATGCGGCGTGCGCTTCGCTCGGACAATTCAAGACCCAATCGGGCTGCTTCCCGTGCGAACGAAGCGGGGTCAGCGCATACGGACAGCCGCTTGCTTACGGGAAGGCGAGACGGCTCTTTACAGAACGCCCTCGCTGACGAGGTCAGCGAAGCAAGCCCGAACGCGTATAGCGTGGCGGCTACGTCCGTGGCGGATCCCAGATACACCGTGCAGCTTGTTCTGCTCTCGATGGCGAACTCGCATGCCGTACGCAGTATGTTCTTAGGCCCGCGTACGACCACGCTCCCCGACTCGTTTCGCTCGAACGTGGGGAAACTCGACTGATCGGTCTTCTCCCCCACCTTGTCCAGGTTCGTCTCGACGTACAACGAAGATCCTTTGCCCGAATCCGAAGCCGCTACGTACGCAGACTCGGAATTGACGGCAATAGAGTACAGGGCCATGCCGCGTCCGTGAACGCCCCACTTATCCATGGACATGGTGTCGAGCTTCGAGGTAACGCGCGGTTCGAAGATGCGCTCGTGCATAGAAAGAGGAACGCCGTCTCCATCGTCGATCATGACCAATTTCCGCCGCCGATCCTCGCGGGTAACCGCGAGGAAGATACTGCGCGCATGGGCGTCGCGCGCGTTTCTCAACATCTCGATAACGATGTCTTCCGTTGACCGTATGTCATGCGCGGCTTGGCGCCGCTCGGCTTCCGCGCTCCTCAAACGGACGAAGCCATCCCCGAGGTCGGTTTCGACCCGGAGATGGCTTTCGCCGCAGACGTTCTCGATAAAGCTTTCGAGAGAGTCGTGCTTCACAGCAGATCCGCCTTACTTCGCGATGCCGACCGCACGGCTCTCGCGAATGACCACGACCTTCACCTGGCCGGGGTACTGCATCTCGTTTTCGATGCGCTGCGCAATATCGTGGGCGAGCACCGTAGTAGCCGCTTCGTCCACCGCTTCGGGTTCAACCATGACGCGCACTTCACGACCTGCTTGGATTGCGTAGGTGCGCTCAACGCCCTTGTACGAGTTCGCGATTTCTTCAAGTTTCTCAAGACGCTTGATATAGGCGTCAAGCGTCTCTTTGCGCGCACCGGGGCGTGCGGCAGATACGGCGTCTGCAGCCTGAACCAGAACGGCAAGCACGCTCGAAGGTTCTACGTCATTGTGGTGAGCTTCGATAGCATGCACGATATCGCCCTTTTCGCCGAAACGGCGAGCAAGGTCGGCGCCGATCACGGCGTGGCTTCCCTCGACCTCGTGGTCAACGGCCTTTCCCAAGTCGTGCAGCAAGCCGGCGCGCTTGGCCGGAATGGGATCGAGTCCCAGCTCCGAAGCCATGACGCCCGACAGGTACGCGACTTCGAGCGAATGGTTGAGCACGTTCTGTCCGTAAGAGGTGCGGTACCGCAAGCGACCGAGCGTCCGCACGAGCTCAGGATGCAGGTCGTGAATTCCCGTATCGAACGCAGCCTGTTCGCCGGCCTCCTGGACTCGTTGGTTCACGAACGCCTCGGCCTTGCCGAACATCTCCTCGATACGAGCCGGATGGATACGGCCGTCTGCAACAAGGTTCTCCATTGTGACGCGACCGATCTCGCGGCGCACCGGATCGAAGCAGGAGATCGTCACGCACTCGGGAGTGTCGTCGATGATGAGGTTCGTGCCTGTCAGCTGCTCGAACGAGCGAATGTTGCGACCTTCGCGGCCGATGATGCGGCCCTTCAGGTCGTCCGATGGAATATGGATGGTCGATACCGTGGTTTCAGCGGTATGATCGGCCGCAACGCGCTGGATTGCCAGGCTCAGGATCGAACGCGCCTTCTTGTCAGCCTCGGCCTTCGCGCGCGCTTCGGCATCGCGGATAATAGCTGCGGAGGCATGCGTGACCTCATCTTTCAACGTATCGAGCAACTCGGCTTTTGCCTCGTCAGGGCTCATGCCTGCCACGCGCTCTAAACGGTGGTTGATCTCCTGCTCCGCCTCGGACAAATCGCGTTCGCGACGATCGAGCTGCCCTTGCATCGACGAGATCTGATGTTCGCGCGAATCGAGCGATTCCACGCGACGGTCAAGCGATTCCTCGCGCTGGGATATGCGGCTCTCGGCGGCGCGCACTTCGCGCATGCGCTCCTTGCTTTCAACTTGCGCTTCCTGCTTGAGCCTAAGCGCTTCGTCCTTCGCCTCGACGATTGCTTCTCGGCGCAATGTCTCCGCCTGTCGTTTCGCATCGGTCACCACGGATTCCGCTTCTTGCGCCGCACGCTTAGTGGACGCATTGACGAGAAAACGCGTGATGACGAATCCGAGGGCGATGCCAGCTGCGGCTCCAACAACGAGCCAGATGATTTCAGGCATACGCTCCCCCCTTTCGTTTCGCATTCTGTCAGTGTGCTTCAAATTACTCGTAGGCATAAAAAATCCCGGCAAAACCGGGCATGAGCGAACGCACGCGATACGGGAAGCATCGTATGAATTTGTCTATAAGAAGTACCCTCATCAGGTACGTTTCACCCAAGCTTCTATACATAATAAGGCTTGTATGCGATTTGTAAAAGCCCTCGACAAGAAATATTCGGAAACGACAAGGCGAAACGCACCTTCACGAACAGGGCGGTAAAACGGAGGCATCGGACGCGCAAGCCATCCGACGCCTTGCCTTATCCTGTCTGATCGAACTGCGACGAGCGAAGGGATTCGTGCCATTGACGGGCAGCTGAGGAAGCGACCGAAGAACCGTAGCCCTTCTGGATGAGTTTTCTATACGCCGCCTCCCGAGCGTTCTTCGACCGAGGAGGCTTTCGTTCGAGCAAGGCGATGGCACGAGAGACCTCCGCGGCATCGTCGCCGACCCTCTGCCCTTCGGACAACGACGCAACTTCGTCAACGGCAATGCCAAGGTCCTCGAGTTCGGCGACGATGCCGCGGCGTCCCTTGCCCTGCGAAAGACGGCTTCGAACGAGCACGTCGGCATAGCGAAGGTCGTCGACAAGGCCGCATGCCAAAGCGCGCGCCACAGCCTCCTCGACGGCATCCTCGCAAAATCCCTCGCGCACCAAACGTCGGCGCAAAGCCTCGCTTGCCTGTTCGCGCACGCAGGCAAGGCGCTCGATCTTGCGAAACGCGCGTTCAGGCGAATCGTCCGACTCTTCTTTATCCCGGTCGGCGAAAACGCTCTCGTTCGAGGCGGGTCGAGCTTTTCGCTTGGAGCTCGCTGTTTGACGCGCGCCCGGCAGCGAGCTCCGCTTCCCTGATTCGATCGCAGCGATATTCGCCCGTAAGAGAGCTTTCACGTCGTCAGAGCCATGCGACATGACGCGCTACTTCTTTCCCTTGGGCTTCGCTACCGGAGAGAGGATGTCCGCTTCTTCTGCCGATCGCGTGATAATGGGGATATCGAACGCCTCGCGCACCTTGTTCTCCAGCTCGTCGCGCAGGTCGGGGTTCTCCCTAAGCGTCTGCTTCGCGGCCTCGCGCCCCTGTCCTAAGCGCTCTTCGCCGTAGGTGTACCATGCACCTGACTTTTTCGCGACGCCGGCCTCTACCGCCATATCGACGATGCAGCCTTCGCGAGAAATGCCCTCGCCGTACATGAGATCGAATTCAGCCTGGCGAAACGGCGGCGCCACCTTGTTCTTCACGACTTTTGCGCGCACGCGGTTGCCCACGATCTCGCCGTCTTTTTTAATGGAGTCGATACGTCGGATGTCGATGCGCACGCTTGAGAAGAACTTGAGCGCCCGTCCGCCGGTCGTGGTCTCGGGATTGCCGAACATGACGCCGATCTTCTCGCGCAGCTGGTTGATGAAGATGCACGTGGTGTTCGACTTGGAGAGCGAACCTGCCAGCTTGCGAAGCGCTTGAGACATAAGGCGCGCCTGCAAGCCAACCGTAGTATCGCCGATCTCGCCTTCGATCTCGGCCTTGGGCACAAGAGCCGCCACGGAGTCGATAACGATACAATCGATAGCGCCGCTTCGCACGAGCATGTCGCAGATTTCAAGCGCCTGCTCGCCGGTATCGGGCTGGGATATAAGAACTTCGTCGATATCAACGCCAAGACGCGCCGCGTACACCGGGTCGAGCGCATGTTCGGCGTCGATGAAAGCGACGATGCCGCCGAGCGCCTGCGCTTCGGCAAGCACCTGAAGCGCAAGCGTCGTCTTGCCGCTCGACTCGGGACCGTAGACCTCCACGATGCGTCCGCGCGGCACCCCTCCGATGCCCAATGCAGCATCAAGAGGAAGCGAGCCTGTGGGTATAGCGCCTATATTGAGGCTCTGATCGCTTTCGCCGAACTTCATGATGGAGCCTTTTCCGAACTTGGTCTCGATCTGATCGGTGGTCAGCTTGAGCATCTTCGATTTTTCTTCGTTCATGCGCTTCCTTCTCTTTCCGCAGGTGCGCCAAAGCGCCGCTTTTCGACTTCTCCTATTATACGAACATCTGTTTGTCGGTCAAGCATTTTTATCAGCAAGTCCGCAATTCAAGTATAGAAGCCCTTTCTAGCTGAATCATGACGTGCATACAGCCGAAAACCCGCTCGATCCTTTTCGGATCAAACGGGTTTCCAACATGGCTCTATCGAGGATCTGCACCGAATCTTGCTGAAGCGTCACGCGAATCTAGCAGAAACCTATCGCCGTTCTAGCGGCTCTCCAACGCATGCTGCATGACCTGGAGCGCAGCGCGCACCGTTTGGAGCCGCACCTGCTCGCGCGTGCCGGCAAAGCAGCGCATCTCCGCTTTGACCGTGCCGCAGTCGTCAGCGCAGCCGAGCCATACCGTCCCCACCGGTTTGCCCGGCTCCGCTCCCCCCGGGCCGGCTATGCCCGTCACAGCCACTGCCACGTCGCAGCGAAGCTCTGCGCGCGCACCTTGAGCCATGGCCTTCGCGGTTTGCTCGCTCACTACGCCATGCGCGGCGATCGTGTCGGGATCCACCGCAAGCACTAGGCTTTTGACCTCGGTCGCGTAACTGACCACGCTTCCGCGCATTACATCGGAACTGCCCGGGATCTGCGTAAGCGTAGCGGCGATCAGCCCGCCCGTCAGGCTTTCCGCCGTTGCGATGGTCTTTCCAGCCGCGCGCGCCGCGGAAAGCACGGTGGAGGCAAGGGTTTCAAGCGCCTCGGGGGCTATTCTGGCAAGATCCGCATCGGAAAGGCCCTGGCTCTCTGCGGGCGCGACGGGCGACACCGGTTCGGGCGTCACCGCGCGCGCATCTTTCGATCCCCGACGCTTCCGCTTCGGCTCCTTGGGCTTCAGCCCGATCAGGTGACGCGCTTTGTCGATGTAGTCCAGCATGGACACGATGGTCAGCACGAGCGCCACGATCATGACGAGCCAGCTGATCATCCACATCCAGTCCGAGAACGCAGCGTGCACGCTGCCCACCATATAGCTGTCCTTGATGGTGAACAGCACGATGGCCACCATCTGCGAAACGGTTTTCGCTTTGCCGTACCAGCTGGCAGCGATAACCACGCCCTCGCTGGCCGCCACCATGCGCACGCCCGAAACGATGAACTCGCGAGCCAAGATGACGAGCACCACCCAGCTGGGCAGGGCTCCCAGCTCGATGAGCGCCAGCAGGGCCGCTGCAACAAGGATCTTGTCCGCCAGCGGGTCCATGAACTTTCCGAAATCGGTGACTTCCCCCCGGCTGCGAGCCAGGTAGCCGTCAAGCCAATCGGTGCATGAGATCAGGATGAATATGCCAGCAGCGATGAGGCTCTTGGAGTCGTCCGCCACCTGCGGCAACCCGAACCACTGCGGCCAGGGACTGAGCAATGCTACGACGAACAGGGGCACCAGGCAGATGCGCACAAGCGTCACGATGTTCGCCGGCGTCCACAGCTTGTCGGTCGGCGTAGGCTTCATCTGGCTTGAGCTGGCCATGGGACTACTCCCCCTCCATCTCGTACAGCAGCGTGTCCGTGATTTTCACGCGCTTGATCTGCCCCGGCTCGCCCGCCTCCACGTACGTGACGCCGTCCACCTCGGGAGCTTGGCACATGGCGCGGCCGAACAACTGCCCGTCCTCCTCCACGCCCTCCACAAGCACGTCCAATTCGAGCCCCACGCGGGCGGCTATACGCGGACAGCACACCGCATCGGCCAAGTCGCGCAGACGCTGGGCGCGATCGGCCTTCTCGTCTTCATCTACTTGATCGGGCAAATCATAGGCCTTTGTACCCTCTTCGCGCGAATACGGGAAGACGCCCACGTAATCGAACAGGCCCTCCTCCACGAAATCGCACAGATCCTCGAACTGATCGTCGGTCTCTCCGGGGAACCCGGCTATCAAGGTAGTGCGCAGCGTAGCATGGGGAATGCGCGTCCTTACGCGGTTCGCAAGCGCCTCGAACTCGGCGCGCGAACCCGAACGATTCATAGCGCGCAAGATGGAGGGGTCGACGTGCTGCAACGGGATGTCGAAGTAGTCGCACACGTTTTCGTGCGAGGCTACCGCATCGAGCAGCTGATCGGTCAGTCCTTGCGGCTGGATATACATCACGCGGAACCAAGTATGGGAAAACTCTTCGGCTAAAGCGGAAACCAGCCATGCTAGAGAAGAAGGTTCATCGAGATCCCTGCCCCACCTGCCAGTGTCCTGGGCAATCAGAACGATCTCGCGAACGCCCCCGGCAACCAACCCGGCTACTTCGGCGCGCACGTCCTCGTACGCGAAGCTACGGTATCGACCGCGGATGTACGGAATGGTGCAGAAACTGCAGAATCGGTCGCACCCGTCGGATATCTTCACGTAAGCCGAGACGCTCGCTGAAGCTGCTTGTTTCGCGCAGACGGCTTCCACCGTATCGAAGCAATTCGATGCAGCGGGTTCTTCGCCGAGTCCGAGCGCGTCCACGAGAACCTGCGCTATGTCGTCCTCGCGGCTGCACGGAACGAACGCGCGCGCTTCGGTCAGCTCGCCTGCAAGGTCGTCGCCATAGCGGGCCGGCATGCATCCGGCAACGATGAGCGCGGCCCCCTTGGCCACGTTGGGAAGGCCTGCCACGTCGAACACGGCCTCAAGGCTTTCCTCGGTAGCGCTTTGGATGAACGAGCACGTATTGACCACGACGGCGTCCGCAGCCGCGGGGTCGTCCTCCAGCGCGAACCCTGCTTCCGCAAGGCGCGCTTTCATGTGCGCCGTATCGACCTCGTTTTTCGCGCACCCGAGCGTAACGAACGCCACGGCGGGAGCCGCGGCGTTCGGCTTTGTTGCTGACATCATGATAGGGCTGCCGTCCTTAGCGGTAGTTGACGTACTGAAGGGGCTGGCCGTAGTCCTTCTCTTTAAGGAAAGCGATGACCTCCTGCAAAGCATCGCGGGATGCGGAGCTTACGCGCAGCTTGTCGCCTTCGATCTGCACCTTCACCTTGAACTTTTCGGCCTTGATGTCTTTGTTGATCTTGCTGGCGGTCTCCTTGTCGATGCCTTCGACGACGGTGCCCTTCTGGCGCACGCTCTGCCCGGCGGCGGCCTCCGGATCGGCCCATTTGATCGCGCCCAGGTCGATGCCGCGGCGAATGATCTTGGAAGCGATCACGTCGATGACCTGCTTGGCCACGAAGTCGGCCGGAGCCGCCACCGTCATGGTCTTGTTCGCCTTGTCGAGCGAGATCTCGGCGCCCGAGTCCTTCAGGTCGTAGCGCTGCGCAAGTTCCTTCTTCGCCTGCTGAAAGGCGTTGTCGACCTCCTGCATATCAACCGTGGAGACGACGTCGAAGCTAGATTCCTTGGCCATGGAGACCGTCCTTTCCGTACAACGCGGCCTGCAAGAGCGCAGGCCGCTTGAGCGTTCGCATCATGACAGCATACCGCATTTCTGCAGGTGCTTGTTCGTTTATTCGGTGGAGGTGCCCGTAGATCCCGTCGCGCCGGTTGCCGTGCCGCTTCTCGAACCGGCACCCGTCGATGCACTCGAACCGGTCGACGCAGCGTCGGGATGATCGGCCTTCCATTGCTCCAAATACGCTTGGAAGTCCACCGTGCACTGCGGCATGCCGGACGCATCCTTGCCGTCGAAGCTCACGGCCTTGCCGTCCACCGTGATGGTCACCGCGTCAACGACCCATGTGGCAAAGCTCCACGTGCCCGTAACGTCGACGGTTTCGGTCACCGGGCCGGTGATCATCTGGGGCGTCTGGGTCCCGTCAGCCGTTATGACCGCGTACACTTCCTTTCCGGTTGCAACCTTGTACTCCACGGTCACCTTGGTGGGCGCGGTTTCCACGGGCTTCGCCTCCTGCGGTGCGGGCGTTTCCTGCCCGCCGCTCGACCCTTCGCCGTTCTGCGTCGTGTCCGTCACGCCGGTGATGGGGACCTTCGGAGCGTCGTCGGTATTGCCGCCTTTGCCGCCGAACGCCAGCACAAGAACCAGGATCAGCAGGATCAGGATGACGCCGCCCGCAATGATGAAGGGGAGTTTCGATTGCACGGCGTTGGGGGCCTTGGGCCCGGCATAGAAATTCGTGTAGTGTCCGTTAGGAAGCGCCGCATGCCTGCTTGGATGCGTGCGATCCTCTGAGTACAGACGCCCGGGTGCGCCGGCGCGCGAGCCGTAATCGCGCACGTATTCGCGGCGGTCGTCGTACATCGTGCGCCCGAGCGCGTTTTGGCGCGGCGGGCGTTCGGCCTCTTGCTGGGCAGCGCGCTCGCGCGGACGGACGGGTCCGCTGCTCCTTCCCGACGAGCTTTCCGCACGTCGGGACCCCGTCCCCATGTCGAAGCGCGCGCCGGTTTTCGTCTCAGTGCGCACACGCCCCACCTGATAAGCGTACGCCTCGTCCAGATACATGCGCGTCATTTCAGTGGGATTGAGTCCCACGAGGCGCGCGTAGGCGTTCACCATGTTGCGCGCGTAACCGCGCGGAGGCATGCGCGAGAAGTCGTTTTCCTCGATCGCACGCAAGATGTCGGGCCTGATGCGCAGCCGACGCGCGGCCGTGGCCAGATCGTAGCCTTTGCGCTCGCGCGCCTCGCGCAGAATCATCCCGAAATTAACCTGAGCCATCCTGTTACTCCTCCGGACCCGACGCGTCGTTCGCTTCGAACGCTTTCAGCGTTTCGAGCTCCATGGCGTCTACCAGCACTTCGCGGGGCTTGCTGCCGTTCGGCGGCCCCACGACGCCTTTTTCCTCCAGCATGTCCATTATACGGCCAGCGCGCGAATAACCCACCTTGAGACGGCGCTGGATGTTCGACGTGGATCCCAAGCCGCTCGACACCACGATGTCTGCAGCCTCCCAGATGAGCGGATCGTCCGAAAGCCCCGAGCCGCCGCTGCCGTCGGGCTGCGAGGCTCCCAAGGTGATGAGATTCGTTTGCAGGATCTCGGAATGATACTCGGGCTCGCCCTGCTCTTTGAGCATGTCCACCACGGCATTGATCTCGTCTTCCGAGACGTAGCAGCCCTGGATTCGCTGAGGCTTGGCGTATTCGGGCTTCGACAGCAAAAGGTCGCCCAAGCCGATCAGGTTCTCGGCTCCGGGCGTGTCCAGCACCACGCGGCTGTCGATGCCCGACGCCACGTTGAACGCGATGCGGTTCGTGATGTTCGCCTTGATGAGGCCTGTGACCACGTTCGTGGACGGACGCTGCGTGGCCACGATCAGGTGGATGCCCGCCGCACGCGCCAGCTGCGCGATGCGGCTGATGGAGAACTCCACCTCTTTGCCCACGTTCATCATGAGGTCGGCAAGCTCGTCGATGATGATCACGATGTAAGGCAGTTCGCCGCCCAGGTCGTTGGCGGGAGGCTCCTCGCCCGCTTCCGCAGCACGCTCGGCCTCGGCTTGCGCCGCTTGCACCTTGGCGTTGTACTGCCCGATATTGCGCGCGCCTACCTTCGAGAACACCTTGAGGCGGCGCTCCATTTCCGCCACGCCCCATGACAGGGCGCTAGCCGCCTCGCGCGGCTCGGTCACCACGGGCACGTACAGATGGGGAATGCCGTTGTAGGGCGTGAACTCAACGCGCTTGGGGTCGATCATGATGAAACGCACCTCGGACGGCGTCGCGCGCATGAGGATGGACATGATCATCGCATTGATGGACACCGATTTACCCGAGCCCGTGGTGCCGCCGATAAGCAGGTGCGGCATCTTGGCCAGGTCGGACACGATGGAGCGCCCTTCCACGTCCTTGCCGATCACGATTTGGAGCGGCCCGGCGGGCGCGTCTTTGATGACATCGCCCAGAAGCACGCTTTGGCGGGTTCGGTTCGGCACCTCGATGCCCACGTAGTTCGTCCCGGGAATGGGTGCGAAGATGCGCACGCCCGGAGCGGCCAGCGCAAGCGCGATGTCGTCCTCGAGCGCCGTAATGCGGCTCACGCGCACGCCGGCGGGCAGGTCGACCTTGAACAGCGTGACCGTAGGCCCGGCCACCCAGCCCACCACTTCCGCGAATATCTGGAAGCTCTCGAGCGATTCCTGCAGGCAGGCCGCAGTCTCCTTCAGTTCGACGTCCGACGCGACGTCCTTCTTCGCGTTCTTGGACGTGGCCAACAAGCTCATGGGAGGAAGCTCGAAGCCGTCTTCAGGGCGCGGAGCGGCCAACGGCGTGCTCGAACCCGACGAGGGCTTCGGCATGGAGGCGGTAGCATCAGCCTCGCGCTCGTGCTTGCGGCCAAGCTTGCGCGTAAGCGTCTGGGGAGCCTCTCCTGCCGTATCGGCGGCGGGGCCTACGCGCCCGATGGCTTGCGTGGCCAGGGACTGCGAGCTGCGGCGAGCCTTCGAGGACCGCTCCTTTTCGGCTTTGCTGCCCTTAGGAAGCACGTTGGTGGCCCCCTGCGAGAATGCGTCGCCCATCGTGGGAACGACGGGGATCTTCGAGCTTGCCGAGCGCTTGACGCGCGCGAAGGGCGGTGCAGCCAGCACGTCGTCGCCCTCCCCTGCTGCCGCCGCGCGCGCGTCCTGCACGCGCTCGATGAGCTTGGAAAGGGAGAAGCCGATGACGATCAACCCGGCCAAGATCACGCCGAGCATGATAATGCATGATATGACCTGGCCGAACAGACGAAGGCCAACCCAGGCGATGCCGGCACCCACGTATCCGCCGCGCGAAACGAGCTCCGCCTCGACGAACAGGCGATCGACGGCGTCAGGAACCTGTTCAGGCGTGAACAGGGCAAGCAGCACGAGCACCGCCACGAATATCATGACCAACCCCACCGTCACTCGCAAGGGAACGCGCTCGCGCTCGAACCGAGCTAGAAAGCTCGCCCCTACGACCAGCAGGAAGAACGGCAGAATGTACGCGCCCAACCCCAGCAGCAGATGCAGGGCGCTCGAAACGAACGAGGTCACCACCGCGTCGGAAGGCAGAACAGCCGTCACGAACAAGACGATGCCCGCAATGGCGAACGCGACGCCGGTGATGTCGCGACGCACGCGATCGTCGAACAGGCGCCGCTCGTCGGCCGCCGCCTTCGCGCGGCTCGAAGAGTTCTTGCCGCCGCGCTTCTCTGCGGGCGAAGCGGCACGTCCCTTTGACTTCGAAGCCGCTGCCTTAGATTTCGATGTGGTTGATGAGTTCCGGGCCACGCCCCGCTCCTTCGTGCTGCATTTGATCTACGTTTGATGAGTTCGTTTTTCGTCGGCGAGGGCCGCATGCGCCCAAGGCACATGCGGCCATTATAGCTTAAACCTCCAGCAAATTTACAATTACCATGGGGCGCGTCTTCGTGCGCTCCCACAGCAGCGAAAGGAGCGCGTCGCGCGCGGCCTTCTTGATCTCTTTAACGCCGCCATCCTTGGAAAGCGCGCGCCCGATGGCGTTCTTCACCGTAGTCTGAGCTTCGCGGACCAGGTAGTCGTCGTCTCCGCCCGTGATGCCGTGCATCTCGACCTGCACCGCTCCCGCCACGGACTTCTTCTTCCCCGAAACCGCCGCGGCCACGGCGGCGAATCCCTGCGCCGCAAGCGCGCTGCGCTCGTCGAGCACGCCCTGGGACGTATCGCCCACCGACAGCCCGTCCACGAACACGATGCCCGACTGGACGATCTCGCCGCGACGGACGCCGCGAGAGGTCAGCTCAAGGCTTTCGCCGTTTTCGCAGATGAACACATTGTCCGCGGGAACCCCGGTCGCCTCCGCCAAACGCGCATGAGCGCGCAGGTGCGTGGCCTCGCCGTGAACGGGCATGAACGCCTTGGGCTGCACGATGGAAAGAACGAGCTTCAGCTCCTCCGCTCCCGCATGGCCGGACACGTGCACGCGGGCACGGTTCTTGTCATACACGTCGGCGCCGATCTTCGCAAGCGAGTTGATGACGCGCGTCACGGCCTTCTCGTTGCCGGGAACCGGCGTGGCGGACACGATGACGGTGTCCCCTTCGTCTATGGAGATGGTGCGATGGTCGCCGTTGGCGATGCGCGCCAGGGCGGAAAGGGGCTCGCCTTGGCTGCCGGTGCACATGATGACAACCTGATCTGCGGGAATGCCTTTAAGATCGTACGCATCCACGATGTCGGTGTCGCTGATGTCCAGATAGCCCAGACGACGCGCGATATCGGTGTTCTGGATCATGGAACGGCCCGTGACCACCACCTTGCGCCCGTTGGCGACCGCCGCATCGCAGATCTGCTGCATGCGATGGATATGGCTCGCGAACGATGCGATGATGACGCGGCCCTTCGCCTGGGAGATGATCTTCGCCAGTTCCTTGCCCACTTCAGCTTCAGAGGGCGTGAAGTTCGGGTTCTGGGCATTGGTGGAATCGCTCATCATGAGGTCCACGCCCATGCTGCTGAACTTCGAAAGCGCCCCGAAATCGGTGGTCACGCCGTCGATGGGGGTCTGGTCCAATTTGAAGTCGCCGGTATGCAGCACGTTGCCGGCCGGACTCTGGAAGAACACGCCCACCGCGCCCGGGATGGAGTGGTTCACGGCGAAGAACTCGGCGGTGAAGCAGCCCAGCTTGACCTGGTCGCCCGGTTTGACTTCCACGAGCTTGGCGTTCTTGATCCTGTGCTCGGCGAACTTGCCCTCGATCAAGCCGAGCGTCATCTTCGTGCCGTAAATGGGAACCTGGCGGTCCAAGTCCTTCATCAAGTACGGCAGCGTGCCGGTGTGGTCCTCGTGCCCGTGCGTGATGATGATGCCGCGCAGCTTGTCGGCGTTCTGCAGCACGTAGGTGTAGTCGGGCAGGATCAGATCAACGCCCGGATGATTGTCGTCGGGAAACATCAGGCCGGCATCGTCGAGCACCATGTCGCCTTTGCACTCGAACGCGGTCATGTTCTTTCCGATGGCGTCAAGGCCTCCTAGGGGGATGATCTTGAGCGTGGCGTTCGGGTCCTTTTCGGGCGACGCGAAGTTGCGGCGCGCGTTCTGCTGGCCCGTCCCCGTAGTGCGACGGTTTCCGGAGCCCTCTTTCGAAAGCTGCGGACGCTGGCGGTCCAGCTTCACATGCTTGTACGAACGCGTTTTCTCGTTCGTCTGCGCCTTCCCGCCCTCGGCTTGAGCGTTCCCGCCGTTTTGACGGGGCTCGGTTTTGCGCGCACGACCGTTTCCGCGTTGCGCGCGCGGCTTGTTTTCTTCCATATCATTCCTTTTCATCATGCGCGCGCATCAGCGCATACGCAAGGAGCCGGGAGACCCGGCTTCCTCGCGCGAAGCCTGAACCAAAACGGCCAGCTTCTACGCTTCCGCACGTCGCGGCTATGTCAATGCGTCGTGACCGACGCTACATTCCTTTATTGCAGTACGCCCGTCTCGCGCATGATCTGCGCCAAACGCTCGGACTGTTCGGGCGTCGCGTCCACCAGAGGAAGACGGACGCCGCCTACGGGGAAGTCAAGCAGGCGAAGCGCCTCTTTGACGAGGATCGGGTTCGAGGTCTCGAACAGGCCCGTCATAAGCGGCATGAGACGCTCGTTGGCAGCGGCGGCCGCCTCCCAATCGCCAGCGGCGCACAGATCGACGATTTCCTTCATGCGAGCAGGCGCCACGTTGCCGATCGTCGAGATAACGCCGGCACCGCCCATCTGCATGATATCGAACGTGGCCGAGTCATCTCCCGAATATACGTCGAAGCCTTCGGGGGCAGCGTCGACGATGGCCTTTACCTGGTCCATCCTGCCCGACGCTTCCTTCACGGCTACCACGTTGTCGAATTCATTGGCCAGACGCAGCGTGGTTTCCGCCTCCATGTTGACCACGCAACGACCCGGGATGTTGTACAAGATGATAGGCAGCTCCACCGAACCCGCGATGGCGCGAAAGTGCTGGTAGATGCCCTCTTGCGGCGGCTTGTTGTAGTACGGCACCACGCACATGAAGCCATCGACGCCAAGTCCTGCGACATCGCGCGCGAAGTCCACCGTGTCTGCAGTGCAGTTGTCGCCAACGTTGGCGATGACGGGAACGCGCCCGCCCACCGCCTCCACCACCGCGCTGAACAGCTTCATCTTCTGCGGGTAGAACACCGTCGGGCTCTCGCCCGTGGTGCCGTTGATGATGAGCGAATCGCTGCCGCCATCGACCAGACGAACGGCAAGGGCCTGCGCTTTATCGAGGTCCAGTTCGCGGTTCTCATCGAAGGGCGTCACCATAGCCGGAATCATGCGACCGAAACGGGGCTGCGACATGCTCGTGCTCCTCACCTTGCTGCGATGCGACACCGTGCCGCACGCTCGTCCTACATCTTGTTCAAACCATCATTATGCCACGACGCAAGCGTCATGACATGAAGTTCTCCAAACCTACAATGAGACCCTCGCGCGCACCTACGCTGCGGATGCCCAGCAGCACGCCCGGCATGTACGACGTGCGATCCCACGAATCATGGCGAATCGTCAGCGTCTGACCGAGCGATCCGAACATGACCTCCTGACTTGCCACGTAGCCCATCGAGCGCACCGCATGCACGGGAACGCCCTCGACGAGCGCGCCGCGCGCACCCTCCATGCCCTCCATCTCGGTTTCGCGACCCGGAGCCTCGCTTGCGCGCCCGCCGCGGGCTTGTGCGATGATCTGCGCCGTGCGCACGGCCGTTCCCGAAGGAGCGTCCTTCTTGTTGCAGTGATGGAACTCGATGACCTCGGCCTCTGGGAAATACGGAGCCGCCGCCTTCGCGAACTCCATCATGAGCACCGCGCCCGTGGTGAAGTTGGGGGCGTAGAACAGGCACGTGCCCGGTGCTGCCGATGCGGCAAGCTCCTCGAGCACCTGGTTCGAAAGCCCCGTGGTGCCCACGACGCAGTCGACGCCGGCCGGAAGGGCCGCCCGCAGGTTGTCGGCCACCACGTTCGGTTGCGTGAAGTCCACCAGCACGTCGAACGCAGCACCTTCGAGCGCCTCGGAAACGTTCGCGAACACAGGCTGCGAAGCGTCGAGATCCGCTCCGTGCGGATCGATGCCGCAGACGACTTCCATGTCCTCGGCCTTCCCGACGGCGTCCACCACCGCGGTGCCCATACGTCCCGCGCAACCTGCCACTGCAACTTTGATCATGCTCTTCCTTTCCACTTTCGTTTGCAGCATAGTACCACGAGCCGGAAAGGAACGGCGCCTTTTCGGCCCATCGGGCCTTCGGCGGCAGGATCGAGCGGCGTCCGCGCAAGAAACTCCGTCAGCGGCGCGATGGCGAACGCCGCGACCAGGCAAGCGCTGCGACCGAGCATGCGGCAAGGGCCGAGCAGACGAAGCCGCCCGCCGCCGCGCCGTCTCCGGTAGCCGCCAAAAGCAGCCGGGCGCTCCGGTCGCTTTCTTCGCCCTTCCCCACCGCCGCGCTCACGGTCACCTCGACCGTGCCCGGAGTCTCCCGGTAGTTCGACGGGTCGCCCGGAACGGCAACTGCCTCGTACGCATGCGTTCCCGTCTCTGGCATCAAATCCGGCTGAGTCCAGCGATACGCCGCAGCTGGTCCGGAAATAGCCGAATCGCCAAGCCGCTGCCCTGCTTCGAGCGGGCTTGCAGAAGGCCGTCCGAAGTCGACCGGCGCCTTTTCAAGAAGCATCCTCACGTTGCATTCGATCGCCTCGGCCCCTTCTCTTGGCGTATAGAGGGCAGGATATCCTATCTCGTTGAAATCGCAGGCGGGAACGGTTGCCGGGTCCTTCCATTCCCACCTTCCGGCCCCGGGAGCCGCGAGCGCGTAGTCCGCCAGCGTCTTAGTGGGATCGTACACGCCACCCGTCGCAACCGGCACATCGCAGGTGAGCATCTTCGCAAGGGCGTTGCCGACGGTCACCTGCTCGCCCACTACGGAGGCGACTCTGTCAAGCGGAATCCAGTCACCCACCGACTCCTCCATGAAGTAGCTCTGGCCTTCTTCATACGAAATGTCGGCACCGCCGCCCTCCACGCTGGACTCAGCGGACAAGGCGAAGATTCCGGGAAAGGAGCCGAACTCCACGCGTACCGCAACCGCGACGACGTCACCTTCCTCGACGGCGAACGCCTCCGACCCCAAATCGATTGTATGATAGCCCCCGTAATCGAGCGTTCGATCCAAGACGGCTTTAAGCTCGCCGCTTGCCGGGTTTCCCGGATCAGCCGGATTGAGGTACAGCTTCACGGTAACGCGATCGCGAGCGCCATACGTATAGGTTCCCACGGCGCGCACCAGTTCGGTGGAGCGAGCGGTGTACAGGTTCGCGCAGTACGCCGGCTCGTTCAAGTAAAACACGCGGTCTCCTTTGCCCACTCCGTCGTACTGATAGAAATTGTCGTATTCGTGCAGGGTTCTCGACGCGCCTCCAGCGCTGGGCTGGTAATCTGCATCCTCCACGATGAACGAGGTTGGCTCGCAAATGCTCTTATCGTAATAAGAAAGGTAGAAGCAACCCTCGTCTCCCCATTCCCCGCCCCAGCTGTTCTTGACGATCCATGCGCCGTCGCCTTCGGGCTTCGAGGAAAACCAGTCCGATGGAAAGCCGTCATCCCATCCGATAATGACGACTTCATGATTCGCTGCCGCGATGCCCCCTTCCCGCTCGATCGGCCTACCGTCGTAGAATGTCGAAAAATGCTCGTCGTTCCAGAACGGATCGCTTGCCACGCTTCCGGCGAAGGCGTCGCTGGCATAGTAGCCAACATCCACTGCGCCGTTGTCCATCACGGCCCGTTTAATAGCGGCAAGAGAGATTCGGTTCACTTCAGACGCCCCATCCCAGCGACCATTCTGCAAGACCAACGGCTCAGGCAGATAGAGGGCTTCGCTAAGGCGCAAGTCCGATCTGGTCTGCATGCTGGGATCGGGAGCAAGGAACTCCGGCGGCCAAGAGCCTTCGATATGTCCGTACGGAATCGTAGCCTCATCGGTCATGCCATAGCCTCGCGCGAGCGTCGGAACGGAATAGTTGCGGCTTCCTCCGATGTTGATCGGATCCGACGGAATGAACCAACTGTCGCCCCCTGCATAAAGACTTGCATCCGGGTCGTTGTTTTTGCCATTGGCGTTGAACCAGGCCAGTTGAGACTCGGAGAGGTCGAGGTCCGAAGACGCCAGCCCCCTCGACAGCGCATTCGACTCCGCGGAACCCAAAGCGGCGAACGCCCAGCAAGTGCCGAAATAGGATTGATCACGAACGCCGGTCGCCCGTCGCTCGTCGCGAAGGTCGTAAGATGCGGGCAACGCCGCGCGCGCATCGACGGCATGAGGCGCCCTGAGCCAGGGGTCGCTATAGACCATGGTCGGCCGCCCGTTGATGACCTCCAGGCGCCCTGCCACCTCCAGCCTAGCCGATACGCCGTTTTCCCCTGCGCCATAGGCGCACGGGATCAGCGCCCCAATGGAGACGAGCACGGCAACGAACAAGGCCGGCACGACCCTTCTCTTCGCCGTTCGCCCAACACCCATGCCAGTCCCCCTTCGTCGATTTCACAAGCACGACGATACCATAATTCGCCATGAAGTTCGCATTGCGCATTCGAGCCAGGCGGTCGATTGACTCGGATTCGAAAGCGAAACGGGCGCCGGCGACCATGCGGTCGCCGGCGCCCGTCGTCAAGCGAAATCGCTCAAAGCCTTCGAGCGGCCGCTTTGGCGGCCTCCCTTGAGAACTTAGCCTTCGTGGCGCCTGCGCGGAGTGCGTCCGCCGTTGCCGTTGCCGTTGCCGCCACGGCCCTCGCGTCCGCTGCGACCGGGACGGTTGTCGCGATCACCGCGATCCTCGCGGCGAGGGCGATCGCCGCGCTCGGGAGCGGAACCGGCAGGAGCCTCCGGCTTGTCCAGGCGATCGAGCGAGATCTTGCCGGAGTTGGGATCGACCTCGAGCACCTTCACCTTGACGATGTCGCCCAGGTTCAGCACGTCTTCCACCTTGCCCACGCGGCCGTTGGCCACGCGGCTGATGTGCAGCAGGCCGTCCTTGCCCGGCGTCAGCTTGACGAACGCGCCGAAGTCCTTGATGCCCACGACTTCGCCGTCGAACTCCTCGCCCACCTCGGGCTCCTTGACGATGCCCAGGATCATGGCCTTCGCAGCGTCGCCGGCCGGACCCTCGATGGCGGCGATGTGGATGGTGCCGTCTTCCTGGATGTCGATGTGCGCGCCCGTCTCCTCCTGGATGCCGCGGACGACCTTGCCGCCGCTGCCGATGACGTCGCGGATCTTGTCGACGGGAATGTGGATGGTCTCGATGCGCGGCGCGAACTGGGAAAGCTCTTCGCGCGGCGCAGCGATGGTCTCCAGCATGGCGCCCAAGATGTGAGCGCGGCCCTCGCTTGCCTGCTTGAGCGCGCGGGCGAGGATGTCGACGGACAGGCCGCGGGCCTTGTTGTCCATCTGCAGGGCCGTGATGCCCTTCTCGGTGCCGCACACCTTGAAGTCCATGTCGCCGAGGAAGTCCTCGATGCCCTGGATATCGGACAGGATGACCACGTCGTCGCCCTCTTTGATGAGGCCCATGGCAATGCCGGACACGGGAGCCTTGATGGGCACGCCGGCGTCCATGAGCGCCAGCGTGGAGCCGCAGGTGGACGCCATGGAGGACGAGCCGTTGGACTCCAGCACCTCGGATACCACGCGGATGGCGTAGGGGAAGTCGTCCTCGCTCGGCAGAACCGGGATGAGAGCGCGCTCGGCAAGGGCGCCGTGACCGATTTCGCGACGCTTCGGAGCGCCCATGCGGCCGGTTTCGCCCGTGCAGTACGGCGGGAAGTTGTACTGGTGCATATAGCGCTTGCCCTCGGCGGGGTCGATGGTGTCGAGGCGCTGCCATTCGTTCAGCATGCCGAGCGTGCAAATGGAAAGCGCCTGCGTCTGGCCGCGCTGGAACAGGCCCGATCCGTGCACGCGGGGCAGGTAGCCCGGCACGATGTAGAGCGGGCGGATGTCCTCGGGGCGACGTCCGTCGGCGCGCTCGCCCGTCTCGATGACCATGGCGCGCATGGCCTTCTTCTCAAGCTTCTTGAGCTCGGCAGCGATGTCGCCCTTCCAAGCGGCGCGCTCATCTTCGGAGAACTGCTCGTCCTTGATGCGCTCCTTGAGCTCTTCCACCTTGCCCATGCGAGCCTGCTTGTCGGCGTCGCGCAGCGCGGCGGCCATGTCGGCCATGAACGGAGCGACGCGCTCGGCGATAGCCGGATCGGCCGCATGCACGGGCCACTCGCGCGGCTCGATGTGGGCGCGGTCGAGGAAGCGCTGCTGCGCCTCGCAGAACGCGGCGATGGCCTCCTGGCCGAACGTCATGGCTGCCAGCATGTCCTCTTCGGAGATCTCGTCGGCGCCGGCCTCCACCATGGAGATGTAGTCGGCCGTACCGGCGATGGTCAGCTCGAGGTCGGAGTTCTCGGATTCCTCGAACGTCGGGTTGACGATGAACTCGCCCGTTTCGGGGTTGCGGCCGATGCGCACGCACGCAGCAGGGCCGTCGAACGGAGCGGCGCCCAGCATGAGGGCCGCGGAAGCGCCCATGACGCACACGGTGTCGGGCGGGTTGATGCTGTCCACCACGAGCGTCGTGCACACGATGTGCACCTCGCGCTTGAATCCGTCCACGAAACCGGGGCGGATGGGACGGTCGACCATGCGTGCGGTCAGCGTGCCCTTGTCGGACGGACGCGCCTCGCGCTTGAGGTAGCCGCCGGGGATGCGGCCGACGGCGTACATCTTCTCGATGAAGTCGACCGTAAGGGGAAAGAAGTCGTAGTCTTTCTCCTGGTTCGAGATGACGGCCGTCACCAGCACGGTGGTGTCGCCCTGCGTGACGACGACCGAGCCCGTGGCCTGCTTGGCCAGCTCGCCTGTCTCCAAACGGTACTGCTTCCCGTACAGTTCGAAGGATTCGACGATTTTCTCCATATGCTTCTTTTCTTTCTCTTCACCTGAGCAGCCCTAGTGCCGCTCAGCTTCTTCGGCGACGAGGTACTTACGTTTTCTCTCTGCCGCGAGCGAATGCGCCCTTGCGCTTCCGACCGCTTCTATTTCCAACCCCGCTCGTGCGGGGAAAGATCCCTGCGTTTATGCGAAAAAGCCCGCCGGGGCGGGCTTCTCGGAGCTTAGATGTTGTCGCGGATGCCCAGCTTCTTGATGAGCACGCGATACTCTTCGATGTTGCGGTTCTTGACGTACTTCAGAAGACCGCGACGCTTACCGATGAGCATCATGAGGCCACGGCGCGTGTGGTTGTCCTTCTTGTGCACCTTCAAGTGCTCGGTCAGGTTGCGGATGCGCTCGGAAAGAATCGCGATCTGCACCTCGGGGCTACCGGAGTCGCCCTCGCCCTTGCCGAACTCCTTGATGAGCTCCGCGGTACGCTCCTTGCTGATGCTAAGCCTATCAGCCATGTCTCCACCTTTCTTGCGGGCCTCGCGGCTCCGCGTTTTCTGCGCTCGTCCGAAAACGGAGCGCGGGGTACGCGCTTTCCTCTGGGTGGACATACGGTGGACGTATGCAAACCAAGCAGAAAGTGCCTGCGTTTTCGCAGCCTGCCTATTGTATGGCATGCGCACTCGACAGGCAAGCCGGCGGCGGAGGCGCGCCACAGCTTGCCCACATCTGGCTGGCCGGCCCTTCGCATGCACGGAGCACGAAGCGCTGCTGATCAGATGCGATCGCCCGGCGCCGGCGCGGCCACGCTCGGCCCTTGCGGGATCCAGATGGTGAACGAGGTGACGCCCGCGTCGCTCGAAGCGTAGATGTCGCCCCCATGGGCCCGCGCTATCTCGCGGGCGATGGCCAAGCCCAGGCCGGCCCCGCCGGATGAGCTGCGCGCCTCGTCCGCGCGGAAGAACTTCTCGAAAATTCGCTCGAGATGCTGGGCGGACAGCTCGCGGCCTTGGTCGGTCACCGTAAGCTCCCACCACACGAACCCATCCACCGCCACCGTCAAGCCCGTCCGTACGCGCACGTCGGTCCCGGAGTCGGCGTACGCCACCGCGTTCTTCATGACGTTGTTGAGCACGCGCGCCACGCGGCTTGCGTCCGCGAAAACCGAAAGCTCGTCGGGTCCTTCGTAGACCAGGTTCAAGGCCCGTCCTTCGGCCAAGGGGTAGAATTCCTCGATCACCTGGTTCACGAACAAGGCGCCATCGAAGCGCGAGCGCTCGATGGGAAGAGCCTGCAAGTTGTAGCGCGTTATCTCGAAGAACTCTTCGAGCAGCTCCTCGAGGCGATACGCCTTCGAAAGCGTGACGCCCGTGTAACGGGCCCGCGCCTCCGCGGGCAGGTCGGGCGACTCGTCGAGAAGCGAAAGGTAGCCGATGATGGACGTGAGCGGCGTCTTGATATCATGCGCCAAATAGACGACCAGCTCGTTTTTGCGCTCTTCAGCGGCCTTCGCCGCGCGCTCGTTCTGCTCGGACTCCAGCTTGATGCCGTTGAGCGCCGCAGCCGTGGGACCCAGCTCGGCCGGCAGCACCACGGGGCCTTCGCGCTTCGCCAGAATGTCCGACACCGAGTCGAGCAGCAGATCGAAGTATTCGAGGGCCCGTTTGATGCCCGCGCGCACCACCAGCACGATGCCCAGAACGAACCCGCATACCGCCAGGACGATGAACAGCATGGCGACCAGCCCGTGAACGCGGTCGTTGTAGAACACCAGTCGATACACAAGGTTCGACGCCGCGCTGCCCAACGTGGCCATGAAGAGGAAGAACCCCGTCATGTACGCCATCGAGAACAGAACGACGTTCACGATCGTGCGGCGCAGGATGGCGTTCGCGAGCCTGCGCGTCTGATCCTGCCTGGCCTGTGCGAGCATCGACGCATCCATGGCATCCTCCTTCTTGTCTTGCGCGAGCAAGCGCGTCAGCCTAACTTGTACCCGACGCCCCACACCGTCTCGATGAACTCTTGCGACGAATCGATGGCGGCGAGCTTCTTGCGCACGTGCCTGATATGGACCATGACCGTGTTGTTGCTTTGAGCGTTCGCCGCCTCGCCCCATGCGCCCTCGAAGAGCGTCTTCGATGCGACGGGACGGCCTTTCGCGCGCAGCAGCACCGCCAAGACGGCGAACTCCTTGGGGGTGAGCGCCAGCGCTTCGCCGTGCAGCGCGGCCGTATGGGCCTCTTCGTCCAGAACGATGCCGCAAGCCTCCAGCACAACCGGGATTGCTTCGGAGGCTGCTGCGGGCGTCGATCGGCGCAGGCGCGCCCGGACGCGCGCCACCAGCTCGCGCGGCTTGAAGGGCTTGACCACGTAGTCGTCGGCGCCCAGCTCGAAGCCAACCACTTTGTCGATCTCCTCGTCTTTGGCGGTAAGGAAGATGATGGGGACCGAGCTTTTGCGCCGGATCTCGCGACAGCAGGCGAACCCGTCCATGCCGGGCATCATGATGTCGAGCACGACCAGGTCGAACGCCTCGCGCTCGAAAGCATCGAGCAGATCGACGGCCGCATAGAACACCGAAACGTCGAAGCCTCGCTCGGAAAGCAGCTGTCCTACCAGGTCGGCGATGGCTTGCTCGTCATCGCATACGGCCACCCGGCTCCTCGACTCCACGTCCAGCCCCTTTCCTTGCCGTTTCACGCCCTCCCGGACGATGGGCTGCTGCGCGCGGCCCTTGTTTCACCTTGAGGCCATTGTATCGACTCCACTCTTGCATACGGTGCGCAACGCGGCATTATTAAGGAAAACTTAACCTTTTGACCAGCAAAAACATATCGGCATCAAACGCTGTGCCCTGTATCGCTCACCGCAGCAAGCGCGTCTTCGCGAACGCTCTCCACGAGTTCCACCACTCTCGCCTTCAAGGTTTCGCGATCGGCGCTGCCAACGCCCAGAAGCGCAGCCCCTGCTTTTTCGGCACCGCGTTCTCCCTCCAAGCTCGCCCATAGATCAAGCGACGTATCCGTGGTGCCCTGTGCGTATTGGCCTGCAAACTGTTCCGTATCCACCAATTCACCCGGCACGAGCGCAAGGGGAATTGCCACGCTATTGGCCTTCAGTCCCTTTAGTTCCTCTTGATACTCGGCAAACCTGCCTTCGATGGCAGAAGCATCGAAGCCGTTTCTCATCTGATTTCGGAACTCGTCCCTCACGGTCCCCGCGACGGGGACGCCCATGGAGTTGAGCATCTTGAGCGCACCGCCGAAAAAACCCTCGTGCCAGTCCAGGTACGCATCCACGTTGCCCAAGCATTCATCGAAATAGGAATCGATCATGGGCCTCAGCTCTTCAGTCCTCCTTCTTTCGCAGTCGGCAACCAACTGTCCCGCCTTGTCGATTCGCTCCTGCATAGCAGCAAGCCGCTTTGCATCCCCGATACCGTTCTTTTGCAGGAAGGTAATGTTCTCCGTCTGCTCGTCGACGAAGGTGTCGATGGCCGTTCGTCCGTTTGCCGCCCGAACATTTGAAACCCGGTCTTCCGCCATCCCGAAGGCAAAAACGGAAACTACAAGCAATACGGCAAGCACGCCAAGATACCACCCGCGCACGGGTTCGGACTCCCTGAACTCGCCGTCGATCGGAAGCAACTGCAGTTCACGCTTAGCCTCCTTCCAGCTGAGCAAGCACGAGCCGAGCAAGCCCGCGATGCCCATGAACACGGAAAAGTAGACGACGAACCTGACCGCCAAGACGATCACAAGAGGCGCAGTGGATATCTGGTTCAGACCGAATGCAGTCAGCGCGTTGCTGAACGCCGTCGCTTTGCCCAGTTCTCGCAGCAGCGCAGAAGACGACTCCTCAAACGGCTGATAGGCGCTCTGCACTAATTCGCTAAACGGCGTGTCGTACTCGGTACCGAATTCAGCGCTCGCAAACGTATACGCAAGGCACAGAAAGGCAGCGACGACGAACAGACTCGCCCTCATCGCGTCCGCCTTGCAGAACTCAGCCTTGTATTCTTTTGCGAGACAGCACTGCACGCAGCGGAAAACGACGTAATACACGGGTACCGCCAGCCAAACCATCGCCCACTCGGTGGCATCCCACCGCGGAGATTCAAGCATGAACATGAACCCCGAAACCAGCGACAGCGCAAAGTACCCGACAAGCCAGAAGGTCCATCCTCTGTTCCTTTTGGAAAGCTGGCCGCTCTCTTTCAATTTGTACTGCCGGTGAAGCCTTCTTACCACCACGCCGTACATGACCCCTGCCGTCGAGAAGACGGCAAACGCCGCAACGATGAGCGGAATCGCCGCCGAAGGAATATACGCTGCGGTTTTACCCACGAAAATCAAGATCCCCGCAACGATGACGGCCTTGAGAAAATACCGCCCCGATTCGGGCATGGTGGAAAGCAGCGTATCGATCCTTCCGCCCCGCGGCGTACCAGAGACTCCCTTGTTCTTCATGCAAACGTATCCGATCTCGCAAGGAGCGTCCCGCCCCTCAGGCAAGCGAACTGCTTCCCTGTACCCCGAACGGCAAGCATACCTCATCGCCCCATTTTTGAGCAATTCCTAGCCGCGAGCGGCAACCTCCATCGAAGCAACGAACCTCTTGACAGCGCCTTCTGCGCTCGCCACGACGACGGCGTAGCAGGCGTCGCGCTTCAAATCTTCAGGAAAACATAAGAGACCTGTAGACGGTTCTTAGGGGACTCGGGCGCACCGTTTAGAGATACTGATACGGAGGAGACGAGGAAAGGGGAAACCTATGACGTACGCGAATTCGTACCGTACGACCGATCGGAGGCCGACGTACCGCGCATCGATGCCGTCAGGCAGCTGCAGCTATGCGAAGTCGTACGCGCACTCTCGCACCTTCTGCCGCGCGTCAGCTTCCTCCGCAGCGCGCAAACGTCGCGCGCTCGCAGCGTGCGCCGCACTGCTCGTCATGCTCGCAGGAATCGGCTGCTACGCGACAACCTCGCTCGCGGCGCTGATCGAGGGGGCGCAGGCAACCGCGAGCGCCGCGCCCCCAGCGCAAAGCGCGCCGCGCAGCACCTGGCGCGCCGGCGAGGCGCCGATCCTGTACCAAGAAGATCCCGCATGGTCGAACGCGACGTACGCGGGAGACTCGTTCGGGGAAACCGGCTGCGGCCCCACGTGCATGACCATGGCATACGTAGCTTTGACAGGGAAAAACGATATGACCCCGGCCGATATGGGAGCGCTTTCGGAAAGCCTGGGGGCGGCTTCGACCGAAGGCACCGCCTGGACGTTCATGACCGACGGCGCAGCCAGGCTGGGACTTGCCGCAACCGAACTGCCCGCCGACGAGGCCAGCGTCAGGCGGGCGATCGTTTCAGGGTCGCCCGTTATATGCAGCGTAGGACCCGGGGACTTCACCACCACGGGGCATTTCGTCGTGCTTGCCGGCATCGACCGGCAGGGTCGGCTCATCGTGCGCGACCCCAACAGCCCCGAGCGCACCGCGCAAAGCTGGGATTTCCAAACCGTTCTCAGTCAATGTCGCGCCATCTGGGCATACCGAGCAGCGTAATCCGCTAGAATCGCGGCCGGTTCGCAAGGCGCGACCCTAGCGGGCAGCCTGCGCCTCGCGAAGCCCCTTCACCAGCTGATCGGCGCACGACGTGGAACGACGCCCGCACGTGTTGCCTTCGAGCAGCGCAGCAACCTCATCCACCGACATGCCCTGAACCAGCTTCGAGATAGCCTTCAGATTACCGTCGCAGCCCCCCACGAAGTCGATATGCGACACCGAGTCGCCCTCAAGCTCGATGTTGATCTCGCGGGAGCACGTTCCCCTCGTCTTGTACGTGTACATGTCAAACCTTTCCTCTTGTTAGAATAACCCGCATGTGAACAGGAAGTTCAACGATTTCAAGCGCGTCCCAACATGTTCGTAGATCCATTCCTGGCAAAAACGCAGAACCGCGAAAGCTTCGGAGGGCCCCGCCTCCATGTCTTCGATGGCGGAGAACGTGGAGCACAGCAGTGCTTTGCTCCAGGCTACCACTTCGCCGGGCACCAGCTGCGATTCAACCTGGGACGCGCAATTTGGGCAGAGCACCCCGCCCTCGCGATACGACACGAACACCTCGCCGCATTCAGCGGAAGCAACGTCGCAGGCGCATCCCGCGCAGATGCTCAAACTAGGACGCAAACCTGCAAATGACACGGTCTTGAGCAAGTGAGCTGCGCAGATCAGCGGAGCCTGCGATGCGTCCACCCGTCCCAGAGACGAGAGCGCGGTGCAGGTCAATGCGAACAACCGAGGACTCTCCAGATCCATCTGCGTAACGCGGTCGAGCAGCTCGACCATGGGGGCCGCGCAGGCCGCGTGCTCCATGTCGCGGCGCAAGCGCTCGTTGCTCTCCACCAGACGTGCTTCCTTCACCACGTCAAGGCTGCGCCCCCGCGCTAAAAGCACGTCGGACACCGAATAGAGCTCCAAGCGCGAAGCGAAAGAGCTCGCAGGCTTGCGCGCCCCTTTCGCCACCGCGCGCACCTGCGATCCGTCCTCGACGAGCAGCGTCAGGATCAGGTCGCTCTCGCCCAGCTTCGTCTTGCGCAGCACGATGCCGCGCGCATCGTAGGTTGGCTGAGCCACGCTGCGCCTACGAAATGCTCACGATGTTGTTCGCGCTGTCCCAAACGATCACGCCGCTCTTCTGCTTGTACGAGCCGCGCACCGTCTCGCCGTCGAGCGTGGTTATCGCGGCAGCCGTGATGGTGAAAGCGGTCGTGTCGTTTCCTTGGTACGTTATGCCGTCGACCGACTGGATCGCGTAAGTGGTCCCCCCGATGCTCACCGTGCCCGCGCTTGCCAGGTACGCCTGCGCCGCCGCCGTCAGCTCGGCCCCGCGCGAACGCGCGATGTTGACGGTAACGCTCGAACCCGACGCGACCTTCTCGCCTGCTGCAGGCGACGTGCCCAGGATGGTCCCATCGGCCGCAGCGTCATCGTAAACGTAGGCGCTCGTGGCCGTCAGGCCCTCGGCTTCGATCGCGGCAACCGCCTGATCCCAGGTCATCCCCGTGATATCGGGAACCGTGTACGCAGCGGCCACCGTAACGGTAACGGGCTCGTTCGCCTTGGCCTTCGTACCGGCTTCGGGGGAAACGGCCAAGACGATGCCTTCGCGCTCGTCTGATTTCTGCGTCACGAACTTCACGTTCTCGAAACCGAATTCCTTCAGCTTCGCGGCGGCTTCATCACGCTGGATGCCTACCGTTTCGGGCACGACGCGCGCTTCCGACACGTGTATCACAACTTCGGTTCCCTCGTCTTGGCGCGCGCCGGCGCCCGGATCCATAAGCAGCACGACGCCTTCGGTCTCGTCGGATTTCACCTGCATGGTGCGTACCGTGAAGCCCTTTCCTTCAAGCACGTAGGCGGCATCGGTCTGCGTCATGCCCACAACGTTGGGAAGAATCCTCCCGCCCCAAAGCTCCATCTGGTACGTCGCAACCGCTGCGATTCCCGCGGCGGCCACCAAGCAGGCGAGCACGATGGCGACCACCTTGCCCTTGCCGGCTTTCTTCGCGTTCGGATCGGGTGCGCGGAACTCCTTTTGCTTCGGCGCGGCTCCGCCTTCGATACGCGGCATCTCCATCGTGCCGCCGGAACGCCACGACGATTGCGGCGGCACGTAATTGGAATCGACCAGGCATTCGTCAAGACCGGAAAGATCAGCTGTGCGCCCCGCCTCGAAGTCTTCCTGAGAACGCTTCGGAACGAACGGGGTCAGATCGTCGTCACGTGCCGACGGCTCTTCGGAAGCTTCATCAAGAGCAGTTTCTTCGTCGGACGGACTCAAATCGAACGCGTTGCCGTCTTCGTCGACGTTCACGCCTGCAACGTCTATAGCGGGAAGCTTGGCAGGGTCGAGCGGACCGGATGATCCCGCCTGCACGCCGGCGTTCGGCTCCTCCTCGTCGGAAGAGACCGAGCCTGCGAAATCAGGATCGAGCCCGTCGTCGTTCGTGGCTTCGGGTTCAGGCGCAACCGACTCGCGATCGGCATCGACCGCGGCGGCGACTTCGGCTATTTTCCCCGACAGCGGCAGTCCGCATTCGTTGCAGAACTTCGCGCCATCGCGGTTTTCGGAATGGCAATGAGGACAGATCATGCTGACTTACTCCCTCGCAGGTGACGGTACGAAAAGATTGTAGCCGAAAAACCACGAGAGCACCCGAACAACCCGGCGAACCTCCGGTTCACGACAATACTTGCAAAAAAACGCGGGCAAGCTTGCTGCAGCGCGCCGCAGCAAGCTTGCCCAAGCCCTACAAGCCCTCGCCGTAGCCGAAGCGGCGGATCTGGTTCTCGTCGCGGCGCCAGTTCTTCTTGACCTTCACCGAAAGGTCCAAGAACACGCGCGTGCCCAAAAGCTGCTCGAGATCCTCGCGGGCTTCGGTGCCGATCTGCTTGATGGCGGCGCCGCGCTTGCCGATGATGATGCCCTTTTGGCTGTCGCGTTCCACGTAGATGCGCGCGAAGATGCGATGGAGATCCTTTTTGCGGTCGTACTCCATCTCCTCGACCTGCACGCCGATAGCATGGGGCACTTCGTCATGGAACGAGCGCAGGATCTTCTCGCGGATGAACTCCGCCACCACGACCTCGATCGGCTGGTCGGTTTCCATATCGAGCGGAAACCACGCCGGGCCCTCGGGCAGCAGGAACACCACTTCCTCGATGAACGCGTCCACGTTCTTGCCCGTTTCCGACGACAAGCCCACCATGGCGTCCCAATCGCCCAGCTTCTCGGCCGCCTCGCGCTGGCGCGAGAGCTGGTCGGGGTTCACGAGGTCGGTCTTGGACAGCACGCAGATCTTCTTCGCTCGCGACCGACGCAGCTGCTCGGCCACCCACTCGTCGCCGCGGCCCACGGGCTTCGACGCATCGATGAGCATAGCCACCACGTCCACGTCCTCGAGCGCTTTGAGCGCAGAGACGTTCAGCTCCTCGCCCAGCGCGTCATGAGGCTTGTGAAGGCCGGGGGTGTCCACGATGATCATCTGGTAGTCGTCTTTCGTGTAGACCGCACGGAAGCGATGCCTCGTGGTCTGCACGGTGTTCGACGTGATGGCGATCTTCTTGCCCATGATCGCATTGAGCAACGTCGACTTGCCGGCGTTCGGCCGGCCCACCAGCGTAACGAAACCGGATTTGAAATGTTCGGGCAGTTCCAAGGTTGTTTCCTTCCAACCGATTCGATATCTTTGCGCGATGCCGAAGCCCCTACGCCCCGAGCAGCGCCGTTAAGCGAGGAACGAACACGAGCGCAGCCACCGCCACGGCGGCGAGGGCGAACACAAGCACGGCCGCCGCTGCGCAGTCCTTCGCGCGCCGCGCCAACTCGTGGTATCCAGGCGACACCAGGTCGACCACCGATTCAAGCGCCGTGTTGAAGCATTCCGCCGCGAACACCGCGGCGATGCACAGAACGATCGCGATCCACGATGCGACGTCGATGCGCAGCAGAACGCCCAAGATCACGGCCACCGCGGAAACAGCCAGGTGTATCTTCATATTGCGCTGCGAGCGCAGCGCGAAGACAAGTCCGTCTCCCGCGCATGAGAACGCGCGACCAAGCGAAAACCTTGCGTGCGATTCCTTCGACGCCCGATTACGGACGAACCCCTCTTCGTCCCGCACGTCCCTTTGCGCAAAAGCGCGCTTCTCCCCGTCCTCATCCATGATATTCGACGCTTTCGCGAGCACGCCGAGCGCTTAGCGCTTCGACCATGCTTCGAGGATCTCGGCCTCGCGCTTTTCCATGACCTCGGCCTCATCGTCCTCGATGTGGTCGTAGCCGCACAGGTGCAGCAGACCATGCACGAGAAGCAAGCTGATCTCCTCTTCGAAGGTAGTGCCGAACTCGCGCGTCTGCCTGCTTGCCACATCCGGGGCGATGATCACGTCCCCCAATTCGAACACGGGATCCTGGGCCAGCGTCATGGCGGACAGATCGTCGTCCACGCCGTCGCACTCGAACGACAGCACGTCGGTAGGACCGGATTTCTGACGGTACTTCTCGTTCAGCTCGGCGATAGCCTCGTCGGTGACGAAGCTGATGGACACCTCGGTGTTGAAGGGCTTGTCCTCGCGCGTCAGCACGAACTGGGTCAGCTCGTGCAGCGGCAGCTTTTCCAGCTCGTCTTTTCTAAAATCGTAGTTGATCTGGATATCCATGGCTTATCCCTTCTTGCTTGCCTGGTCGTAGGCGGATACGATGGCGGCCACCAGGGAATGGCGCACCACGTCTTTGCCGGAGAAGTCGCAAAACGCGATATCGTCCACGTCTTCGAGAATGCGCCGAACGCCCTTGAGCCCGGAAATGCCGCGTGGCAGATCGAGCTGGGTCACGTCGCCCGTAATCACCATCTTGGAACCGAATCCCAGACGCGTCAAGAACATCTTCATCTGCTCGGGCGTGGTGTTCTGCGCCTCGTCGAGGATAATGAAGCTGTCATTGAGCGTGCGCCCGCGCATGAACGCAAGCGGGGCGATCTCGATGACGCCGCTTTCGATAAGCTGCGTGGCGCGCTCCATATCCGTCATGTCGAACAGCGCGTCGTACAGCGGCCGGATATAAGGATCGACCTTCTCGGTCAAGGTGCCGGGAAGAAAGCCGAGGCTCTCCCCTGCTTCGACCACGGGACGGGTCAAGATGATCCGTCCCACTTCCTTGCGCTTGAGGGCGGCGACCGCCATGGCCATGGCCAAGTAGGTTTTGCCCGTGCCGGCCGGCCCGATGCCGAAGGTGATGGTGTTTTCGCGAATCGCATCCACATAATGCTTCTGACCGGCGGTCTTCGGCCGAATAGCGCGACCGCGGTACGTCAGGAGAATGTCTTCGCGCAAGGCGCGCGGAGAAAACTCGGCCGTGCGCAGAAGGTCGATGGCGCGACGGACGTAGTCCGAAGTGGGCTCGTCGCCGCCTTCGACCAGCTTGATGAGATCCGAGAACAGAACGGTAAGCGACTGCACCTCGATGGGGTCGCCTTCGAGAACGATGGAATCGCCCCGCACCGTGATGCGCGCCTCGAACGCGCTTTCCACGATGTGCAATAGCTCGTCGGCCGGGCCTACGATGAGCGCCATGTTCACGCTCTGAGGAGCCGTAAGAGTGATGTGCGTCTGATCAGTCATAGCGGTCATTGTACCATGCGCCCGCCCGCTCGGAGACGATGTCACCGAACCGACAAGGGAATATGGTGCAGGTGCCCAAAACGGGTGCTCGAAACGACCGCTCGAAGCGGTCGCGCATGGTCGATTCGCATTGTCGCCCGAAACGTACGTTCTGGAGCTGAAAAACGTACGTTTCGGGCGACAATGCGACCTACGAGGCTATCCCTGGGCCGGGCGGTACGCCCAGAGCGCCTTCGCTTGGCCGATCACCTGGTCGATGTTCCATGTGCGATTCGATCGCTCGGCGGAATACGGGTCGTTCACCTTGAGCGTGCCGTCATCGGCAAGGCCCGTTATGACGAAGAAGTGGCCGTTGTCGGTGAAGTCGCCGGGCCCGACGTTGCAGATGACGACAGCGCCGCCCTGGAGCGTCGCCCGCAAACTGGCCGCATCGACCCCGATCGGCGTGCAGGACAAGCCGAGCGACGCCGCTTCGTTGGCCAAGAAGGACGAATCCGTACCGTCGAAGGCAGCCATGTAGCCGCCCTGCTTCGCACGGACCCCCATGTCGTAAGGAGACAGGTCGCTCTTGCCCGTCAATCCCTGGTACACCATGGAAAGCGCCGTCGGGCAGCACCCCGTGAGCGCGAACGTCGTGGAGCTGTACACGGTGAAACCCCAGCGCCTATCCCATTGATACAGACGGGGAACCTCGCCTTTGCGGGCCTCGTCGCACGATCCGGCTTCCTCGGCAGGGTACGAGTCGGGGAACAGCCTGACGAAGGGAACGGCCTCGGGTTCGGTAGCCGCCAGCTTGAGCAGCTTGTACTGCACGGCCTCGCCATCGACCGCGAACGCTTGCGGATGCGCGGCGATCCAAGCCGCATCGTCGCTGGTCTCGGCCGCTTTTACAAGCTGCGCGGTCAGATCGTCTCCGAGTATCGCGGAAAGAGCCGCCTGGTCGACGGGATCTTCCGGTGGCTGCTGCGCTTCGGAGACGGGGTCGGAAGCCGGCTCGGACCGCTCGGCGGCGCAGCTTGCGCAGCTGCGAACCCCCGCCGCGGCAAGCACGGCCAAAAACACGATCGCAAGCCCGATGGCCAAGCGTTTGGGACCCAATGCGCGCACGACGCTCGAAACCGCCTGGCCGATCGCGAACAGAAAGTCAGCGGGTCGCGCGTCCCAATGATGGCGCCCCGCCGCGCCCGGATGGCCCGAACGTCGAGATCCCCCGGACGGCGACGCCTCGCGATGCGCGCGCGAGTGCGCCTCGCCCGCATCGCGTCGAGCGGTCCGCTCTTCCAGCCGCTTGCGCGCGCGTTCGCGCGCCTCTTCGTCGGTCATGGCTTCCCCGTTTCGCGATTGCCGTCGAGCGAGAGTATAACGCGACGCGCACCAGGGTGCCAGCGGCAAGGCCGGCCGGCGGACAAGCCCGGGCCATGCACAAGATGCAAAGTCCGGAGGCGAAGACGCGTTACAGCGGAACTTCCACCAGGGTTCCCACGACAGCCCCTTCGGGCGCAGGAACCTCGAAGTAGCTTTCCGTCATGGCTGCACCGCCCTCTTCCACCAAGGCAAGCTCGACCGTTCCCGACCGTGACGAACGATCGGCCGCGCGCAATTCGTCTCCCAGTGCGCGAAGAAGCGCTGCGCGAGCGGCCTTGACTTCAGGTTCGACTTGATCGAGCCGCGCCGCCGCAGGCGTTCCTTCGCGTCGAGAATACGGAAACACATGGATCTTCGAGAAGCCGCATCGACGGCACAGATCGAGCGTTTCTTGGAACTCGTCGTCGGTCTCGCCTGGAAAACCTACGATGACATCGGTCGACAGGCTGATCCGGGGCACGCGGGTCCGCAGGTCCCGCACCAGCGCCTCGAAGCGCGGCGCATCGTAGGGGCGCGCCATCTCCCGAAGCACTTTGCTGCTGCCGGCCTGCAATGGAAGGTGCACATGGCGGCACACGCGCCCGTCCGCACGGGCCAGCAGATCCATGAAAGAGCCGTCCACGTCGCGCGGCTCGATGCTCGAAACGCGGAAGCGCACGGGCGGCTCGCCCTCTTCGTGCATGCCTTCCGTCTCCTCCAAAAGCCGCGCCAGCAGATCCGCCAGCCGGACGGCATTCGGATCGCGGCGCTCGCCGTCGCAGTACGAGCCCAAGTTGATGCCCGTCAACACGATCTCCCGCGCGCCCGCGCTTGCAAGCGCCGCGCACTCGCGCGCCACGTCGTCCGCAGGACGGCTCGTCGCGCGGCCGCGCGCAACATGCACGATGCAGTACGTGCATGCGTTGTCGCACCCGTCCTGCACCTTCACGCCCACGCGCGTTCGAAAGCCCTCGCCAAGCGGCAACGCCACCTCCTCGGCAGCGCTGATCGCAGGCCGGACGGTCGCAGCCGCCGCTTCTTCAGAGCATCCGTCCCATGCGCCTTGCTCGATCTGCTTCAGGAACTCGCCCTTGCCCACGATGCGCACGCGCGGGTCCATGGCCTCGTACGTCGCGGCGTCGATGGCAACCGCGCAACCGGTCACCGCCACCGCGGCTCGATCGTTGCAACGCAGCGCGCGCCGCACGGCCTTGCGCGTCTTCTTCTCGGCCTCGCCGGTAACGGTGCACGTGTTCACCACGATAAGATCCGCATCGGCTTCGGCGACGGGCACCGCGCCCCGAGCCAGCAGCGCGGCAGCGAACGAGTCGGACTCGACCCGGTTCACCTTGCATCCCAGATTCACCACGGCAAAGTTCATGCCAAGCCCTTTCTTGGAAGACGAGCGAAACCGGACCCCTTGCGCACGCCTTCGCCAAGCGCATCGGCAATCGGCATCGTTGGCCCCGATGCCCGCGAATCCCCTTCCGCATCGAGATCGAGGTCGAACGCTGCGGGCCTCGCGTCCTCCAGACCTCGACGCCGCGCATCGGCCATGCGCCTCAGCTCGTAGAGCACGAGAGCCGGCGCCACGATGCCCGCCGTTTCCGTGCGCAAGATGGAAGGTCCCAACGTGACGAGCGCCGCCGAAGGGTTGCACTCCAAAAGCGCGTCCACTTCTCGCTGCGTCAGGCCGCCCTCGGGACCTACCACCACGGCGATGCGGGCGTCGCCCGCGAGCATGCCGTTGCGCGCGAGGCCGTTCGAGATGGCGTCGGACAAGCTTGCGGTTTGGGGGGCCTCCTCCCAACACACCAGCACGGCCGTCGCGTTCTTTACGAGCGAGCACGCTTCGGCAAGCGCCATCGGCTCATTGACCTCCGGCATCGAACGCTGGCCCGACTGCATGGCCGCGCTCTTGGCAACGGCGCGCCATCGCTCGGCCTTGGCCGCGCCCTTTTTCGCATCGAGCTTGACGATGGACCGCTCGCACGCAAGCGGCACGAACGCGCTCACGCCCAGTTCGGTCGCATGGCGAATCACCGTCTCCATCTTGTCGCCTTTGGCAAGGCCCTGCACGAGCACGACCGACGGGCCGCTTGCGCCGTCGTCGAACCGTCGGGCGACGCAGACGACGGGAATCTGGTCTTCGAACGACACGATCTCGCACTCGAAGTAGTCCTGCGCGGCGTCGACGACCGCAACATGCTCGCCCGGCGCCAGCCGAAGCACGCGCGCATGCTTGGCGTCGTCGGGAGCCAAGCGCAGGGGAAACTCCTGGCCGGGCTCGTCCGCGATCACCTGATCATGCAGGTAGAAATGTGGCAGGGACATGGGGTATCCGAATCTCGCAGCGCAAGCCGAGGCGCATGGGCTTTCGGCTTGCGATCAGGCGGGCAAGGCAACGAGGCGCGCGTCCTACTGGAACGCGTCGCGCAGCTTCTGCAAAGGCGTGCGCGCATCGGCCACGTCCTCGCCCATTTCCTCGGCAAGCTGCTCCAAAAGCTCGCGCTGCTTCTTCGTGACCTTCTTCGGAACCTGCACGTTCACATGCACGAACATGTCCCCGCGCGCATCGCTGCGGAAACGCGGCATGCCGAAGCCCTTCACGCGCACCACCTGCTCGTTCTGGCAGCCTTCGGGAATGCGGACCTGCACCTTCTCGTCCTCGAAGATGCCGTCGATCTCGATTTCCGAACCAAGCGTTGCCTGCACGATGGACACGTTCGCGCGCGCATGCAGGTTGTCGCCATCACGCTCGAAGAACTCATGCGGCTGGATGCGGCAGGTTACGATCAGGTCGCCCGGACGCGCGCCGTGCATGCCCGCTTCGCCGAAGCCGGACAGACGAAGCTGCTGGGAATCGCGGATGCCCACGGGAACCTCGACGGTCACGCGCTGTCGGTCGGGCACGCGGCCCTGGCCCTCGCATTCCGGACACGGGTTCTCGATGGTATGGCCCGTGCCGCCGCAGGTCTTGCACGTGGTGGCCGTCTGCATGTCGCCCAAAAACGTACGCTGCACGGTGACCACGCGGCCCTGGCCGTTGCAATCCGGGCACACGACCTCGCGACCATCGGGGCCCAAGCCCGAACCGTCGCAGTCGGGGCACGGAGCTAGGCGGTCGTACACGATCTCCTTCTTGGCTCCAGCAGCCACTTCCTCAAGCGTCAGGCGCAAGCCGACGCCCATGTCGCGGCCTTCGCGGCGCTGAGGCGCATGGCCGGCGGCCTGCCCGCCGAAGAACGAACTGAAGATGTCGCCCATGCCGAAGCCGCCGCCGAACAGATCCTCGAAGTCCACGTAGCCGCCGCCGTAAGGGCTGCCGCCGCCTGCCGCGCCCGGCATGGTTCCGAAGCGATCGTACTGCGCGCGCTTCGCCGGATCGGACAGCACGTCGTACGCTTCGTTGAGCTCTTTGAACTGGTCCTCGGCATCGGGAGCCTTGTTTACATCGGGGTGCAGCTCGCGCGCGCGACGGCGAAACGCCTTCTTGATTTCGTCTTCGTTCGCATCCCGCGACACTCCCAGAACTTCGTACAGATCCTTGGCCATCTGTCGTTGAAACCTTTCTTCACCAGCGGAAGGACCGCCCCTTCCGCTGCACTCGATTTTGCTTCTATCTAACCGTTATACGTCTTCGAGCGCGGAGCTTGCTATGCGCACCGCGCGAATAACCTTCGAGTAGTCCATGCGCGTAGGGCCCACCACGGCGACCACGCCGGCAGACTCGCCCCGTCCATATCGGCTGGCGACCACCGACACGCCCGAAAGCGCCGCGGCATCGTTTTCGCTGCCGATGCGCACGCTTGGAACGCCAGCGGCCTGACGGGACGCCTCGTCCATGATCTGAAGGAGCACCGTGTCGTCCTCGAGCACCTGCATGACGGGCAGCAACGCCTGCGACTGGCTGAATTCAGGCTGGCTGAGCAGCGAGCTTACGCCTAGGCGATGCGCGCGAGACTGCTCGCTTTCCTGCAAGCACGACAGCACCTCGTCGAGCGCCATGCGCACAAGCGGGTCGCGAAACGCCTCGACCATGCCCTGCCCCAACCCGTCTTCGATTTCCTGGAGCGACTTGCCCGTGAAGACGTCGCTCAGGAAATGCTGCACGTGCGCCAGATCGTCGCCCGAAACCTCTTCGGCGAACTCCATCTGGCGATTGAATACTTGGCCGTCTTCGGTCACCAACACCACAAGCGCCCTCATGGACGACAGCGATATCAGGGAAAGCTGCTTGATATGCAGGTTGAGGACCGAGGGGGCAATCACAATGGAAAGGCAATCGGTCAAGCGCGTCAGGGCCGACGACGTCTGTTCGAGCAGGGCGTCCAGCTCGCTTGCACTGCGGCGCAACTGGTCCACCACGGGGCTGTATCGATCATCGTCGCCCGCAAGGTCGGTCTGCAGCAGGTTGTCGACGAACGCACGGTACCCGTGATCGGTCGGGATGCGCCCCGCCGACGTGTGCGGCTGCGCAATGTAGCCGCCGTCCTCGAGAACCGACAGCTCGTTGCGCACCGTCGCGGGGCTCACGCCCAGCTGGTAGCGCTCCGTCAGCGTGCGCGAACCCACCGGCAGAGCGCGCGCGACGTATTCTTCGATGAGGGCTGCAAGCACCCTTTGCCTTCGATCCGAAAGCACGCTTCTCCACCTTTCCTCTCTCTTCCACCACTCAAGTCACCGTTTCATCGGCACCAGGCGATGCAATACCAACGTGTCATTTTAGCAGCCGATGCAAGAGAGTGCTAAAAAAGGTGGCGATTATGGAGAATCTCAACGGAAGCGCCACAGAACGCGGCTGCTCGCCGCCAAATCGGAGCCCCCGGAAGGCAGACGACCGCGAACGTGGGCGCAAGTCGGGACCTGTGGCGCTCCGTGCGCCCGTTTCGCGTTGCCTTTGCGACGTTCGATTGACAAAAGCCCAGGTGACGGTTTTTCGCAACGCGCGCAGCGCTCCGTTTTCGCGCTCGACGGTGTCATAGGTCCCCGTTTGCGCCCAAAACGCGTCGTGCACGCTACCTTCCCCCTGGCAGCGTCCCGTGCGGCGGTTACGGAGCCAGGTCGAACAAGTCGCCGTACAGCTCGTTGCCGCAAAGCCAACCGCGCTCCGTGGGGCGCCAGCGGCCGCCTTCGTGAACGACCAGGCCCCGGTCTTCCAGATCGGCAAGCGTTTCGCTTGCCCGCGGCAGCAGCTCCGCCGCGCGTTCGACGCGCTCGTCGGACACGCCGCGCGTCATGCGCATGCCCAGCATGAGGTCCTCCGCCGCCATCTGGCGCGCATCCAGATCGTCGGTGACCGCACCGTCCTTCACCCGCATGCGCCGTTCGGCGTTCTGCGTCATGGTGGCGGCGCTGCGGCCCAGGCCCAGGTAGGGCACGCCCGTCCAGTACGCGACGTTGTGGCGGCATTGAAAGCCCGGACGCGCGTAGCTGGCAACCTCGTAGCGCTCGAAGCCGGCTTCGCCCAGAACCCGCGCGGCGATCTCCATGTGCGAAGCCTCCACGTCGTCGTCCGGCTCGTCCATCTCGCCCGCCAGAACGGCTGCATCGAACGGCGTATGGGGCTCGACGATGAGCGGGTACACGCTCACATGCGCCGCCCCGAGCGCGACAGCCTCGCGCACGCCCGCTTCGAAGCTTTCTTCGCTCTGACCCGGAATGCCGCACATCAAATCGACGCTCACGTTGTCGAACCTGGTCATCGCCGCTTCGATGGCCCGGCGCGCATCGCCGGCGGAATGCGCGCGACCGAGCGTGCGCAACACTTCGTCATCGAAGCTCTGCACGCCGATGGACAGCCGGTTCACGCCCAGCGCCCAGATGTCGCGCACCATGCGCTCGGTCAGGCTTTCAGGGTTCGCTTCCATAGTGCATTCCACGTCCGGTTCCAAGCGCATCGAGAGCGACAACGTGTACAGCAGCATCGACAAGCGGGAAAGGCCCAGGTGGCTCGGCGTCCCTCCGCCAAGGTACACCGTTTCGACGGATCCGAGCTCGCCTTCTTTCGCCTTGCGGCGGATTTGCAGGCAGAGGTCTTCCACGTACGCGTCGATCTCCGGCGCATCCGTCGGCACCGCCGCCGTGGCGAAATCGCAGTAAGCGCAGCGCTTCACGCAGAACGGGAGGTGCACGTACAGCGCACGGTACGGATCATGAGGCATGGTGCGCCCTTTCAACCAGCTCGTCGAATACGGAATCGAAATCCTCCACGGTCACGCAGGCGTTGATCTTCCCGCGAGCCGCCGCCGCGCCCGGCAGACCGGCCAGATACCACATGGCGTGCTTGCGCATGCGCACGATGTTCTTGCCCTCGCGCTCGGAAAGCAGCCGCGCATGGCGTCGCGCCATGGCTATGCGTTCGTCTACGCTCGGCATCGCGGGCTCGGCGCGCCCGGCAAGCGCCGCCTTCGCCTGCGCGAACAGCCAGGGGTTTCCCTCAGCGGCGCGCGCGATCATCACGGCGTTGCAGCCGGTGCGCTCCAACATGGCCACTGCGTCGGAACCGCTCCGCACGTCGCCGTTTCCCACCACCGCAACGCTCACGGCCTCGCGAACGCGCGCGATCACGCCCCAGTCGGCGCTGCCGCGGTACAGCTGCTCGGCGAACCGTCCGTGCACGGCCACGGCCGCCGCGCCCGCATCTTCCATGCGGCGCGCGAACTCGGGCGCGGACTCGTCGCCCATGGCCCAGCCGCGTCGGAACTTCACCGTCACTGGATGCTCGACGGCATCCGCCACGGACCGCACGATGCGCGCCGCCAACGCAGGGTCCTTCATGAGCGCCGAGCCGTCGCCTTTCGATACGATCTTGCGAGCCGGACAGCCCATGTTTATGTCGAGGTAGGCGAGGCTCTCCCCCATCTCCTGCTCGATCCAGGCGGCTTGCGCCGCCATCGTGTCGGGCTCGTGCCCGAACAGCTGCACGGCCACCTGCTCCTCTCCGGCAGCCAGGTTCAGCAGATGGCGCGTCTTCTCGTTCGCGTACGAGAGGCCTTTCGCGGACACCATCTCGGTATACGTGAGATCGGCCCCCTGCTCGCGGCAGAGCGTCCTGAACGCCTCGTCGCTCACGCCCGCCATGGGGGCGAGCAACAGGCGATGCTTTTGGAAATAGTCGTGCATAGGCGCTTTTTCGCTCACGTGAAACCACACGCCCCTTACAGGCTCGACAAGATGTCCAAAGCGCTCACGCCGGCGAATATGAACAGCACGACCACGGCCACCACGGCGAACAGGCACCCGCAGCCAAGGGCGGCCTTCGCGCCGCCTCCCATGCCGGCCTCCTGCTGGGCGGCCTTCTTGTCGTTGAACGGATCGTCCAGCCAGTCGAATTCTTCTTTGCCTTTGCGTGCCATGCAGCCTACCTCGCGCTTTCGCCTACTCGTCCACTTTGAGGATCGCCATGAACGCCTCTTGAGGGACTTCCACGTTGCCGATGTTCTTCATGCGCTTCTTACCGGCTTTCTGCTTCTCCAGCAGCTTTCGCTTGCGGCTGATGTCGCCGCCGTAGCATTTCGCCAGCACGTCCTTGCGCTTCGCCTTCACCGTCTCGCGCGCCAGCACGCGACCGCCGATGGCGGCCTGAATGGGCACCTCGAACATCTGGCGCGGGATGATGCCCTTGAGCTTCTCGGTCAGGATGCGGCCGCGGTCGTACGCCTTGTCCTTGTGCACGATGAACGACAGCGCGTCCACGGGCTTCCCGGACAGCAGAATGTCCAGCTTCACCAGCTTGGAAGGCTTGTACCCGTCCATCTCGTAATCGAGCGACGCATAGCCCTTCGTGTTGGACTTGAGCTTGTCGAAGTAGTCCATGATCAGCTCGGACAGCGGGATCTCCCACAGCATCTCCACCGTGGTGGTGGACAAATAGTTCATCGTGACGAAAGTGCCGCGCCGCGCCACGGTCAAGTCCATGACCGCGCCCACGTAATCGGGCGGGATGAGGATCTTGGCCTTGAGGTAGGGCTCTTCCACGCGCTCGATCTCGCCAGCGTCGGGCATCTCCTGCGGCGAATGCAGGCTCACCATCTCGCCGCCCTGCTTGTACACGTGGTACTCCACGGAAGGCGCCGTGGCCAGCAGGTCCAGGCCGAACTCGCGCTCAAGGCGTTCCTTGATGACCTCCATATGCAACAGGCCCAGAAAGCCCACGCGAAAGCCGAAGCCCAGCGCGTGCGATTTCTCAGGCTCCCAAATGAGAGCCGGATCGTTGAGGGAAAGCTTCTCGAGCGCTTCTTTGAGGGGTTCGTACTGGTCGCCGTCGATGGGGTACAGGCCCGTGAACACCATGGGCTTGACCTCGCGGTATCCGGGAAGCGGATCGCTCACGCCGCCGTGCGCCTGCGTGATGGTGTCGCCCACCTTCACCTGCGAGACGTCCTTGAGGCCCGTCACCAGGTACCCGACCTCGCCCACGCCGAGCGCCGGAAGCGCCGTCTCGGCAGGTCGGCGCGCGCCGACCTCTTCCACAAGCGCCTCGGCGCCGGTGGCCAGCATGCGGATGCGGTCGCCCTTCTTCATCTGGCCGTCCACCACGCGCACGAGCGCCACCACGCCGCGGTACGCGTCGAAGTACGAGTCGAAGATGAGCGCGCGCAACGGGGCGTCGGCCACGCCGACGGGCGCGGGCACGTTGTACACCACGGCCTCCAGAAGATCATGCACGCCCACGCCGGTCTTTCCCGAGGCCAGCACGGCGTCGTCGGCCGGGATGGCCAAGCCGTCCTCGATCTCCTCGCGCACCCGGTCCGGCTCGGCCGCCGGCAGGTCGATCTTGTTGATGAGCGGGATGATCTCCAGATTCGCGTTCATGGCCATCATCGCGTTGGCCACCGTCTGCGCCTCGACGCCCTGCGTGGCGTCCACCACCAGGACGGCGCCCTCGCATGCGGCCAGCGAACGGCTCACCTCGTAGGTGAAGTCCACATGGCCAGGCGTGTCGATCAGGTTGAACTGGTAGGTCTGGCCGTCGTCGGCCGTATAATCCACGCGCACGGCCTGGCTCTTGATGGTGATGCCTCGCTCGCGCTCGATGTCCATGCTGTCAAGTAGCTGCTCCTGCATGTCGCGCTTCGACACCGTGCCGGTCAATTCCAGCACGCGGTCGGACAGCGTCGACTTTCCATGGTCGATGTGCGCGATGATCGAGAAGTTTCGTATGAGGTTCGGGTCGGTGGTCATAGCCTGTCTTTCAAAACGTCAGCCCGCACGCGGGCGCTTGAGAAACGAAAGCCTATTCTACCTCATTCGCCCCGGGTGGAAAGGGCGCGCCCACTACAGTTCCACGACAGCGGCGTGCGGACTCGACGAGCTGACGTGCACCAGCTGCGCGCGGACGGAACCGTCATGGTCCGTGCAGAGAGCCCATAGACCGTCGGCAAGTCGCACGATCGTCTCTTCCCCGCGCGTCGAGACCGCGGAGTCCAGCACGGGAACGAACGACGAACCGTCCTCGGACGTAAAAGCGGGTTCGCATACCAGAACGGACACAGCGTCAGTCCTCACCGTCACGGCAGTTCCGCTCTCGATCACGTCGGCCGGAACGTCCGCGCCCCAAAAGCGCACGGCCTTGCCATCGGGATGGCAGCTCACGCACGCCTCGTTCGCGTCGATCACCTGATGCTGCCCGGACGTGCAGCCCGAAAGCGCTGCCGCAAAGACGGCAAGCGCACATACGCCTATCACGCTGAAGCGGGGTTTTGCGAAGGGCATGGGCGGGCTTCCTTTCAGCCTTTTTCGGCCAATAGATGGTTTCGTGTGCGGTTTCGACAAATTATCGTGCAATCTCGGCCAACCTTTGCTATTCTATCGCATTGTGTATCCAGCGATACGTACGCGCGATGGCATTTCCATCGCCGAATCAGCAGACGTGGCTGCGCTTTACGATTCGTTCAGCTGGGTGGCCGGTAGGTCAAAGGAACAGAGAAATCCCGCCTGTTCCACATGCATCAAGCGCTTCGGCTTGCAGAAGTGCGGGTCCTCGCGGATCGCATGCGTGGCTATCGGAAACCTCGGCGAAGGCGCGCGACGCTGGAAACGCAGGAAGTCCGAAGACTTCGCAGAAATCTAGATTCGTGATTCATTGGAGGAAACACACACATGGCGAACATCAAGAGCCAGAAGAAGCGCATCATCACCAACGAGAAAGCCCGCATGCGCAACCGTGCGGTCAAGAGCGAGGTCAAGACCGCGATCCGTCGCGTCAAAGAGGCCGTTGCCGCCGAAAACGGCGCCGAGGCATTCGCCGCCGCCATGGCTGCTTGCCGTCTGCTCGACAAGGCTGCTTCCAAGGGCGTCATCCACAAGAACCAGGCCGCCAACCGCAAGAGCGGCGTCATGCTGCTCATCAAGGACCTCGTAACCGACGCCGATCGCGCCGCATACGTGAAGCCCGCCAAGAAGGAGCAGAAGACCGGTTCCAAGAAGGCCGAGCGCAAGGCTGCCCGTCTCGCAGAGATGAAGGCCGCGTCCGAGGAAAAGGCGAAGCGCCGCGAGAAGCACATGGCCGAAGTGAAGAAGGCCGAAGAGCGCAAGGCGAAGGAAGCTGCCGAAGCCGCCAAGGCCGAGGCCGAGAGCGCCGAGGAAGCCGCTGAATAGCGACCACTCTATCGGAGATCGCCCCGCGATCCTTCCGCATATCAAGAGAGAGCAGGCCCCGAAACCGGGGCCTGCTCGCATTCTCGCGCCAGGCTCGCATCCCGGCTCACGGCTCCGCGCTGCCCCTGCATGCGAAAGCGCCGCCGCAGTTCGCGTCCCAGCGTAAAGACATGAACTGCGGCGGCGCTTGACGCACGCGAGAAGCACGGTACAAGAACGTTCGCACGCGCTAACGCGCAACCACTCCAAGCACCCATTCGAGGAAGGCGGCGTCCGGATCGGCCCCGCTTTTCATGGCGCGCTCGGTATCGCGCGCGGCGACGATGGCCGCGCGCAGCTGAGCAGAGGTGAACCCGCGCGCCCAGGTCGCGTGGTTCTTCACGCGCCAATCGGGCATCTTGAGCGCCGCAGCCACGCCGCGCGGATTGCCGCGATCGGCCAGCGCGCGGGCACAGACGAGCTCGCGCAGGCGCGTCGTGCACATGGCCAGCAGCGCGTGCGGAGACACCGAGTCCATGCGCCCCAAGTACAGCAGGCATTTGCGCGCATCGCGCGCCGCGAAAGCGTCGACGAACTCCCATGGCTTGACCTCGGCGGTGCGGCTGACCATAGCGACGATCTCATGCTCGTTCACGGCATCGGTTCCGCGATGCGCAAGCGCGATCTTCTTGAGCTCGCTGTCGAGGTGCACCGTGTCCTCGCCCACCAGATCCACCAGCTTCGCAGCGGCGCCTTCGGTAAGCGTGACGCCGTGGCCCACCGCCATGGCCCGAACGGCCTTGGGAAGCTCGAAGCGCTTGAGCGGCGCGCAGTCGATCACGGCCGTCTTGCCGTGCTTGGCAACGGCTTTGTACAGACGCGTGTTCTTTGCCAGCTTTTCAGCTATCAGAGCGAGCACGGTGGTTTCCGCCGGTGAATCGAGGTATGCTACCAGTTCCTCGGAATCGGCTTTCTTCAGCTTGTCGACGGCGCGCACCTCGACAAGGCGCACGGGGCTTGCGAACGGCACGGTGTTGCACGCCGAGACGATGTCGACGCCGGTTGCCGTCTCGCCGCTGAATTCGTCGGAATTGAACGACAGGTCCCCCAAAGCGGAAAGACGAGCACGGAGGCGCTTCGTCACCGTGTCTCGCTTTAGGGCGTCTTCGCCGCATATCAGGTAGACGGGGAGCAAGGGTGCGTTTTGTTTCTTCTGAGCAGTCATGGTTTCATTCTACCGCAGCGTCTCCACGACGATTCTATCGGGTTCCAATTTGCATGAAACATCCCCCGACTCATCGGTTCGCAGCACGCGAGACCCTGCACGTTCCAAGATCTCGAGGGTCTCGGCGGCCGGATGTCCGTAGCGATTCCCCGCCCCTGCGCTCACCAGGGAGATTCTTGGAGACAGCGCAAGGGCAACCTGCTCGTCCAACGCGTTCTTCGATCCATGGTGGCCCACTTTGTAGATATCGACCCCCTCCACCGCTCCTACGTTCAGCAACTCTTTCATCTGATCGCGCTCGGCATCGCCGACCAGCAAGGCCGTCCAGTCCGTCGAGCCGTCGCCGTCTACGTCCGCGAGCGCTTTGAGGCACAGGCTGTCCGCGTTCCCACCCTCGTCCTCGAAGCGCTGCGGCCAAATAACCTGCAAATCGATCGACCCCACGCGAACGCGATCGCCCAGCGCAAGGCCGCAGACGCCACCCTCTCCCGCCACGGCAACGGCGTCTTCCCGCAGGCTTCGACACGCATCGCACGGGCAGGCGAGCGCGTCTTGCGCAACGAAGACGCGCTCCGTGCGGACCACGCCCGCCAGAGAGGAAAGCGACCCTTTATGATCGTCGTCCCCGTGGGTCACCACGACGGCGTCGAGGCGCGAGATCCCCTGCCGCGCAAGCGCTTCGAACAACCTTGCATCTTGATTTCCGGTGTCGACGAGCACGGCGGCTCCACGGCTTCGCACGACGATCGCATCGCCTTGTCCGACATCGAGCATGACGATTCGATCGCCGCCTGCGGGCGGCACGACCAGCCAGCAGGCGGCCGCGAACGCGACGCACGCCGTACCGCCCAGAACAACGCGCCGAGTTGGCAGCGGCCATGCGATCCAAAGCACCGCCGCCAGCGCAAGCGATACCGCTAGCGCGGCAAGAACCGGAACGGAGACGGGAGCGCTTGCGTACGGGATGCGCGCCAACGCTTCGACGGCTGAAGTCAAAACATGCGACCCGGCGCAGGCGACGTCGAGCAGAACGAAGGCGACCCCGGGGGCCGTCGTCGCAGCTCCCACGCACAGCAACCCAAGCGTGCACGCGGGCGCGAACAGAGGAGCAGTGATCACATTGGCCAAAGGAGCCACCAGCGAAAACTGCGAGAACAGCGCGGCTGAAAGCGGCGTTGCCAGCACAGAGGACGCGAACGTGAGCGAGAGCGCTTCGCAGGCAAAACGAGGGACCCGCGGCGTCGCATGGGCGATCCAAGCCGAGAACAGGCTGGCGAACAGCACGATTCCCAGCGTCGAGAGCGCCGAGAGCGCGAACGAAACCGACAGGGCGGCACGCGGATCAAGGCTCACGAATCCCATGATGCAGACCGACAGGGCGCTCAGCGCTGCAGGGCGGCGCCCGACCGCGAACGAAGCCATGCCCGCAAATGCCATGACGGCAGCCCGAACCGCTGACGACGGCGCAGCCGTCAAAACGAGGTAGCTCAAAAGAAGCACCGTCTGGGCGGCCCCCGCCACCGCGCGGGGAGCCTTCAGCACACGCAGCGTCGCGCAGCAGAACGCGGAAACGATGGAAAGATGCGCGCCCGACACCGCCACCACATGCGCCAAGCCCGTAACCTTGAACGTTTGGTACGTCGATTCGGGAAGGTCGCCCCTCCACCCGCAGACCAGCGCCGCAAGAACCCCGCTCTCGGCACCTCCCCGGTCGGCAAGAAGCCCGATAGCGCGCCCCCGCAGATCGACCAACGTCCCCATTGGCCCGCCGCGATCCACCCGCTCCAGGCCGAAGACGCGCGCCGACGCCACTGCGCCGTTGCGCCAGCAGTATGCTGCCGAGGAATCGGAGGGAGCCGAGAACGAGGCCTGTGCCTCGAACGCCTGGCCGTACTGCAGAACCTCTTCGCCTTGGGGAAGCTGCACGCGCACGAGAAACGACTCGCCGCCTTCAACGGTTGCGCGCGCAAGGCACGTCGAGCCGAACATGCCCGCAGACCCGTCGGCCACGGCCTGGAAAGCCGCGCGGGTCGAAAGGCCCTGCACGCGCTCTTCGAAGCCATGCTGCACCGCAGCGTGCCAACCGCCGCAGCACACTCCCAGGGCGCACCCCAAGACGACGACCCCCGCCAGCGCGCCCCGACGCCGCCACACGAGCGCCAAACATGCAAGCGAGGCGACCAACCCGACGGCTCCAACGGCAGCGCAGGCCGAAGCCGACAAGAGACGAGCGGCTTCGACCACGGCCGCGCACGTTGCCCAAAGTCCCAGCGCGCATCCGAACGCAGGCGGCAACGCAGGGCGAACGGGAATGCGCCCAGCACCCGCGCGCAACCCGTCGGCGTATTCGGCTTCGGGCACGAAAGCCGTCCGCGCCCGCTTGGGCGGATTCGGCACAAGCTGCGCGGAAGCCCTGATCGCGACCCTGCGCATTGCGCGCGCGAGCGCGCCTAGCCCACGCATATCGAATCGGCCAGAGCGGCGTACTTCTTGTCGCCGATGCCCGACACGCGCTTCAAATCCTCTATCGTGGCGAACGGCCCGTTAGCCTGCCTGTCCGCAACGATCTTCTCGGCAGTCGACATTCCTATGCCAGGAAGAGCATCCAGTTCCGCAGCGGATGCCGCATTGATGTTCACCTTTCCCCCGCCGGGCGCTGTCGCTGCCCCGCCGGGCGCAGCGACAGCCTCCTCCACCTCGGACTGCGTCGGAACCACCACGCGCTCGCCGTCGGCCAGAACGCGCGCCAGGTTCAGTGCATCTGTTGCGGCTTGCTCCCCGAACCCTCCCGCAGCCTCGATGGCATCCCGTACGCGAGCGGATTCCGCAAGCTCGTATACGCCGGGCGCAAGGACCGAACCGCCCACATGGACCACGATGGTCTGCGCCTGCTCCTGAGGCTGATCAGGCGCAGCCTCTTCAGCGTCGGCCTCCCCCGCCTTCTCGACCACAAGGGCGTCCGAAGAAAAAGCGGACAGGAAGCTTGCCCCGGCCACCACCAGCACAACCACCGCTAAAGCCGTTACGCCGACGAGCACGGGAAGACGCACGCCGCTCAGGTGCGCTTTGGCTCGCAACGACTCCGCCTGTTCGGTAAACGACATCCCGACCTCCGATCCTCTCGAAGATCAAGCATAGCAACGCGATCTAGCGAAAACATGAGAGGAATCCAACAGGAAAGCCGCCGAAAACCAAACGGCTCCAGCGGCTTTCCTAATCCGTTTCAATGCGGATCCCCACCGAATGCAACGCAGGTCCAGCGTACATCCAGCCACAATCTAGCAGCTTTCCAGCGCGCATCCAAACGCGCTGGTCAAAAGCGTGCGGTTACTGCTAAGAGCGCTTCTTCTTGCGCTTGAACGCCGGGCAGGCGTAGTCGCGCACCTCGGCGGCGGCGGCAATCTCGGCCACCCACTCGTCCACGGGAAGCGCGCTTTCCGCCTCTTCCACCACCGCGAGCTTCGCATGCGTCTCGGGACTGCGCGGCATGAACAGCGTGCAGCAATCGGGCGCGTCCTGCGCCGAGATCTCGAACGTGCCCAGGCGCTCGGCCTCGGCGATGATCTCGAGCTTGTCGGTGCCGATCAAGGGACGAAACACTGGAAGGCTCACGGCAGCGTCGGTGCAGCGGATGTTGTCGAGGGTCTGCGAAGCGACCTGGCCCAGGCTCTCGCCCGTGACGAGCGCGCCCGCCCCTTCGCGATGCGCCAGCTCCTCGGCCACCTTGAACATAAGCCGTCGGTACATGATGACGCGCAGTTCGGGCGGGACGGTCAGCGCGATCTCGCGCTGGTAGTCGCCGAACGGCACCGTGTACACGCGCGCAATGCAGCCCGTGCGCTCGAGCACCCGCGCTATGTCGTCTACCAAGTACTCGCTCGCATCCGAGGTCTGCGGACGACCGGAGAAGTGGACGCCGATGCACACCGCACCCCGTCGCGCGAGCTTCCACGTAGCCACCGGCGAGTCAATGCCCGACGACAGCAGGCATGCCACAACGCCCGAACTTCCCACCGGCAGCCCACCGATGCCAGGAAGCGAGCGCGCGTACACGTACGCAGCGTTCTGCACGACCTCGACGCCTACCGTGAGGTCGGGGTTCTTCATACGCACGCTCTTCTCGGGAAACGCCTGGCACAGCGCCGCGCCCACGATCTGGTTCATCTCCATCGAGTTGGTCGGAAAATCGGTATGGTTGCGTCGAGCAGCCACCTTGAACGACTCGAAGTCGCCTGCTTCGAGCATCGCCGCACGAGCGACCTCGGCCATGACGTCCAAATCGCGCGGGCACTTGAATCCGCATGAGACGCGTGCCACGCCCGGCACCTTGCCCATGACGTCCGCAACGGCCTTCGCCGTTTCCCAATCCGTGCCTTCACGCAAGAACACGCACAGACGCCCCGCTATGCGATGGACGGTCACCACGGGAAAATCGCTCAGCAGGGCTTCGAGGTTCTTGAGCAACCGCATTTCAAACGTCGAGCGATTATGGCCCTTCAGGCCGATCTCATGGTAGTGGGCAAGGCAAATGCGCTGGTAATCAATCATGGAATGCTCCGTCGTGCCAAGGGCGAATGGTCGTAACGCACAAATAGGCGGGCCCATGCCCGCCTACTCGATCAACCAGTACGTGTTTCGTACTAGTGGTTCTTGATGTCGATGGACGAAGGATCGTACGAAACTTCGCCGCGCGCAATCTCGTTGAAGGCAAGAGACAGCGGCTTCTTGTCGGCAGCGCGCGCGATTTCCACAGCGGTCTGCAACTGGATGGCGCGATCGCGCTGGCCGCGCATCATGTCGTTGATATCGTGCGCACGCTTGGAAGCAAGGGCGCACAGCAGGAAGCGGTCGTTGTCGGTTTCGTCCAACAAAACGTCGATCTTCGGTTCGATAATGCTCATATCGTGTTTAACCTCGTGTTTTCTCGGCTTGTTCGTTCACGTAGCCAACCAAGGCGGCGGTGGCTACGTCCAAATCATCGTTCACAAGCCGTATATCATACTCCATTTTACGAGAAAGCTCCACCCGTGCGGTTTCCATACGGGCGGCAACGGCTTCTTCGGTCTCTGTACCGCGCCCTCGAAGGCGCTTCTCAAGCTCTTCGAGCGAAGGCGGCTCGATGAACACCAGATGCGCCGCAGGGAACTTCTCGCGCACCTGAAAACCGCCTTGCACGTCGATTTCCAGGATGACCTGGTCTCCTCGAGCGATATGCTCCTCAACGCTCGCACGCGGGGTGCCGTAACGATTCCCCCCGTACGTAGCCCACTCCAGCAGGCCGTCCTCGTTCACAAGCCGTTGGAATTCCTCGCCGGATGCGAACTGGTAGTGAATGCCGTCCACCTCGCCCTCGCGCGGTAGGCGCGTCGTGACCGAGACGGACACCCAAGCATCCGGAACCTCATGCAACAGACGGGCCACCAGCGTGCCTTTCCCAGCACCCGATGGCCCCGATATAACGAACAGATTGCCAGCGCGCATGCGAATTTAGCCCAAGCGCTCCAGCAAGGCGGTCTGCTGACGCTCGCCCAAACCGCGCAGGCGGCGGCTCTCGGCGATCTGCAGTTCCTTCATGATCTTCTCGGCCTTGGCCTTGCCGTAGCCGGGAAGCGTCTCGATGAGCGTGGAGACCTTCATACGACCCACGATGGGATCATCCTTCATCTCGATAACCTGCTTAAGGCTGAGTTTGCCGGACTTCAGATCATCGCGAACCTCGGCGCGCTTGATGCGAGCCGCCTTCGCCTTCTCCAAAGCCGCCTGGCGCTCTTCAGGGCTGAGTTGAGGAATAGCCATCAGTTTCTCTCCTTCTGTTCCAAAAGCGATGCCGTGATACTAGCATGCAATCGCTCGTTTGACCTTGTAGATTGCTATAAATTCAAAAAATTTCAGGTCGCAGTCACACATTCTAGGCTCAAATCGCGCAACCGTGGTTCTTTCGTCGACCAATCGTCACTTTCGGTGACCATCTGGGGAAACGTTGGAACAGCACCCGTTTCGGCTTTTACAGCTCCGCCACGATCGCGTCGAACGCGGCGGCAGGGTCCGCCGCCTGCGTGATGGGCCTGCCGACAACGATATGGGAAGCGCCGTTCTCGAAGGCCTGGGCAGGCGTTGCCACGCGGCTTTGATCGCCCTTGTCGGCACCTGCCGGGCGCACGCCCGGCGTGACGATGTAGGCGTCGGGGCCCAAGATGTCGCGCAGGCGCGCAGCCTCCTGCGGGGAGGCGACCACGCCGGAAATGCCGGAACGCTTGGCTTGCTCGGCCAGCACCACCACCTGGTCGGACATGGCGCGCGAAACGCCGGTTTCCGCGAGCGCGGCGTCGTTCATGCTGGTAAGCACCGTGATGCCCAAGGTCGCGGGAACCTCGTGACCGTACTCCGCGGCCGCGCGCTCGGCGCCGCGCTGGGCGGCGGCCATCATGTCCACGCCGCCGACGGTGTGCATGGTCAGCATGTCGGCGCCGCTGCCAGCCGCCGCGTACGCCGCGCCTTCGACCTGATGGGGAATGTCGTGGAACTTGAGGTCGAGAAACACCTTGAAGCCGCGCTCTTTCAGCGCGTAAACGATGGCGGGGCCGTTCGCATAGAACAACGTCATGCCCACCTTCACCCATGTCGCTTTGCCTTGCAGCTGATCGGCCAAATCGAACGCCTCGTCGATGCCGCAGTCGAGGGCCACGATCACGCGATCGCGCGCCGGCACGTTCTCGAACGTATTTACCATTCCAACGCTCCTATCAAATCCTGCACGTCGTCCACGCCGTGCTGCTCGCAATACTGCGCTACTCCATCGATGATTTCAACCGTCGCGAAAGGATTCACGAAGTTAGCGGTGCCCACGGCTACGGAAGTGGCTCCCGCCAGCATGAACTCAACCGCGTCGGTGGCGTTCGAGATGCCGCCCATGCCGAGAAGCGGAACCTTCACGGCTTTCGAGCACTCCCACACCATGCGCAGCGCCACAGGCTTCACGGCGGGGCCGGAGAACCCGCCCACGCCGCGCGCGAGCACGGGACGTCGGCGCTCGACGTCGATGGCCATGCCCAGAAGCGTATTGATGAGCGAGACGGCATCGGCTCCTGCAGCCTCGGCCGCGCGCGCGATCTCCGTGACGTCGGTGACGTTCGGGGTCAGCTTCACGATGAGCGGGCGCTTCGTGGCGGCGCGGCAGCGACCAACCACGTCCTCGACGCTCGCGGCGCACGTGCCGATGGTCATGCCGCCGGCGTCCACGTTCGGACACGAGATGTTCACTTCGTAAGCATCCACGGGCGCGTCTTCGAGCGCCTCGATCACCTGCACGTACTCGTCGAAGCTGTGGCCCGACACGTTCACGATGGTCGTGGCGCCGCGCTCGTGCAGCCACGGAAGCTCCTCCGCCTTGAGGTGAGCCACGCCGGGATTCTGCAAACCGATGGAGTTAAGCATGCCGGAAGGCGTTTCCGCGATGCGCGGACTGGCGTTTCCTTCCCAGCCATGCAGCGACACGCCCTTCGTGGTGACGGCGCCCAAGCTTGCCACGTCCACGAAGTCGTTGTACTCCATCCCTGCGGCGAACGTGCCCGACGCCACCGTCACGGGATTCTTCATCTCCAACCCGCCCAGGTTCACGGCCATGTTCACGCTTGTAGGAGCGGGCACGAGGGGCAGCGCGTTCTCGATAACCATTACCACACCACCTTCGCAGCGTCGAATACGGGACCGTCCACGCAGGCGCGCAGCTTGCCGTCCACCGTGTCCACCACGCACGACAGGCAGGCGCCCACGCCGCAGGCCATGCGCTTCTCCATCGAGAGCTCGCAGGGCACGCCCGCCTGGGCGGCCATGCCGGCCACGATCTTCATCAGGGGTTCAGGGCCGCATACGGCCAGGTAGTCGTACGGCTCCCCCGAAGCCGCAGCCTCCTCCAGAGCTTCGGCCACGAGCGAGGTGCAGAAGCCCTCGCGACCGAAGCTGCCGTCGTCGGTGGCGCAGCGCGGCGGCTCGGCCAGCAACGCCTCGTAGCGTCCGCGGCACGTGAGCGCCGCCCCGGTCTGCGCGCCCAGCACCACGTCCGTGCGCACGCCGGCCGCAACCAGGCTCTCGCACAGCATGAACAGGGGCGCCGCGCCCACGCCGCCGCCCACTAAAAGCGCGCGCTTCGCGCCGGCGGCAGGCTGCCACGTGCGGCCGACGGGCCCGATGAGCTCGGCGTCCGCGCATTCGCCCGGCACGAGACGCATCATATGGTCGCTGCCGAAGCCGACCACCTGGTACAGCACGTCAAGCGTGCCCTCGACCGCATCGCGTGCGTACACCGAGAACGGACGGCGCAGGATGTGCGCCTCCATGCCCGGAACCTTCATGTGAACGAACTGCCCCGGCTCGATGGCCGCTGCGATTGCAGGCGACGAAAGCTGCATAAGATAGAGGTTCGGGCCGACGCATTCGTTCCCCAGAATGCGCGCCCGCTCGTTGACAAGCGCCACGTTGGTCCTTTCATGCCCCCGGGCCGCACGCGCAGCCCCACGTCTCATCTTCTGGCCGATGATTGTACCATTGACGTAACCGCCGAGCCGTTGAAGTGCCGAAATGCACGGGAAGCGCATGGAAGCTGCAGCCTACCATTGGGGAAGATCCTGCAAGGCCACGATGGAAAGGCCGCCCAGGCGGGCCGCTTCCATGCCGGCCACCATGGCTTGGGCGCCGGCGAGGTTCGTGACGTGGGTCACCCCGTGCTTGACGGCCTCCAGGCGCAGCTCGTAGCCATCGGCGCGCGTCGCATGCCCGAACGGCGTGTTGATCATAAGCGACACGCCTCCGTTGGCGATCATGTCGCGCACGTTTGGCCGACCTTCGTGAATCTTGTTGACCTGTTCGCAATCAACGCCCGCCGCACGAAGCGTGCGCGCCGTCCCGCCCGTAGCCACCACGCGAAAGCCCAGGCGCACGATGTCGCGCGCGATGGGCACGATGGCGCGCTTGTCGCGGTCGCATACGCTGACGAACACGGTGCCGCCCTCTGGCAAAACGTAGCTGATGGCCAGCTGCGTTTTCGCGAATGCACAGGGGAAGTTGCGCGCGATGCCCATGACCTCGCCCGTGGACTTCATCTCAGGCCCCAGCACCGTGTCGGCGCCGGGGAATCGACCGAAGGGCATGACGGCTTCCTTCACACTGAAATGCTCGAGCCTGCGATCGTCCGCGGGCAGCCCCAAGTCGGCCAGCTTCTCCCCCGCCATCACGCGCGCGGCCACCTTGGCCAGCGGCACGCCCGTGGCCTTCGAAGCGAACGGCACCGTGCGGCTCGCTCGAGGATTCGCCTCGATAATGTAGATGACCTGGTCCTTGATGGCGAACTGGATATTGACGAGACCCACCGCGCCCAGCCGCAGCGCAAGCCGGCGCGCCATAGAGCGCAACTGCGCTTGCACGGCCTCGGATAGCGCGAACGGCGGCGTGCAGCAGGCGGAATCGCCCGAATGGATGCCGGCCATCTCGATGTGCTCGAGCACCCCTCCGACGTATGCCTCTTCGCCATCGCACAGCGCATCGAGATCCACTTCCACCGCGCCTTCCAAGAACCGATCCAGGTAAACGGGATGGTCGGGGGAAACGCGCGTAGCTTCCGCCACGTACTTCTCCAGCTGGGCGCCATCGTAGACGATGCCCATGCCCCGCCCGCCCAACACGTAGCTGGGACGCACGAGCAGCGGGAAGCCGATCCGGTCAGCCACGACGCAGGCTTCTTGATAGGTGGAGGCCATGCCGGCTGCCGGATACGCGATGCCCAGCTCGTCCAAGACGGCGCTGAAGCGATCGCGATCCTCGGCCAGGTCGATCGCCTCCGGCGGCGTCCCCATGATAGGGACGCCGGCCGACGCCAGCGCGCTCGCAAGCTTGAGCGGGGTCTGCCCGCCCAGCGTCACCACCACGCCGTCGGGCTGCTCGACGTCCACGATGTCCATGACGTCTTCGAACGTGAGCGGCTCGAAGTACAGCTTGTCGGACGTGTCGTAGTCGGTGGACACGGTCTCGGGGTTGCAGTTCACCATGATGGTCTCGTAACCCGCTTCCGCCAGCGCGTACGATGCATGCACGCAGCAGTAGTCGAACTCGATGCCCTGACCGATGCGATTCGGGCCCGCACCCAAGATCACCGCGCGCTTGCGAGATTTCGGCGACGCCTCGGTTTCGTCCGCATCGTAGGTTTTGTAGTGGTAGGCCGTCGCGCTGGGGAATTCGGCTGCGCAGGTGTCCACGGTCTTGAACGCGGGCCTCACGCCCAGGAGCTTGCGGCACGTGCGCACGGTGAGCTCGTCGGAGCCCGTAAGGTGCGCGATTTGCGCGTCGGAGAGGCCCATGCGCTTGAGCAGCCGGAACGCGTCGGCGTCCAGCTCGTCGAGATGCATGCCGCGCAGGTTCTCCTGCACGCGCACGATATCGGCCATGCGCGCGACGAAGAAGCAGTCCACGCGGCTCACCGCGCTCGCGCGCTCCACCGTCCATCCGCGGCGCAGCGCCTCGGCGAGGTAGAAGACGCGCTCGGCCGTGGGGCGCGCCACGAGGTCCTCGAGCGCCGCGTCGGACGCGCGGACCTCGTCGCCCTTCCCGTCCGCACCCAGGCCGGCACGGCCGTTCTCCAGCGAGCGCATAGCCTTGCCGAGCGCCTCCTCGAACGTGCGGCCGATGGCCATGACCTCGCCCACGGCCTTCATGCGCGTGGACAGCGTGTCGTCGGTGCCCTGGAACTTCTCGAACGCGAAGCGCGGCGCCTTCACCACGCAGTAGTCGATGGACGGCTCAAAGCACGCCGGGGTGGCCTTCGTGACGTCGTTCACGACCTCGTCGAGCGTGTAGCCCACGGCCAGCTTCGCCGCCGCCTTCGCGATGGGAAAGCCGGTGGCCTTCGACGCGAGCGCCGAGGAGCGCGACACGCGGGGGTTCATCTCGATCACGATCATGCGTCCGTCGTCGGGGTTGACGGCGAACTGCACGTTGGAGCCGCCCGTCTCCACGCCGATCTTCTCCAGGATGGCGAGCGACGCCGCGCGCATGCGCTGGTACTCCACGTCGGAAAGCGTCTGCGCGGGAGCCACCGTGATGGAGTCGCCCGTATGCACGCCCATGGCGTCGAAGTTCTCGATGGAGCACACGATGATGCCGTTGCCGGCATGGTCGCGCATGACCTCCATCTCGTATTCCTTCCAGCCCTCTATGCTCTCCTCCACCAGCACCTCTCCGGCCGGCGACAGCTCCAGGCCCTGTCCCACGATCTCATGCAGCTCGGCCGGATCGTGCGCGATGCCGCCGCCCGCGCCGCCGAGCGTGAACGAGGGGCGCAGCACCACGGGATAGCCGAGCTCGGCAACGATGGCCTCGGCGTCGGCCAACGAGTAGGCGTAGCCGCTTCTCGACGTCTCGATGCCCAAGCCCTCCATGCACTCGTTGAAGAGCTTGCGGTCCTCGCCGCGCTCGATGGCGGCCAGGTCGCAGCCGATCATCTCCACGCCGTACTTGTCGAGGACGCCGGCACGCGCAAGGTCGACAGCCGTGTTGAGGCCGGTCTGGCCGCCGAGCGTGGGCAGAAGCGCGTCGGGGCGCTCCTTCGCGATGACCCGCTCCACGAACTCGGACGTGATGGGCTCCACGTAGGTGCGGTCCGCCAGTCCCGGGTCGGTCATGATGGTGGCGGGGTTGCTGTTCACCAGCACCACGCGGTAGCCGTCGGCCTTCAGCACCTTGCACGCCTGCGCGCCCGAGTAGTCGAACTCGCACGCCTGCCCGATGACGATGGGGCCGGACCCTATGACGAGGATGGTCTTGATGTCCGTGCGCTTAGGCATTGGTCCTCCCCTCCTGCCCGACGGCTTCCTGCTCCTTTGCCGAGACCCCCGCCACGGTGGCTGCCTGCTCGCCGAAGGTCCAGCCGGCGAGGCGGTCGGCGGCGATGTCGATGTCCAGGTAACCGCCCTTTTCATACAGGTCGGGCAGTGTCAGCGAGGGTGCGGCTGGTGCCCCGGATTGCCCTGATGCAAGGCTGGACTGGACTTTGGTCCGTCCAGCCGCAGCAGAAGGGCAAGATGGGGTACCAGCCGTAGCCGCAGCGTCGACCGATCCGCCGTTCGCTAGAACGGCGGAATCCATCAAGCGGCCGAACGCGGTGAACAGGTAATGCGCGTCGGTCGGTCCGGGCGATGCCTCGGGATGGTACTGCACGCTGAACGCGGGCAAATCCAGAAATGCGATGCCCTCCGCCGTGCCGTCGTTGAGGCTCACGTGCGTGAGGCGAATGCGGCCGAAGCGATCGTTCGTCACAACGGGAGCCACCTTCTCGCGCGCCCAGAAGCGCAGGTCGTCCTCGTGGCCTTCGAAACCGCCCGAGAGCTCGGGCACGAGCTCGCCCAGGCTCGGGAACAGAAGGCCGAAGCCGTGGTTCTGGGCCGTGATCTCGACGCGGCCCGTGAGCAGGTTCATCACCGGATGATTGCCGCCGCGGTGCCCGAACTTGAGCTTCTCGATCTGCGCGCCCGCAGCTTTGCAGATCATTTGATGCCCCAGGCAGATACCGAATACCGGCACCCGTCCCAGCAGCTTCTCGACCTGCGAGTACGTGCCCTCCACGGCCTCGGGGTCGCCGGGGCCGTTCGACAGGAACACGCCGTCAGGCTCCATGGCCAGCACCTCTTCCGCCGGCATGTCCCACGGCACGACCGCAAGCTCGCAGCCCGTGCGAACGAGGTTATGCAGGATCGAGCGCTTCGCGCCGCAGTCGTAGGCGACCACGCGATGGCGCGCGGGCGCAGCCGGAGCAACGGCGAACGCATGGCTCGCGGGAAGGTCGTCCACGCCCACAGCGTACGGCTGCGCGCACGATACCGTGGCGGCGAGGTTCTGCCCCACCAGCGACGCGCTCGCACGCACCTTACGCAGAAGGCTCGCCTCGTCGACGTCGACGGTCGAGAGCACCGCGCGCTGCGCGCCGCAATCGCGTACGTGGCGTACGAGCGCGCGGGTGTCCACGCCCTCCACGGCAACCACGCCCCTCTCGCGCAGATAGCCTGCGAGCGGGCCCGCGCTGCGCCAGTTCGACGGCGTCGCGCACATGTCGCGCACCACCAAGCCGCGCAGCGCGGGCTTGCCCGCCTGGGCGTCATCGGGATTCACCCCGTAGTTGCCGATTTGCGGATACGTCATGGTGATTATCTGGCCTGCGTAGGACGGGTCGGTTATCACCTCGAGGTAGCCCTCGAGCGACGTGTTGAAGCAGATCTCGCCGTACACCTCGCCTTCGGCGGCGCATGACGTGCCGCTAAAGGCCGCGCCGTCTTCCAGCACAAGCATCGCCGGCCGGGGTGCCGGCTTCGACGTGCCCTCCAGCAGCTTGTTCGCAATCTCGCTCAAAATCTTCCTTCCGCTTGGGCAGCATATACGAAAAAGGCCTTCGTCGAAGACGAAGGCGCACGTGATCCGAGGGAAAGCCATGCTGCGCACCTTGTCGGTCTCTCCGTACCTCCTTAAAGGTCGAGGGCAAGTATACGACTTTTTAGAAGATTATGAACGTTATTTGCATTATTTTCGATGTTTTGGAAATAAATATGCAGTTTGACGTTGCTACCGACAGCAAAAGGGCTTCATTGGAGAGGCAGCGCTCGCGTACCGCCGTAAGATCGTCGAGCAGGGCTTTGTCGAACAGTTCGTCGACAACGCTGCCGAGGCGACGGCGCGCTACGCCGCCACCGGCAACCGCGACAACCTGCGCGGTGCTTTGGGAAGACGAGCCCTGCACCGCGTCGCAGCGCAGCTATTGCCAATCGCTCGTAGCCGATCTGCGCGCCACGCACGAGGGCGCCGGTACGGGCGGTGCCCTCGCGAAGTCGTGGAACAGCCTGGCGTTCGACCCCGAAGCCCTCGATTGCGGCAGCTACCGCTTCCTCGACGGCGACCCGGAGGCCGTCAACTCCTACCGCGGCGCGTACCTGCCCTCGTACTCGTGGGCCGAGTTCTCGACAGGGCCCTTCCGCTCGCGGCTGCGGTGAGGCACGCGGCGATGGCGGCGAGAAGGAACGGGGGCGCCGCAATCGGGTCGCCCGTGCTGGCGAGCGCCTTGGGCGTCGCGCCGGATGTGTCGGGGATCGGCGGGCTCGCGGGCTTTTCGGGAACCGGTTCGGGTTCGGGAACCGGCTCCGGTTCCGGCGCGATCTCGGCGTCGCCGGGCTGCGCGGGCGTGTCCATGGCCGTCGCGCTGAACACGCGGTACGGCTCGTTCTGCGACGCCGTCAGCACGTAGAACCGCCCCCGGTACGCCGTGGCCGCCGGCGCGAGCAGCGCCTGCTGCGAGGCCTTCTTCCCGTATGCCGTCGCTCGCGACCCCTCGCCGACGGGCAGCAGGTAGGTGTCGCTCGCGCCGTCGTCGCTCGTGGGCCCGACGAGCGCGAACCCGCCCGCGACGGCGCCGGGCGCGTACGACAGCTGCCCCGTCTCGGTCACGAGCGCGGAGAAGTCGACCGGCGCGCTCTCGAGCCATCCCTCGGGCGCCTGTCCGCCGACTGCGGCGTCGAGAGCGCCTTCGCGCGGTCTCAACAGTTCGGCACCGGGGACGCCGCCTCCTTGGAGTTCCAAGGAAACGCCGCCCGACACTGCGAATAAGCCGTTGCCGTACGCCACGAGAGGCTGAATGCGGCCCGTGGATAGCGCGCCCGCCTCCTTGAAGACGCCGGTCTTGAGGTCGGCGCGGTACACGGCCGCGCTGTCGCCGTTCTTGCCGAAGCCGCCGAACAGGTACAGGTGCGCACCGTCGCTTGCCAGCGTGGAGAAGGACAGGGCCTCGCTCTGGTCGGGGAGCTTGAGATCGAGCCCCTCCCACGTGCCGTCGGCGGCATAGCGGACGAAGCAGGGCGCGCCCGTTCCGTTCTTCTTGCCGAGCAGCTGCAGCACGAGCGCTCCGTCGAGCGTGGCTCCCGTCACGTCGGCGGCGCCGCTGGACAAGTCGATGCCGTCGATGGTGCCGGCTGGAAGCGGCACCTCCCCCCAGGCCTCCTCGTCGGGATCGTAGCGCAGCACGTGGTTGTAGGATTTCTCCCCGGCGAACACGGACGCGCGCGGCAGGCAGTACACGTCGCCGCCGAAGCCGACCAGCTGCCAGGATTCCCACTCGTCCAGCTCGCCAGGGATGGGCAGATCAGTCTGGTCGTAGTACGTCGTGTCGGCGCGCTTTCCCAGATCGGCGCGGTGACTGGCCCGCTTGCCGCTCGCCTCCGCCCGCACGATCGCCTGTCCGCCCATGAAGCCCTCGGGCTTCTGCACGGTCAGCTCGGCCTTCCCGTCGCCGAGGTCGGTGCGTGCGGACACCGCAGCCGGCGCTCCATCTACGAGCACCACCGTACCCGCCGGCATGAAGTACCCGCGCACCGCCACGGCGTCGCTGCCGTCGACGACCTCGGTGATGGCCGGGCCGGGGCTCGCCGCGCCGTCCACCGTCGCGCGCCCGGCCGTCGAGCACAGCCCCTCGTAGCGCGCATCGGGCACCGCTGCGCCCTTAACCAGCGCCGCCAGCTTCTCGGCCTTCTTCGCCGGGTCGTTCGAGGACACGCGGTCCAGGCCCTGACCGGCGATCACCGCAGCCGCCCCGGCCACCGCAGGGCACGCCATGGACGTGCCCTGCTGATAGATGTAGGGAACCAGGTCGCTGCCCAGGCCGATGCTGTCCACCACGAGGGTACCGGGCACGCACGACCACAGGTCGTTCGTGCCGCCGACAGCAGAGAAGCTGTTCACGCCGTAGCGTAGCTCCACCTGAAAATGCGCCCAATCGACGTCGTCCGGCAGCTTTCCCGAAAAGCCCGCCCACGAATCTCCGCCGCTGCCGAATTCGTCTCCCTTAGTGGCCGGCTCGGCCCAACCGCCGCCGACCGTCCGCACGGCGATGCCAAAGATGGGCAGGATCGACGCCGAACCGACTTCAGCGGTTGCCGTGAAGCGGATGCTCAGATGCGTAGGCTTCGCGATCTGCCCCGACAGGTCGACCTCGCCGCTTTTGGCGAACATCATCACGCCGTCTTCGGCCGCCTTCGGACTGTAGGAAAGCTCCAGGGCGGCGTCGCCGTCGAAACGGCGACCGCCCTCGACCACCTTGCAGGTCTCGACGGCATCAGGATCGGCGAACCTGGCGAACCCGCTCATGTCGACCCCGTCAGCCGCATGGCTCTTGCCGTCGAAGCTCTCGTACAGCACCGCTGCGGCATCCTCTTCGCCAAGGTAGCGCGGGCCCTCGACGCACCCCTCGGCGTTCGCCTCGCCCGTCGCGTAGGTGGACAGGATGGTTGAGCCCGGCGCCATCACGTCGGTCGACGTCTCGCCGAACTGGGTGAACACGGAGAGATCGCCCGTCGGGTCGATGGAGTCGACCACCACCGCGTACGGGTTGTCGGCCAGCGTGCTCGTCGTGCTGCCCGCCGCGTCGCTGTCGTAGGTGGAGTTGCCCGACCCGAACACGCTCACCGCGCCCTGCCGTCCGATCTCCGTCACAGCCAGATCGATCGAGCGTCCCTGAGCCTGGCCGAGCGTCCACGAGTTGTTCGTCACCCGCACGTCGACGCCTGCGTCGACGTGCGGCTCACGTAATCGAAACATTCCAGTATTGCGGAGAGAGTGTCATCAATACGCACGGACATGATCCTCGCGTTCCCCGCCAAACCCGAGACGCCCCGGCCGTCCCATGCGGCCCCGATGGTGCCCGCCACGTGCGTTCCGTGGTAGATCTCAAGGCCCGTCGTCGACGAGACGCCCGCCTCGGCATCGGCGAGGACGGCGAAGCCGTGCTCGTCCTCCTTGCCCGTCAGCCCCTCGATGCCCGACGTCAGCCCTTCATCCCACATGACCGGCGCCAAGTCGGGGTTCGAGGCGTCCACGCCCGTGTCGATGACGGCCACGACGACCTCTTGCAACTGGGAGGCCGCGCTTTGGTCGTTCCAGTCCGCGTAGCCCATGTCGGCAGCGTCGCTTCCCGCCGTGCCGGCCATGCGCCCGTCGTTGTCGAAGCCCCACACGAAGCTGTTCAGGTCGGCTGCGGGCTCGTCCTCGTCCTGGCCGAACGCAACCGATGCCGAAGGCTCGCCGGGCGCGCCGCCTTCCGCATCGGCTTCGCCGCCCCGTCGAGCCTCGTCCCCGTCGGCCAGGGCCCCCGGCGCAGCTTCGGCGGCGACGGGATCGGGCGCCGCGTCGTCCCCGTCGCCGAATTTCACGATGGCGTTCGGTTCGGCGAACGCCACGCGGGGATCGGCTTCCAGCTCGGCGATGAGCTCTTCGGTGGATCTGCCCTCATCGCGCACGAGCACCAGGCGCCCGGCGGCCTCCGCGCCGCCGCTTGCCGAACGCGATCGGACGGCAGGCGCCCCGACCGCCCCCGCCTCGTCGCCCAGCGTCTCGGCAGCGGTGTCCGCGTCGATGTCCATCAGGCTCTCCGCGCCCGCGAGCACGTCGTCGCCCAGCGAGAAGGCCCGCGCGCCGCCGTCGATCACGTAGGCGATGGCCTCGTGCTCGACGTACGTGCCTGGCACGAGGGCGACGCCCGCGCCGCCGGCCGAAGAACCCGCCATCTCGTCCGCCACCGCCATGCCCGCCGGCACCGGCACGAGCGAACACGCCAGTAGCGCTCCCAGCGCAACCCTTCCGAACCTTCCCATCCGCTTCCCCTCCCTCGCATCCGCGCAGTAGACGAAGGATAGCAAGGCACGTGCAATAAAACAACAGCGCGCAGGGGCGCAAGCGACGTCATCCGACGGTGCGTCTGCCATCCCTTCCGCACCGGTATGGCACACCCCATACCGACCGGCATGCGTCCGCCCGCTCGGGCGCATACGCAGGAGAGCGGACGCCGGATGGCAGGCACCAGGACTGGGCGCCGTATCGCACGATTCCGCCCGAAATGTTGCGTTTTCCGCAAAACCAGCCGAGACGGTAAACGCGCACCGCGGAGAATCGGCAGGTCAGAGACGAGAGGGCGTCGCGGAGCCTCGATGCCCGCCTCCCAAACGCAACATTCGGGGCAAAAACGAGCTCCCAAGCCTACCAGCGATCCACCGGAAGGCCGAGCTGCCTGCGGAGCCTCAGCTTGCGCGCATGGCGATCCGGGACGCCATCCTGCGCGCGCTTTCCCAAATGACGACGAATCGTCTGGGCGATCGCATCGGTCGCAGCGAAGTTCTCCAGCTCTTCGTTCGTGACGTTGATCACGGTCCAGCCCATCGACATCAGCGCGTTCGTCCTCCTCGAATCCCCGATGCGGCTCGCCTCCCCTCCGTGCATCTCCCTGCTCTGGTACTCCACGTCGAGCTTCGCCTCCGGCCAGCACAAATCGCAGCGAAAGCTCCTTTTCCCGGAAATCGCGCGGGCGGCGGCGCTCGCCTTCACCTCATGGTTCATCCGAGGGATGCCCAAGCCGTATCCACCGTACGAAGACGGCAAGCCCAATAGGAGCGCTTGCTTCGTCTCTCGCGGAGACGCCGAGCCTTCCGCCACATACGGCAGGATGCGAACCACGCTCCGAGCGCCCCTGATCGAAGGGTTGAGGAAAACGAAATCGCGCAGGGACCGCGCCGAAGCGAGAGCCGGCACCTGATACGCCGGAGCAGCAGACGTTCGCACGCTGCGATACGTTCCGCACAACTCGTAGGCCAATTCGAGCAGGTCGATCTTGTCCTTCGCCGATGGAGCCACCTGCACGCAGGCAAGCGGCGCGCTGCACACGCCTATGCCGCCCGGCAATCGAAGAAACGGCTTTCCCCGCATTTTCACCGTGGAAACATGCGGGACTCGACGCGAGGTGGAACGGCATCTCGAAGCGGTTCCCAGAATAAAATGGACCGGGCGATCGATCGACAAGCCGGGGCGATCGCCCTCGATGCGCTCGATCAACCCATCGAGCTCCCGTTCGCTCAGCGCTCGGTCGGGAAGGCGCGGCACGGCACCTTTCGTCTCCGCAAGCTCCCGCTCGCAAAGCGCCCGCAGCATCTGAAAAGCAGTTCGGTGGCCGAAGCAAACCCGCATAGGCTTCATGGCAGTCTCCTCGTTCGCCCTAAGCTGCGAGGATCTTGCAGACGTGGTACCGGGAAGCGAGGGCTCGGCCTCCCCTATGGGCTGCTTCGCGAAGCGAAGAGCGCCTGCACTGGCTCGATGAGAAGACGATTCTACCACGCATCGCGCACGCGCGCGCTCGATTCTTCCCTCAATGTTGCGCACGCGCGCGCATCCAGACTCGCGCGCCAAGGACGAGCATCCGCGACCAGGCGAAACGAGCGCGCATATCGATGGCCGGGCGCCCGGCCATCTTCAAAACGCAACATTCGGGGAAGAATCGGGCATTCAGCAGGGCAACCCGCGCGCCGAGGCCGCAGGAACCCCTGCGATCGCAAGAATGCAGGCCGGCCCCGCATCGCTTCGCTGATGCGGGGCCGCAACGACGCCGGAGCCGGGCGATCGCCCGGCTCCGGCTCTGCGAACAAGCGGTCCCTGCGAACCCGCGTCGTTTCGGGGCGCAGCCCCGAAACGATCCTACAGCGTCCTATTCGACGATCGCGCCGTCTTCGAGCGTCGCGTAACCGCCCACATAGACGTCGGTGGCGCGGCCCTTCAGCTCGGCGCCGATGAAGCCGGAGTTCTTCGCCTTCGAAACGAAGCCGTCGGCCTCCACCGTCCAAGCGGCCTCGGGATCGATCACCGTGAGGTCGGCCGTGCTGCCCGCCTCGATCTTGACCGGCTCCACGCGCAGGATGGCGCGCGGGTTGACGGCCATGACCTCGACCAGCTTCGCGTAATCCATCGCGCCGGTTGCCACCAGGTTCGTGATCATGAGCGAAAGCGAGGTTTCCAAGCCGGTCATGCCGAACATGGCGATCTCGAACTCGCAGTCCTTCTCCCATGCGGCATGCGGCGCATGGTCGGTCACGATGGCGTCGATGGAGCCGTCCTTCACGCCCTCGATGAGCGCGGCGGCGTCCTCGGCCGTGCGCAGCGGCGGATTCACCTTGAGGAAGGTGTTGTAGTCGTCGCCGATGGCGTCCTCGGTCAGGAACAAGTGGTGCGGCGTGACCTCGCAGGTCACCGGCAGTCCCTCGGCCTTCGCAGCACGCACCAGGTCGAGGCCGCGAGCCGTGGAAATGTGCTGGATGTGCAGCGGGCAGCCCGTCAGGCGGCACAAAGCGATGTCGCGGGCGATCTGCAGTTCCTCGCCTTCCGCCGGCCAGCCCAGCATGCCCAGGCGCGTGGACGCGACGCCCTCGTTCACCTGGCCGTCGCCCACCAGGCCCTCGTCCTGGCAATGGCTCATGATGACCTTGTCGAACATCGCGCCGTAGTCCATGACGCGGCGCATCATGCCCGCATCCTGCACCCCGCGGCCGTCGTCGGTGAAGGCCACCGCACCGTGGGCCACCATGTCGCCCATTTCGGAAAGCGTCTCGCCCTTGAGCCCTTGGCTGCACGCGCCCGACACGTGCACGCGGCACTTGCCCACGGCTGCAGCGCGCGACTTGACGTACTCGACGCCCAGCGCGTTGTCGATGATGGGCTTGGTGTTGGGCATGCAGCACACCGCCGTGAAGCCACCGTGAGCCGCCGCGCGCGTTCCGGAAGCGATGTCTTCCTTCTGCTCGAAGCCGGGCTCGCGCAGATGCACGTGCATGTCCACCAAGCCCGGAACCACGATCTTGCCGGAAAGGTCGCGCTCGACGCCCTTCTCCATGGTCAGGCTCTGGCCCACCTCGACGATCTTGCCGTCGCGAACCAGGATGTCGGCCGTCTCGTCCAGACCCACCTGCGGGTCGATCACACGGGCGTTCTTAAGCAGCAAAGCCATCTTCGCTCCCTCCGAGAAGAAGATACATTTCAGCCATACGAGTGAGTATTCCGGCGTAGACCTGGTCGAGGATGACCGAGCGGTTCGGATGGTCGGCCATGTAGCTGTCCAGTTCGACGCCGCGGTTGATGGGGCCGGGGTGGCAGATGAGCGCATCGGGCTTCATCAGGTGCTCGCGCTCGCGGGTCAGACCGAACAGCTGGTTGTACTCGCGCAGGCTGGGATACGGCGCGCCTTCCAGGCGCTCGCGCTGGATGCGCAGCATGTACACCACGTCCAGGGTGGGCAGCGCCTCGTCGAGGTTCGTGGTCACGTGGTCGGCGCCCAGAACATCGGGGCGGGCCGGCATGAGCGTGCGCGGCGCCACCACGGTCACCTCGCAGCCCATGATCTTGAGCGCGGGAATCAGGCTTCCGCACACGCGGGAATGGCCGATGTCGCCCACGATGCCCACCTTGAGGCCGTTCAGGTCGCCCTTCTTCTCCCAGATGGAGTACAGGTCCAGAAGCGCCTGAGTGGGATGCTGGTGCTTGCCGTCGCCGGCGTCGATGACGTGGGCGCCGGACACGTCGGCGATCTTGCGGGGCACGCCGGCGTGCTTGTCGCGCACGATGATCATGTCGATCTTGTAGGCGCACAGCGTTTCCACCGTGTCCACCAGGCTCTCGCCCTTCACGAGCGACGTCGAGCTGCCGCCGAAGTTCAAGCTGTTGGCGGAAAGGCGCTTCTCGGCGATCTCGAACGAGGAGCGCGTGCGCGTGGACGGCTCGTTGAACATGTTGACCACGGTCACGCCCTTGAGCGTGGGCACCTGCTTGATGCGGCGCTCGTTGACCTCTTTGAAACGGACCGCCGTTTCCAGAACGGTCATGATATCGTCAGCGGAATACTCCGTAATATCGATCAGATGCTTATGGTTGAAGCCCATCTCTATTCACCCCCCAGCGGTGCCGAACCCGCGCGGGAGCCCGGAGCCATTTCCAGAATCTCAACTTCGGACTTGCCGTCCGCCTCTTCCAGGAACAGGCGCACGTTCTCCTCGGAAGAAGAAGGCACGTTCTTGCCCACGAAGTCGGCGCGGATGGGAAGCTCGCGATGCCCGCGGTCAACCAGAACCGCCAGCTGCACCGCAGCCGGGCGGCCGATATCCATGAGCGCGTCGAGCGCGGCGCGGATGGTGCGGCCCGTGTACAGGACGTCGTCCACCAGCACGACCGTCTTGCCGTCAAGGTCGAAGAAGATGTCGGTGGAATGCACCTCGGGAGAGAGATGCGTCGCGAAGTCGTCGCGATAGAAGCTGATGTCGAGCTTGCCGAGCGGCACCTTGGCGCCCTCGATCTGCTCGATCTTCTCGGCCAGGCGTTTGGCGAGCAGATCGCCGCGCGTCACGATGCCGACGAGCGCGATATCGTTCGCGCCCTTGTTGGTCTCGAGGATCTGATGCGCAATGCGCGTCAACGACCGCTCGATTTCGTCTGCATCCATGCAGACGGTCTTGACCGTTCCTGCGTCGTTCATACACACCCTTTCTTTCGTCGAGTGCGTACAGACGGACCTAGTCCCGCCGGGTTTCGCTTCTTCGGCTCGCGCCGATCCCGCGTCGCCCCCGAGTTGGCGGCGTCTGCGCGAGGGCATGAAAAAAGCCTCCGCGACAGACAAAGGCTCACAGCATGCGCGTTCTTGTTCGGGTGAACGCTGCTAAGTTGTTACCTTGTCGGTCTCTCTGTACCGCTTTTAAAGGACTGGTGGAAGTATATGCGGTTTTCCGCGATTTGGTAACCCCTTTATTCAAGATTTACGGGGAATGTATGCAAAACCAGCTCAAAAGCCTCGCTGAACTGCATGGCGAACGGTGCGCGCTCAGCCGAAAAGATGCCGCACGCGCACCGTTTCGCATCTTGACCGTACGGGGAAATAGGAGTAGACCGTCATCACCTCGAACTGAGGGGTTTCGCCGCCTCGAGCGCAACGTCCCGAGGCGAACCGGTAGGAGGGTCAAGTTGAACGCGAACGCGTTGAAGTATCGGCTCATCGGCAAGCCGCTCAAAAGCTCGGAGATCGAGTCGCAGAAATACGGCGTGGTATGGGGCCTGCCGGTCCTTTCGAGCGACGCGATCTCGTCGGTCGCCTACGCCTGCGAGGAAATCCTCCTGGTCTTGGTTCCCGTGCTCGCCCTGGCAAGCTACACGCCCATGCTCGGCGTGGCCGGAGCCATCATCGCGCTCCTGTTCATGCTGGTGCTGTGCTACCGCCAGGTCATCGACGCCTATCCTCAAGGCGGCGGCGCCTACAGCGTGGCGCGCGAGAACCTGGGGCGCGTCCCGTCGCTCGTGGCGGCTTCGGGCCTCATCCTGGGCTACGTGCTCACCATCGCCGTGAGCTCGTGCTCGGGCGCGGCGGCCGTCACGTCGGCCCTGCCCGCGGCAACCCCTTTCAAAGTCCCCCTGATCGTGGCGTTCGTCGTGCTCATGACGATCGGGAACCTGCACGGCCTGCGCGAGTCGTCGAAGATGTTCGGGCTGCCCACCTATTTCTTCATTGCATCGGTCCTGGTCATGATCGTGACCGGCGTGGTCAAGTCGGCCCTCGGCCTGACCACGCCGGTTCAGCAGGCGGCGGCCCTCTCCCAGACAACGGGCGACCTCACGCTGTTCCTCGTGTTGAGAGCGTTCTCTTCGGGATGCTCCGCGCTCACCGGCGTCGAGGCCATCAGCAACAGCGTGCCGAACTTCGCGGCTCCGGCGCGCCAGCACGCCAAGGCGACCTTGAACCTGCTGGGAATCGTGGTGCTGGTCATCTTCGGCGGCGTGTGCCTGCTCGCGATGCTCTGCCAGGTCACGCCGTCTTCCGAGATGACCGTGGTGGCGCAGATCGCCACCAGCGTGTTCGGGGCGGACAGCATCATGTTCTACGTGATCCAAGCGGCCACGGCGCTCATCCTGCTTCTAGCCGCCAACACCGCCTACAACGGCCTGCCGCAGCTCATGTCCCTGCTCTCCCTCGACGGATTCCTTCCGAAGCGCTTCGCCGACAAGGGATCGCGGCTCGTGTACACGCACGGCATCCTGTTCGCCTCGGCGTTCGCCATCGTTTTGGTGCTGGCGTTCTCCGGGGACACGCACATGCTCATCCCGCTGTACGCGGCCGGCGTGTTCCTGTCGTTCACCATCGCCCAAGGCGGCATGGTCGTCCATTGGCGGCGCAACCGCACGGGTCCCTGGCTTCGTCGCGCCAGCATCAACGGCTTCGGAGCGATTGTCACAGCAGGCGTGTTCGTCGTCATCATCACCACGAACTTCTTCGCCGGGGCATGGATCTCGCTGGTGGCCATCGGCTGCATCGTCGCCGTCATGTCCGTCATCAACAGGCACTACCGCGACGTCAAGCAAAGCCTGGCCATCCACGACGACGAGAAGGCCCGTGCGCTTTTACAGGTGGACATACCCCGCACCCACGTGGTCGTGCCCGCCTACTCCGTCAACCGGCCGTTCATCAAAACGCTCAACTACGCGCGAAGCCTGAGCAACGACATCGAGGTGTACCACGTGAAAGTCAGCGCGGCCGCCACGCGACGATTCAAGGCCGACTATCAAAGGCTGGGGGTCGATGCGCCGCTCGTCATCGAGAAAGCCCCCTACCGCAACGTTCAGGAAGTCCTCATCAACCACATCGATGCACGGCTTGCGCTCCTGGAAAAGCACGAGACGCTCACCATCGTCATGCCCCAGCTGGTGACGAAACCATGGCAGATGCCGCTGCACAATCAGACCACGTTGCTTCTGGAGTCCGAGCTGATAGAGCGCCGCGACGTGGCGCTGATCACGATACCGTACCTGATATACTGCCCGCCCACGTCAGAGAGCTGCCGCATCGACCTGCAATGACGTCGCGGCGGCAAGCTCCAACATGCGCGCTCCGAGCGCATTCCACGAAAGGCGCGCCATGTCGACGGGAGCGTCCTCGCAGCGCGCGGGCTGCAGCGCTTCCTGCGCGCTGCGCTCGATGGCGCGAGCCAGCCGTTGCTCGAACGCGGGAAGGTCCTCCTGCGCCGGCTCGTCGACCCCGACCATGCGCGGAGGATCCACGTACGTCACGGGCGCGCCGGGCACCGATTCGTCCAGCCATGCGCGCACGCCGGGCAGGTCGGTAACCACCACCCGGCACCCGCAGGCAAGCGCCTCGACCACCACGAGCGGCAAGCCCTCGTAAAACGACGGGAGCACGAACAGATGAGCCGCCTGGTAGGTGCGCACCAGCTCGTCCTGGTCCACTTTGCCCGCAAACTCCACGGAAAAGCCGCTGCCTTCGGCGAGCGAGCGCATGCGCGCAAGCTCATCTTCCGTCGAATGGCCTCCCACCAGGCGCAATGCGAGTCGATCCTTCGGAAGGGACATCAGATCCAAGCACCGAAGCAAGCTCTCCACGCCCTTCTTCCGGCTGATCTTGCCCACGTAGGCGATCTGGATGCGGCCCGCCGCGCGAGGGTTCGGCCCTTCGCGAAACACCGTGCAATCGTAGCCCGTCCCCACCACCCGGATACGCTCCGAGGAAATCCCGTACACGTCTTCGATCTCGCGCTTCTGCGCTTCGTGCAGCGAGAACACCAGGTCGAGCGCGCGCACGGCCGACACGATGCGATCGCGTTTCAAACCGTGGCTTCGCATCTGGCGCAGATCGGTGGAATGACACACCGCAGTCACCGGACAAGCCAAGCCCGCCCCCGCCGCGACTGCGGTCACCAGGTACAAATGGTGGCATATGACCAGATCGGGCTTGAACGTACGCGTCACGTCCGCGATGGCCGCCGAGAACGCGGCCTCGAAGCGCGCCACCATGTCCGGCGTCATGTCGCGGTAGCGCGTGGAGACGTAGGGCATCTGATCGCTCATGCCGCACACGGGAAACGGCAGATCGTGCGTGCGATAGCGCACCGGATGGAACAGGACGCCCTCGGCGAGCACGGGAGCGTCGTCCGCATCGACGCCCGCGATCACCGCGACATCATGTCCGGCGGCGCGAAACGCGCGCACGATTTCAGCCAGGTAGACGCCGCTGCCCGTGCTGTCCGGCTTCTGCGCGCTGATCGTCAGTATGTTCATGGAGGCTCCTCCTTGTCGTCGGCCACCCATGATACTACGAGGCTCCACGCCGAAGGAAGGCATCCGGGCAGGCGGCGCCCGAACGCAACCGCCGCAACACCGCCGAAGCTGGCGAACAAGGCGCGCCCGACGAAGTCCGGCGATATTCCAAGAGCGAGCAGCACCGTCGCGTTCTGCCAAAACGGACGAGTTTTGAGGCGATTTTTCGCTCTTGAAGGAACTACCAGCCGAAGGCGTTTTACATCGCACCAGTTCACGAGCTTACAAACACCTATTATCCTGATCCGAGGACCAGCAAAACTCGCCCTTTTTGACAGATTGGCCGGAACCGAGGCGGAACCGAGCTTGAAAGGCTCCCTCGACGCGCGACGCGCGGCGCGCACGGCAAGGGGCATCCCCGTCAGCCCGAAGCCGACGCTCGCCCATCGAGCGCGCCCGCCGACGTCCGAAGCCCATGCTATACTCGATCGAAACGCGCCGCCCGACGCGGCGGCCGATGAGCAGAAAGCGACGCATCATGAGCGAAACCGAGCGCATACGCTTAACCCGCCTGACCGAAAAAGGCGGTTGAGCAGCGAAATGGGGTCCGGTTGACCTCGAAGCCATATTGAAGGACATCGCGCCGCCGCCCGACGCCGATCTGCTGCTGGGATTCGACACGTCCGACGATGCCGCCGTGTACCGTCTCGACGACGAAACGGCCGCCGTGCTCACGCTGGATTTCTTCACGCCCGTCGTGGACGACCCTTACGAATTCGGAGCGATCGCTGCGGCGAACGCGCTCTCGGACGTGTTCGCTATGGGTGGCAAGCCCTTGACGGCGCTCAACATCCTCGCATTTCCCTGCAGCTTAGGCACCGACGTGGTGGGCGACGTGCTGCGAGGAGGCGCCGACAAGGTGCGCGAAGCGGGGGCGTTCGTAGTGGGCGGCCATTCGATCGAGGACGACGAGCCCAAGTACGGCCTCTCGGTCTTCGGCACCGTGCATCCCGACCGCATCGTCCGCAACGGCGGAGCGCTTCCGGGCGACGCGCTGTTCTACACCAAAACGCTGGGATCGGGCATCATGAACGCGGGCTATCGCGCCGGACTGATCGATGAAGCGGGCATGCGGCCCGTCATCGACTCCATGATGGAACTCAATAAGACCGCCGCGGACGCCATGATCCAAGCGAACGTCCACGCCGCCACCGACGTGACCGGCTTCGGATTGGCGGGGCATCTGCACGAAATGCTCCAGGCGAGCGGCGTTTCCGCCCTCCTAGATTGGAACGCGCTGCCCCTGTTCGACGGCGTGTACCAACTGTCTTGCGACTACTGCCGACCCGGAAAGAGCTTCGGGATCATCGAATGGGCCAGCTCATACGTGTCTTCAGAGGACCTGGACGAGGAGGAGTTCGACAACCGCATGGGCGTTCTGTGCGACCCGCAAACCTCGGGCGGCCTGCTGGTGGCCGTCGACCCAGACGAAGCCCACGCGTTCTCGGAAGCGTTCAAGCAAAGGGCGGGACGCGCGCCCTCTCGCATCGGCTGGGTGGAAGCGGGCGAAGCAGGGCGTATCAGGATGGTTTGAGCGCGCGCCGGACGACATCGATCCGAAGCCGCTCGGCGCCCTCAGTACAGATAGACTTCGTGCATGCTCTCGAAAGCCAAGCCGCGCTCCCGCAGCGCGGCTTCGAGCACGTCGCGCTCTGCTGCCGGAACGCACCAGGCAATGCCGCAACCAGCCGCTATCTCCGAAGGCACGGGAATGGCCCGACCGGGAATCCCGCCGCTGCGCGCCTGCGATTCCACGGCTAAAGCATCGCTCGAAGACGCGAACGTCGCAACCGCCTTCGGCGTCTTGCTCCTCATCGACCTTCGACCTCCGACGCTATCTCGGCCACGGCGCGAACCGCCGCGTCCACGTCGGCCTCGGTGTTGAAGGAGCTGAAGCTGAACCGCACCGCACCCTGCTCGCGCGTACCCAACGCCTCGTGCATCAGCGGCGCGCAATGGGCGCCGGCGCGCGTGCAGATGCCGAACTCGGCGTTCAGGATGTCGCCCACGACCGAAGAATCGCACGCTCCCACGTTGAGCGCAACGATCCCGCACCTGCCGGCATCGCCGCCTCCGCCGTACACCCGGACGCCCGCAACGGCGCGCACGCCGCGTTCGAACCGTCGGGCAAGCTGCGTCGCTTGAGCGGCAAGCGACGCGACGCCCCGCTCCTCGATGTAGGCCAAGCCCGCCTCCAGCCCTGCGATTCCATGGGCGTTGAGCGTGCCCGCCTCCAAGCGGTCGGGCATCTCCGCAGGCTGGAATCTGTCGTAGCTGCGCGCGCCCGTGCCGCCAACCTTGAACGGACGGACCTCAACATGCGAGGCCACCGCCAGCCCGCCGGTACCCTGCGGGCCGTACAGGCTCTTGTGCCCGGTGAACGCCGCAACATCGATGCCGTCGCGTTCGATGTCGATGTCGAGCAAACCGGCCGTCTGGGCAACATCCGCCACCAGGAGGGCACCGTGATCGTGGCTGATGCGGGCTAGGCGGGCGATGTCGTAAACGTCCCCGGTCAGATTCGAGGCATGGGTCACCACGGCAAGCTTCGTGTCCGAGCGAAACGCGGCATCGAAAGCATCGTAATCGAGGGAGCCGTCCCGCCCCACGTCAACGACGGACAAGCTGCAATCGCATTCGTCCTGCATGCGGTACAGCGGGCGCAGCGCCGAATTGTGGGAGGCCGCCGTGGTAACCGCATGCGCGCCCGGCTCCAAAAGGCCGAGCACAGCCGCGTTGAGGGCCTCGGTAGCGTTGCAAGTGAAGGCGATCCGCGCTGGCCCCGCCGCGCCCAAGAGACGCGCAAGGCGCTCACGGGCGCGAAAAACCGCCAACCCGGCATCGAGCGAAGCTCCGTGCGCACCCCTGCCCGCACCGCCGAACCCGTCGATGGCGCGGGCGACCGCCTTCGCAACCTCGGACGGCTTGCGCGCGGTCGTAGCAGCGTTGTCCAGGTAGATCATGGCGCGCTTCCTTCCTTGCGGCAGCCGATTACGGCCTGATCACCGTAGTAGCAGCCGCTTGCTTCTCAACGATGGCGTACATGTTGGTAACCTCTCCCACCGCCAAACGCTCGGTCAAGCCGAAGTGCGCCAGACAGGTCCCGCAGCTCATAACCTCGACCCCCGCACGCTGCAACGACGCCAAATCCTCGAGCGAAGCAGACCCTTCGCACGCCAGCTTCACGCCCGAGTTGTACAGCAGCACCGTCGAAGGCAACTGGTCGAGCTGCGTCAGCGCGAACACGAAGCCCTTCATGAGCACCGCGCCCAGCTCGTCGTCACCCGCCCCCATGAACTCGGACGCGATGACGACCACGCTCGCAGCCTCGCCCTCGGAAGCCGCAGCAGGCTCCGCCTCAAGAGCAGCTTGCGAAGCGTCCACGATATCCGCGCCCTTCGACAAGGTCACCGCGAACGTCCCATCGTCACGATCCTCACGGTGCGCCGTGCACTTGAGGGCGCGGGCAAGCGATTCCAAGTTGTCCGCAGCCGTTGCATTGTCCACGAGCACTTCCAGCCGACCGGCGTCCATAGCCGCGAGCGCTTTCTTCGCGCGCACCACCGGCAGCGGACACGCCTGCCCGCGCGCGTCAACTTGTTCCAATTAAGACTCCTTCTTCCGGTAAATGAACCAGTACGCCAACCCCACCAAAACGCCTCCCGCGATGTTGCCAAGGGTAGCCGCCGACAGGTTCGTCAGCATCCCGCCTAGCGTGACCGCATCCGCAGCGCCGAAGCCCATGCCGTTCAGAACGAACCCCAGCGGCAGCAGGAACATGTTCGCCACGCAGTGCTCGAACCCGCAGGCGATGAACGCCGATACGGGAAGAAGCACTCCCAGGACCTTATCGGCAACCGTGCGCGCCGAAAAGCCGATCCATACGGCCAAGCATACCAAGACGTTGCACAAAATACCCTTGAAGAACAGCGTGATCCAGTCGGGCGACACCTTTCCGGCAGCGATGCTCACCATAGCCTCGCCCACCGCGCCACCGTTCATCTGAAACACCTGCGCCATGTACACCATCCCCACGATAACGAGCGCACCCGCCAGGTTTCCGATCCACACCGTGGTCCAATTCTTCAACGTAGCGCTCCAGCTGATCTTGCGCGAAGCCTTAGCGCAGATCAAAAGCGTGTTCCCCGTGAACAGCTCGGCACCGCAGCACAGCACCAGAACCAAACCTAGGCAAAAGCACACACCGCCCACCATTCGCTGCACGGCAAAGGACATGGCGGGATCGCCCAAAAACACGCAGAAATACAGGCCGCCGAGCGCGATGAACGCGCCCGCGAGCATCGCCGAGACGAAGCACTTGCCCAGCGGCATGGCCGCCTTCGTCTTGCCAAGCGTTTCGGCTTTCAACGCCGTCTCCGCAGGAGACAGCGCATCGGGCTTGAGAGCCCTCAAATCCTCGTCGCTCACGTTCATGGAGCCCGTATCCTCTTCTCTCGTCGCCGACAACACGCCGCTCGCCTGCCGAAGGCCGCAGCATCGTTGCCGTTCATCCTTGATTCCTCACCGTCCGAGCCTGTTGCAGGCCCGATCACCGAACAACATCGCATTGTTGCACATTCGTCGCGCCGCGCCTACGGGAAATCCGGCGGAACGGCTTGCGGAAGGTCGTTTCGTGCGCCCTGAAGCCTTCCGAACGGGGCCGCCCCGACCGCCGACGCGGCCCCGCAAGCCGATTCTTGGCGCGGGAGCCACGCACGGGCGCGCCTTGGTATACTCTTACGCGATCTACGCGCGTCGAAGAAAGGCAGTCCATGAAACCCGCTTCCGTTCAAGACATACTCCGAACCCTTCCGCAAGTGGAAGAAACGATCAACGCGCCGCAGCTGCGCGCGCTCGATACGCTGCTGCCCCGACGCATCCTGGCCGACTGCGCCCGCGCATCCATCGACGAAGCGCGCCAAGAGGTGCTGGCGGGCCGTCGAACCGCCGTGGACGCAGACGCCGTCGCGGATAGCGCATGCGCCCGCGCGCTCGCCAACCTCGCACCGTCGCTGCGCCGCGTGATAAACGCCACGGGCGTGGTGGTTCACACGAACCTCGGACGCAGCGCGCTTGCCGAGGAAGCCGTGGAGGCCGTCGTGGAGGCAGCGCGCGGGTACTCCACGCTGGAGTACGACGTGAACGCCCTTGCCCGCGGCAGTCGCCACGATCATGTGGAGCATCTGATCTGCGCCTTGACCGGGGCGGAAGCCGCCATAGCCGTGAACAACAACGCCGCCGCCGTCATGATGGTGCTCACGGAGTTCGCCGCCGGGCACGAGGGCGTGGTCTCGCGCGGGGAGCTTGTGGAGATAGGCGGCTCCTTCCGCATCCCCGACATCATGGCGCTGTCGAACGCGGCCATGGTGGAGGTGGGCACCACGAACAAGACCCATCCGGCCGATTACGAGCGCGCCCTCAGCCCGGACACCGCCATGCTGCTGAAAGTGCATCCCTCGAACTACCGCATGGTCGGGTTCACCGAAAGCGTGGGCATCCGCGAGCTCAGGCGTCTGGCGGACGCCGAAAACGAACGCCGCCGCGCCAACCCGCAGACGCCGCCCCTTCCCGAGGTTATGGTCTACGAAGACCAGGGGTCGGGCGCGCTGCTGCGACTGGACTGCTTCGGCGATTACGCCGAACCCACGGTGGCGGAATCGCTGCAAGCAGGCGTCGACCTGGTCTCGTTTTCCGGGGACAAGCTGCTCGGAGGGCCGCAGGCGGGCATCATAGCGGGCTCGAAGCGTCACGTCGACCGCCTGAAGAAGAACCCGCTCGCGCGTGCGCTTCGCCTGGACAAGATGACGCTTGCCGCGCTCGAGGCGACGCTGCGCCTTTACCTGGACCCCGAGCGAGCCATGCAGGCCGTCCCGACGCTGCGCATGCTTTCGGAGGACGCGGCCGTCGTCCGCACGCGCGCCGAGCACCTGAGCGAACAGGTTTCGAAAACCGTAGCCGATCGCTTTGCCCGCATCGACGTGGTGCCGGAAACCGGACGCGCCGGCGGCGGGGCGCTTCCCATGTGCGACATCGACACCTTCGCCGTGCGCGTCTCGTTCTTGCGGGGCAGCGCGCAAGAATGCGAGGAGCACCTGGTGAAACGGGGTGCCGTCCCGGTGGTGGGCCGCATCAAGAAAGAGTGCGTGCTGCTCGACGCCCGCACCTTGAGCGAAGAGGATCTTCCCGTGATAGCCGAATCCTTAGGCGCTTACTTCAACAACCTGGACGCACGGAAGGAGACACGCTCATGAGCACGCCGTCGCATCCCGATCTGGTGCTGGGCACCGCCGGGCACATCGATCACGGCAAATCGTCGCTCGTGCTCGCGCTTACCGGAACCGATCCCGACCGCCTGTCCGAAGAGAAGAAGCGCGGCATAACCATCGAGCTGGGCTTCGCGCAGCTTTCCCTGCCAGAAGGCTTGACCATGGGCGTGGTGGACGTTCCGGGCCACGAGCGCTTCGTGCGCCAGATGATCGCTGGCGCCACGGGCATCGACCTGGCTCTGCTGTGCATCGCAGCCGACGACGGCATCATGCCCCAAACCGTCGAGCACCTTGCCGTGCTGGAGCTTCTGGGCATTTCATCGGTCGTCGTCGCGTTGACCAAAACCGATCTGGTCGACGACGAATGGGCGACGTTCATGGCCGACGAGATCCGCAGCCGCCTTGAGACCACGCCGTACGCGGACGCACCCGTGGTACGCGTTTCCAGCCGAACGGGGCGCGGACTCGACGCGCTCAAGGACGAGTTGGTTCGCGCTGCGCGCGCCACGTCCCGGGTCAAAAAAGGCGCGCACCTGCGCCTGCCCGTCGACCGGACCTTCACCATCAAAGGCGCGGGCACCGTGGTGACGGGCACGCTTTGGAACGGAGAAGCGTCCGTCGGCGACGAGGTCGAGGTGCTTCCCGGCGGCCTGCGCGCGCGCATCCGCGGCATCCAGGTGCATGGAAGCCCGGTCGAGCGCGCCAAAGCCGGCCATCGCGTGGCCTTGAACCTGAACGCGCTCTCGACGGCCGAGGTGCGTCCGGGCGATTTCCTGGCAACGCCGGGCGCAATGCGCCCGACGGACCGCTTCGATGCCGACCTGACCTATCTGGGAATCCCTGGTCGAGACGCAAAGCCCCTGGAAAGCGGCTCGCGCGTGCACGTGGCCCACGGGACGCGCGAGGTCACGGCGCGCGTACTGCTCATGGAAGGCCGAACGAGCCTCGCGCCCGGAGACCGCGCGCTCGCGCAGATTCGTCTCGACGAGCCCTTGCCCGCCGCATGGCGGGACCGCTTCGTCATACGATCCTACTCTCCGGTGCACGTCATAGGCGGCGGCGTGGTGCTGCGCGCGCACCCCCGCCGCACCACCACGCTGTCCGAGCCCGCCCGCCATCTGCTGGAAGCCCTGCGCGCAGACGACGAGGCGACCGTGGTTCAGGCGGCGTTCTCCCTGGCGACGCTGCCCATCCTGGCTGACGAGCTGGCGGAAACCACGGGGCTGGAAGCGTCACGGGCCACGCGCGAGCTTGAAGCGCTGGCAACCAAGCGCGCGGCCGTGCGCCTGGACGGCCCGCAAACCCGCTACGCGAGCGCGCAGACGCTGCAGAAAGCGCGCTCGACTATAGAGAACGAGCTGCTGAGGTTTCACGCCCAGAACCCCGATTCCACGGGGGTCGCGAAGGACGCCCTGCGACAGAAGAGCCTGCCGCGCGCAGACGCCGCCTGCTTCGACGCGCTGCTGGCCTACGCAGTCGCCCAAGGTGCCGCCGTGGTGGCGGGCGGCGAGGTCAGCCACCCGCGCGCAGGCGCGGGCGCACGCATGAAAGAGGAGCAAGCGGCCAAAAAGCTGGGCGATGCGCTCGCGCAAGCCGCGGGAGCACCGCCGACCATCGCCGATCTTGTGAGCAAAGCAGGCTTGGATTCCTCGCTCGGGTACAAGGCGCTCGGAATCTTGGAAAAGCAAGGGCTTGTACGGCGGGTCGGAAAAGACTTCTGCTTCGACGTAGCGGCGCTCGAAGCCTTCGAGAAAGCCGTGAGGAACCGGCTGGCGCACGGTCCGGCAACCGCCGCCGATCTTAAGGACGCCATGGAGACCAGCAGAAAGTACGCCATCCCCCTGCTCGAGTACTTCGATGCGAACGGCGTGACGCGCCGAGAAGGAGACGTTCGCGTCCTGAACGGGTAGATGTGGGGTTTTCGCCTAAACGTCGGCGTGCTTCGATCAAGTTGCGGTATTATAGCGATGCGCCGGTTCCGGCGCATCTTTCATGCGGAGATGGATGGGTCCTGGTGGGCCCCGCGGCCTTCAAAGCCGTTGTGAGGCGCGCAGAACGTCTCGGGTGTGTTCGATTCGCACGCATCTCCGCCATTCAGACAACGCGCTCGAACAGCTCCGCCTTGCCGCCGACGACGTTCATCGAAACGAGGAAATCGGTCAGCGCATGCTGTCGACAGACGGAAACTGCGACCCCGTCCAAAAGAAAACGATCAAACCGACAGCCACCAAAACAAGGGACACGGCCATATCCCGCTCGATCGTCATGCGTCCGAGAGAAGGGAACGCCGCCCTCAGAGGGCGCCGGTCGCTCAGAGAGAACAAGATCGGCGCCATGATGAGCACGTCCAAGCTTCCGTAAGAAATCGCACGGAGCCACAAAGGCGCTGCTGCATATTGAGCCGAACCCGACGAAGCATCGACGGTCAACGATATGCACATGACGCTCGATGCCGCGAACAAGAGAACCAACGCCACGTCCCACGCAACACCGACCCATAGCGGGATTTTCGACAAGATCCGACCGATGCGCACAACGCCGACGCCCTTCGCACCCGAAGGAGCAAGATCTTCGTTGCCCGAAGGCTCCGCCACCGAGCAAACCGCGGCCGAAGACGGCAGGGGCCGCCCCTCTTCGCCGAATTCCAGCAGCGCGTCCGCAAACGATCGCTTGAGAGCGGCTACGTCGGCATAGCGATCCTCGGGATCGAACGACGCAGCACGTTCGATCACCCGTCGAAACGGCTCGGGGACCGCAGGCGATCGAAAACCCACCTTGCGCACCCGGGCATCGGGGGTCCTCTCGGTCAGGCAGAAATACAAAAGCATGCCCAGAGCGTAAACGTCGCTGCGCACATCGGTTTGCCCGAATCCAAATTGCTCGGGAGGAGCGTAAGCCTTCGTCCCGAAACGACACGTGTCCTCCTCGGCCCCTTCTTTAAACGACCTCGCAATGCCGAAATCGATGATAGTCAGGCTATCTTGAGAGAGCATGATGTTCGAAGGCTTGAGATCACGGTGGATGATGGGAGGATCGAACGCTTCGTGCAGCTCCGCAACCGCATCGCACAACCGCGGAAACACATCGCAAGCAAGCGCAACGGAAGGATCGCAGCGGTACACGACGTCCGAAAGCGTCTCTTTGCCCACGTGCTCCATGATCACGACGAACTCGCCGCCCGCCTCGCAACATTCGAGGATTCGCGGAAGATAGCGGAAACGACGACCCAGCTTCTGCGCATCATGCACGTTGCGGTAAGCAGCGCCCAAGCCAGACGCGCGATCGATCCTCTTCCTGACAAACGGGCCGAGCTCGGAGCCGTTCGCGCCGACGAAGAAAACCCGCTCGGTTACTTCATGAGCAGCGTTCTTCAGAACCGCATCGACGCGGTAGCACTCGTCTCGCTCGAGCGCGTTCAGATGTTCGGCCAATTCGTCATGCATAGCAGAACCCATGGTATCAGATCTCGAAGAGTCGGAAGCAAAACGTCACGGACGGCGCCCCATCAGCAAACGGTCTCTTCACCGAAGCGATACAGTTCTTCGTCGGTTTTCTGGAGACCGTATCCGCGCTCAAGACAGAATATGACTATCGCGTCACGCCGATTCTTGCAGTAAAGCCCGTTCGACCCGGCAGCTTGCAGCAATCTGTTCGCTTCGCGAAGCGTCAAGCGCATGGCGAAGGCGAGCTGCAGCACTTTGTTGCGCGACGCGCCCCGCTGGCCCATGAATATCTGGTAGCCGAACGTCTCGTTCAAACCCGCCTCTCGCACGACGCGCGCCCGCTCAAGGCCTTTTTCATCGAGAAGCTGCTCCAGATAATCGGAGAGGCTGCGCTTGGTGATGCGGTTCTCTTCGGCGAACCGTATCGGATCGGGAGCCTCGAGAAGCTCTTCGAGCAATTCTTCCGTTAAAGGCTCCTTCACGCGGCGTTTCCTTCTCTTTCGCTTTTTTTTCGCCTCCATTGTACCAGCGCCCAGCCCGCACTCCTGCAACACGACGGCCTTTGCTACGAGACGTTCCACGCCACCTGCGAGCTCGAACTGAAAACCGACGAATAGTAGAGGACTTTCGCGATATCGCCGTCGAAGTAGACGTTGCCCGAGACGGTTCCCCCCGCTGCAAGCGTTCCGCTGTTCAGGGCATTCTCGCCATTTGAATAATACGTCGTCGTGCGCTGCGCGCCGCTTCCATCCTGGCCTTTCCAGTCGAACGGATTGAACGATGCTTCGCGCGATCCGTTGTTGGCATAAGTCACCGTAACGCCGGTCACGGGAGAGCCATCGTAGTTGACCAGGCCGGTTTGCACGGAATCAACGCGTACCGTCAGCCCGTTGCGCAGCTCGGCCGCCGAACCGATGGCCAGGGAGCTGTAGTCGACCGCGTCCGCAGGGCTTGCATCCCCCTGAGCGTTCTGCGACGGGGGCGCATCCGAAACGGCCGCCACGCTCGACCCGGAAAACGCCTCTTCAACAGCGGCGCTGTAAGCGCTCTGCGACACGATGACAACGACAAGAGACAACGAGCACAGCACGATGCCGGCTATCGCCAAAGCCTTCCCTCTTTTTTTCTTGCGGCCAGCAGCCACCAATCCGACGATGGAGAACGGCAGGCCGAGCAGCACGAGGAGAAACGCGAAGTTGTTGACAAAGGGAACAGCGGACAGCACGAGCGCGACAATGCCCAAGACAAACCCCGTCACCGCCATGGCGGACAAGGGAAGAGGCATGGCGTGGATCCGCATCCGCCCCATGCCGTCCGGATAGTCGGAGTTTCGATATTCACGCATACGATTCCTTTCCTCATAAGGCCTTCGAAGCCTCCATTGAACAGACGTCGCATATGCTAGGGAAACGCCTCGGCAAAAACATTAGCTCGCGGCTAAGTTCTTGAAACGAACCGCGCGCCAAAAAGACGGAACCGCTGCGAAAGCGGGAACCGCGCGCGTTCGGACGACCGTCGCGATCGTCGTGCTCATCACATTGTCCGCACAGCCGTCCAACGAGCGCGCACCGATCTGGAATATCAACGAAAACACGTTTGAACAGGTATTTCTCGCTCGGTCGCCCGCCGATTGCCTTCAATTCGTTTTCTTTCGGTCAATATTACGAAACAAAAACGGGCCTGTATGCAAGCCTCTTCTTTTAAGAATAATGCGGTAAACTATATGAACGTATGCAAGAATACCGCCCCTATCAGAAGCGAGTGGTTTTGGCGTCTTTTACCAGCACTGATCAGACTGCTTCGAGCCTCGGAAGCAACATCGAACGAAAAAAGCAGGCCGTTCGGGCCTGGGAGGGAAACAACCCGTCCCGCAAGCGACGCGTCTACTTCGGCTGCTACACGGCAGCTTTCATCGTTGTCGCATTCATTACGCTGTTCGTCTACCCGTCCAATGGGCGCGCCCTGATCTGGAACATCGACGGCATCGAGCAGTACTACCCCTTCTTCGTGTACGAAGGCCAGTGGCTGCGGGAAATCGTCGGCAACCTGCTTTCCGGGCAGGGGCTTCAGATTCCGCTTTGGGTGCACGAATTGGGCTACGGCATGGACGTCCCCTCCACGCTCGACACGTTCTTCGACCCGCTCAACCTGCTTTCCGGCCTGTGTCCGGAACGCTATTCGGAATACCTCTTCCAATTCCTCGTGGTGTTTCGCCTGTACCTGGCCGGAGCTGCGTTCTCGCTTCTTGCCCTGCGCTTCAAGATCGGGCGATTCCCCACTTTAATAGGCGCCTTGCTGTACGCGTTATGCGGCACCGCGATGGCGGTTGCCTACTGGCCGGCCGGAGCATGGCCGCTCGTCTTGTTCCCCTTGCTGCTGCTCGGCGTGGAAAAGGTGCTCGCGAAAGAACGTCCCTATACGTTCATCGCGGCAGTCGCCGCATTCTTCATCATATCCTATTATTTCTCGTACATGGCGTGCCTGCTGCTGCTCCCCTACTGCGCGGTACGCGTCTTCCAAACGCAGAAAAGCGTCAACGCGGTGCGTTTCCTTGGCTGGACCCTGCGCTTTTTCGGCTTCCTGGCCATCGGCGTCTTGATCGCCTGCTTCGCGCTGGTGCCTTCGCTTGTCGGTCTGTTCGGGCTTGAACGATTCACCGACAACTCGGTCACCGTCCCGCTGTTCTATTCGCATCACTACTACACCTCGCTCGCATCCGGGTTCCTGAGCATGGCGGGCGTTGGAAGCGACTGCTACATCGGGTTCGGCGGATTGGCCTTTCTCTCCTGCGCCTTGCTCTTTTCGAAGCGCAGGCAGAACACCTCGCTCAAGATCGCGTTCGTCGCAGGCACGATCATGCTTATGATCCCTGCCGTCGGAAGCTTCCTCAACGGGATGAACTACGCCACCAACCGCTGGGTATGGGCTTACGCCCTGGTGGTTTGCTTTATTGTGGCCCGCATGCTTCCGAGCATGCTCCATCTTGACAAACGATCCGTAAAGGTGCTAATCATCGCATCGATCATCTACGGGACCATCGTCTTCGTCGTGGCACCCATGCGCACCGAGGCTATGCTGGCCGCCGGTATCGTCTTGGCGGCCACCCTGTTCGTCGTGGCGCAGCGGGACATGGCGGCCAAGACGCGGCGGATAGCCGTCGTTTGCTGTCTGACGGCGGGCTTGACCGTGAACGCCTTCTATTTCGTATCTCCCGACGAAGGCGGCGTGGGCAAGCTCTCGTCGCCGTTGGGCTACGCCTACCCCCGCATCACGTCCGACTCCCCCAACCACCTGGTCTCAGACCTGCAAGCACCCGGGATATGGCGCTACGACGGAAGCTCGTCGGCCCTTGAGCGCACGCGCAACGACAGCTTGGTGCTGGGTCTCAAAGGCTTCGATTTCTACAACAGCTCGTACAACAGCGCCATCGACGACTTTCACACCGAGCTTGCGCTGAACAGGACCAACATCAACTTCTCGTACAACGATCTGGGAGGGCGCGCAATCCTGGAGTCGCTCATGGGCGTGAAGTACTACCTGAGCACCGAAGCTGGATTCCCCCTGGTGCACCTGTACGACGATCCGAACAAGATCGTGGCAACGGGCGTCGTGCGCGACATCCCGTACCAGGTGCACGAAGGATCCAACGTCTTGCCGTTGGCCTTCGCCTACGACTCGTACGTTCCCCGCAGCGAGTACCTTTCCCTCTCCCCCGCTCAGCGGCAGGAAGCGCTGCTGCAGGGCGTGGTCCTTGACGAGTCGTCGCTCCCCGCAACCGACAGAAAGCAGGAATCCCGCACGGTGCCCTCCGTCGTGTCGGCAAGCAACGGCCTTTCGGTGGAAGACGGCGTGATACGCGTTTTGAAACCGGGAGCAACGCTGACCTTGAGCTTCGAAGGCCTCGCCAACAGCGAGACGTACTTCTACATCGACGGACTGCACTTCAAAGGCGTATCGCCCGTTGAGGAATCCAAACGCAGAGGAGAGTTCGACAACCTTGCCTGGTTCCGCAAAGCGCTGCTACTTCAAAAGGACATGAACTGGACCGAACCTCGGCGCTACAACATTGGGCTCGGCTCCGACAAAGCACCCGGCATGCGCCAGATCGACAACTACACGAACGCCTCCCATCTGTACGGCGGCAAGGACGAATGGCTGGTCAACATGGGGTATTCAAAAGAGCCCCAAACATCCATCACGCTGCACTTCGACCTCAAGGGAGACTATCGCTTCACGAATATGTCGGTGGTTTGCCAGCCTGTGAAAAACATGTCGAACCGCATCGATGCGCTGAAGGCCGACCCGGTAGAAGATTTGAAGTTCGGAACGAACGAGATCACGGCTTCGATCGATGCAAGCAAGCCCAAAGCCCTCTTTTTGAGCGTGCCGTACTCGAAGGGATGGACCGCTACGGTGGACGGAAAGCCCGCCGAAATCAAGCGGGCTAACACCGCGTTCATGGCCTTGGAACTTGAAGCGGGCCATCACGAGATCGAGCTGCGCTACCTGACCCCGGGCCTGCGCGAAGGCATGATCCTGTCGGGAGTCGGCTTGGCCGCGCTTGTTGGGTTGGCGCTCGTGCGTCGCATCCTGCGCAGCCGCGTACGGGGCGCGCAGGCGACCGCATCGGCATCGACGCGCGCGGACGCGCAGTCAAGCGGGCAGCGACAAGAAGAGCACGAACGGAATTCGAGGTAACCCCATGCACGACCAGCGGAAAACCCTTTTGATACTCGGTTCGATGGACGAGTTCGCACTTCTGGTGCAACGCGCCAAGGAACGCGGATGCCGCGTGCTCGTGGCCGACGGCTACGAGCACGGCCCTGCCCGCGCGTTCGCGGATGCCTCGTTCACGATTCCCGTCACGGACACCGAAGCCTTGGCCAACCTCTGCCATGACGAAGATGTCGACGCGCTGATCACCTCGTTTTCCGACGTGCTGTTCGAAGAGGGCTGCCGCGTTGCGCATGCGGCGGGCCTTCCCGCCCCCTGTTCGCTGGACAAGTTGGAATTCCTCAGGAACAAGCAGCTCATGAAGAACATGTTCGACCAGTTGGGCGTGCCCTACCCGAACAGCTGCGTCGCGCCGCTCGATCAGGTCGAACGGGCGTGCGAGTCCCTGCGCTTCCCCTGCGTCATCAAGCCGGTCGATGCCTACGGCTCGTACGGCGTCCGCGTCGTTCGCACCGCAGCCGAAGCGATCGAATCGGCTGCCTCGGTTGCGGAGGAATCGAGGCGCGCGAACAGCGTGGTCCTCGAAGAGTACGACGACGGGCACGAGTTCAACATGATCACCTGGGCGTCGCACGGGCGCGTGTTCCCCGTTTCCGTAGCCGACCGCGAAAAGACCGCGTGCACGTTCGAGGATCTTCCCCATGTCAGCAGGATCGTGTACCCAAGCCGCTTCACCGACGAGGTTCTGTCCGATGCGCTCGCGTACGCACAGCGCATCGTCGAGTTCGCAGGGATCGAGCACGGCCCTTTATGCATGCAGTTCTTCTGGTCCCCCGACTCGGGCATACACGTATGCGAGGTGACGGGCCGCGTGTTCGGCTACGAGCACGAGCTGCTGGAATACGCGTCCGGCCTGTCCGTGGAGGATCTGCTGCTTGACACGGCGCTCGACCATGACGCCCTTGCACGCCGCCTCGAAGCCCACGACGCGCGGTGCATGCCGAATCGCAGCTGCGGGCTGTACTTCCACGCACGCGACGGCATCGTGGCAAGCCTTGAGGCCGCGCAAGCCGCGCTGCAAGGCCCCTGCGTGCAGGAAGCCCTTTTGTACTACGCCGAAGGGCAAACGGTCAAGAACGCGCGCGGCGGGCAGCCCTATGCCGCGCGCGCGTTCCTTGCGGCGAAGTCGTACGACGAGCTGGACACCGCAAGCGCGCGGATGTTCGAAAGCTTCTCCATCGCCGACCCCGACGGCAAGGACCTCGCCGTGCCCAACCGGCTTCCCAGCGCCTGCCGCGCATCCCAAGCGAGCGAAACGACTGCGAAGGAGCAGCCTGTCTCATGAACATATCCGTTGTCATCCCCTGCTACTATTCGGAGCGCATGATCGGCGACGTGGTGCGCATGACCCGCACCGAACTGGTCGATGCCGGCTATGATTACGAGTTCATCCTGGTCAACGACGGATCGAAAGACGGCACGTTCCAGGAGATCTCGAAGCTGTGCGCCGAGGACGAACGCGTGAAGGGCATCGACCTCATGCGCAACTTCGGGCAGCACAACGCCATCATGGCGGGCTTGCGCGAAGCGAGCGGAGACGCGGTCATGCTCATGGACGACGACATGCAGACGCACCCGTCGCAATGCCTCGCGCTCATCGCGGGCCTGGAAGACGGCGTCGACGTGGTGTTCGCCGCTTTTCGCCAGCATCGGGAGAACTGGTACCGCAGGCTGGGCTCGCGCTTCGCCATGTTCACCATCCGCGTGCTGGCTGGATGCCCGAAAGGCGTTACCGACAGCAACTTCTTGATCATGCGCCGCTGCGTGAGCGACGTCATGGTCGAGTACTCAAGCGCCTCGGTGTACGTGCAGGGGCTCATATTCCGCACGACCGACCGCATAGTGAACGTGGAAGTGGAGCATTACGACCGTGCGGAAGGCCAGTCGGGATACACCCTGAAAAGCCTGCTGCGACTGTGGTCGACCATCTTGAACTTCTCGGTAACGCCGCTGCGCATCGCTTCGGTGCTGGGCCTGCTCATGGGCGGTGCGGGCCTCGTGGGCGCGATCTGGCTGTTCTTCGAGCGCTTGCACAACCCCACGATGCCGATGGGCTGGGCCTCGGTCATGGTGACCATCCTGGTGTGCTCGGGCGTCATCATGCTGTTCATGGGCGTGATCGGGGAATACGTCGGCCGCCTGTTCATGACGACCAACAAGAACCCCCAGTTTCTGATCAGGACTCGCTGCAACGTCTCGTCCGAGAGCCAAATCGGCGAAGGAGCCTCTCGATGAACGAATCCCTCTTCCAGCTGGAAACGCCCTGCTTCGTGTTCGACGAAACGGAGCTGGCGGACAACTTCCACGACTTCGCCCGCGCGTTGCATGCGCATTGGAGCCCCGACTCCGAGGTTGCCTACTCGATCAAGACCAACCCTTTGCCCTGGATTCTTCACATGGCGCGTACGTGCGGCTGCATGGCGGAAGCCGTCTCGGACGAGGAGTACGAGTTGGCGCTCGCATGCGGATTCGAACCGCAGCGCATCGTCTTCAACGGGCCCATCAAGGGACGGGCGCGCTTCGAATCTGCGCTTGAGCAGGGAAGCCTGGTCAACCTGGACTCGGCGCGCGAGTTGCGCTGGCTTGCGGAGATCGCGCGCACGACCGATCGCGTGCTTTCCGTCGGACTGCGTGCGAGCATCGACCTCGAGTCGCACTGCCCCGGGCAAACCGTCACGGGAGCTGCGGGCGGTCGCTTCGGCTATTGCTACGAGAACGGCGAGCTGGCGCGCGCCGTGCAGGCCGTCCGCGAGATCGGGTCGAACGTGCGTATCGCAGGGCTGCACATGCACGTGACCACGCGCAGCCGCACGGTCGAAGCGTACCGCGTCCTTGCGCGCCATGCGGCCGCCATCGCCCGCGAACTCGACCTTGACCTGGAATTCGTCGACATCGGCGGAGGCTTCTTCGGCGGAGGCGAAAAGAACCGTGGAGCCTACGACGCTTACGCCCAGGCCATCGCCGCCGAGTTGTCCGTCACGTTCGACCCCGAGCGCACGCGACTGGTGGTGGAGCCGGGCGGGGCCGTGATCTGCACCCCCGGACGCTACGTTGGACGCGTTCTGGACGCGAAGGACACCACCTACGATCGATTCGTGACATGCGATTTGTCTCGCATCAATATCGATCACGAGATGAAAAAGACCTCCTACGCCTACGAAATCGTCCGGCACGATCCCGAAGCCGCCCCGCGCCGCCTGGCGCGCCAAGTGCTCTGCGGCTATACCTGCATGGAGAGCGATCGGCTGTGCGTTCTGGAAAACGAGGTGGAACTCGCAGAAGGCGACTTGATCGACATCAAGTACGCGGGCGCCTATTCGATGTCGTTCACGCCCGGGTTCTTCATCCGCTTCGCCCCGCACGTTTACGCGCGCAAAGCCGACGGAAGCTTCGCGGACGTCGGCGAAGCTTCCTGGCGACCTTCAGGACCCGGCGCCCCAAGCGCCGCCACCTTCGACAACGCATCCGCTGAAAGCGAGGAATCCTCATGATCACCTTCAACGAGCCGCCTCGCGTGCCGCAAGCGTACGACTACATCCGCGACGCCATCGAAAGCGGGAACGTCTGCGGAGACGGCCCTTACACGAAGCGCTGCAGCGAGTGGGTCGAGCAACGATTCGACGTACAGAAATCCCTGCTCACCACAAGCGGCACGGCCGCGCTCGAAATGGCGGCGCTTCTGTGCCGCATCAAGCCGGGCGACGAGGTGATTCTGCCCAGCTACACGTTCTCGTCCACCGCGACCGCCTTTGTGCTGGCGGGCGCCAAGCTTGTGTTCGCGGACATACGCCCCGACACCATGAACATCGACGAGGAACAGGTTGAGCAGGCGATTACCGAGCGCACGCGCGCCATCGTGGTCGTGCATTACGCGGGCGTGGCGTGCAACATGGACGCCATCAACGACATCGCGAGCAGCCGCGGCATCCTGGTGGTCGAAGATGCTGCCCAGGGCGTTATGAGCACCTACAAAGGACGGGCCTTGGGCACCATCGGGGACTTCGGCTGCTTCTCGTTCCATGAGACGAAGAACTACTCGATGGGCGAGGGCGGCGCGTTTTTGACCAAGGACCCCTCCTACAACGAAGCTGCCGAGATCCTGCGTGAAAAAGGCACCGACCGGTCGCGGTTCTTCCGCGGTCAGGTGGACAAGTACAGCTGGGTCGATTACGGCTCGAGCTACCTGCCCAGCGAGCTGAACGCGGCCTATCTATGGGCGCAGCTCGAACGTGCAGACGAGATCAACAACGACCGCCTGGCCACCTGGAACGCCTACTACGAGGCGCCTGCCCCGTACGCCGAGGCAGGCCGCTGCTCGCTGCCCACCATCCCGCCCGACTGCACCCACAACGCGCACATGTTCTACCTCAAGTGCAGGGATCTTGAGCAGCGCAGCGCGTTCATCGCGCACATGCGGGAACAGGGAGTTCTCTGCGTGTTCCATTACGTTCCGCTGCATTCCTCCGTTGCGGGCAAGAAGTTCGGAAGGTTCTTCGGAGAAGATCGCTACACCACGAAGGAAAGCGAGCGCCTGGTGCGCCTGCCTTTGTACTACGCGCTTTCCGAAGAGGACCGTGCGCACGTCATCGAAGCTGCGTGCGGCTTCTTCGCTTCTGCGGGTCGGCAATCGTGAAGCACGTCAACCTCAAGTCGTTCGTCTCGCTGCACCTGCTGTTCGTGCTGTACTCGCTCACGGATCTGTTCGGCAAGATGGCCGCTTCGTACGCTTTCGACGACGTGCGGTTCTACCTGCTCTACGCTGCCGTGTTGGCGGTGCTGTTCCTGTACGCTATCGGATGGCAGCAGGTCATAAAGCGTCTGCCGCTCACCACCGCGTTCTCGAACAGGGCCATCACCGTGTTCTGGGGGCTTGTTTGGGGGGTTCTTTTCTTCCAAGAAGAGTTGAACGTGCTGAAGGTTCTCGGAGCCGCCATCGTGGTGGCGGGCGTGGTGCTGTACTCACGCGCCGACGCAGCCGACGCGGATCAGCCCGAACCGGCGAAGGAGGCGGTCGACCATGCCCTTCGCTGAGATGATCCCTTACATTGCCATCGGCGCGCTCGGCGTGTTCGTCAGCTCCATCGCGCAGGTCATGCTCAAGAAAGAAGCGGTGAAACCGCATGGCAGCTTCATGCAGGAATACCTCAACCCGCTGGTAATCGGCGGATACGTGCTCATGTTGGCGTCCACGTTCATGCTGGTGGTGTCGTTTCGCGGTATCCCGCTGTCCATGGCGCCGGTGCTCGAGGCGACCAGCTACCTCTACGTCACCGTGTTCGGCGTCTTCATCTTCAAGGAGCGGGTCAGCCGTCCCAAAGCGATCGCGCTCGCGGTCATCATGCTGGGCATCCTCGTATACGCAGCCGGCTTGTGGTAGAAACGATTGTCGCCCGAAACGTACGGTTTCCAAGCGAAAACCGTACGTTTCGGGCGACAATCTTTCCGAGAGCGCCGTTGAAGCCGTTCGGGCCGGGAAACGAGACCGGCCCGATCGCCGCTAGTCCTCGATGCCGTCGTTGTTGCGGATCAGCTTGCGCTTGATCTTGCCGCCGATGGTCTTGGGAAGCTCGTCGACGAACTCCACGATGCGCGGGTACTTGTACGGAGCAGTTACATGCTTCACGTGGTTCTGCAGCTCCTTCACCAGCTCGTCGGAGGGCTCGTAGCCGCGAGCCAGCACGATCGTGGCCTTGACCACCTTGCCGCGGATCGGATCGGGCGCAGCCGTCACGGCGCATTCGACCACCGCCGGATGCTCGATGAGCGCGCTTTCCACCTCAAAGGGACCGATACGGTACCCCGAGCACTTGATGACATCGTCGTTGCGACCGACGAAGAAGCAGTACCCGTCCGAGTCGCGCCACGCCATGTCGTGCAGGTTGTAGTACGCGCCGCCCACAGCTTCGCGCGTACGCTCTTCGTCCTGATAGTAGCCTACGAACAGGCCCGGCGGGTACGCTTCCTTCAGGCCCGTGACGCAGATCGCGCCCTCTTCGCCATCGGGAACCTCCACGCCGTCGTCATCGAGCAGCTTGACGTTCAAAAGCGGGGACGGCTTGCCCATGGAACCGGGGCGCGGATCGATCCACGGGAACGTCGCCAGCAGCACCGGACCCTCCGTCTGGCCGAAGCCCTCGCGGATCTTCTTGCCCGTCAGCCGCTCCCACGCAAGCGTCACCTCGGCGTTGAGCGGCTCCCCTGCCGTGGCGAACGTGTGCACGCTGGACAGGTCGTAGGCGCTCACGTCTTCCTGCAGCATGAAACGGTACATGGTGGGCGGCGCGCAGAACGTGGCCAGCTTATGGTCTTGAATCTTCTGCAGCAGCTTTTCCGGCACGAACTTGTCCATGTCGTAGGCGAACACGGTGGCGCCGGCAATCCACTGCCCGTAGATCTTGCCCCAGCCGAACTTCGCCCAGCCGCTGTCGGTCACGCTCATGTGCAGCGCGTTCTCCTCCACCTGCTGCCAGTACTTCGCGGTGATGATGTGGCCCAGCGGATGCGCGAAGTTGTGGCACACGGCCTTCGCCATGCCGGTAGTGCCCGACGTGAAGTAGATGAGCATGATGTCCTTGCTGGTGACGCCGGCTTCGCCTACAGGACGCTCGAACTCGTCGGACTCGCCCTCGATCAGCTGGTCGAACGTGGTCCAACCGTCACGCTGACCAGCCACGATGATACGATTTTCGATAGACGGCGACTCGGGCAGCGCCTCTTCCATCTGCCCGCATACGTACTCGTCGTTCACGCACACGACGGCCTTCACCTGGGCGCTGGCCGCGCGGTACACGATATCCTTCTTCGTTAGCTGCAACGACGCCGGAATGATGGTGGCGCCCAGCTTGCACAGCGCCACGGCGCACACCCAGTACTCCCAGCGGCGGCGCAGAATCATCATGACCACGTCGCCCTTGCCGATGCCTAGCCGTGCAAAGCCGTGAGCGGCACGGTTCGACAAGCGCGCCAGATCCGAGAACGTGAACTCGCGTTCATCGCCATGATCGTCGCACCACACGAGCGCCTGCTTGCCCGGCTCCACGCGCGCCCATTCGTCCACTACGTCGAAACCGAAGTTGAACGCCTCGGGCACGTCGATCTGAAAGTTCTTGTAAAAGTCCTCGTACGAATCGAACTCGATGCGCGGACAGTATTTCTTCAAGATGTGATTCACGGGCGCAGCTTTCCTTTCTCACGCCTTATCGGTCCAGCAAGGTCAGCGAGAAGCGTTGTGGCAGCACAGATTGCCGTGAAAGCCCGAGGAAGCGTACCGTGGGTACGCGACGAGGGCTTGGAGCGGCAAGATGGGCCGCCACAGCGCTTCGCAGCGTCAAGCGGATCCGCCGTTCGGAGAACGGCGGATCGGGTCACTCCGCGATGATGGTGACGAACTTGGCAGGCACGTCGCTTCCGCAGCGCTGACCGTGCGGGTGCTCCGGGTTGAAATAGATGCTGTCGCCGGCGTGCAGCTCGAATTCCTTGTCCTCCCACGTCACGACGACCGTACCCTCGAGGACCAGGTTGAACTCCTGGCCGGTATGCGTAACCAGTTTCGCCGGCTCGTCGGAAGGGTCGAGCACCACCAGCAAAGGCTGCATGATCTTGCCCGTGTAGCGCCAAGCAAGATCCTCGAAGTGGTAACCGGGATAGCGATCGACCTCGCGGCCCTCCCCCTTCTTCACCACCTGGTACGTATTCAGCTTCGCCGCAGTCCCGGTCAGGATCTCGGTGAATTCCACGCCGAAGGTGTGCGCCAGGTGGTAAATGGCGGAAATAGGCACGTCAGCGCCCGTTTCCTCCCATTCGAGGTACTTCTCCAGCGGCACTTCAAGCTCGGCGGCCATGTCCTCGGGCGCGACGTCGCACGCCTCGCGCAGGCCCTTGATGCGCAGGCCGATCTCGGCCAGTTCAGCTACCATGTGGCTCCCTCCACCTCACTCACCCGCGCCGCGCGCGGGCGGGGCGCTCTTGCGATGCGCCCCTCGGCACAACCTACGACTTCATTCCCAGCTCAAGCGCGGCAAGGTTCGCCGGGAGCTTCGCGATTTTCTTCGCGGGCACGCACTTCTCGACAGCCGCCTTAAGCGTCTCCTCGGAGCAGAACCCGGTTTCAGCGAACAGCTTGCCTACCAGGATCACGTTCGCCAGACCCTTGTAGCCGTTCTCTTCGGCCAGCTGCGTGGCCGGAACGGCGAACACGTTCACGCCGGGAAGCTCGGGGATGCGCTGCACCAGCGTGGAATCCACCACCACGGTGCCGCCTTCCTGCACGCTGCCCTCGAACTTGTCGAGCGAAGGCTGGTTCATGACCACCAGCACGTCGGGCGTCAGCACGAGCGGGCTGCCGATGGGGTCGTCGGCCAGGCACACGCTGCAATTCGCGGTGCCGCCGCGCATCTCGGGACCGTAGGAAGGCAGCCACGAAACCTCGCGGTCCTCGATCAGGCCGGCAATGGCGATGATCTTGCCGGCGAACAGGATGCCCTGGCCGCCGAAGCCCGCCAGAACGGCGTTCATGGTGCGGCTCATCGCGCACCCCCTTCCGTCACCGGATGCGCCACCGGGCAATCGGCGTTGCGCGCCGACGCAGCCTCGGCCGCATTGGCGAACCCGTCGGCCACCACGTCTTTGTACACGCCCAGCGGATAGTACGGCAGCATGTTCTCGCGCATCCATGCGAACGAGTCCTGCGGCGTGAGTCCCCAGTTCGTCGGGCACGTGGACACCACTTCGATCAGCGAATACCCCACACCGTCGATCTGGTTCTGGAACGCCTTCTTGATGGCCTTCTTCGCCTTGCGCACGTTCTTGGGGCTGTCCACCGTCACGCGCTCCAGGTACGCCACGCCGTCAAGCGTGCTCAGCATCTCGCACACGCGCACCGGGTAGCCCGCCGTGGACACGTCGCGGCCGTACGGCGAGGTCTGCGTCACCTGGTTCGGCAAGCTGGTGGGAGCCATCTGGCCGCCCGTCATGCCGTAGATGGCGTTGTTGATGAAGATGACGGTGATGTGCTCGCCGCGCGTTGCCGCGTGGATGGTCTCGGCCATGCCGATGGAAGCCAGGTCGCCGTCGCCCTGGTAGGAGAACACCACGCTGTCGGGGAGCACGCGCTTCACCGCGGTGGCCACCGCCGGCGCGCGGCCGTGCGCGGCCTGGACCATGTCGCAGGAGAAGAAGTCAGGGTTGGTGACGGCGCAGCCGACCGGTGCGACGCCGATCGTATCGCCTTCGACGCCCAGTTCGTCGATGGTTTCAGCCACCAAGCGATGCACGATGCCGTGCGGGCAGCCCGGACAGTAATTGGTGATGACGGGAAGGAGCGCATGCGGACGCTCGAACACGATCTTCTCTTCGGCGCTCATGCTACGCACCTACCTTTCCCTGCAGCTCCTCGATCTTGGCAAGCACTTCCACCGGCGTGGGGATGATGCCGCCCGTACGGCCGAAGAACTCGACCGGAACGCGGCCTGCGGCCGCCAAGCGAATGTCGTCGACCATCTGGCCCATGTTCATCTCGACCGACAGGAACGTCTTGGCGGTGCCCATGACGTGCTCCAGCGCGTCGGTCGGGAACGGCCACAGCGTGATCGGACGGATGAGGCCGGCCTTGATGCCCTTCTCGCGAGCCGACACGACCGCGCTGCGCGCGATGCGGGCGGAGGCGCCGAACGCGACCAGCACGATGTCAGCGTCATCAGCCATGAAGGATTCGGCGCGCTGCTCGTTCGCCTTGATGACGTCGTAGCGTTCGAACCGCTCGCGGTTGAGGCGCTCGAGATCTTCCGCCTTGAGGTACAGCGAGTCCATGATGTTGTGGGCACGGGCGTTCTTGTGGCCCGTGGTTGCCCAGGGCTTCTCGGGAAGCTGCTCTTTGCGCTCGGGAAGGACCACCGGCTCCATCATCTGGCCAAGCATGCCGTCAGCCAAGATCATGACGGGAATGCGGTATTCGTCGGCCTTGTCGAAGGCCAGGTAGGCGCAGTCGGCCATCTCCTGCACGGTCGAAGGCGCATACACCATGATCTGGAAGTCGCCGTGCCCGGTTGCGCGCGTGGCCTGCCAGTAATCGGACTGCGACGGCTGAATGCCGCCGAGGCCCGGACCGCCGCGCTGCACGTTCACGATAACGCCCGGCAAGTCGCAGCCGGCCATGTAGGAGATGCCCTCGCCCTTGAGCGAGATTCCCGGCGACGAGGAGGACGTCATGACGCGCGCGCCCGCGGACGCGGCGCCGTACACCATGTTGATGGCCGCAACTTCGCTTTCCGCCTGCAGATACGTGCCGTTTTCCTTCGGCAAGCGCTTGGACATGTACGCGGCAAGCTCGGTCTGCGGCGTGATGGGGTATCCGAAGAAGAAGCGGCACCCGGCGCGGATCGCGCTCTCGGCCATCGCCTCGTTGCCCTTCATGAGCACTTTCTCTGCCATAGCTACCTCACCACCGTAATCGCGACGTCGGGACACATGAGCGCGCAGGACATGCAGCCCGTGCAACGCTCGGCATCGATCAGGCGCGCCGGATGATAGCCCTTCGCGGTGATGCGCTCGTGATCGAGTTCGATGATGTGCGTCGGGCACGCATCGACGCACAGGCCGCACCCTTTGCAAAAATGATCGTCTACCAGTATTCTCGGCATGATGGAACCTTCCTCGTCTTGTAGGCTCCTGCGCCGCGCCGCGGGCACAGAAGCTCAACGCGCATCAGACGGACAAACCCTCTGAAACGCGTACTCTCGCATTATTCCCAAGGAGTACGTACATATACTTGCACAGGATAGAGCGTTTGCCGACCGTCATTCAGTCCAAAGAGGGCAGTTTTCCGGTCTGCGAGGCTTATCGGGACCGTCGTGCACGCCAAAGGCAGGCCCGCCTGCTCCGCAACCGCTTGCGCGAAGGGCACGCCCTGCTTCACCGTAGCTTCGTCGGTGTCCTGCTTGAGGTGCGTGTTGTTCACGATGGCCGTGGCGCGCAGGTGGCATTTCTCCTCCACTTCGCGCAGCACGTCGACCGCCTCGGCCGGGTCCTGCGTAAGGTTGCGGCTGCGATTCACCACGTACAGCATCTCGTAGGGAGCCGCCGCAACCGAACCGGCGAACCGACCGAGCGCCGTCGCGCCCACGTCGTCGCCCCCGGCGTCGATGACGAGCAGGCGCTCGCGTCCGTCGTCCTTGCGAGCCGACTCGACAGCCGGGCCGACGGCCCCGGACAAGCTGGGGCTGTCGAGCGTGGTTCCCGCCATCACCGGAGCGATCACTGAGATTCCCCGTTCTTCCAGCAGCCCGCGGTAGTCGCTCGAACGGAAGTAGGGATTCACCACGTCCAAATCGACCAAGGTCACGTCCACGCCGCGCTCGCGCGCGTCAAGGACCAGGTTGAGCGAGAAGTTCGTCTTCCCCACGCCGTAGTGGCCGCACACGACCACCACCGACGCATCGGGGACGTAGCGCTGCGCGCTCATCACACAAGCCCTTCCACGGGCTTCGCGCTCTCGTCCACCTCGCGGATAGCCGCACGACGGATCTTGCCGTTCACGGTTTTCGGCAGCGAATCAACGTACTCCACGATGCGCGGATACTTGTACGGAGCCGTGCGATGCTTGACCCAGGTTTGCAGCTCGCGCGTGAGCGCCTCCGTACCAGCGAAGCCTTCCGCAAGCACCACGGTCGCCTTGACGGCCTTGCCGCGCACCGGGTCGGGCACGCCCGTGACGGCGCATTCCCGCACGGCCTCATGTTCGAGCATCACGCTTTCGATCTCGAAGGGGCCGATGCGGTAACCGCTCGACTTGATGACGTCGTCGTTGCGGCCGACGTACCAAAAGTAGCCGTCCTCGTCGCGCCAGGCCGTGTCGCCCGTATGGTACCAACCGTCATGCATGGCGGCAGCCGTCTTCACAGGATCGCGGAAATACTCCAGCATGATGCCCGGCGCCTTCTCGCTCACATCGATGCACACCTCGCCCGTCTCGCCCGTCTCGCACCGCGAACCGTCCTCGCGCAGGATCTGCGTGTTGTACAACGGGATGGGCTTGCCCATCGAGCCGGGGCGCGGCGAGGACCCCGTCAGGTTCGCGATGGTGAGCGGCGTTTCGGTCTGCCCGAACCCTTCGAAGATGGTAAGCCCCGTGTGCTCCTTCCAGAAATCGAACAGGTCGGGGTTGAGCGCCTCGCCCGCCGTGGTGGAGTACGCAAGCGTGGACAGGTCGAACGAATCGATGTCCTCGGCCATCATCATGCGGTACATGGTGGGCGGGCAGCACAACGTGGTGATGCCGTAACGCCCGATGAGCGAAAGGATCTCGGACGGATGGAACCGGTCGAAGTCGTACGTGAACACGCACGCCTCCATAAGCCATTGTCCGTAGTACTTGCCCCACACGGCCTTGCCCCAACCCGTGTCCGCGATGGTGAAGTGCACGCCTTCGGGATCCACGTTGTGCCAGTGCTTGGCCGTGACCAGATGCGCGATGGCGTACTCGGAATCGTGCAGCACCATCTTCGGATTGCCCGACGTGCCGGACGAGAAGTACATGAGCATGGGATCGGCAGCGGCGGTCTCGCGGCGCGCGAAGTCCTCGGAAGCGGCGCGCACGCCCGTATTGAAATCGAGCCAGCCCTCGCGCACGGCGGGAGCCGCGCACACGCCCTCCGGCCCGGACAGGGCGGGGCCGATGAGCTCGCCTTCGGGCAGCACGATCGCGCCCGTCTCGTCTTCGGGCGTCAGTCCGCCGCCCGCACCGTTCACCAGGATCTTCGCCGTAAGCGACGGGCACGACGCCTCCACGGCGTCGGTCACCTCGGCGATGTCGCCCAACGACGTGGCGATCATAGCCTTGATGGAAGCGCCGTTCAGGCGGTACTCCAGGTCGTGCTCCTTGAGCATGAAGGTGGCGGGCACCATGACCGCCCCCAGCTTCGCGAGCGCCGTGGCCACGAACCAGAACTGGTAGTGGCGACGCAGGATGACCATGACGTAATCGCCCCTGCCGATTCCGGCGTCCGCTAGGAAGTTGGCGGTCTTGTCCGACCAGCGCTTCATGTCGCCGAACGTGAACACATGCTCTTCGCCTTCGGGGTTGCACCACACCATGGCGCGGCGATCGGGGTCGTTTCGCGCGATGTCGTCCACCACGTCGTAGCCAAAGTTGAAGGCTTCGGGGCATTTGACCTGGAAATCGGACAGTTTTCCTTCACAGTCGTAGGTTTCGTTCACGTAACGGAGGTTGATGTTTCTCATAGGTATTCTTCCTTGCAGGATATGCGGCGGCCAGTCCGCCGCGAGACGGATACGATCATCGAATTGAAGGCGCTGTCAGGCGCGCGATCGCCCGCAGTGCGCGAGCGGCGGTCGGCAGCGCCTAGATAATCGTTTCCCCGTGGGGCTTCATGACAATGGCCAGAAACGTGCACGGCTCGCCCCCGGTGGCGATCATGCCGTGGCCGCGGCCGGAATCGTACATAAGCAGATCGCCGGCTTCCAGCTCTTCAACATGGTCCTCGTACGCGAAGCGCATGCGTCCCGAGATGATGTAGTCGAGCTCTTGGCCCACGTGATAAGACAAGTGAATGGGACGGTCCTGCTCCTCTTCCAGATAAGGGGCGGTTACCAGGAACGGCTCCGCCAGCTTGTTCTTGAAGTGAGGAGCCTTGTGCAGGTACTCGAAGCCTGCGCGGCGCTTGATGGACAGGCCATCGGCAGCGCGCGTGAGCGAGTAGCCAGACAGATGAGGGTTCTCGCCGGTCAGGAGTTCAATGACGTCGACGCCCAACCGCTCGGCGCACTTGTACAGAAACGTGAACGACAGGTCCTGATCGCCGGATTCCTGCGCGGCGTACTCCGCCACGGAACGTCCGGTAGCATCCGCCATTTCCTGCATGGTGATGTCGAGGTCTTCGCGTAGCGCCCGAATGCGCCCTGCCACCTCTTCGATGTTCGGCTCCATAGTCGCTAGACCTCCTTCTGGCGAATCGCAGCATCGTCGCCAGAGAGCGTGGTCGGCGGTGCCTGTCGGATGAAAAGTTAATCTATTGTATAGCAACTTGATCGGAAAGAAAGGAGGAAGCTGGAAAACTCTACCAGCGGCGCAGGGACGGATGGACAAAATCCCAGAACCGACCGGGCAGGGCGCAGCAACGGGGCACGCCTCCGCTTCGCCACGACCCGATCGGCCCCTCTCCCCTCCCGAAGCCGCAGGCGCTTAGCGGTTCTCGATATGCCCGATGTTTTTCAGCTCGATGGAGATCAGACCGTTCGGCGCGCTGACGAACTCGATGAACTCGGGGCTTTGCGAGTATTCGGCCGGAAACTTCACCTCGATGCCCGTATCGGTAACGATCTTGTGGCTCTTCGCAACGCGCTGCGCCACCGCCTTCTCCACCACCACGCGCTCGGGAAGCGCCTCTTCGGCCAATGCTTCCTCGAAACGCTTCTGCAAGGGTTCGTCGTCGAACACCTCGTCAGCCAGATCCCATGGCGCCAGCTCGTCGGATTCCTCTGCATTCTCGGCTACGTAGGCCTTCGCCTTCGATACGGCCATGGCCGAGTTAGCCCCGTACTCTTCGGCAACTTCCTCCACGATTCGGGCTACCGTATCGAACATCTCCTTGCTCGAGGCCTCCATGGAGCACTGCAGAAGGCCGTCGGGGATAAGCCAGCGATCCTCCCCCGCAATGGTGCGCTTCTTGTCGCAAAACGACACGGCAAGCGATCGAGCCTCGACAAGGGCGAACGAGGCGACCTTCTGCGAGGGGCTCGGCAAGATGGCATGATGCCGCGCCACGTCCACGCGCGTACCGCCCTCTTCGCCGCGACCCACTTCGTGCATGAACGCCTGCTTGCTCTCCAGAAGCAGGAGCGCGAAGTAACGCTTGCCCTCTCCGCGATAAGCGGCTTCGGCCTCCTCTTCGGTCATGTCCCGCACGACGGAGTTCGTATCGTCCTCGAAGTCGATGACCAAAAGGTCGGTGGACTCCGTTTTCTCCATGCGGCCCAGCTCGGTCGCCACGAACTCCGCCACCTGTACGGACAAGTCGATGAAGTCGCGCTTCCCCAGGAAGTACGCGCGCAGCTCCTCGGCGAACATGCTGTCGTCGGCGAACTCGCCGCGCTTGCTGTCCAAGTTGTTGAGCGCCTTCTTCGCATGGCTCGTCACGTAGCGCTTGGCGTTCTTGCTCTCTAGGTCAAGCTCCTCCTGAGAGAACACGTTGACGCACGAAACGAAATCGAAAACGTGCAGTACGGCATGGTGTATCTTGAGCATGGTTGGTTTCCTCGCCGAATGATCGTAGGTTCTTGAATGCGAACGACTAGGATACCGGAGCCAACCCGATAAAGCGCAAAGTTCCAAGAATCACCAAACGCGCCGAAACGAGACGATGCGCACTCGGACGCGGCACACGAGCGCCGGGCCTTGTCCCGCGAACGCTTCCGAAGCCTGAGCACGGCGTAGCCCGCCCCCAGTGCCAGGTACGTCCATTCGGTCGCCACCTGCTGCGCAAAGGTTGCAAGCCATTCCACCGGATTCTGCATCAGCACCATCATGACCGAACCATCGAACGGATACCCGTACAGCGCATGACCAAGCGCCAGCAGGAACCCTTGAGCCACCATAAGGAACATGAACGGGTACACCAGCTTCTGGGTGCGCTTCCACATCTTCGCCGACATACGGGCGCGCACGAAAGGAAACGACGTAATCCACGGCACGACGAACGTCGCCGTCAACGGCAAACCCACCAGCACCGCCGCGGCGAACATGAGCTCAGCTGCCGGATGACCCCAGATCTGGCCCCACTGAGGCGTGAACGACATTGCAAGAAGCCCGAACACGCGCACCAGATGGCCCATGACCAGGATGCCGCCGATAATGGAAAGCTCCGATCTCACCGAAAGAACGCGCTTGACCAAAGGCGTGCGATCGAAAGCGCCCACGAACATGACCACCAAGTAAAAGCTCACGCCCACATACGACGAGGCCAAAAGCTGGATCACCTTGTCGAATGCAGGCAATGCGCTCGCCAGCCCGCCCCAGGTGGCAAGCACGACCACCGCCGTCCAACCCAGATAAAACGGAAGCGGATTGCTGCGAAGGGCTTTCGCGCACAGAACCGAAAATGCTGCAACGAACGGCAGCACTTGCAAGATGCTGGGAATGATAGGCAAAAGCGTGATGGACATGCAAACTCCTTGCTTGAGCGATTGAGCGGACATCGCCTTCGGATGCTATACGGTTTCGTGCGGCTGATCCGTTGTGTATCCAACAAACGATGATTGATTTGCGAACTATTTGCATGCGACGGAAATCACTCGAAGCCCTGGTCGTTGGCCCCGGCATGGCACCCGGACAACGTGCCCAGATGCCGCGCCCGACCGGAAACCGCCCCGATAACGGCAGCGGCGCTCCTTCGCCCTCGGGACGGATGAACGCACGCCCGGCCGAACCGGTACCTTGAGCAAACGCCACGGATCCATCGCAATCAGCCCGGCTCTCGCCAGCAACGATATATTCGCAACAAGCTCGTTTCTGCTGAAAAATTACGTTTGCGAATGATCTTTTATGAGAATAAATAGAAGCGCGCTAATCTGACCTGGTATTTTATAAACTGACTTATTTACTTTTATTGAAAAGACCGCTCGAAATCGTTCGCAAACGTATTTTTTCAGCAGAAACCGGGGGTCCGCATGATTTTCCATGCTCGCCGCTAGGAAAGCCACCTGCTCAACGAGCGAACGTCGGCGAAACAACGGCGCGAGCGAGCTGCCAGCCGGGCGACATCCTCGAGCGCATCGACGGCGAGCCGGAGCAGGCATAGCGAACCTGCGCGCCGACCCTTGCGCTCAGTCCCCTTCCACGCGCCCGCGCCGCGCCTTCACCTGGGCGCGGCGATGCTTGTCGGCCAGGCGCGCCTCGCGCGCTCTTCGGGAGGGCTTCGTGGCATGGCGAACCTTCGGGGGCATCGCCGCGCGCTCGAACGCGGCATGCAGCTTCTGCAAGCACAGCCGCCTGTTGCGAAACTGGCTGCGCGACTCGCGCGAAACCACGACGATCCCGCTCGGGCGGTGCTCCATGCGCACCGCCGAGTCCGTCGTGTTCACGCACTGCCCGCCCGGCCCGCTGGCCCGAAACGCCTGCACCTCGCAATCGCGCTCGACCTCGTCAAGCGGCTGACGTGCCCATACGGCAAAGTCACGGTATGTCGGGCGGTCTTGATCCATGACTCCATAGTAGCAGAAACCGCAAGCGCCTCAGCCCTCGCGCGGCCCGTCGACGTCTTGCGGCCGCCGTCCCCGGTCGAACGCGAGCAAGCCACGGTAGCGCGAACTGGTTCGTTCAAGCTCGCACGGAGCTCCGTCAAGGACCGCGCGCCCGTCCTCCACGAACACCACCCGATCGCAAGCCGAAGCGCCCAGCAGATGATGCGTGATCATGATGACGGTGCGGTCGGCCAGCGTCTTGAAGAGCGTGGACAGCAAGGCTTGCTCGGTCAAAGGGTCCAGCCCGACGCACGGTTCGTCCAAGATCACAACGGGCGCATCCTGCAAAAGCACGCGCGCAAGCGCGATGCGCTGCCTCTCGCCGCCCGAGAACCGCAGGCCGGCCTCGTCGACCATCGTGTGCAGCCCATCGGGGAGCCGGTCGACCATCTCGCGCAAACCGACCTGCGCAAGGACGTTTCGCACCTCGTGAACGGACGCGTCGGGCCGTCCGATGCGCACGTTCTCCAAAAGCGTCATGTTGAACAGATAGACGCGCTGCTGGATCACGCCGATGTACGCGCACACGTCGTCGCCCAGGTCGCATGTCGGCACGCCGCCGAGCGTAACCCGCCCCTCGTCAGGGGCGAGATCGCCGCGCATGAGCGACGCGAGCGTGCTCTTCCCCGCACCGCTTCGTCCCAGGATCGCGACCTTCTGGCCTGCAGGAACCTCAAGCTGCATCCCCTTGAGCACGGGCCGCGCAGACCCCGGATACGCATACGTTACGCCCTCCACCAGCATGTCCAGGGGCGTGCGCGGGCGTGCGGCTTGCTTCGAGGCCCGTTCGTCCGCATCCGGAAGCTCGTTCAAGCGCTCGAGCGAGTCGCCGTACGAGAACGCATCGACCGCCGACGCGGACAGCGGCGCGAACGCGTCGATGAGCGGGAAGAAGCCCAGCACGAACGCAGCGATCCAGTTCGCCGTATCGGCACCCCGCCCGCCGAAGTGCGAGCCCGCCCAGACAAGCAGCAGCGCGGCCGTCACGGCAAACAGAACCTGCAGCGCCACGTCTCGACGGCGAGCGAAGCGTTCCTCGGCGGCGGCAAGCTCCCTCATGGACCGTTCGGCTGCTCGATAGCGCGTCAGGTACTCGTCGCCGCGCTGGGAGAACACCCAGTCGGACACGCCCAGCACGTTGTCGGTCAGCTCGGCGTACAGATCGTTTCGCAACGCTTTGTAGCGCATGCGGCGCGCACCGCACGCCAGCACCGAAACCGCGGGCAGCAGCAGGACCGCCGACCCCAGCATGACAAGCAGCATGCACGCCAGAAACGGCGAGAAGAACCCCGCAGCGGCCACCAGGGCGAACCACAGCGTCCAGGCGATCACCGTTGGAAACACCGTTCTCAAATACAGGTTCTGCAAATGCCCGATATCCTCGGACAGAAGGCCCAGCACATCGCCCGTACGATGCGTCGCGCGGAAGAACAGCGCATCCTTCTCAAGCGACCGGTACAACTTCAAACGCAGGTCGGATGTCATGCGCAGCACCCAGTCGTGACTGCACAGCCGCTCCAGGTAATGAAGCAGCGGCTTGCCTATGCCGAATATGCGCACGAAGATGAGCGGCAGGTTGAGGGCCAAGATGGACTCGGGCACGCCGGCAGCGCCGCTTATCAGAAAGCCGGAGGTGAACATAAGGCCCGCCGCGAAAGCGAACGTCGCGAAGCCCAGAAACAGCGCAAGCGCGAGCACCTTGCGGTACCGCTTGAAGAACGGCACGACCCAGCGGTCCTCGCGCCATGTCCTGCGCATAGTCCTCGCCCCCTTCGCATCCACGCCGCTCATGCGACATCACCGCTCAACCGAGACGCAAGCCGCGCATACGGCCCGTCGTGCGCTGCCAGCTCTTCGGGACGGCCCGCCTCCACCACGCGCCCTCCGTCAACCACCAGCACGTAGTCCATATCGGACATCCAATGCAACCGATGGGTGGCGAAAAACACCAGACGCCCCTCCATAAGGGGCAGCATGCGCTCCTTGAGCTCCCATTCCGTCTCGATATCCAAGTGCGCCGTCGGTTCGTCGAACAAGAGAATCCGCCGATCAGGATCGAGAAACGCGCGCGCAAGGGCTATCCTTTGCGCCTGCCCGCCCGAAAGGGACCGAGCCCCCTCGCCGATAACCGTGTCCAAGCCGTCGGGAAGCTGGGAAACCAGATCGGCAAGGCCCATCGCCTCGACTGCGTGGGAGACGTCCGCCTCGTCGGCATCGGGGCGGTAAAACGCGATGTTCTCGCGCAGCGTGGCGTGGAACACGTACGGGTTCTGGGGAATGTAGACCGTCTGCCGCTGCCAATCGACCCGATGCAATCCAGCCGCGGTCACGCCTCCTGCGCGAAACGACCCCGCACTCGGATCGGCGAAACCGCCCAGCAGGTTGACCAGGGTGCTCTTGCCGGCGCCGCTCGCACCGACGATGCCCACGCGCGCAAAGCCGCGCACCTCGAACCGCACGTCTTCGAGCGCCTTGAAACCCGGGTACGAGAAACCCACGCCACAGGCGGAAAACGAGCAATCCGGCCCCCAAGCCGGCACGGGATCCGGCGCATCGTCGAAGGGCGCGGCCTGCGGCTCGTCGACGATGCCGAGAATCGAAACCAGCGCGTTCTTGCCGTCGAGCGAGGCGTGGTAGTCGGCGGCGAACTCGCGTACCGGCTTGAAGTACTCTGGAACCATCACCAGCACCACGAGCGCAGGGAAAAAGGCAAGCGTGCCATCCACCAGGCGAAATCCCAGCATGATCGCCACAGCCGCCAGCGACCCGGTTGCAAAAAGGTCCAGCACGGTGCTCGACAGCGTGGCTACGCGCAGGGTTTTCATGGTCGCTTCGCGAAAGCGCTCGCTCGCCGCGTAAATGCTGCTGCCATAGGAGCGCCCGCGACCGAACAGCTTGAGCGTGTCGATGCCGCGCAGCGCGTCGATGAACGTGTTCGACAGCATCTGGAACGTCGCGTGCTGCTTGGCGGCCTCGTCCTGCGCCGTATGGCCCAAGATGACCATGTACAGGATAATGAAGGGAAACGCCACCAGCGCGATCACGCCCGAAACCCAATCGAGCGGGAATATCCAGCACAGCAGCACCAGAGGGATAACCACGACGCCCACGGCTTTCGGCAGAATCAGGCGAATATAAGTCTCCACCTGGTCGATGCCCTCCAAAACAAGGGTGGTCACGTTGCCCGTCCCGTGCTTCTGCACCACCGCCGCGCCCGTTTCGAACACGCGCGAGAGCAGCCGCTGGCGCAGCTCGTCGGCCCGCGCAGCCGCGTAACGATCGAGATACGTTTCCTGCGCGTACACAAGAACCTGCCGCGCAACGAAGCACGCCACGAACAGCCCTATCCAGAAAACCTGGTCGGACACCGAAGCGCCCTTCCACAAATCCACGATCGCAGCAGCAAGGGCCCAAGCCTGCCCCACCACGGCGAATGCTCGCGCGCAGGCACATGCGACCAATACGACAAGCGCCGCGCGCACGCCCTGTAGCGCGAAGATAGCTTTGTCTATCAACGCCCGCCCCCTCGTCTGCGAAGCCTCGTCGCCCTCGATTATTTGTTACTTCTTTTATATCATATAGAGACGGACAGGCGCAAGCGCTTCGACGGCATGCCGCTCGCGGCGTTCGTCAGCGCCGCTCCTCCCGAAAGCCCCACATCCGCACCTCGGGCTGCAGCCTGACGCCCGCGCTCTCTTGGACGCGATCTTGCACGTCCGCTATCACGCGACGCACGTCCGCAGCGCTCGCGCCGTCCACGTTCACCACGAAGCCGCAATGCTTGGTCGAAACCTGCGCCCCGCCCACGCGGTATCCCCGCAAGCCGGCATCCTGCACCAGCTTTCCCGCGAAGTAGCCCTCCGGGCGCTTGAAGGTGCTGCCGGCGCTGGGCAGCTCGAGCGGCTGCTTCTCCGCCCGGCGCCGCTCCAGATCCTCCATGCGCTCCGCAATGGCCGCAGGATCGTCGAAAGCAAGCTCCAAAACCGCGGAAAGCACCACGTAGCCCTCGTGGTCCATCATGCTGTGACGGTACGACCAGTCCGCCTCCTCGGCGCTCACTTCCACGATGCGGCCGTCCGGCGTCAGGCAGCGCAACGACCTTGCCACGTCGCGGAACTCGCCCCCGTAAGCGCCGGCGTTCATGATGGCGGCGCCTCCGACAGTGCCCGGAATGCCGCTGGCGAATTCGTAACCGGCCAGCCCGGCCTCGCACGCTGCGCGCGCGACCTTCGCGTTCGAGGCGCCCGCGCAGGCTCGCACGGTACTGCCCGAAACGCTCACGTCCGACAAGTTGTCGGCGATGCGCACCACAACGCAGCGCAGGCCCTCGTCGCTTACCAGCAGGTCGCTGCCCAGACCCACGATGCGCGCCTCGATGCCCGCATTGCGGCACGCCTGCAGCGCAAAGACGAGGCTCTCTTCGTCGCGAGGCTCCACCAGGCAGTCCACCGGGCCCCCGACGCGAAACGTCGTGAGCTGCGCCATGGGCACATCGAACCGCACCGCTTCGTCGCCCAAACGGCGAAGCAGCGCGTTCTTCAATTCTTCGTCAACCATGCAATCCTCCTTGCACGCCGGGGCGCAAGCCCCGTAGCGCGCTACTTGCCGCCAAGGCGGCGCACCGTACGCTCGCCCAGGTCAATGAGTTCCTGGCGCCCATGGGTGCCCGTCTTCGCGTACATGCGCCGCAAATGCGTGTCCACCGTGCTCTTCGAGATGAACAGCTCGCCCGCTATGCGCTCGCCGGTGCGGCCGCGCAGCGCAAGCGGCAGGATCTCCGACTCGCGCTTCGAAAGACCGTGATCCTGGGATATGGCCCGGCATGCCTCGTCGAACCGGTCGGCGTCGCGCACGATCACCGAGAGCGCGCGGAAGTCGCGCTCGGTGAACAGGAACAGGTACGCGTACAAAGCCGCAAGGCCCGCGAAGGCGGCGATAGCGTACGGAGCCTGCTCGACGGGCTCGAACAGCTCGATGGCATTGCCCAAAGCGATGCCGGCCATCTCGCCCAGGTAGAGCATGGCGAAGCCCCGCGCAAACGACAGAGCCGCATCCTGGCCGGTCAGCTTCGCCATCACCAGGAACAGGGAAACCAGCACGTACGTAAGTCCCAGATAGCCTGCCAGCATGATGGACTCGCCCGGAACCCCGAACGATCCCAGGACCGGCACGAACAGAAAGCCGGCCATCATCACCAGCACGGCAAGGCGGTACACGCCGTCAAGAGGGCCTTGCTGGTCAGCGGAATCCGAGCCTGCCGAGGCACCGCCCGAGATCAGCTGCAACGCCGCCGCGCAGAACAGGACCAGCAGCAGCAAGCTGGCCGAGAACGCCGGCGTCGAGGCCATGCCCGGATCCGACGCGAACGTCTCCATGAAACCCGCGGTCAGGCCGAACAGCCCGGTTCCCGCGATGATCTTCTTCGACAGGCGCGCCGTTTCGTCGTGCTGCTCGCGCGTGGCGACCAGATCGCCGAACCTGAAGCTCTGCGGCCCGGCGGACGGCCCTTTACGCGATGAGGACCCGCCTTCGCGCGCGAAAGGCTCCAAGCCGCGCAGGGCGAAGGCGCTTCCCAGCGGCAGCAGCTTGAGGACGAGCAGCGCATGCTCGATCGGGACAAGCGAGAACGCCAGGCACAGCCCTGCGGCGACCGCTGCGGCAACGAACACCTCGGGCACGCAGCGATCAACCGGGCGAACGCCGAATGCGCGGCCCCAAGCGGCCAGCATGAGTCCGGCGGGCACGCCCACGAGCATCCCTTCCACGACGATGCCCCACGCGCCTGTCCCAGCCAAAGACGACACGACCGATCCCAGCACCAGCAGCCCCGCATAGCACCAGAGCAGCGTACGGGACAGCAGCGCGTCGCGCGCGCGAGGAGACGCGTTGCGCAGCAGCGCGAACGAAAGCACCATGAACGCCAGGGTCAGAAGCAAGTCGGCCCGCTCGAAAGCGAACTCCCCTTCCCCAAAGGCGCGGTTGGCGCCCAGGTAGAATAGGGAGAACACGAACCCTTGATTGCAGGCGAACCCCAAGATGGCCCGCACCGCGGACGGCTCGGTTATCCGGTCGAATCGCAAGCCAAGCTGCACTGGCCCCTCCATTCCATTCCATTCGATACGCAGTACGAATCCATGATAGCAGGAGATGAGAACCGCTCGCAGGAACCGCCCGAACTCCCGCGAGTCTCCGAAGTTCAAAAGCGCAACCGCAGCCTTCCGAGGCGCAACCCGGCGCACGACGTCGCACGACGGCAAGGAAAGCCCTGCCGTTCCCGTAATAACGGGCTGTTCAGTATGATATTTTGGATTCGGCGCGCTTTCCGCAATCAAAGGATTGGCTATGAAACGAGCTTCTGCACTTTTCCTCATCGGCACGTTGGTCTTTGCGGCTATCGGCGTTTGCGGTTGCGCTTTGGATAGCAGGAAGGACGCTTCCCCGAATGCCTCTATCGGCATCATCGAAACGCGAGGGACGGCTAAAACGAGCAGAGTCGTCCTGTACGATAGGGAGCTAAACGAGGTGGCGGAGCTTCCTTTGAACTACGCAACGGTCGGCAACGCTTTTTGCAATCCCCTGGTTTACGACGGCAGCCTTTTCACCATATCCCAGGGAAGGAGCAAGACCAAAGACGGCAACGTCGTCCTCCAAGTTGATCTGGACTCCCTCTCCACCAAGGCATACGCCATCGACCAGCCGGCCGTGAACGACGTGGCCGCGAGCGACGAGTACGTCTTCACTTGCAATGCGACGAACCATGCAACTCGCATCAATCGCTGCCGAGCCGACGGCGGGAGCGTATCGAGCGTATCCGTCGAAGGGGTTTACGTGTCGAAGCTCGTTTGGCACGAAGACAGCCTGTACGCTTTCGCATCGTCCCTCGACGACGGCTCTTCGACGATCTTGCATTTCGACGAAAATCTAGCTCTCCAAGAAACGATCGATTGCAGCACGTACGATTCGGACGTCTACCGGACGGTTGCGCATAACGGAAGCATCTACTATTGCGGCACCGGATTGACGGGAAGGCAGATCGGCGTGCTCGATACCGAAGACAACACGGCGGGCACCATCCAATTGAGCAAGGGCGGCGCTTCGAGCGTGGCCTTCGCGAACGACAAGCTTTACGTCGCCCGCTACAACGTCGTCCAAGGGCAGGACGATAGCGCGCTCAGCATCGTGGATCTAGCGACGGGAGCTATCGAGGAGCACTTCTTCGATCATGGAGCGATGCAGATGGTTGCGACCGAAGGTTCGCTGTACATACTCGGAAATTGGGCGATATACCGATACGATGCCGAGAGCATGGAATTCATCGGAAGCAAGCCGATCGAGGGCATGCCTGGCAACCATAGCTATCTTTCAGGGTTGTTCTCTGCGAACTGACGCGATGCCAAGACAACTTGCACGGATCAAGGACGCTTTGCCGAGCGATACGAAGGGCAAGCCGTTTCCCGTCGAATACCAACGATGGAGGAACCGCCCGAACTCCCGCGAGTCTCCCCGCTCCCGGAAACGCAACGCCCCGCGGCACGAATGCGACGGGGCGTTGCGGGCGCGAGGGAGGGAGGGTTCGCGCCGGAAATAGAGAGTAGGTACGTTACGCGTTCTGCGGGGCCTTTTTGGCGCGCACCGTCTTCTTAGCGGGCTGTGCAGGCTCTTCGTCCTCCACATCGTCCTCAACGGCCAGCTCCACGGCTTCTGCGGCTTCTTCCTTGCCGCCGCCCATGCCCTCGCGCAGGTTCTTCACGGTCTTGCCCAAAGAAGCACCCAGCTTCGGGAGGTTCTTCGGCCCGAAGATGAGCAGGATCACGGCCAAGATGATGACGAGTTCGGGAACACCCATTCCAAGAATCTTCATGTAAAGCGCCTCCTACAGCGTGTTTTCAGTACGCGCCACCTTATTGGGCCGCACCGGTTTCGATGGCGTTCACTATGCCCCATCCCCGCGCCTCAGGCTATCATGCAAACCCGTGATTTCGTACTCAATGCCTAGCTTTTCTTTGTCATGCAAATGGAGTACATTATGCGTATTCCCTGTTCAGAGGCTTTCGACAATATACCTTCCTGCACGATGTCCCATCACGCTGGCCATCATGAGGCCGCGCGTCCAACCGCTGGAATCCCCCAGGCAGAACAGGGAGTCGACGTTCGTTCGGAGCCGCTCGTCCATGGAAACGCGGTTGCTGTAGAACTTGAGTTCGGGAGAATAGAGCAACGTCTCCTGAGCAGCAAGCCCCGGAACCACCTGATCCATCGCAAGAATGAAGTTCAGGATGTTCGTCATGGCTCGGTACGGCATGGCCGCCGTGATGTCGCCGGCTACGGCATCGGTCAACGTAGGCACCACGTTCGAGCGGGCCAGCTCCTCCTCCCATGTGCGCTTGCCGTCCAAAATATCGCCGAAGCGCTGCACCAAGATGCGCCCCGCGCCCAGCATGTTGGTCAGTTCCCCCACCTTCTGCGCATACGCGATAGGCTGATCGAAGGGCACGCGGAAGCTTTGCGAGCACAGGATGGCCAGATTCGTGTTCGGCGATTTGCGCTCTTTGTACGAATGGCCGTTCACCACGGCCAACCCTTCGTCGTAGTTCTCCTGGCTCACGAAGCCGCCCGGGTTCTGTCAGAACGTGCGCACCTTGTTCCTGAAAGGCTGCGGATACCCGATGAGCTTGCTTTCGTACAGCACGTCGTTCACCGTTTCCATCACTTCGTTGCGCACTTCCACGCGCACGCCTATATCGACCGGGCCCGGCGCATGCGCGATTCCATGCTCGCGGCACATGCGCTCGAACCATTCGGCGCCGCGGCGGCCCGTGGCCACCACCGTGCAGCGTGCGCGCACCTCCTGCGTGCCCTGCGGCCCCGCGACCGATACGCCCCGGCAAGCGCCGTCCTCTACCAGCACCTGCACGCACTCGGTCCCGAAGCGCAGGTCAACGCCCGCTTCGTGCAGATATTCCTCGACCCGCGCATACAGATCCCGCGCCCGCTCGGTACCCAGATGGCGCAATGGACAGTCGACCAGCTTGAGGCCCGCCTTGATGGCGCGGCGGCGAATGTCGTCCACCTCGGGACGACGGGCGCCTCCCTCCACGCGCTCATCCGCGCCGAACGACAGGTATATGCCGTCGACCTCGTCTATGGATGCCTGGGCTTCGTCGCGCCCGATCAGATCGGGAAGATCCCCGCCGACTTCCGCAGAAAGCGAGAGTTTTCCGTCGGAAAACGCGCCTGCACCCGAAAACCCCGTGGTGATCCGGCAGGGCGCGCATCCAACGCATGGCCCGCCGGCCTGCTTCGGGCAAAGCCGGTCCCCTATGGCAAGCCCTTTGTCCACCATGACGATGCGTCCTGAAAACCCCTGATCAAGCAGGCTCAGCACGCAGAAGATACCCGCCGGCCCGGCACCCACCACCACGATATCGGCATCTGCGCTTCGCACAACGCCCTCCCATCCCCTTGCACTGTTCGTGAAACGCCTTTCATTCTACCCGTCCGAAACGGCTCGCCAAGCAACTGTGAAGGATTCGAGAACTGCTTGTGGCGGTTCGTCGGGTATTCGACACCCCCGCGATATGCGACGTTGCCGTTTTGTTACCATTTCGCCCCGCGGCCGTAACCATACCAGAACAACGAACCCTACGCGGCCGAGGAAAGGATGCTTGCATGGCATCGAGCTCTACCCGTTTTTCATGCGCAGTCGGAACCGCGCTGGCCGTCGCGCTGAGCGCCGCATGCGCACCGGCCGCTTTCGCAGCCGAATCGCGCTCCCCATTTGCGCAGACCGCCGAATCTCTCCCGTTGAGCCAAGCGGCTTTTGTCGACCTTTTGCCATTCGCCCACGAAGGCTCGCCACACGATCTGGACCAGGTGCAGGCGCTCACCGAGCAGAAGATGGCCGAAGAGGCCGTGCGGGCTGCCGCCGAGCGGTCGAACAAGCGGCTCGACTACGACCCCGCGCTCATCACCGCCATCGGCAACCAGCTCAACGGCGGCCACACCATCTGCTGTCCCGCCTACGCGTGCGCTTACGGCGACGCGATCCTTACCGGGCAAGCGAACGGCCACGAAGCGTACGGATGCGGATGCTGCACGTGGCCCGGATGGGGCGGAGGGAACTCCTCGTTTCGCTCGCTCGGATCTGACGCAGCCCTATTGCGAGAAGCCTACGACGAGATCGCCGCAGGCAGGCCCACCGTCATCCATGTATCCGGACCCTACGGCGAGCACTGGATCTGCCTCATGGGATACCAAAACGTTCAGGACCCCGACAACCTCACGCTGGACAACTTCCTGGCTCTCGACCCCGCGAACGGAGAAGAGCACGTTGCCTCCTATCGCTACGCGCTGTACGGCGACTCCTGCCAACACGTAAGCGACCTGCGCTGATACCCGAATGAGACAAAGGGACGGGGTCAATGACTCATTTTCCGGCCTGCGGCTGAAAATGAGTCATTGACCCCGTCCCTTTGTCTCATTCCTTACCCGGAGATGCGCTCTGGACAGGACAACACCCTCAGGCGACCGTCGCGACAATGCGAAACAAGCGTAACGCCTAAAGAAGCCGCGCGTCGAGCCGCTTCATCGGTAGCCGACTTGCGCGACACCAGCACGGGGCACCCGCCGCGATACGCTTTCAGCGCCATCTCCGCGCTGATGCGTCCTGTGATGAACAGGGCCTTGTCACGTACATCCACGCGATCGAGCCACGCCTGCCCTATCAGCTTGTCCATGGCGTTATGGCGCCCTATGTCCTCGCGCACCAGCAGCAGGCGATTCGCCCCCGGCGCGCCCAAGCCGCATCCGTGCACGCACTCGCCCGTGTTGCGCCGCGGGCTTCTTTCGCACAGCTCGTCCATGCAGGACAGAAGCGCATCGGCATCGAAACGCGCGGTTGTCGACAGCCGCGCCGCATCCGGCACGCACGTCCCGCTGCGCATGAGCGCGGATTGCGCGCAGCCAGACGACGTCACGCGATGCAGAGGCACGTAGCCGTCGACCGCCTGCTCGCCCGACGCTACGTACACCTCCGCCTTCTCGGGATCCGCCGTGACCTCGACCAGGCGGTCGCGGTCGCTCAGCAAGCCCTCCGAAAGCAAATAGCCCACGGCAAGCTCGTGCAGCCCGTAGGGGCTTCCCTGGCTGACCGCCACCGGAGCGTCGTTCAAATAGATGCGAATAGGTCGCTCGGCCGTCTCCCGCGGGACGGGCGCGGCGTATTCCACGATGGCCACAAGCGGCCTCCTTTCGTTTGCTCTTCCTGCATTCGGCGCGCAGCCGGGTGCGCTTTGCGCATGCGCGGCTGCATGCGCGCCAGCGCGATCAGCGCTCGCCAGCCGCTTGGGCGTTCGCCTGCTGATAGGCGATCAGATCCAAACGCGCCATCACCACGTCCTCCACCTCGAAGGCGAAAGGAGCCAGCGCATCCTCCTGGTACACGGTGCGCACGTAACCGCCGCATTCATCGCAGGTGGCTATACGGTGCGCGTCGTCGCCCTCCACGTTGAAGTAGTGCAGGTGCGCCTGGTTCTGCGTGCCGCAGCGCGCGCAGCGGACCCGCTCGAAATCCCACGCGGTGCCGCACTGGCCGCACCACAGCTCCTTGCCGCGGCCCTGCACCGCCTGGGTGTCGCCCACGCGCGCCACCGTAGCGGCACCGCCGCACACCGGGCAGCGCATCGGATGCGGTTCAGCCGCGCCCGCCTTGCGCAACGCGGAACCGACCTGGGCGGCCGGCCCGTCGAGCAGCGCGCGCAACGCCAGGGATGCAGCCAGCGCCCCTACGCGAGCGGGGTCTTCGCTCATGCCGTCATCGCGCAGAAGCGCCCCGAACGACTCGACGTATGCGGCAGGATCGCTCCCCGCGCACGCCACGTCGCTCGCCGCCACCACTCGATCCCATTTCGTGCGCGCGAACGCCTCCTGCACCGTAGCAGGAAAGCCGCCGCTGTCCAGCAGGCACGCCGCCGTGCGCGCGATTGCATCGGCAAGCGTTTCCGGGTCGATCGCCACCGGCGCATGGGCAAGCACCGGCTCCGATGCGGCATGCCAAGCAAGCAGGTCCTCGGCGGCAGGCACTTCGTACGACAGCGTAGCAGCTTCGGCCGCCACGCTGTCCTGAACGCCCCACACCTCGCGGAAGAACGCCAAACGGGCCGCGTCCGCGTCTTCGGATTTCGTCTTGTACGCGGCTATAGCCGCGTCGATGCGCTTCAGGTTCATTCCTGGTTCCCTCTCGTCGTATGTCCTCGTCATGCATCGAGCATCAGGTTATCCATCGGGACGCTCTGCGCGAAACCTCGGGCTTGCCAAACGGCAAGCGCTCGAGAGCGCCCCCGTGGAAGACCTGCGCCGCACCGGGCGGGCGCGAACCCGCCCGGCAGCGAAAGCCTCTCCCTACACGTTTACTTCTCCACGACGTTCTTGCCGCTTGCGATCTCCTCGCGAGCCCAGTGGCCCCAGTGGTACAGGGCGTCGGACTCGGACACCATGCCGTCGCCGAACATCAGCTTGGCCGTGCCGCGATACGGCTGGAAGATTCCCGCGCCCAGGAAGATGTGCGCCAAGCCGAACACGGCGATGAGCAAGAAGCCCACGTCGTGCAGGAACAGCGTCACGCCGTACACGCCGGCACCGAAATCGAACACCGTCGTACCCAACAGCAAGATGACGCCCGTTACGCCCATGAGCGCGCCGGCAAACCACAGCATGCCGTCGGCGAAGCGCTGGCCGGACTTCAGCTCGCGCTGGTCGGGCATATGGATCCACTTCGCCATGAACAGGTACGGGAAGAACAGGAGCATCCACTTCTTGTCGTCGGAATCCCACCGATCGAACAGGTTCTTGAAGACGTGCTTCACGCCCTTCGGAGCCATGATGGCGCTGATGAGCGGCACCGCCACGAACACGACGCCGAGCACGCGGTGCGACATGCGGATGGCGAACACCGTGTCCGCGCCCACCGCAGCCGCCAAGGCCGGAACGAACACGAACAAGCCGGAGATGCACAGCAGGATGCACGCGATGATCGTGATGCCGTGCGTCAGACGGGCCTGCAGCGAATGGCGCTTGATGTAGCGCTGCTTGCCGCTTGCCGCCATCTGGTCCAAGAACGCCTTGTTCTTGGCGGCTTCCTCAGCGGAAACCGCAACGGGTCCCTTGCTCATCAGTTGCCTCCCTTCTTGCCCGGAAGGTTCTCGGTGATGTGCTCCATCACCGTCTCCTCGTCCTGTCCGTCGCCGTGCTTGAGCACGTTTCCGCTGTCGACGGACAACGTGTCTTCCGTCTCGGCGTTGTACGCCAGCTTATCGCGCTTGTAGCCGATGCCCAGAACGAACATGGCCGCCAAGCCCGCAACCGTCAGGCCCGTCACGGCGCCCGTGACCGGCTTCATGATCTGCGTCAGGCCGACCATCGGGTTGATCTGCGGATCCACAACCTGGCCATGAGCCTCGACGCCGTACTTGAGCACCTGCACAACATGGAGGCCGCCGATCTCGTCCTCGCCGTACACGCAGGCGTCGCTATAGCCTTTGCCCTGCAGGTACGCCACGCGCTCGCGGGCGATGGCCAGCATCTCCTCGCGATCGCCGAACTTGAGCGCTTCGGGCTGGCACGTGGTCACGCAGGCCGGCTGCATGCCCTGCTCGACGCGGTCGAGGCAGCCCGTGCACTTGTTGATCTTGCTGTTGGGACCATGGTAGCGCGGCACGTCGAAGGGGCATGCCGACTTGCAGTACTGGCACCCGACGCACTTGGACTCGTCGACCGACACGAAGCCCGTCTCCTCGTCCTTGGCGAGCGCGCCGCCCGGGCAAACGGTCGCGCAGGGAGCATCCGTGCAGTGCTGGCACGAACGACGGCCGAACGACCACATGACGCCCTTGTCTCCGCCGGCTTCCTCGTTGAAGCTGATCAAAAGGCGCGTGTCGCCATTCAGGTTCATCGGGCTCTGGTACGAACCCGTCCAAGGATTGCCGTTCTTCTCCAGCGTGGAGGGCAGGTTGTTCCACATCTTGCACGCCACCTGGCACCCGCGGCACGCCGAGCACCGGGAGGAGTCGAACAAAATCGCTTTCTCAGTCATTTCTCATCCCCTCCCTTACGCCTTCTCGACGTCCACGAGGAACGCCTTGTACTCGGGCACGAACGTGTTGGGATCGCCCACGTTCGGCGGCAGGTCGTTCACCACGTCGCCCGTGCCGAACTCTCCCGCCCAACCGAAGTGATGGGTCATGCCCACCTGGTGAACCGTCTGGCCGTTCACGGTGAACGGCTTGAAGCGCGGCGTCACCAGCGCATGCACCTTGACCGAACCGCGGTTGTTGAACACGCGCACCAGATCGCCGTTGGCGATGCCCTTCTCGGCCGCCAGCTCTTCGGACATCTCGATGAACTGCTCGGGAGACGCCTCGAGCAAAGCCGGGCAGCAGCGGGTCTGGCCGCCGGTCTGCCAATGCTCGGTGACCGAATAGGTGGTCACGGCGATAGGATACTGGCTGCGGTCGCCCTTCTTCACCGACTCGTACTCGGCGAAGCGGATGCACGGCGAGTTCTGCGAGCCGTTCATCTGGTTGTCAGCCGGGCTCTCGAAGGGCTCGTAATGCTCGGGAACCGGACCGTCGTTCATGCCGTAGCTGATCAGACGGGCGTTTTGCTCCCACAACATGAAGAACGCCTTGTTGTTCGGCGGAACGGGAGTGCCGTTTTTAGCCGTCACGAAGTCGGCCACGTCCACCTGGTCCCACTTCTCGCCGGTCCACTCGACCAGCTTCTTCTGCGGGTTCCAAGGCTTGCCCGCCAGGTCGGCGGACGCGCGGTTGTACAGGATGCGGCGGTTCGACGGCCAGCAGTACGCCCACTCGGAGTTCAAACCGATGCCCGACTTGTCCTCGGTGTTGCGGCGGCCGATAGGCTGCTCGGCCGGATCGAGCGGGGCCTTCTTGTTGGCCCAGAAACCGGTGTAGATCCACATGGCGCACGCCGTGGTGCCGTCCGCCTGCAAATCGCCGTAGGTGCCCAGCAGATCCACATCGGCCTTGCCGAAGTCGGACGAGGCGATCTTGTAGCCGTTGAGCGCCCATGCCACGGGACGCGGGTCGATCTTGCCGTCCACGTAGTAGTCCCACTTCGCGTTCAGAATGGGATCGGGGTTGGCGCCGCCCTCCTTCTTGTACAGGTCCACGATGCTGGTCCACAGCAGGTCGCAGATCTCGTAGTCGGGCTTCGCCTCCTCCCACGGCTCGACGGCCGCGTAGCGGTACTGCAGCCAACGGCCCGAGTTCAGGATGATGCCGGGCTTCTCGTAGATGAGCGCGGCGGGCAGGAAGTACACCGTCGTGTCGATCTGGGAGGCGTCCATGTCGGGAGCGTCCCAGAAGCTGGCGGATTCCGTGATGACCCAGTCGGCCACGACCAGCCAGTCGAGCTTTGCCATGGAGCGGCGCACGTTGCCGGCGTTCGGAGCGGAGTGGCACGGGTTCATGCCCCAGTTGAAGTAACCCTTGATAACGCCCTTGTTCATCAGCTCGAACGAGCTCATGATGGTGTAGTCCGGGCTCTTGGGAACCTTCGGCCACCAATCGTAGCCGTAGTCGTTCTCGACCGTGGCCGCGTCGCCCCACCATTCCTTGAGCGAGGACACCAAGAACTTCGGCTTGTTGGTGTAGTAGCCGTCGGCGTACGTTTCCTTCTCGCACCAATCGCGCAGCGTGGGCGTGCCGTACTCGGTCGGCCACTTGAGGTAGGCCGGATGCTCGTGCACCATCATGCCCATGTCCGTCGCGCCCTGCACGTTCGGCTCGCCGCGCATGGCGTTCACGCCGCCGCCCGGCATGCCCGCGTTGCCCAGCAGAAGCTGCAGGATGGACATGGCGCGGCAGTTCTGAGCGCCGTAGTGATGCTGCGTCTGACCGAGCGCGTACAGGATGGTGCCGGACTTGTCGGGAGCGCCCGTAGCGGCGTACGTGGCGTACACCTTCTCGAGCAGACCCTTGTCCATGCCGCAGATGCTGGACACCGTGTCCAGGTCATAGCGGGAATAATGCTTCTTGAACTGCTGGAACACGCACATCGGATCCTGGAGGGTCTCGTCTTTCTTGGGCGTTTCCAGCGTCAGGGGCGTGAACGCCGGCGTGCCGGGCTTGTTCACCCAGGCGTAGTCGCCGCCCTCGGAGGTGTCCCACTTCGCCTCGGATTCCACCTGGTAGTGCCAGCTATGGTTGTTGTACGTAGCCGTCTTGTCGTCGAAGCCCGAGAATATGCCCGTGTTCACATCGAACGAGTATTCGGAATCGAGCAGGTACGAGGCGTTCGTGTAGTTCAACACGTACTCGTGCTGCCACAGATCGTTTTCGATGATGTAGTTGTACAGACCGCCGTAGAAGGCGATGTCGGTGCCCGAACGGATGGGGCAGTAGATGTCCGCCATCTCGGCCGAGCGGGTATAGCGGGGGTCGACGACGATCCACGTCGCGCCCCGGTCGAGCGCCTTCTGCACCCATTTGGCGGAAACAGGATGGTTCTCGACGTTGTTGGAACCGATCGTCATGATGACGTCGGCGTTCTGGTAGTCGCACCAATGGCCCGTCATCGAGCCGCGACCGAATGAAGCTGCCAGACCGGCAACCGTGGGGCTGTGTCAAACACGAGCCTGGTTGTCGACGGCTATCACCCCTAACGAGCGCATCATCTTCAAGATGAGGTACTCTTCCTCGGAGTTCTGCTGGCTGCCGCCCAGGCTCGCGATGCCGGGCGTGCGGTTGACCGTGACGCCGTTGGACGTCTCCTCGAACGTGGCGTCGCGCGTCTGCTTGACCCAGCGCGCGATCTCCGCGATAGCGTCGTCCCAGGAGATGTCTTCCCATGCGGAAGAACCGGGGCGCCGCACGAGCGGCTTCGTCTTGCGGTTCGGGTTCTTGATGACCTCGCGCGTCTGAGGATCAACCACGTTGCGCAACTGGAACATCGTCGCGCCCTTCGGGCACAAACCGCCCTGGTTGATGGGATGATCGGGGTCGCCTTCGAGGTTGATCAGCTCGCCGTCGCGCGTCGAGCAGATAACGCCGCACCCGCCCGAGCAGTAACAGCAGATGTTCGTGTACTCCTCGGTGTTCACGAGCTTCCAGTCTGAAGACGGCTCTACCGCGAACGCCTCCGACTGAGAGGACAGCTCAAACGCCATGGTCGCAGCTGCCGCTGCGCCAGCGGCTTTGAAAAAGCCCCTGCGTGACAGGTTCATGTCCTCGTTCTCCTTCCTTCTCGTCCAGTGAATGCACGCTTCGGGAACCAACGAGCGAAACGGCGCCGAGGGCATGGGAGACGTCGTCTTGTTCGCATGGTGCCAGGCTCGCATGCAGGGTCGCGGGCAGCAGCCCTCCGCTGCCTCGCTGTCGCGATCGTACCAGTTCGGCAGAAAGCGACCTCATCAGTTTCTGATGAAACGGGGGTCTTTATGCGTATACATGCGTAACCGGGCTATTTTTACTCGGTGAACGGCATTCCATCAAAAATGCCCTCTGACGAGGTGCGAAGGCCAACGGCGCGTTTCAGGCGGCAAACGGCGCGCAGGAAAACGGGAGCGGTAGCAGCGACCCTTCCGGGAGGCGAATGAGGACTCGTCTGCACATTGCATACGGCAAGAACGGGTTGCTACAGGTCCTCGATGACTTTGGCGGAAACCACATTGCTCGGCGATATGAGGATGGCGCCGACTTTGCCGATCTCCGGCGCGTCGACATAGAAGGTTCCGGAAAGCGTTTCACCCATGACGAACAATCCTTCGTCCTGCGTCGACACCACGATATCAACCCCGGATACTCCTTCGAGATGAGCCTTGTCGTTGGTCACCGCCACGATGAAATCAACCTTGTGCTCGACGAAATACGCCACCTGCTTCTCGACCGTGCGCTTCGACAGCGGGCGGTCCACGCTGAACACCCCAAACCGATGCGAGCCCTTCTTGAGAATCGTGCCCTCGGCGTAGCGCTCGGGAGATTCCGTATCCAACTCGAATACCGTGGCGCCCTTGCCCTCGTAGCTTGAGCGAGCCTCCTCAACCGTCAACGGCTTCTTCGCTTTCGATGCCGTAGAGCTAGCCGCCGACGACGCCGTTTCAAGCGCGCTGTTCTTGCGAGCCGTTTCGTCAAGCGCATCGGGCTTCGCGCGCGCGGCATCGGCTTCGGGAACCGAAACAGCTGCCGAACCCGCCGATTGCCCGCCCTCGAGGCTCTTGGGCGCTTCGGACTCTTGAGGCGAAATCGACCCGACAGGCGCGTCCGGGACAAGCGCATCGTCAACATCGGTATCGTCGGGCGGAACGGTGCCCGCGTACACGATGGCCGTGTAGCCGTCCATGCTGCCGAACGTGTCATCAATGTTCGAAGCCGCAACATTCCACGAATGCCCAGCGACCAGGTACCATCCCAAGCCGCCCAAACTGAGCACGATCAAGGCGGCGAACACCGCCAGCGCTATTTTTTCGCGTGATTGAGGAGACATAATGCCGGTTATTATACCCTTGTGCGCGCAGGGCGGCGGCGGATGCGCAAACCAGACAGAATCTCGACAGGTTCCAACGCCGGCGCGCGCCTTTGTCGATGCGTCCGACCGAGGCGCGCGCTAACCTGCTACCAGCACTTTTCGTAAACCACCCTGCGTTTCACACGGCCCAGCCTATCGCGTATCTCGATATCGCCGCAGAACACGTAGCCGCACTTCTCAAGCAGTGCGCGCATGGGCTGGTTCTCGGGGTAGACGTCGGCGCGCAGGCTGCGCCTCCCGGCATCGCGCGCGATGCGCTCCGCCGTGCCCAGGATATAGGCGCCCACGCCGCACCTGCGCGCCTTCTCCTGAACGCACACCCAGTGCAACGCGGCGTAATCAGGCTCTCCATCAGGCGGTTCAGGCGAATCGGTGAGCCACCGCGCGCCCGTTGCGCGCCCGTACGCGGGATCTCCCGCCGGGTTCACAGCGAACATGCCCAGCACGCGCTCGACGGGCTCCTCCGAATCACCGTCGCTCGCCTCGCCCGCCGTCACCACCACGTACGTCTTGCCAGCATCGATCGAGCGCATGATGCGCCGCGACGACGGGTACTTTTTCAGCCCTTCGTCAACTCCAAGGCGCGCAATAGCGCGGTGGGTTTCCTCCTGCAGCAGCTGCACGCGCCTGAAGTCGTCGCGCTTCGCCCTGCGCGCGGCGTAGTATCCCAGCTCGGACGCACGGCCTTGGAACAGCGGAAGGTCCTCGGAGGCACCGTCGTAGGCAGCCGCCCCTTTTGCGCCTTCCTGGCCCCGCTCGGTGATCATGAATATCATGGCCACGATCATCGCGCAGCCCACGACGTCGAACACCCCGACGGGAGTGCCCAGCCACACGGCAGAGATCACCGTCGCCGCAACCGGCTCCACGCACCCCACCAAACCCGCGCGCACGGGGCCCGCGTCGGTGATCCCCTGCAAATAGAACAGGTACGCGGCGAACGTGCCTACGAGCACCATGGCGATCAACACGCCCACCACCGACGGATTCAGATCGACCGGTATGGTCCACGGCTGCACCACTGCGGTGGACACCACGCCTCCCATGAGCATGGCCAAGCCGGTCACGATGAAGCTGCCCCATTTCTCCAGCGCCTTGCCGGGCAGCAACGTGTAGAACGCCAGCGCGATAGCCGAAATTAATCCCCAGAACAGCGCCTCGGGAGGGATGGCCAAAGACCCCAGATCGCCCTTCGTGGAAACGATGACCGTGCCCGCCATGGCCAGCACGAGCCCGATGCCCTGACGAAGGCTGGGCAGGCGCCGCGTGCGAAGGCACACGTACAGCATGATGATGATCAGGCCCAGTCGCTCGAGAACGGTGCCCGTCCCCGCGTTGGTGTACGAGATGGCGGTCAAGTAGCTCACCTGGGTCAACAGCACGCCCAGCATCGCGAACGCCGCGATGCGCCCGAGCGAGCGCTTGTCCCGGAACACGGCTGCAAGGTTGCGCGGCTCGCGCACCATGCACACCACCAGAAACAGGCACGCGGCCAGCAAAAGACGCACGCACGTGATCCAGGAAACGGGGATGCCGCCCTCGCCCGTGAGCATCTGGGCGCACGTACCGGAGAAGCCCCAGCAGATGCCGCCCAGCGCAGCGAACACTACGCCTCGAAAAATGCGCCCGCGCGACCGTTCGCTCGAAGAACCCCCGTCGTTCGCGCTCGTCGCCTCAGCTACCTGGCTCATTCCGACCCTCCCCTCGCGCATTCCGTCATGCCGAGCGAAGCGCTTCGGGGCATGAGGTCGGGGTGCGTGCTCTCCGGCTAACTGTCCATCGATTCGTCGCGTTCGTTCGGGGTGACGCTTGCCTGTTCGTCAGCACATTCTCGCATGCGGGAACAGCTTCGGTAAAGGACTTTCCGCATACTTTGAGAACTTTTTTGCAGTTGAACGAAAACGCCCCGTCAAACGGCTGTTTTAAAGCTACGAGCGCAAAACCCTCTCGTACGCGACGCGATGCTTCTCCCGTCCGAACACGTCGCGTATCACCATGGAGCCGCATCGCTCGTAACCGTGCTTCTCCAAGAGCTTCTGCATGGGAAGGTTCTGCGGGTACACATCGGCGCGCACGCTCAAACGGCCTCCTGCGCGCGCGATCTGATCGGCCTTGTCCAAAATGAACATGCCCACGCCGCGTCGCCGCGCGTGACGGTCGACCGAGACCCAATGCAGCTCGGCGTAGGGCTGCGGACTGGCCTTCGTGTCGGTAAGCCACGCGCCGTCAAGCTCGTTGTCGTAGTTCTTGTCGGGCGAAAACGAAACCGCGAACACCGCGATGACGCGGCCGTTGCCGTCCTCGATCACATGCGTGGTGCCGTTCTTTATGCTGTGCATGAGACGGCGCGCCGAGGGGTACTTCTTGCTGCGCCCTTCATCGATCCCCAGCTCGGCGAACGTTTCATGCCCCACGTCCAGCAACGCCGCAACGCGATCGAAGTCCTCGCGCACAGCCGGGCGCGCGGAGTAGTAGCCCAGAACCGACGCCCGACCGGCGAACAACGGCGGATCGTCGAAATCCGCAGCCGGCGCACCAGCCGCATCGCCGGGCGCCGCCTTCGGCTCGCGCTCGGTCACCAAGAAGATCATGACCACGATCATGACGCAGCCCAGCATGTCCCAAGCCGAAACGGAAGCGTGCAGCCAGAAGAGCGCCAGCAACGTAGCCGATACCGGCTCCACGCAGCAGAGCAGGCTCGCCTTCACCGGGCCGGCATCCGCCACGCCCTGCAGGTACAGCATGTACGCGCCCAGCGTGCCCACCAGCACGATGGCCACAAGCGCTGCCAGCGCGCCGCCCGAAAGCTGGACCGGCACCGTCCAGGGTTGGAACACCGCAGAGGCCGCCGATCCGCCGAACAGCATGGCCAGGCCCGTCACCAGCATGGCGCCCCATTTCTTCAGGACGCGCACGGGCATGAGCGTGTAAAAGGACAGCGCGACGGCAGACAGAAGACCCCAGGCCAGGCCCTCCACCGGAATGGCCAGGCCGCCGAAGTCGCCCTGGGTCGCGATGACCAGCATGCCGCCAAGGGCAAGCAGCAGGCCGCCCGCTTCGCGCAGCTTCGGGAAGCGGCGCTTGCGCAGGCACACGTACAGCATGATGAAGACGAGTCCCACCTGCTCGAGCGTGGTGCCCACTCCTGCGCTCGTGTACTCGATGGCGTACAGGTAGCTGATCTGCGTGAGCACGACGCCGAACACCGCGAAGGCGGCTATCTCGGCAAGCGAGCGCCAGTCGCGAAACACCGCAACCAGATCGCGCCAATTGCGCATAGCGGTTATGGTCAGGAAGAACGCGGCGGCTATCAGCATGCGCACGCAGGTGATCCATGTCGCCGGCGCGCCGTACTCCATGAGCAACTGCGCGCAGGTGCCTGAAAAACCCCAGCAGATGCCGCCCGCCAACGCGCACGCCACACCGCGCGCCACATGGCGCCTTCCGCCCGTCGCCGCTACCGCTTCCGCCACGTCTCCTCCGACTCTCGATCGATTCCGAATGCTTCCCCGGCCCCGTCAAGCGCCAAGGCCGCCGCGTATAGTCTCACGCGCGACGGCCTTGGTAAAGACAAGAATCGGTAAATTCTCGCAATATATGCATTGCGCCGCATAAACGGCGCGAAATCCGCCCGCTAGCCCAGCATGCGCTTCACGAACGAACCGGTATGGCTGCCCTCGACTTGGGCCACTTCTTCCGGCGTGCCCTGCGCCACGATCGTGCCGCCGCGGTCGCCGCCTTCGGGACCCAGGTCCACGATGCGGTCCGCGCACTTGATGACGTCCAAGTTATGCTCGATGACCAGCACGGTGTTGCCCGCGTCCACCAAGCGCTGCAGCACGACGAGCAGCTGGCGCACGTCCTCGAAATGCAAACCCGTGGTGGGCTCGTCCAGAATGTAGAACGTCTTGCCGGTCTGGCGACGTTGCAGTTCGCTGGCCAGCTTGACGCGTTGAGCCTCGCCGCCCGACAGCGTGGTAGCGGGCTGTCCCAGGCGGATATAGCCCAGCCCCACGTCGAACAGCGTTTGCAGCTTGCGCTTGATACCGGGAATGTTCTCGAAGAACGCCAAGGCGTCCTCCACCGTCATGTCGAGCACGTCGGCGATGTTCTTACCGCGGTAGGTGACCTGCAAGGTCTCGCGATTGTAGCGCGCACCGCCGCACACTTCGCACGGCACGTAGATGTCCGGCAGAAAGTGCATCTCGATCTTGATCTGACCGTCTCCCTTGCACGCCTCGCAGCGACCGCCGTTCACGTTGAAGCTGAACCGTCCAGGCCCGTAGCCGCGCGCCTTCGACTCCTGCGTCGAGGAGAACAGCGCGCGAATATCGTCCCACAAGCCGATGTACGTGGCAGCATTCGAGCGCGGGGTCCGTCCGATGGGGCTCTGGTCGATGTTGATGACCTTGTCGATCTTGTCCAGGCCGGTGATCTTGCGGTACGCTCCCGTGCGACGATGCGCGCGGTTCACGCGGTTCGCCAGCGCCGGAGCCAGCGTGTCGGTGACCAGCGAGCTTTTACCCGAACCCGACACGCCCGTCACCACGGTCAACGTGCCGAAGGGGATTTCGAGGGTGACGTTCTTCAGGTTGTTCTCGGTCGCACCCGTCAGCTTGAGCGATCCCCTGCGCGGCTTTCGGCGCGTCTCGGGCACCTCGATGGCGCGACGGCCCGACAGGTAGTCGGCAGTAAGCGACCCTTCCGTGCGCATGACCTCCTCCGGGGTGCCGGCGGCCACCACTTCCCCGCCGTGCTCGCCCGCACCCGGACCCATGTCCACCACGAAGTCGGCGCTTCGGATGGTGTCTTCGTCATGCTCGACCACGATGACGGTATTGCCCAGGTCGCGAAGATGCTCGAGCGTGGCGATAAGGCGCTCGTTGTCCCGTTGGTGCAAGCCGATGGACGGCTCGTCCAAAATGTAGAGAACGCCCATAAGGCCCGCTCCGATCTGCGTGGCCAAACGGATGCGCTGCGCTTCGCCGCCCGACAGCGTGGCCGTGGCGCGCTCGAGCGTCAGGTAATCCAAGCCCACGTCGACCAAGAACTTCAGGCGAGCTTTGATCTCCTTCACGATAGGTCCGGCGATATGGCCGTCCTGGCCGTCAAAGGAAAGCCCCTCGAAGTACCGCAGGGAATCAGCCGCGCTCATTTCCGTTACGTCGTGGATCGACTTTCCGCCCACGGTCACGGCCAGGATCTCCGGCTTCAGGCGCTTGCCGCCGCACGTCTGGCACGGCACCACGGCAAAGTAGGTGGCCAGCTTCTCGCGCTGGGAATCGCTTTGAGCCTCCTGGTAGCGGCGTTGCACGGCAGCCAGCGCGCCCTCCCACTCGATGTACCAGTAGGTTTCGCGCCCGTCCACCGTCACGTAGTCGACGCGAACCTTTTGACCGTCCAGCCCATGCAATAGAGCGTCCTGAGCCTTCTTGGGCATATCCTCCCACGGAGTGTCCTCGTCCGTGCCCATGTGCTCGGCCACCGCGCGCAGTACCTGGGGGTAGTAGTTGCCGGTCTTGAACGGGGCGATCACGCCCTCGGCCAAGGTGAGCGACGGATCGGGAACCACGAGCGACGCATCCACTTCCTCGCGGCTTCCGATGCCCAGGCAATCCGGGCAGGCGCCGTAAGGGGCGTTGAAACTGAAATCGCGCGGCTGCAGCTCGTCCATGGAATGGCCATGCTCGGGACACGCGAGCGCCAGGGAGAAGATGTGCTCCCCTTCGCCCAAACCGCCCGTGGCGCCGCTCGACTTGCCGCCGCCCTCGCCGAGCGGCTTTCCATCCTCGCCCAGCACCTGCACGAGCACGCGCCCCTCCGCCAGCTTCGTCGCCAGCTCCACCGCTTCGGCAATGCGGCTCGTCGCGCCGTCCTTCAACTGCACACGATCCACCACCACGTCGATGAAGTGCTTGATCTTCTTGTTGAGCGTACGCGGCTCGCCGTCAAGCTTCACGATTTCGCCGTCGATGCGAACGCGGCCGAAGCCCTCCTTTTGCAAATCGGCGAACAGCTTCGTGAACTCGCCTTTGCGACCGGCCACCACCGGCGCCATGATAATGGCCTTCGCGTCGGGCGCGAGCGCCAGAATCTCGTCGGTCACCTGGTCGGTTGTCTGCTTCTTGATGACGCGCCCGCACTCAGGACAGTGCGGCACGCCCACGCGCGCGAACAGCAACCGCAGATAATCGTAGATCTCGGTGGTGGTGCCCACCGTGGAACGCGGGTTCTTGCTCGTGGTCTTCTGGTCGATGGACACCGCCGGCGACAGGCCGTCGATGCTGTCCAGATCGGGTTTGGACATCTGGCCGAGAAACATGCGCGCGTAGCTCGAAAGGCTCTCGACGTAACGGCGCTGGCCCTCGGCGTACATCGTATCGAACGCGAGGCTCGACTTGCCGCTGCCCGACAGGCCCGTGATGACGACCAACTCGTCACGGGGAATGGCGAGGTCGACGTTTTTCAGGTTGTGCTCGCGGGCACCTTTGATAACGATGGCGTTCTGTCCCATGTGCGCTTCCGCTCTTTCTTCCTCTATCGTTCAATCGGCATCCCTGCTCCCGGTTCAAGGGAGCAAATATGGATACCTGAAAACTATCATTTCCATGCAATCGTTCATTGTAGCGCACACGGCCCAGAGATAGCGCAAAAACATTTGTTCGTGTGTTCCTGTTCAAGGTTTACGCACATTTCGTTCGATAGACAACCTCGACGCACGAGCTATGGTACAGTGCCGCCTATGGAAGACATCCCGAAAACAGCCAAGCGACGCGAGCGCGAAAAGCGGACCATTTCGCAGATGGTCGCCCTCTACTGCGCGGGCAACCACGACCCCGCTGCGCGCACCGAACGAGCCCACTGCGGCGAAACCGTATGCCCCGACTGCGCTCGCCTGGACGAATACGCCGTGCTGCGCACCGAGCGCTGCCGCAAAATGGACGTGAAAACCTCGTGCGAAGCATGCGGCAACCAGTGCTACAAACCCGAGATGCGCGCGCAGATCCGCACCGTGATGCGCTACGCCGGCCCCCGCATGCTGAAAAAGCATCCCGTGGCCGCCATCCGGCACATCTTGGGGAAATGAGACGAAGGGACGGGGTCAATGACTCATTTTCAGCCGCAGGCCAGAAAATGAGTCATTGACCCCGTCCCTTCGTCTCGTCCAGGGCGCCCGTCCGGACGCCCTGCATCGGCAACCTATCCCAAAAGCTTCGATCCGAGCGAGCTTTTTATGACGCCCCGGCAGGTGAAATACGTCACCGCCAGGTAGCTTCCGTACACGAGCACGGTCAGCGCGCCCGTCATCAGGATGGGGCCGCTCACGGACACGCCCAGCAGGTCGAACACGCTCGACCCGATCACGCTGACGGCGCACGCCGCATGGCACACGGCAAGCCCCAGCGGCGCCAGGAAGTACACGAGCACCTGCGTGCGCAGCGACCCCAAGATCATGCGGCGGTCGCAGCCGATCTGCGCGAGCACCTTGTAGCGCGGCAGCGAATCGCTCGTCTCCGACAGCTGCTGGATGGCCAGCATGGCCGCCGTGGTGATGAGGAACGTGAACCCTATGTACAGAGCCAAATACGTGATGAGCACGTTCATGCCGCCCGCCTGCTCGATCACCTCGGCCTTGGTCATGGTCACGGTCACAGGCCAAGGCCGCGACCCGTACGACCAGCCGGCGCTCTCCTGCTGGTCGTCAGGCGGAAACGCCTGATCCAAAGCCTCCTCGAGCATCTTGTCACCCTGCGCCGCGTCGACGGAATAGTTCACGTCCAGGTAGCTCATGTAGGGCATGGTCCCGGCAGCGCGCGCCTCGGCGATCACGGAATCGGGCACGACCACGATGCCTGCATCGTTGACGAACGGGGACGTAGCCAGCACCTGCTCCGCGTACGCGCCCGTCGCCGTGAGCGTACGGCCCGCCACGTTCACTTGGCGCCCCTTTTCAGCTATCGCGCGCGCCAGGTCCTCGATCGCGCTCACAGCGTTGCTCACCGCGTAGCCGTCCTCCCCCACGCTGACCGGATCTTGACCGGTCAGCGTGCGCACGGCATTGAACTGCGACTCGCCCACGATCAGCAACGGCTGAGTGCGCATGCTGCTATCCTGCAAGGAATTTCCCGAACCCACCTGGTAGCGGTCCATGAACTCGCCGTACGTGGTGGTTCCTTCGGTCGGCTGGTACAGGTCGGCCTGGACCGATTCCTTCACGAAGTCGTTCCACCAAGGGGCGTCGGCGGATATGCGCGCGGCGATATCCCAGTTCCAGGATTCGCCCTCTGCGCGCAGCTGCTGCGCGCGCTCCTTTTCCCGCTGAAGGTAGGCCTCGGCCTCCTCAGGATCTTCCACGCGCATCTTCTCAAGGCGATCCTGCGCCAAATCGCCATGGCCCAAGTACACGTTCGCCGTGAGCGTGGCGTCGAACTGCGTGCTTCGCTCGATGTCCCCCGTGAACACGCTCACCAAGCCCGTTCCCGTGGAGAACACCGTCAACGAGAAGAACAGCATGACGCATACCACCGAAAGCGACAGAAACGCCGTATTCACTTTGCTGGCGATCTGGCGCATGGTGAACATGGCCAGTCCCTTGAAGTACACGCCGCGCGTCCGCTCGACCACGATGAGCGCGAACCCGGCCGCCGACCAGAAGAACAGGAACGTTCCCACCAGCATGAGCGCGGTCGCCAAGAAAAACTCGCGGCCGAACTCCATCATCCCGAAATCGACGAGCGTCTTGTACGCCGCCGCCAGCAACGCCACGGACGCAATGAACCCGACCAGGCTCACCCACGGGCTGCGCACGCGGAAGCCCTCGTTGCGGCTTTTCGCCGACAGCAGGTCGATCAGCTTATAGCGCCTGATAGACAACGTGTTGAACGCCGCAACCACCACGAAGATGATCGTGAAGCACGCAAGCGTCTGAACGAACGCCTCTGAAGAGAACACGAACCGGTACTGCTGCATGGGAATGTCGAAGAGCCCTGCCGTGAAAAACGACAGGCCTTGGGACAACGCCACGCCCAGCGCAAGACCCACGACAAGCGACACCGCGCCTACCGCGATCGTCTCCATGAGCACGATCGCCGACACCTGCCCGGGCCGCATGCCCAGAAGAAGGTAGGTGCCGAACTCCTGCTTGCGGCGCTTGATGAGAAAGCGGTTCGAATAGACCACCAAAAAGCCCAGAACGAACGCGATCAAAACCGAGAACATGCCCAGGAACTGGCCCGTCAGGTTGAATATGCTCTCGGTCGAGGCACCTTCCAGGTCGAACAGGATCGACTGGCTCTGCACTGAGTTGAACGCATAGAACACCGCCACACCGAACACGAGCGTCACGAAGTAGATGGCGTAGTCGCGCACCGAACGGCGGACGTTGCGAAAGGCGAGTTTAGACAGCATCGCGCACGTCACCGCCCAAGAACGTGACCACTTCCATGATGCGCGCGAAGAAGTCGCTGCGGGCGGTGTCCCCGCGACGGATCTCGTTGAACACCGCACCGTCCTTGACGAACAGGATGCGATGCGCGAACGACGCCGCGAACGAATCGTGCGTGACCATCATGATGGTGGCGTCCAAGTCGCGGTTCATCATGGTCAGGGTGTCCAGCATGGCCTGGGCGCTGCGCGAGTCAAGGGCGCCCGTGGGCTCGTCGGCCAAAACGATCTTGGGGTCGGCCACGATGGCGCGCGCGGCGGCGACGCGCTGCTTCTGGCCTCCCGACATTTGGTACGGGTACTTGCCCAGCACTTCCAACACGCCGAGCGTGCGGGCCACGGCCTCCACCTTGGGCTTTACCGTAGAGGCGGGATCGCCCTTGACGGTGAGCGCCAGCGCGATGTTTTCGAAGCCGGTGAGGGTGTCGAGCAAGTTGGAATCCTGGAACACGAATCCCAGGTCGTCGCGACGAAACTTCGCAAGCGAGCGGGAGCGCAACGCAGTGATGTCGCGTCCGTCCACCAGGATATGCCCGCTCGTCACCGTGTCGATGGTGGCCACGCAGTTCAAAAGCGTGGTCTTGCCGGATCCCGAGGGCCCCATGATGCCCAGGAATTCGCCCGGCATGACGTCGAAGCTGATGTCGTTGATGGCATGCGTCACGGAATCGCGGTTGCCGTACACCTTCTGAATCTGACGAACGGACAGAATAGGGTGCGCACCTCCCACAGGCGCGACTTTACCGTAGCCGTCTGCAGCGGTATCCTGCGGCGTCGCGTACACTTCAGTCATGATTGCTCCTTTGCATTTTTCGGACTGCAACGATAGTACGCCGCGCTGAAACGAAGAGCCATCGGGCGAACTTACACCACCCTTACAGATTTGAAAGGTTGAAAGGCGCACGAAGAAACCGCAGGCGGTCGACGCCTATCGGCTTGCGTCCAGACGGCGACGGTCATGCGGAAACCGTATCAACACGCGCGTTCCGACCCCTTCTTCGGAGGCAATCGCCACGCCTAAGCCCATTTTTCGGCACATTTGAGAAACCAGGTACAAGCCCATGCCGGTCGAGCTTCCCTGTTCCCGACCGTTCGACCCAGTGAATCCGCGCTCGAACACGCGCGAAACGTCGGCAGCCGGAATGCCGCGCCCGTCGTCGGAAATCTCGAGTATCGAGCATGCGTTCTTCGTTCCCGGATCGGCCTCGTGCAGCGAGAACCGAACCGAGGTCGCTCCGTACTTCGCCGAGTTCGAAAGCACCTGCCCAACAATGAAACCAAGCCACTTGCCATCCGCGAACACCCGCGCATCGTCATCCACTTCGATGACCGGCAAGGTTTCCCGCTCGATCAAGTAGCGGGCATTCTTCTTGCACGCCTCGCGCACCACCGCGGCAAGCACGGTTTCCCGTATGGCGTAATCTCGCTCGAGCGACGTGGAGCGAGCATAGTACAGAGCCTGCTCGACATAGGATTCGATGCGGTCGATCTCCCCCTTGATCCTCGATCCCTCGCTTCCGCGAAGCCCCGACGCCATAAGCGCGGCGGCGGCGATGGGGGTTTTGACCTCGTGAATCCACAGCTCGACGTACTCGCGGTAGGCTTCTGCTTCCTGCTTGTGACGCGCCACGTCGTCAGCCGCCGCTTTACCCACCCGTTCAAGCGCTCGGTAGGCAAGCCGGCCTTCCAGAAACGAGGGCTCTTCCAGAAGCGCCGAAGCGTAGTACGCTTGGTCGAGCTCTTCGGACAAGGCGTCGAGCTCCCGGCAAAAACGTCGACGGCGAGCGTAATCCAACGCCAAGGCGCCCGCCCAGCACGCTCCCACGAACGTCGCGGACAGAACCGCCGCATCAAAGCCCTGGCCCAGCACCGCGAACATGCCGGCCACCCCAAGGGCGCACGCCGCCCCGGCAGCGATGAACACCGCCCGGTCTTTGCAGTAGGAACCCGGCGTCATACCAGGTAGCCTTGGCCCCGTCGCGTAACCAGGAAGTCGTCGGGCACCCCGATGGACGAGAGACTCTTCCTCAAGCGGTTGATGTTGACGGTCAGGGTGTTGTCGTCGATGAACGCATCGGACTGCCACAGCTCCATCATGAGGTCCTGACGCGAGATGATGACGTCGCGATTCGACATGAGAAGGTGAAGGATCTTCAGTTCGTTTCGCGTGAGCTCGGTGGATTCGCCCTCATGCGAAACCCGCCCGCGCCCCGCGTCAAGCACGACGCCTTTGTGCTCGATGCGGGAAGGCGGTTCCTGTCGCTGGACCCGTCGCAGCACCGATTGGATACGGGCGAGCAGCACGGCGGGATTATAGGGCTTGGTCACATAATCGTCGGCACCCAGATTCATGCTCATGACCTCGTCGAACTCGCTGTCAGACGAGGTGAGCATGATGATGGGAACCTGGCTGGTCCGCCGTATGTCGCGGCATACCGCATGCCCGCCGGACCCCGGCAGCTTCAAGTCCAAGATCACGCAATCGGGATCGTCGGCAAGCGCCGCCTCGGCAATTCGACCGAAGTCCGTGCTCGTCGAGGCGAAATGCCCTTGCAGCTCGAGCAGACGCATAAGCTCTTCGCGCAGCGACGCATCATCTTCGACCACAAATATCCGAGCCATGATCCTCCTCCGAGCGGCACCTGGCGGCGCGCGTTTCCCAGAACTGCGTCGAAAAGCCTCACTCGGCCCGAAACGCTAATCCTTGTCGTGGTTCGCGTACGTCTTCGGCAGCACCGGGCAACCGACCTTCGCGCTTTTGAAGTACCGCAGGACAAAGCTGACTCCCGCCACCGCAAGAGCCGCGCCCAAACCGGTGTAGAAAAACGCGATGAACCAGTCGGGCACCAAGCCCGAAGCGCGCAAGGCAATGCCGAAGCCCATCATGCACGCCATGACGATATAGCCTTTCTTGTCGAAGAACTTCAGAACGTGCGTCTTATCCTCGCTGTAGCCCCTGATGCGCTCGGCATGCTTGCCCACCATCTTCGAGAACACGAAGATATGGAACAAAATGAAGATGAGCAGCGTCCCTCCGACCAAGGCCCAGAACAGCCAGCCGGTTTCGTTGAAATAGGCGGCTATGCCGATGTTGGCGATGTTGACGCCCGCGATGAACCACACGATGCCCGCCACCAACAGCAGCTTCTCGGTCGATATCTTCAGCATGAACTCGTCCCTTCACCGCAACGCCCCGTCATTGACGTTTCGCTATTATAGGCTTCTTGCACGGGGTTGCAAACAGAGGCGCGCCCGACAAACCCGCCCGACGCCCGATCAAAACCAAAATCCCGAGCAACCTCCAAGGAACGGAACCAGGGAAAGCACCGCCGCAGCCGCGCAGGCAAACGCCCTCATCTTCCGACTCATACGCTTCCTCCCGCCCATCCGTCCGAATTTCGCCGGCACGCTCATAACAGCCAATCCCAGTATGAGGAGACGGAGCCCGCGCCCGTGCAGCGAACGTAAAACGTCAAGCAGCAGTCACGAGGCCGCAACCATGTTGGAAAAAGCAGGGCCTAGCCGCGCGGATGAGCCTGCGCGTGAACCTTCTTGAGGCGCCCAGGCGTCAGGTGGGTGTAGATCTGCGTCGTAGACAAGCTGGCGTGTCCGAGCATTTCCTGCACGGTGCGCAGATCCGCGCCGCCCTCCAGCAAATCCGTGGCGAACGTGTGCCGCATGTCATGGGGGGACAGCGTCCCGTCCAGACCGGCTTTGGACACCGCGTCCTTGAACATCTTGCGCATAGCGTCCGTGCCCATCCGGTTTCCGCGCGTCGATACGAAAAAGTAATCGCAGGCGCGATCTCCAAGCAGGTTGGGACGGGCGATCAGGGCGTAGGTCCGCATCGACGACACCGCCATATCGTGCAGCGGGATGATACGCTCCTTGGAGCCCTTGCCGAAGACCTTGACCTGCCCGGTTGCGAAGTCCACATGCGCCGAGAGCAAGCCGGATGCTTCCGATACACGCGCGCCGCACGCGTACAGAAACTCGAGCAGCGCCTGGTTGCGCATGTCGGAATACGACTGACCGCGCACGTTGCCGGCCGAATCTCGCTTTCCGTACACAGAGAGCAGTTTCACCATGTCGGCGGGCCGGATAACGTGCGGCAGGCTTTTCGGCTGCTTGGGCCCCTGCAACACGCTGGCGGGATCCTCGTCGGCAGCACCCGTCACGTTGAGCCAGCGAAAGAAACTGCGCAACGCCGATAGCCGCCGATTGATGGTAGTGCGCGAGTACTGCGCATGGTCGAGCTCGCCCAAGTAACGGCGAAGCTGACGGTGACTTGCTTGCAAAGGGTCGATATCCTCGCGCCATGCCCAGCGCGCATAGTCCAGCAGATCGATCCGATAAGCGCGCACAGTATGGATGGAAGCGTTGCGTTCCACGCGCATAGCCTCGCAGAACGCCTCGACCATGGCCGCGGCAGCCGGATCGCACTCGGGTCGATCAACAGCGTCAGGCGAACCGCCGAGCTCAGCGGGCATCGAAGCACGTCTCCCCGCGACCGGCTTCAACGTCGGCTTCGGCCGACGACAGCAAACCGCAAGCGGCAAGGCCGTCGCGATACGTCAGCAGCGCCTGTTCGCCGCGCTCGGCATACGCAGCGTAACGATCGCGCTTGCTGCGGATATGCCGGTCGAGAGGGGCCATGATGCCGAAGTTCACGTGCATGGGCTGATAGTCCACCGTAGCAGGATCGGTCGCGTAGGCCATAAGAGCGCCGAAAGCCGTGTCGCGCGGAAGCTCGGGCAGGCTCTGCCCCTTCAGGAACGCCGTCGTCGACAGGGCTACGTGCAAGCCCGACCTGATAGCCTCGCAATACCCTTCGGTGCCGGCAAGCTGTCCGGCAACGAACACCGGAACCGTCGAATCGGGCAACGCGTCAAGGCGAAGACGCAGCTGCGCATCCAGCAAGCGAGGAGCATCGACGAACGTGTTGCGATGCATCACGCCGTAACGCGCGAACTCCGCGTTCTCCAAACCGGGGATCATGCGAAACACGCGCCGTTGTTCGGGAAACGTCAGATTCGTCTGAAAACCCACCAGGTTGTAGCTCATGCCCTGCGCGTCTTCCGCCCGCAACTGCAGGGCAGCCCAAGGCCGCCGGCCCGTACGGGGATCGGTCAGCCCCACCGGCTTGAGCGTCCCGAACCGGGGCGCGTCCGCACCCTTGCGGGCGATCTCCTCGATAGGCTGGCAAGCCTGGAACAAGTCGCGCGTCTCGAAATCGCGCTTGATGACGCGCTCTGCGTTCACCAGCTCTTCGATGAACGTCTCGTACTCCTCGCGGCTGAACGGCGCGTTGAGATAGTCGCCCGCACCGGTTTCGGCATCCTCGTAGCGGCTCTGGCGAAACAGCTTGTCGAAATCAAGGGAGTCGGCCATGACGATAGGCGCCGCCGCATCGTAGAACGCCAGATGCTCTCCGCCCGTGAATCGAGCAAGGTCCTCAGCGAGCGCATCGGAAGTAAGCGGGCCCGTGGCAACCACAAGAGCGTCCGCTCCCTGCGCGTATGCCGCAAGGCCGGTCGCCTCCTCCCGAACCAGCTCGATCAAAGGATGCGCTGCAATCCGCGCGGTCACATCGGCCGAAAAAGCCGCGCGATCGACCGCAAGCGCGCCGCCAGCAGGAACCGCGTTACGCTCGGCCGCCGCATAAACCTGCGAGCCAAGCAGGGCAAGCTCGCGCTTGAGCATGCCGGCAGCGCTTTGCGGCTTCGTGCTTTTGAGGGAGTTCGAGCACACGAGCTCAGCACAGTCCGACGACACATGGACGGGCGTAGACGAAACCGGGCGCATCTCCACAAGCCGGACGCGCGCGCCGCGGTCGGCAAGCTGCAGCGCGGCCTCGCTTCCCGCAAGCCCGGCTCCAAGTATGGTTACCGTTGAATTAGACATGCCTGCAAGGATACCAAACCCTGGCCGCGTGCAAGACAAAAACCGCGAAACTCCCCTGCTTCGCCGCAACAGTCCCTTCGGAGCCGCCGGAACCGGGCATGAGCCTGCTCGGAACACGCGCGTCATCGGACCACCGGTCCCCACCGGCCATCCGGGTGCCGCGCGAAAAGACCCGCGCGCTCCCCCTCGACAAGCCGCTGCATGAGCCAAGGAAGCGCGTCCTCCCCGTCGCAGCTTTCGCGCGCAAGATCCATCAAGCGCTCCATGCCCAAAGACTCCGCACGCAAAGCGGCCACCACCGGATCATCATCTTCCGCGCTTGCTCCTTCCGGGCAAAAGCGCTCCTGTTTCAAGCAACCGAACAGCGAGAACAGCGCGTCCTCGAAAGTCTCGTCGTCGATCACCGGCGTCGCGCCCTGATAAAGCAAACGATTGGCACCGCGCGACGAAGCCGCCGTGATGGCACCGGGAACCACCAAGACGTCGCGGTTCGCAGCCAGCGCCTCGTCGGCGGTGGAGAACGTCCCGGACGGCAACCCCGCCTCCACGATGAGCGTGGCGCGCGCGAGTCCCGCTATAAGGCGATTCCTCGTGCGGAACTGATGGGGCAAAGGCGGCTTTTCCCATTCATGCTCGGATGCCACCGCGCCGCCGGCATCGACGATCCGCTGGAACAGGCCGCTGTGTTCGGCAGGGTAAGGACGATCGCACCCTCCGCCTAGAAACGCGACCGTAAGCCCTCCTGCATCGAGCGCCGCTCGATGGGCGGCGGCATCGCAGCCGCGCGCGCCGCCCGACACCACGCACACGCCGCGTTCGGCGGCAATACGTGCGAACCGCTGGGCGCAACCGCGCCCATAAGGAGTTGCCTTGCGAGCTCCCACGATGGCGATTCCCTCCTGCAAAGCACCTGCGCTGCCAACGACGTACAGCTTCTTCGGCGGGTTGGACACAACCGCAAGGGCTTCCGGATAGTCGCGCCCGCCCAACTCGAGCACGTGCCGCGGGCCCGAAAGAGGCTGTCCTTGCACGCGCGCGCTCACGATTCTCCTTCCCGAAGCCTGAATCCCACGGCTTCGCACAAATGTCGCCGTTCCACGCGATCTCGCTCCTCCATGTCCGCCACCGTGCGCGCCAACGCAAGCGTGCGCATGATGGCCCGGCCGCTCATGCGACTTGCCTGGGCAACCTCTTCGAGGAACCTCTCGTCATCGTCCGAAAGACCGCAGGCCCGCACAAGGGCCTCCGACGTATCGGGCCTGCTCTCGTCGGCTCGCGCGCGCCTCCACGACGAGAACTCCCGCGCCCGCAGCACATCGCGGCGCAATTCTTCGGAGCCGGTCCCGCACCCGGTTGCCAGCACCTCGCCTGGAGGTATGCGGCGAACGTCGATATGCACGTCAATGCGATCCATGATGGGCCCGCCGATACGCCCCTGGTACAACTTGATCTGACGCTGGGAACACGTGCACGGTTCTTCCTCGTCGCCGTAGTATCCGCATGGGCACGGGTTCGATGCCGCCACCAGCATGAACCGCGCCGGGAAGTCGATGTTGCCATCCGCCCGCGTAACCGTAACCCGGCCCGCCTCCAAAGGCTGGCGTATCCCCTGAAGCGCCGAAGGCGAAAACTCCGCCAACTCGTCCAGGAACAAAACGCCGTTGTGCGCCAAGGTTATCTCGCCCGGGCGAACAGGGGACCCGCCTCCGACCAAACCCGCCAGCGTAGCCGAGTGATGAGGCTTTCGAAACGGGCGCGCGCCGCCAAGCACGGCTTCCAGGCTTTCCCCCGCCACCGAATGCACCACCGCCGTTTCAAGCGCCTCGTCCTTCGACAAAGGAGGCAGGATGGAGGGCAATCTTGAGGCCAGCATCGTCTTGCCCGAGCCGGGGGGACCCATCATGAGCACCCCATGGCCTCCCGCCGCCGCTATCTGCAAGGCCCGCTTCGCCATGCTATGACCCGCAATGTCGCGAAAGTCGGGCAAAGCCTCGCTGCGCTTGGCGAGCCGCCCGGTCATGACGGGAAACGGAAGCGTACGGAAGTCGGAAAGACTCTTTACGCAGCGATGCACCGCGCCTTTGACGGCGTACAGCCCCTCCGAGGGCGCCGCAGCCAACGCGCAGCCCAACCGCTTTGCGCACAGCGCGTGGGCGAGCAGGCCGGCAACGGGCCTGACCGCACCTTCCAGCGACAGCTCCCCCACGAACAAGACCCCTTCCACCGCCCGCGGATCCACCTGCCCCGTAGCGCATAGGATGCCCGCGGCAATGGGCAGGTCGAACCCCGTTCCCGTCTTCCTGAGCGTGCCCGGAGCAAGGTTCACCACCACTTTGCTCGCAGGCATCGTAAACCCGCATGACCGCAGCGCAGCCTTTACGCGCTCCCGCGACTCCTGCACCGACGCATCGGCCATCCCCACGATGGCAAAACCGGGAATCCCGTTCGAAACGCTTACCTCGACGTCCACCGCCACCGCCTCGACGCCGCGAACCGCAGCCGCGCGAACCGTACAGCGCCCCCTCGCAGCCATCATGACGAATACGCGTTGATGTGATGCCGGATCATGGCACGATCAGGCGCAACCAGCACGATGGAGACCACGTCGAAGCGCACCGGCACGTCGACCACATCGTAATCCCTCAAAAACAAAGCTGCTATGTTCTCGTAGCGCTTTCGCTTTTCGGGGTCCACCGCTTCTGAAGGAAATCCCTTCTCGCAACTCGATCGCGTTTTCACCTCCACGAACACCACCCACTCTTCATCTCGCGCGATGATGTCGGCTTCCCCCGCCGAGCACGTCCAATTCCGCTCGACGATCTCGTAGCCCCGTCGATACAGGAACCGGGCAGCAGCGTCTTCGCCGCGCTTCCCAAGCTCGATGTTGTGCGAGTCGGCACTCGAAGCGCCGTCCGACCCCTTCTTGCGCCCCCGACCTTGCTTCCTGCCCCGATCGTCTCCTGAACGATCTTCTCGTCTCGCTCCCTCGTCGCGCGCCGATGCCACAGCCCGTTCGGTAACTCCTGCCCGATCCTCCATGACCGCTCCCCCTTTCGTCGTGGCTCTATCATAACGAGCGCATCTAGCGGAAACATGACGTGCGTCTAGCGCCGACCCTGCGCAAATTCGCTCGAATCAGCGCGGGTTCTAGCCGAGATGCGGCGCGTTTCGAGCGCGAATCCGGCAAGAATCCAGCGCGTTTCCAGCGCGTTTCCAGCACAAATCAAGCAGGATTGAAAACGTCCAGGTCAGGCAAAGGGAAACCAAGAGGATATCGCTCGGAAGCTATGATAGATGCAGACTGGGCGAACTTTGCATCGCGCGCCGTATTCCGTGTTCAGCGCCAATGCCCGCGCCGCCTTCGCAACCGAGCCCCATGTCCATGCACCACGCGCGCCGCTTTCGCAACCGCGCGCCCTACGCATCCGCCGCCTCTCTCGCTTCCGCCGCGCCGTCGCATTCTCGCAGAATGCGGTTCGCAACGCCCGACCAGCGTCATCAACAGCGGACGAAAGCAACGAGCCCCATCGAAGCATCCGACAGGGCTCGGGGAAAAACCGCTAGAACAAAGCAGGCTGCGTGAACGCCGTGCAGAACGAGACGCGATGGATGGGCGTCAAGCCGTACCGCTTGATCGCCTCGATATGCGCGGCGCTCGCATACCCTTTGCACGAATCGAATCCGTAAGCCGGATACTCTTCGGCGTAACGGCACATGAGCGCGTCGCGCTCCACCTTGGCCACAATGGAAGCCGCAGCAATGGAGGCGCAGCGGCCGTCCCCCTTTACCACGTTCACTTCGCGCGGATCCATGCGCAAGGGATTGCCGTCAAGCAAAACCACATCAGGACGCGCGCCCGCGCGCTCCACGCTTGCAACGGCCCTCCGAAAAGCGGTGACCAAACTTGCAGTCATGCCGCACGCATCGATGTCGGCAGGCTCCACGTACTCGACCGTCCAAGCAAGCGCCGTCTCTTTGATCTGAGCGGCTATACGCTCCCGCGCTTCGGGCTTGACCTGCTTCGAGTCGTTCAATCCCTCGATAACGGGCTTGTCGGGGAGCACGACCGCCCCTACGGCCAACGGACCCGCCAAAGGACCTCGCCCCACTTCGTCAAGCCCCACGATCACCTGCGCGCCGCGCGCTGCGGCCAGCTCGCGCTCGTACGCGTACATCGAAGCCAATCGCTCGCGCTCGGCAGCCTGCGCCGCAAGACGCTTGCGCGCGCTCTCCATAGCGGCGAGCACCCCTTTGCGCGTCTCGGCCGCCAGAGAGCGCTCCAGCACGGCGAACTCGGCTTCGTCAGCCTGCTGCAATCGTTGCTTTATGTCGGCTACCGTCAGTCCCATGCGTTCCCTCTCCCTCTCCGATCCCTATCGGCGTCACCGCATCATAGCAGAAGCGCCGCATGCACAAGAAGAACACCTCGCTTCGTGTGAAACGAGGTGTTCTTGTACAAGTTGCTTCGCAGAGCTTAGCGGAAAGACTTCTCCTTGATTTTGGCAGCCTTGCCCACCTTGTTGCGCAGGTAGTAGAGCTTGGCGCGACGCACGTCACCGCGACGGACAACCTCGATCTTCTCGATCTTGGGAGAATGCACGGGGAAGGTGCGCTCCACGCCGATGGAGAAGCTGATCTTGCGGACGGTGAACGTCTCGCGGTTCGAAGCGCCCTGGCGGCGGATAACGTCGCCCTGGAACACCTGAACGCGCTCGCGGTTGCCCTCGACGATGCGGTAGTGGACCTTCACGTTGTCGCCCACGTTGAATTCGGGGACGTCCTGCTTGATCTGCTGCTGTTCAATGGCGCGAATGATATCCATGACCCGTTCCTTCTTATATGTTCAGTGAAAACTCGTTCGTGTTGTCTCATAAAGACACGATTGGACAGTATACCTCGATGTGCTTCTGCTTGCAAGGCAATTCCTTGCCTTATTCGGAAAAACTTGCCTACCTCCAAACCCCGCCTAGAAAAGCATGAGCACCGCGTACGCGGCGACGCCCGATACGGCGCACCACAGAAGAGACTTGGTCTTCCATGCCACCAGCGCAACCACCAGCGCGGCAACCAAAGGAGCGGCGGCAGGCCAGAGACCCGCATCGAACATCCCTGGTGTGAGCAGGTCGTTCGCCACCAACGCGGCAAACGCCGCCGGCGGTATGAACCCAAGCGCGCGCTCGACGTTCTCGGGTAGGTTGCGCCCCTTGAGCACGAACAAGGGAACCACGCGGCATATCAGCATGGTCACCGCGCAGCACGCGAACACGACAAAGAAGTCGCCCCATCCCATGGCTTCCATTAACCGCGCCCCCTTGCCCACGTGAACAGCAGCGCCGCAGCAACGCCCGCAAGCGACCCCACGAGGATTGCCGGACCGCCGAAGCCCGCAGCCTTGCACGCGAACACGCCCGCTATGGCCACGACCGCCGCTACGACGTTAGCGGCCGATACCTTCTGGGTAACCAGCAGGCAGATGAAGATGGAGGTCATAGCGAACGCCGCAATGGCCAGCGGAATGCCGATAGCGTTGCCCACGAGCGCGCCCACCACGTTCGAAAGCGCCCACGAGCTTTGCGAGAACAGGTTCACCATGGTGGCGCGGCCAACCGACCACTCCCCTTCGGCGAACTTCGACACGTTCACCCCGTAGCTCTCGTCGGTCACCGTGGCCGCGAACAGAAACGACAGGCGCTTCTTGACGCCGCGGCACGCCGGCGCGAACGCCGCCGAGTAGAGCATTTGCCTTGTGTTGACCAGCGAAACGCTTGCGATGATGGATGCCAGAGGCGAAGCCGCCAGCCACATGTTCGGGATCATGAACTGGCCGGCGCCCGAATAGAACAGCGCGGACAGCAAGAACACTTGCAAAGCGTTCAGCCCGATGGAGTCGCACAGGATGCCGCAGGGAATGCCGATGGCAACGTAGCCCAACATGATGGGCAACGCCGCTTGAAACGACTGTTTTATGTGATCCCCGGTAAGCATAGCGTCCCGATTATACAAGTTTTGTGCAGATGCGCAATGGGGGAATCTCGCTTGCCGTCAGCTTGCTGCCAGGAAGCTCGAATTGCAACGGACGCAACAGATTGTCGCCCGAAACGTACGGAATCGAAGCGAAAAACGTACGTATCGGGCGACAATCCGCCGGCGTGAGCGCATAAGCGGGAAACGGCCGCACAAGACGGCGGCAAACCGCGCACCAACGCGCTGCACATCAAAAATGCAAGGAATGCGGAATGAAAAGCTGCTGGTAGAGGCTCTTGGCGTAGCGGTCGGTCATGCCGGCCACGTAATCGGCCACGGCGCGCAGGTCGTCGCTTTCGGGAATGTCGCGGTACTCGCGCGGCACCTCTTCCACGTGATCGACGTAGTAATCGAACAAGTCCTCGATAAGGTGAGTCGCCTTCGCCACCTCGACCGTGACGGTCGGCGCGGTATACACGCGATCGAACAAAAATTCCCGCAGCTCCATCATCGCGTCCCACACCGTGCTGCTCATGCGAATATCGTCGATCGCGGCGGAGGTCTCCACCATGTCGCGTACGAGGGTCTCTATGCGCGTAGAGTGATCGGACCCCAAAACGGCGTGCGTAGCCGCGGGCAGGTCGGACTCGGAAAGGACGCCCGCGCGAATAGCGTCGTCGATGTCGTGGTTCACGTAAGCGATCCGATCCGCCGTGCCGACGATGCGGCCCTCCAGCGTTTCCGCCCGCAAATCGCCCGTATGGTTGAGGATGCCATCCCGCACCTCGGCTGTGAGGTTCAAGCCCTTTCCGCCGTTTTCGATGCGTTCGACCACGCGCAGGCTCTGCTCGTTGTGCCGGTACAACGCCGCCGCCCGGGAAGACTCCGGATCGATTCCCTTATGGCGCGCAAGGCAGCGAGCCAAGGCCGACTCCCCCGTATGGCCGAACGGCGTGTGCCCCAGGTCGTGCCCGAGCGAGATAGCCTCGGCGAGGTCTTCGTTCAAGCCGAGAGACCGCGCGATAGTCCGCGCGATTTGAGCCACTTCGAGCGTATGCGTGAGGCGCGTCCGAAAATGATCGCCCTCCGCCGCCAGAAACACCTGAGTTTTATGCGAGAGCCGACGAAATGCCTTCGTGTGCAGGATCTTGTCGCGGTCGCGCTGGTAATCGGTGCGCAAAACGTCCGGCTCGGCCGAGCGATCCCGGCCTTCGCTCTGATCAGCGAACGCCGCATCTACGGAAAGCGTCTCGTGTTCTCGCTGCTCTTGGTCTTCGCGATGGATGACATGCATGGAATCCTCCTTGCAACCGACGTCCTGAACGGCATTGTACCAGATGCAGCGCCATTTCATCGGGCAAGGCGGGTCCGCCCCGTCCTAGCGGCCTTCGCCGCTCATTCAGCCAGCTCGTGCGGCAAGAAGACGCCCCGCTCGGTGACGATGCGGGAAACGTAGCGCGCGGGGGTCACGTCGAAGGCCGGGTTCCATACGTTTACGCCCTCGATGGGGCAAGGCAGCACTTCAGACGGATCGCGCTCCTCGATGGGAATGAGCGAACCATCCGAAATGGAGAAATCGATGGTGGAAGTAGGAGCCGCCACGTAGAAGGGAACGTTGTGTTCGGCGGCCAGCACGGCAACGCCGTACGTGCCTATCTTGTTGGCCACATCGCCGTTGGCAGCGATGCGATCGGCTCCAACGATAACGGCATCCACCTGGCCTTTCGCCATAAGGCTTGCGGCCATGCCGTCGCAGATGAGCGTGGTGGGGACGCCCGCGCGGGAAAGCTCCCAAACGCTCAGTCGCGCGCCCTGCCCCACCGGGCGCGTCTCGTCCGCGTACACCCGCTCGATTCCGCCGCGCTCGGCCGCCGCATACACCACGCCAAGAGCCGTGCCGTAGAACACCGTGGCCAAGCTGCCGGCGTTGCAGTGCGTGAGGATCCGCGCGCCTTCGGGCAAGAGCGCTGCCCCATGCAAGCCGATAGCCCGGTTCGCCGCTTCGTCCTCGACTTCCATGCGCTTCACCTGGCTGAACAGGCTTTCAGCAACCTCGGACGGAAGCGCGCCCTCCCGCAGCACCTCGCGCGCAAGAGTCGCGACGCGCCCGACGCCCCAAGCGAGGTTGACCGCCGTGGGCCGAGCGCCCGCAATCCGTTCGGCAATCGACTCGAGCAGCTCCCAGAAGCGCGAACCTTGCTCGGCGCATCCATGCGACGCAGCTTCCGACGCTCCTTCATTGCATGCCCATACAGCCACCGCAGCCGCCCCCGCTACGCCGATAGCCGGCGCGCCGCGCACGGCAAGCGTCTCGATAGCTCGCACGACGACACGCCAATCGTGCGTACGGGCTACGGAAAGCCCGCCTGGCAGCAGACGCTGATCCACGTACGCGAAGCATGCGCGGCCGTCGCCGTCGCGTTCGAGCTCGACGGTGCGCGGCAATCGGTCAAGACGGAGGGGCTGGCTCATGAAAGGTCCTTTCTTCAGTTGCAGCATTGTAGCGCACCGAGCGGCGCGTAAAACGACGGCGATGCGCGCTCTTCGAAAATGGTAATGGTTCAGCCACCGGCAGATAACGGTTCGGCGAGCAAGAAGCTTGCCCGATTATGGTAAACGAAACACCGCCGAACGATTCCCGACGGCCGCGAACCGCAACCGCCACGACGAAGGGGTCCCATGAGCAACCATCAACCACCGAAGCGCCGCGATCAGCACAGCGCCGCTCGCATCCGCGCTCCCAAGAATGCTGAGGAACGTCAAAAAGTCGCGCAGCGCGCCTGGCACGCCATGTCGCGCGAGCAGGTCATCAAGGAACTCGACACCTTCCCCGACGGCCTGTCGCCCTCCACGGCGCATGAACGGTTGGCCGAATTCGGCCCGAACGAGCTCAACGCCAAGCCGCCGCGCACGTTGGCCGATATGGTCCGCGAGCAGCTGGCGGATCCCATGATACTCATCCTGCTGACCGCCGCGGCCCTCTCGGCCCTGCTGCAAGAATGGGTCGAGGCCGGGATCATCGGCGCCATCGTGGTGGTGAACGCCGTCATCGGGATCGTCCAGGAAAAGAAAGCGCAATCATCGCTGGAAGCCTTGCGCAGCATGGGCGCCCCCGAAGCGCGCGTGATGCGCGGCGGCATGGAAACAGTCGTGCCCGCACGCGATCTGGTCCCCGGCGACCTCGTACTGCTCGGGGACGGCAGCATGGCCCCGGCGGATCTGCGGTTGACCAAAACCGCCGGCCTTCGCATGCAGGAAGCAGCCTTGACCGGCGAATCCGTCCCCTCCGACAAGAACGCGCAATCGGAGGCGCTTCCCGGGGCCCCGTTGGGAGATCGGGCCAACATGGCCTTCGCCACGGCCATCGTCACCGCGGGGCGCGGCGAGGGCGTGGTGGTGGCAACCGGCAGGAACACCGAAGTGGGGCGCATCGCCGGCATGCTGGAGGAAAGCGACGGCCTGGACACGCCCATCAAGCGCAAGCTCGCCTCGTTCGGCAAAGGACTCACCGTGGTGGGCATCGTGGCTGCGCTGGCGGTCATCGCCATCGGCCTGGCATACGGACGTCCCCTTGTCCCGTTGCTGCTTTTGGCCGTGTCGCTTGCCATCTCAGTCATACCCGAAAGCCTGCCCGCCACCGCAACCGTCACCATGGCACTCGGCGTACAGCGCATGGCCCAGCATGAAGCCCTGGTCAGACGCCTTCCCGCCGTTGAAACGTTGGGCGGGGCAACCGTCATCTGCACGGACAAGACCGGTACGCTGACGGAAAACCGCATGAACGTGGTGCGCGTGGCCCTGGGGCCCGACCTAGCCCAGGAACGCCAACTCGACCCCGAGCAAGCACGCGAGAAGCACGCCCGCCTCTTCGAGCACCTTGCGTTCACCGCCGTTCTCTGCAACGACGCGGTGTTCTCCCCCGCGGAATCGGAAGCCGTCGGCGACACGGCGATCGGCGACCCCACCGAAGGCGCGCTGCTCCTGCTTGCACGCGACGGCGGCATCGATCCGGGAGAGCTGCGCGCCGCCTATCCGCGCCTTGCCGAACGCCCCTTCGATTCCGACCGCAAGCGCATGTCCACCGTGAACGACCGCGACGGGCAGGCCGTCGTGTCCGTGAAGGGCGCGCTCGATTCGATGCTGCCGCGCTGCGCCTACCTGCTTGACCAAGACGGCCCTCGTCCCCTTACCGACGAGGATCGCGAACGAACCTTCGCACTGGCCCAAACGCTTTCCGACGAGGCATTGCGCGTACTGGCCTTCGCAACCCGCGCACTTGCGGGCACGCCGAGCGAAGACGACGACATCGAGCGCGACCTGGTGCTGATCGGCATCGTGGGCATGATGGATCCGCCTCGGCCCGACGTGAAGCAGGCGGTCGAGACGTGCCGGTCCGCCGGGGTGCGCACCGTCATGATCACCGGGGACCATGCCGCAACGGCGCGGGCGATCGGCCGCGACCTGAGCATACATCAACCTGGCGACCTGATCATCACCGGCGAGGAGCTCGACCGCATGGACGACGAGGCTCTCGACGAAGCCGTCAAGCGCGCTTCGATATTCGCCCGCGTGTCGCCCTTGCACAAGCTGCGCATCGTGCGCGCCCTTCAGCGGGGAGGCGAGGTCACGGCGATGACGGGCGACGGCGTGAACGACGCTCCCGCGTTGAAGGCCGCCGACATCGGCGTCGCCATGGGCATCACCGGAACCGACGTGGCCAAAGACGCTTCGGACATGATCCTCATGGACGACCGCTTCACCACCATCGTCTACGCCGTCCGCGAGGGCCGTCGCGTGTTCCGCAACATCCAGAAAGTGGTAGCGTTCCTGGTTGCCGACAACGTCGCCCAGATCATCGTGCTGCTGACGGCGCTGGCCCTCAACTGGAACGCCCCGTTGACCGCCGTCATGATCCTGTGGGTGAACCTGGCAACAGCGTCGCTTCCGGCGCTGGCTCTGGGCGTGGAGCCCGCCAGCCGCCACATCATGGAGCACCCGCCCATGCGCGCGAACAACCTGCTCGACGCAAAGCTCGCGCGCCGCGTCATCGGCCAAGGCGCGTTCATCGCAGCTTTGGCGCTCATCGCGTTCGCCATCGGCCGCGAAGTCGGAACGGACGCGCTCGGCAGCACCATGGCCTTCGCAACGTTGGCGCTGTCGCAGGTGCTGCGCGCCCTGAACCAACGCTCGACCACCGATCCCGTCTGGGATCGCGGCGGCGCTCGCAATCCCCAGCTCGTCTGGGCGACCGCGACGAGCTTCGCGCTCATGATGATCGTGCTCTTGGTTCCGCCGGTGATCGAGGCCTTCGGCGGAGCTTCCATGAACGCATGGCAATGGGCGCTCGTCGGCGGCTTCGCCCTGCTGTCGGTCGTTCAAACGGAGATCGCAAAGGCCATCGGGAGGCGGCGCGCCCAACGATAGATTGAACAGCTCGTGGATGTTTGGTTTCCCTGCGGCGCAAGCGCCGTCGGCATCGTATCATTTGCTTCACCACTGAAACGATATCGACGGGGAAAGAAGGCGCATGCGCGCAGGCGAACAAGACGGGATCACGCTCGACTCGACGTACTTCGTCGCATTCGAGCTCATGCATCGAGCGCTCAAAAGCGGGTTGAAAAGCGCCAGCGACCTGAGCATCACGCAATACCGCGCGCTGGTCAAGCTGCTGGGCGTTTCGCCGAACATGCTCGGGCAATCCGATTTGGGCGAGATGCTGGGTGCGAAACCCAACGTGATGACCCAGGCCTTGAACGCCCTCGAAGCGCGCGGGCTCGCGAAAAGGGCGCGCGACGACCGCGACGGAAGATCGCGTTCGGTCGGCATCACGCAAGCCGGAGTCGCCCACGTCGCCTCGGTGAACGACTCCATCGTGCGGCAGCTGTACGCGCGCTTCCCTACCGACGACCCGACCTACCGAAGAATCCTGGAAGCATCCATCATCGCAGGCGCAGCCATCGATCCGCCGCTCTCGCCCGAAGCGGCGCGGCGCTTCCCTGCCTCGCGCACCCTTGTGTCGTTCGAGCTGATCCGCCACATGATGGAGAAGAACCTTGAATCCGCATGCGGCGCCTCGTACCACGAGTGCCGCATCATGCAGCGCCTCGACGAAGAGGGCGGGCCGCTGCGCATCGGGGATTTGGCCGAAGCGCTCCAGTTGAGCGTCGTCAACGTCGCCCGCTGCGTCGACCGGCTGGCGGAGCGCGGATGGGTCGAGCGCATGAGGTCGCCCCGCGACCGAAAAGCCGTGTTCGCCGTCGTCACGGAAAGCGGCGCCCTTCAGCAGCGCATCATCGCCCGCACTGTCGACGACATGGGGCGCACGCAGCTGTGGGGCAAGCTGGGACCCGAGCATCGCAAGGCGATCGCGCAGGTGGGCAGCGTCGTGTTCGCCGACCTGCAAACGCGCAAGGAGGTCGAACGCAAAGCCGCGCTCGACCTCCTTGCACCCCTCTGAAAACAGAAGAGGGGCGCATCGATCGCCCCTCTTCGCCTCTGCGCCCTTTCGTCTACGCGCGCGCCTTCTTCACGAGCGCGGAAGCGCCGAACAACATTCCCAGGTTCGCCACGACGTCGGCAGCAAACCACATTCCCACGACGCCCATGTTGATGCTCGCCGTGTTGATGGCGGAAAACGTGCCCACCGTCAGTACCATGACCGCAAAGCCGCAGCCCGCCGTTGCCGCCACCAGGTTCCAACCTGCGCGCTTCTCGTTTTCAGCGCGCGCCAAGCACGCGCATACCACCATCGACGCGGCCCCCAGCAGCGTGCCGATGAACGCCGCCCACACGACGAGCGCGACTATCAGCACCGGCAACGCCGGCAGCTTCGAGCTCATGGAATGCACCTGCACGCCCGACAGGATTCCCGAAAGCACGACGAACAGGCACACGATGGCCGCAAACGCCGTCGCCCAACCCCACAGAAACGCGGTTGCCGGCTTGCCGGCTCCCGGCACGCCGCGCGCGAACAGCAGGCCGTGCAAAGCGACGCCAGCCGTGGACAGCACTATCACGAGCGCGGACAGGAACAGAAACGCCATGAAGGCCGATCCCGTCAGAATGGAGCACACCACGTCCAGGATAGGGACCCCGGAAGCCGATATGTAGTCGTAAGCCAGCGCGCCGGACAGGTCCATGGCGGCCAACCCGATCCGCCCGACGAGGGCCACCGCCAGGGCCATCGAAAACAGCATCGCGTACGGACGGGCCATGCCCTTCAGTTGCTCTTTCATCTTGCATCCCCTTCCCTACGCGCCTGCGCCGGTCATCTCGTGCTCCACCGCGGAGGTGCCGCACAGGTATCCGCCGCAAAACGCCAACCCGACGTCGCCCATGAGCGAGCCCAAGATCGGATCGCCCACGTAGCTGTTCTCGCCGCAGGCTCCTCCGGCGGTGTGCCAACCGGCGTACAGGCCGTCGATGGGGCGCCCGTCGGTGCCCATCACCTGCATGTCCTCGTTGATCAGCAAGCCCGCCTTCGTGCCGTACAGGTTGCCGCCGATGCGGCAGCCGTAGAACGGCGGCTCCTTGACGGCATGCAGCCATTCGGGAGGCATCGGGTACAGGTAGTCGTCCTCGCCCTTCTCGCAGCATTCGTTCCACTTTTCCACGGCCTCGGTCAGCACGCCCTCGGCCAGCCCCAGATCGCGCTCGAGCTCTTCCAGCGTGTCGCGCTTCTTCAGCACGTCGGCGTCGATGGCGTCCTGCACGCCGTGATGCCAGTCTCGGTAATGCTCGGGCACCTTGTCGATCTGCTCGAGGTCGGGCGTGATGAGCTTGCGGCAATGCTCCTGCGCGAATCCTGCCAGATGGTCCTCGTAGTTCGCGTCGAAGATGATGTAGGAGCGGTGCCCCGGAGGCGTCATCTGGATGGTGGCAAGATCGCCTAGGGCGTAGATGGCGTTTGCGCCGTCCTCGGCCACGCGGCTGTCCAGGTAGCGCAAGCGATTGCCGCAGCGATCGATGGTCAGCCACGGCTGACGCGACAGCTGCGTCATGCCGTCGTAAAGGAAGCGCGCCCACTGCCCGCCCTCGGCCTGCCAGTCCACGCCGCCGTCGAAGCTGGCGGAGCTGTTGAACCCGGACACGTCGGCGCCCGCGCCCAACCCCATGCGGAAGCATTCGCCCGTCTCGCCGCCCACCAAGTAGCTTGACGCGCAGCCCATGGCCGCCGTGGGGATGTACTTCTCCAAAAGCGCCTTATTGTTGCAGAAACCGCCCGCCGTGAGAATGACCGCGCGCGATGCGTGGATGTACACCTCGCGCTCGAAATCCTCTTTGGCCACCAGGCCCACGATGCGGCCTCCCTCATCGCGTACGAGCGCCACCGCCGGACACTGGAACTTGTACTCGACGCCTTTGCGCTGGCCGTAGCTGAACATGGCGTCCGTGGCGTCCTTCATCTTGAGCACGTGATGGTCGAGCGTCGAGTTCTTCGGCGCCACGTACACGGGCACCTCGCCCAACCGCCACCGCACGCCGCAATCGGCCATCCAGTCCAGGCTCTTGCCGCCTTCGCAGGCCAGCTTGTAGATGAGCTTGGGATCGGCAGCATAATGGTACTCGTCCATGGCCCAATCGGTCAGGGCCTTCGGATCGAAGGGATAAGAGGGGAAGGCGAAGCGCTTCTCATCCTGTCCGCTGTAGCCGCCCAGGATCCCGCACATGCCGGCCGACTGCGCGTTGCCGCCATGCAGGCCCATGGCTTCCACGCATATGGTCTTCGCGCCCAGTTCGGCTGCGCGCGCAGCCGCGTTCAGGCCGCCGCCGCCCGCGCCCACCACGCAGATGTCGCATTCGTAGTCCCACTTCTGCGGCACCGCGCGCGGCGGGATGGGCGTTGCATCGTTCGCGGGAAACGCAGCGGCGTTGTGCTCGCGGTACGTGCCGTCCTCCCACGAGGCGTTCGTGGCCGCGCTATCGGGGACTCGCACGCTCTTCGACCCGTCGGCGGCCCAATCGCCGATGACGCCCGCCGGCACCGCATGCGCCGCAGCCGCCGGCATGACCGCCGCAGCCGCCGTGCCGCCTACGACCGCGGCCGCGCCCGTCAGGAAAGCGCGGCGCGACATGCCCTCCGCACTGCGTTCGATATGCTCCTTCATGACAATCCCCTCCTTAGTTTCCCGTAGAAGCAACGGCGCTCGCGCCCGCTTCCGCCTGCGCGAGCGCATCCTCCACCGCGTGCTTGACGCCCGCAGTGGTGATGGTCGCCCCGCTCACGGCGTCGATATCGGCGCCCTGCGCCGCATCGATCAAGGCCGCGTACTTGCCGTCGCGAATGGCCTCGAAGCCGCCGACGCTCTGGGTTTCTCCCTCCTGCGTGGTTTCAATGCAGGTCAAGCGGTTGTCCTGGACCAACAACGTCACGGTGATCAAACCGTCCATGCCTTTGCCGGTGCCGGTGTACACGCCGTCGCGCAAGGTCCCTTCCGCCTTCTTCGCCGAATCGACCGTCACCTGCGCCGCCCACGGGTCGTCCGTGCGAAGCGCCAGCTGCTCGGCGCTTGCGGCATCTTTCGATCCGGACCCCTCGAAGCCCGCGCCGCAGCCCGTCAATCCCAACGTCAACGCCGCCGCGCAACCTGCGGCCATGGCTGTCTTTCTCATATGCACCCTCCCTGTTCTTTCAGGCTTGCAAGCCGAATCGCAAGCTTCGCCGAATAGCTATCGACCCGAAGCGTCGTTCCACCCTGCGGGGACTTCGAAGTCGTGACATGCGTTGCAGTACATCTGGGAAGCCTCATGCACGCCGTGACAGTTGCTGCAATCGATGGCTTCGCCCTGATGGGAACGATGCGGGTTCACCCCCGTCCGACCTCCCCAATCCTGCGTGGCAGCCACGACGCCCTCCCAGTCATGGCATCCGTTCTGCGTGCACATCTTCTTGTCGGCGGTAACGCCCGTCCGCGTGATGCGGCCCGATTCGTCGGTCTCGAAATCACCCGATACCCAGGCCACGCCCTCGGCCACCTGCTGTTCGATGTTAGCCTCGTGGCATTCCAGGCATGTCGCGTCGGCCCGTTGATGCACGTTCGCCAGCAACGCTTCGTCGTAGTAGTACCCCTCGACGTACGCATCCATCGGATCGTGGCAAATCGCGTTGCAGAAACCGGGCTGCTCATGCCAAACCCAGAAGCCCCCGCCCGCGGCAACCGCCACGATCGCCACGACCGCGACGACGATCGGCCATTTCTTCCTGCCCGTGCGCTTCCCGCTCGGCTGCTTGTCCTCCATAACCCCTCCTTCTCTCCCTTTAGTTCATCTTAGTTTCTTTTTTATTTCACTGATGAACTTTATAGGCGCATGCTAGCATCTTTAGAAGAACGATGAAACCTGCCTTTGACGAGCATGTCCGTTCTGTCAACAAGCCCTTCCCCCTAGAAAAGGCCGACGGTCTTCGCCGAGCGGAAAACGCGCACGGCGGCGACGCGCTCGCCCATCCGAAGGCCATCGAGTATTGACGTTTTGTCAAAAGTGTTGATTGACGGGTCGTCAACTAGGGGCGTATGCTGCGCTCATCAGGGGATCGACAACAGTTCGCCCGCTCCGAAAGCAAGGCTCAAGCCAGCGCCGAGGATCAAGCGACCGTCGACAAGGAGGAAACCATGGGCACGGCTCACGACAAAGCCGCACGAAACGCCCCGTCGGCTACGCGCCGCGCGGACATCGTGGCTGCCGCTCGCACGCTCTACGAGGAGCGCGGGCTTTCCAAAACCTCCGTCCAAGACATCACCGACCGCGTCGGCGTCACGCGCTCGCTGTTCTACCACTACTTCGCCGACAAGGAAGCCGTCACTTCGGCCGTGCTCGACGATTACGTTGCGGATTTCATCGAAGCCACGCATTATTGGAACGCGCAACGTCGCACGGGCGACATCGAGCATGCGCTATCGAGCGTAGTCAAGCTCATGCGCCTGGGCGTGTTCGAGCATGACGCGTTTCGCCGCTCGCTTGCTTCGCGGGAAAACGCGGCGCTCTACATCGACTTCGTGAACCGCGTGGCGGATCGGATCTCCTCCTACATCGTTGAAACCACGGTGCAGGATTACGGGGCGCGCCACCAGATCCGCATCGACCACGTGTACGAGACGTTCTACGTTCTCATATTGGGAATCGTGGGGTACTTGCGCACGCACCCCGAGGCCGACGACGAGGTGCTGAAGGATCTCATCGCGCAAACGCTGCATATGGATCGCGGGAGCGCGGAGCACGGCCAATCCGGCACCGGCTAAACGCCCCGGAAGCGGGACGACAACCAAGGAAGAAGCAGGTCGAAAGGCGACCTGTGCGAAGCATACCCGAAAGAAGGAGGGTTCCATGTTGTTCCAAGTGTACGGCGAGAACGCCGTGTACCAATGGCTCGGCTGGGCGATGGTCTTCATCTGCCTGATCCTGGTCAACGAAGTGGCGCGTCGTTCCAAGGCGGGGGGCGTGTTCTGCTTCCTGATCCTGCCCGCAGGGCTGACGGCGTACTTCATCGCCATCACCGTCGGCGCCATGTCGGGCGCGCAGTGGGCGCTCGACAACCCCACGCATCTGTACATGAACAGCTGGTTCCACTACGCGAAGCTGTACGCGGCGACCATCGGCTGCATCGGCTTCATGGCGCTCAAGTACAAGTGGGGAAAGATCGGCAAGTCGCATTGGTTCAAGTGCTTCCCGTTCGTCATCGTGGCCATCAACATTCTGATCGCCGTAGTAAGCGACTTCGAAAGCGCCATTCGCGCCTGGGGCACCACGTGGGTGTCCACCGAGGGCGTCACGCTTTACGGCGGCTGGCACAACGTGTTCAACGGCGTCGCGGGCATCTTGAACATCTTCGTCATGACCGGTTGGTTCGGCATCTACGTGTCCAAGAAGAAGCAGGACATGCTGTGGCCTGACATGACCTGGGTGTTCATCATCTCCTACGACATCTGGAACTTCTGCTACACCTACAACTGCCTGCCCACGCACTCCTGGTACTGCGGCTTGGCGCTGCTTCTGGCTCCCACCGTGGCGGCGATGCTGTGGAACAAGGGCGGCTGGATCCAGAACCGCGCGTTCACGCTGGCCATCTGGTGCATGTTCGCGCAGTGTTTCCCGCTGTTCCTGGACGACAGCGTGTTCGCCGTGCAGTCCGTGAACGACCCGAACGTGAACCTCGTCGTGTCGGTGCTGGCGCTGGCAGCGAACGTGGCCGCGCTGGGATACGTGGTGTACCGCAGCAAGAAGCTCGGCAGGAACCCCTACACCAACGAGATCTTCGTGGGAACGAAGGACTACGAGCAGGCTATGGCTCGCCGCGAGGACGCTCCGGCCCAAACGGTTTAGCATATCGTCGATCACAGGTTCCTTCCCCGAGGAGCGGCCCGGATTTCGGGCCGCTCCTTTTGCGCAAGGGCCGACATCGGACCGGAACGCAACGCCGCAACGCGCTGAAGACAATCGTTGCCAGGGGCTATTCGGGTACTGGCTTCGTCTTGCCGCACACCACTTTCACGCCCACAGGCAGCTCGTCGTTGTCAACGGTGCCCGCGCCGCCGCCGTCTTTGGCATCGACGGTGGAGAACGGCCATGACTCGATGCCGCCGAAATCATGCACGTGCGCATAGCCGAGCGCGGCCAATGCGGCGCTCGCTTCAGCCGAACGAGCTCCCGTACGGCAATAAACGAGCACGGGCGCATTCTTGTCCGGAGCCGCAGCGGCAGCCGACTCCGCGTCGATGGCGTCGTGAGGAAGCAAGCGCGCGTTCGCGATATGCGACGCGTCGTACTCCTCCTGCGTACGCACATCGAGCACGACCACGCGATTCGACGTCATGAGCTCGTGAGCCTCCATCGCCGTGACAACCCGCACAGCCGCCGCTTCCTCCCGACCGGCCTCGTCCGCCCCGACGGCGCATGAAGCCATCGTGAACGCCGCCGTCAAAGCCAGTGCTAAAGCCACCGCGCCGCTACGCATTCCCGCACTCCAGCTCGGCTCGCTGCGCCGAAGCGAGCATCGTAGACATGGGAAACGTCGCACCATGGCGCACTGCCGTAATCTCGGCCATCACCGACAACGCAATCTCAGCCGGCTCGCGACCCTTGAGGTCAAGACCGATAGGCCCGTACACCCGAGCAATGGCCTCGTCGCTATAGCCCTCGCGTACGAGTTGGCGATAACGCGACAACTGCGTGGTGCGGCGTCCGAGCGATCCGATGTAAAACGCTGGCGAATCAAGCCCAGCAGCCAGCGCGGGCACGTCGATCTTCGGGTCGTGCGTTAGCGCGCACAACGCCGTCGACGCATTGAGATGCAGCGTCTGAAACGCTTCTTGGGGCCAAGCGTGCACGAGTTGATCGACGAAGGGAAACCGCTCCTCGGTAGCAAACACGCCACGCGGATCCACCACGACCGTGCGATAACCCAGCATCTTGGCCATGCGTGTCAGATGGATGGCGATATGCACGCTACCAACGCACACGAGCTGGGGTTGCGGATTCATTCGCGCAAAAAATGCTGCACCCGCACCGATTCGCACGAGTCCTGCATCCTGCGTCGGTTCGCAAGAGCATACGCTGCGGGCAGCCTCCGCAAGCGCATCGCGCCCAAGCTGTTCCTCCACGTCGCGCGGCACAATCAACCGCCACCCTTCGCAGCCAAGAGCCGTAAAAGCCCGCAAGCCCACGCGCCCTTGCGCCGCAGGCGCATCGGGCGAGACCAGCAGGAAGTACGCGCCCACAACGCTCTCATTCGCCAACTCAGCAAAACTGACGCGCACGTACGGACGCTCGGCATCAAGTTCAACGCACTCCGCCTCGAACAGTGCACGATCCAGGCGCGATACGAGCACCTCGATGTTGCCACCGCACGACAACCCCACCTCCTGGGCGCGCACGGTAGAAGCATGAAAGCGCTCGAGGCAGCCGCCCTGGGAACTCTCAAGGCAATCGATCGCCATCTGAATGACGCTCCCTTCGATGCAGCCACCCGATACCGACCCGGCAATGCCGCCCCACGCGCTCACCGCCATCACCGACCCCGGAACGCGCGGCGAAGACCCCCAAGTCTTCGTCACCTGGGCCAGAGCTACGTCGCATCCGGCCTCGAACCATCGCGCCACGTCGTTTCGTATCTCGCGCATCTTCGTGCTCCTTTCAAACCGCTCCTGAACGTTCGCTCCTCTAGCACGCTTCGCTCAGCTGCCCGAGCCGCCTGCCGGGAGGTTCGCGGGCGGCTCGGGCAGCCGCTCCAGCGTCGAAACGCTGGAGCACGCTCCGCTAGCGAGCTTTATGGCAGCTCGTGCACTCTTCGTTCGAGAGATTCGCGGATTCATGGCTCAAAGGCTGCTTCGCCTTCGAGCTCTCGCCGCTGTGACAGCTAAGGCAGTCAGAGCCGTTGTCGCCATGCCCTATCGCAGGCGGTTCGCCGTCGATGCCGTACACGGGAGCGTACTCGCCCGCAGGCCCGTCAACGATGCCCTCCAAGGGCTCGAGGTTCTGGGAAACCACCCCGCCTACCGCGCCGCCTGCAATGCGCTCCTGCTGCAGCTCCTCTTCTTCAGAGCCCTCGATAGCCTTGCCGGACGTATGCTCCGCTTCCACTGCAGGATCGTAGGGTACGTACTCTCCAGCCACCGTCGTGTCGTTGCTTTTTTTCGCGGAGCCCTCTCCTTCGGAGACGTTCTGCGGCGCGCAGCTTGCAAGCCCGAAAACCAATGCTGTCGTCGCCAAGAGCGACGCGAACGTAACTTTTTTCCGCTCTACTTTCATAGTCTCTCCAATCATCGTTTACGCAGGTTGCTCGACTTGCAGCGCAGCATCGTCGAGCAACCTGGCAATATCTTCCAAACGCCGCTCCTCGCTGCCGACGAACACGAGGTCACGCGCAGGCAGCGTCAGGTCCGCTTCGAACTCTGCAGGAAACGAAGCTCCCTCTTCCAAGGTCACCACGCACACCGACCTGCGCGACGGCACCGCCCGGTACCGCGAAGCCACGTGCGAGGCAAAAGAAGGCTTCGCCATCTCCTTCTGCGACAAGACCTCGACCATAAGGTCGACGGGCCTGATCATCAACTTGTCGCGATCTGCAAGAAGCGGAATGCTCGCGATGCTCTCCAGCTCATAGAGCATGAGCACTCGATGAGCCAGTTGGTCCGCGCTGTTCCCTCCCAACGACATATCGCGCCGTCTTCTGATTCTCAATCCGTAAAAGTCGAGCTCGCGCGCAGGCTCGTTCTTGAATGCGAACAGCCGTCCGGATTTCGTCTCGAACACCGCATCGGGAATACGACGCTCAGGGCTGGTCACCTGATGCCCTACCACGATCCTTTCGGCAGGCGTGGCGAACGTTTGAACCGTATCGGGCGATTCGACAAGCCAGAAACGCACGGGATCCAACGCCGCGACAACGCCGAAATACGTCCAGAATTCGTAGGCGTAACGCGCAAGGGACGCATGCGCCCGGTCAAGCGCGCCGCATGCGTTCCGATACAAGGCGCGCTGGTCCTCCCCTGTCTGCAGGCAATCCATCACGCAGCAGAAAAGCGTCTTTTCAAGCGCACGTCGAGGGCTCTCGATGTAGTGTCCCACAGACGCCGGCAATGCGAGTTCCGACAATCCGGACGCGTCCTCTATGCGCTTCTTGACCGCTCGGCATCGAGCAGCAAGGCTCTCCGAGCGCGCAAGGTCGCTTCCAGCTGCCTCCTCTACCAGCCCTTCTTGGATTTCCGAAACCAACCGATAGAAGCCTTCTCGCGATGAAGGGGGGATCGCCAAACGCTCAGGCGTGCAGACGATCTCGTCGCTCCCGTCGACCATCGCGCGAACCGACCGCAGCGCGCGCCTCCATTCGAGAGCATCGTGCGTCATTGCGCTCACCCCCGTTCAGCGAGCTCGAGCAGGGTGCGCTTTACCATGGTGCGCGCTATCTCCACCTTGTATCCGTTTTTGCCCAAAGGCTTGCATACAGACACGGCTGCATCCGCCGCACGTTCGACCGATACGGCATCGATCCCTCGCGAAAGCTCAGCTTCAGCCTCCGCCGAACGCCAGGGAGCAGGATACACCCCTCCCAGCACCACGCGTACCGAACCGTCCTCCTGCTGAGCCACGGCGCAGTTGACCAAGGGGAAATCGATAGATTTGCGCAAGGCGAACTTCTGGAACGCGCTTTTCGGCGCCTTGGGAACCTTGAACTCGGTGACGACCTCGCCGTCTTCGAGCACGTTCGAACGGGTACCGCTCGCACGGAAGAACTCTTCCGCAGGAACCTCGCGATTCGTCGTCACCACCGTGGCCCCGAGGGCCGCCAACGCAGGAGCCGTGTCGTGCGAGCTCGATGCATAGCAACCGTCCTGGTCCCCGTAAATAGAATGGTAGCGATTGTCCCCGATGCGCGCCGGACACCAATCCCCGCCCTTTCGGATGCAGTGGAACCGATCGTCAGGCGTGCGGAAGTACCAGCAGCGATGCATCTGGCACGCATTGCCGCCGATCGTTCCCATGTGTCGTATGGTAGGAGACGCTGCGCGAGCGCACGCCTCGGCAAGGACCGGGCACCCGTTTTTCACCGTTTCGCTCTCGGCCACCTGCGCCAATGTGGCCAAGGCGCCGATGCGCAGCGCATTGCCGTCCTCTTTGATTTCGTCCATTCCCTCGATGGTCTTAATGTCAACCACCGTCTCAGGATAGGTCGGCAGTATCTCGTCCTTGAGCGTTCCCAAGATGTCCGTGCCGCCGGCAATGAGCACCGAGGCTCCGTTTTTCGTCTGGTTAGCCGCCTCTTTTGCCGAAGAGGCCTGCATATGCTTGAAGTGTTTCACGAAAACCTTCCTCCCTTACGCTTTGGCGTTGCTGTCAGAACCCGTCGTTCCCAAAGCCGAAAGCACCTTGTCGGGGGTGTAGGGCACCATGGGAATGAAGGATCCGATGGCGTTCTGAATCGCCAGACCCACCAATCCGGCATCGGCATGGGCATGCGCAACCCCGGTCGATCCGTACGCGCCGCCGCCGCAGCGCGTCTCCACGGGCACGGCGTTGATCACAGGCTGATCGAGCGCGGTGGGAACCTTGTAGTCGTACAGATTGCCGTTGAGCAGCACGCCTGTCCCCTCGTCCCAGATCAGCTCTTCGCGCAATGCCCGGCCCGATGCCATGGTCAGGGAATTCTCCAGCTGGCCGATGGCGGACGAAGGCCTGATCACCTTGCCGAAATCATGGGCTGAGCAGTAATCGAGAATATCCACCAAGCCCGTTTCGGGGTCGACGGCCACTTCGCAAAAGTCGACGTTCATCGTGCGTATGACGTCGTTTTGGAACGGAACCTTCGGCTTGCCGCAGTAGCCGACGGCAAGCTGACCGATGCCCACGAGCGAGACCCGCTTCGAAGGATCGGACTTGAGCGTGATCATGGAATCGATCAAATCCACTTCGTCGGGAGAAGCCCCGAGCAATGCAGAGCCAACCTGAAGTATCTGGGCCCTCAGCTGAACGGCTGCCTCTTTCGCGGCCCAGGTGCAGGTGGCGCCGCGATCGGCAGCATCGCCCTGCTGCCAGTTGTTGTAGTTCGGCGCGTAGTAGACGATGACGTCTTCCAGCTTCATGCCCATTTCTTCCGCGATGACCAGCTGGGCCGAATCAGGCCAGAACGTGCCGATGAGCGACTCGGCGTAGGGCATGTACACCTTTCCGTCGACGCCCATGCGCAAGTTGATGTTGTAGGATATCATTCCCCAGGTCATTGACCAGCATGCGCGACAAGCCACCCCGTGCAGGCGCCCGTCTTCGAGCGTGCGCTGGCCAGCCAGGTGCCATTTCTCATCCCATCCAAACGCTTCTTTGCCGGAAGCCATGCACGTCGACAGAGAGGGCTCGGTCACCTTCACGTTCTTCATGATGACGTCGGAAATCGGAATCCCCAACGTGTCCGCGATCTTGGCGAAGGCCAGGTTGACGGGCTCCCAATGATCTTTGCCGGGGTCAGCCGTCGTACATGCCCCGTTCGTCACGTAATAGGCCATTTCCGAGTATATGTTCGGACACGAGGTAGATTTGAATCCCTGCGCGTTCGCAGGAAGCACCAGGTGCCCGTGCGTCTTGTCTCCGTAACCGCCGCGCGCGCCGCTCTGATGCACGTTCTTCGACTGAACCGCCACCAAGGTTCCGTCCTTCTTGAAACCGATGCGCACCGTGAAATACGTTTGCGGCACTGCCGCGTCGAACGATTCTCGGCGGCTCTGAACGTAGCGGACCGGCACGCCGCCCAATCGCTTCGACAGCACGGGGGCAAACTGCGCTCCGCGCTTCTCCACAAAATCGCAATAGCGCGCTGCCATGTACGGTGACAGGGCGCGAAACTTGTCGGCATGCGACCCCAAGCCCATGAATGCGGAAACGATAGGGCCGTTGCTGGGGAAATGCGCGTGATTCGTGACATAGCACATCTTCTCCCCATCAGGATTGCCCCAAGGATCGTTGTCCCAGTACGAGAAGTACGCGGGCGGCATCGGTCGGAACTGGCTCCACATAGGGCGCCCGTACTCTACAACCTCAATGTAGTCAGCCTCTTTGAACCCTTCTTCGACGTTGCCGATTTCCCACTCGATAGGCGCGCCGAACGTGTTTCCCGTCATGTTCGAGTCGGGGTTCATTTCGGGACGCAAAATGGGCGCGCCCGGCTTCGCCGCCTCCCGAGGGTCGGTAACGAACGGAAGAACCTCCCATTCCACCTTGACCGCCTCGAGCGCGCGCTTGCACGTCTCCTCGTTGATAGCCACCACCACGCAGCCCACCTCGTCGCCTTCGAACTCGGCCTCGTCGCCAAGCAGGGGGCTGCGGCCGAACTCGAAGTAGCTCGGAACGTTGACGGGCATCGCAGCAAGTTCTTCATCTTCGTAGGTAAGGACGAGCTCGACGCCCTCCATCCGCTCCGCCCCGGAGATGTCCAAGCTCTTTACTTTCGCATGCCCGTACGGACTACGCAGCGCCATAGCCGTGAGCGTGCCCTCCATCCACAGATCGGTAGGGTACTTGGCCGCGCCCGAAACCATGTCCCATGATTGGCGTCCAGGATGGTCCCATGTGCCGACGACCTTGAAATCCTCGCGATCCTGGTTGGCTCCCTCAAGCTCCCAAACGCTCGTTTCGCCCATTAGTTACCCCCTTCGATGGCCGATGCGGCTTCCTGAATAGCCTCCACATGCCTCTTGTACGTTCCGCATCGGCAAATATTGCCAGCCAACTCGGCGCGAATCTGCTCCTCAGTTGGTTGCCCGTATTTTTCGATGATGTACTTCGCGACGGTGAACTGCCCGGGGGTGCAGTAGCCGCACTGCATGGCATCGTGCTTCGCGTACGCTTCAACCAAGGGCCTCCATCGCTCGTCGGCGGCGATGCCCTCGGACGTCTCGATCTGCTTGCCCGGGCATTCCACGACCAACGTGCTGCATGACAAGGCCGGTACGCCGTCGATGAGAACCGTGCACGAGCCGCACCCGCCCCGATCGCACATCTCCTTTGCGTTGCCGGTCAACCCGACCGCCTTGAGCAGGGTTTCGCGCAGGGTCCAATGCGGTTCTGCTTGCACTTTGACGACGTTCCCGTTGATCATGAGCTCGACGCATTGCGGCACGCCGGAGCTTGCGTCGGGATGCTCCTCCTCGAAATGCTTCACAAGAGCATCGTAGTCCGTGGTTTTCCGCCCGCATACGGGACAGGTGTACACGAAATCGGTCACCGTGACGGTTTCCGCTAGCGCGGTCTCCGGCGTACCGAGTATCGATCCGATCCCCAAGCCGGCCACGCCTGCTGCAAAGCCGGCCACCCCGCCAGCTTTGAGAAAGTCGCGACGAGTAACGTCGTAAGCCATCAGCTTGTCCTCCTCCTGATTCAGTGATCCCAATACTGTAAGGAACACTTTAAGGACGAGGCCCGCCGAGACGTATTACCCTACCAGGTACCGTTGCGGGTGATTTTAAAGCGAAGCGCGCTTCGAAGGGTCGGGAGAAGACGCCTATAGAACGCCTTGCTCGCGCAGCAGCGCAACCGCCTGCATTTTCGAATGCACGCCCAGCTTGGCATAGGTGTTCGAAAGATGCTTCTTCACCGTGTCGCGGGAGACGTACAAAGCCTCCGCCGCTTGCGCCACCGTATCGCCTGCGGCTATGCGGCGCATGACGGAAAGCTCCCGTTCGGTCAACGCTGCCTGTGGCGCCCGATTCCTCCCGTCGTCAAGCCCCAAACGAAGCAATTCCGCGTTTTGCCCCTCGAAGCCGCAAGCAAGAAGGCGCTCGGCGACCGGTCTTACATAGGCGGCGTTCTCGCAAAACGCCCCTTCGAGTCCTACGGCGACGGCCAGATCGGTCGCTTCGCTCAGATAATCCTCCGCACGCCGGAATTGAGCGACCTTCTCTGAGAATGCGGCCGCAACGCTCAGCGCCCGAACGCGCAGCGAGGGCATCTCTTTCGGAGCCCATTCGGCAAAGGAGCAGACCTCCTCGAAGTTCCCGATCCAATCAAGATGATAGGCGATCATGGCATTGAACAAGCGCTCGGATACCGTGCCGCCTTGCTCCTCGAGCTTCTCGACGGCGCGCTGGCGAAAGGAAGCGCACCAGTCTTTTACCATGGGAAGCGATGGGAACACGGAGACGGCGCCGATCTCGCTTTGAGCCATCGCCTCGAAAAACGCCTCCTTGGCACGAGGGTTTTTCGTGCAATACCCTATCTTGGCTGCGAGCGCCTCCAACTCCGCCCGCCTTACGAGCACGACGCCGTCGATAGACGTCTCCAACGCAACCCTGCGCTCTTCGAGCGCCCGCTCGAAGTCGTTCTCCTCGTACGCGCATTCCATCAGGGCAAGGTGGGCATATGCAAGCATGGGCTTGAATCGGCGGATCTCCTCATCGTACAGCTGCAAAGCGTTACGGGCGTTCATTCGCGCCTCGCCCATCAGCCCCAGATCGGCGCACGTCACCGCTAGGTTGCAGTAAGCCGAGCACGAGAGGTTTGCGTTGCCGATAGGAACTTGGAGCCGCACGGCCCGCGCCAGCTCCGCGCGCGCGGCAACAGGATCGTCGTACCACAGGGTGGCGGCATTGATCTGAAGCATCATGCCGCGCAGATAATGCTCGCTTTCCGGGAGGTGCCGCATCGCCGCGTCCACGTACGCCCGCATGCCGGAGCGGTCGCCGCGAAACGATGCGATATAGGCTTTTTGCGCCATGCAAAGCGCGAAAAGAAAATCCTGATCGTCGTGCAGGCGCCCGACAGCCGCCTGGATGAGCGCATCGGCACGCATGAAATCACCGGCGAGTGCAGCGGGCATCGCGAGCACCGCGCACAAAAGAGGGCTTGCCGTAATGGCCGCTTCGGGCATCGCGGAAGCCCATTGCCTCAAGGTCTTATGGGAGTCGTCCATGTACAGCTGCTGCCAGTGCGCGAGTATGACGTCGCGGACACTCTCGTAATCCCCCAACTCGGCGGAAATCTCCACCGCAGCGTCGAGAAAGCCGTTCTCTTCGTACCAATCGCGCGCGGCGCGCTTCACCCCCGCCGATTCCTCCGGAGCAAGACGGCCCAGACGTTCGCGCAGCACTTCGCTCAACAAGAGATGGTAGCGATACCAATCCTCCCCGTTCTTGCGCTCAAACCGTTCGGTGAACAGATCGTTATCGATCAAGAAGTCCACCTGTGCGGCAACTTCGGCGCGCGAAAGACCCGTGATACGCTCCGCAAGCGGCAGGCAAAACGACTCGACCGCCGACGTGCGCACCAAGAAGCGCTGGGTGTCCTCGCCCAGCACCGAGAACACCTCTTGGAAGAGGTATTCGCTCATACCGCGTTGAGCCTGCGCGAGCGCCTGGTCAAGATCGGTTTGGGGGCCGTTGCCGCACAGCAGAGCAACCAGCTTATCGCCGGCTGCCCAGCCTTGCGTAACCGAACGTATGAGGCGCACCTCGTCCTCGGTCGTCCTCACGCCCATCGATGCGAACAGGGCCCTCGTCTCGTCGAAGGAAAAACGCAGGTCGGCCTCGGTCAGCTCCGCAAGCTCGCCGACCACCTTCATCTTTGCAGTCGGGAAGAGCAAGGGCCGGCGCGAGGCAATGACGAAGTGCGCGTTGCCGGGCATGTGACGCAGCAGGTACTGAACGCTTTCAAGAACCTCCGGATGTTCCTGCGCTTCGTGAAAATCGTCGAGCACGCACGCGAACGTGCTTCCAAACTCCTCCATCTGAAGTATGAGCGAGTCGATGACAGGGCGGATGCCTTTGAAGTCCTCAGGTAATCTCACCTCGTCGAACGAGGGGCATATCCGTTGGTCAGCCATCCGCAAAGCAGCCGCAAGGTGCAGCCAAAAGCGCTCGAGCGGCGCGTCCTCCGCCTCGATCCGGTACCAGGCCACCGGCACGTCGGAAAGCGAAGCGACCCATGAGGACACCGCAGCGGTCTTGCCGTAACCCGCCGCCGACACCACCGAGGTGACCGGGCGCGCTAGAGCGCGCGACAGCTTCTCGCGCACCTCTGGTCGCTCGATGACGTTCGATGCTGGAGACGGGATGCTTATCTTCGAAGGAAGGACGATCCCTCCCCAGCCCCCTCTGGACGTTCCTTCGCGCACGCCGATCCCCCCGTCGTCTCGCGCCTAGCCTGCGTATCCCTATTGTAGCAAAGCGAGCGCTCGCTTCAGCACGATGAGAGGCAGCTCGACGCATCCACGTCGGGTGCGTCCGACCTCGAGCCCTCCCCAAAGCGCCAGCACGTCCTCGACAGACAGCGTCTCGGCTTCGCGCACGCGCATCCCCTCCACGCGCTGCATAAGCGCATCGGCGCACGCCGAGCACAGCGTGCAGGCGTAGCCGTCGAAGGCCGCCCGCTCTATCACGGCACCGTTTTCTCCTGACCGCACAGCCACGCGCACGCTCAGCATGTCGCCGCAAAAGGGATTGTCGCCCTGCGCTTCGGCGTCGTACAGTCCCGAGAAGCCCTTGCGCATCGGATGCGCTCCGCGCTCTTGAATCATTTCGTCATCTGCCCGCACGCCCCGTCCTTTCGACAAGAAGCGTCGCGGCACGCAGCAACGCATCCACATCCGCCTCGCTCGAGTAGCCTGCGAAACTGGCACGCACGCTTGCGCGCACGCCGAGGGCTGCATGAATCGGCTTGGCGCAATGATGCCCGGCGCGCACGAGCACGCCTTCGGCATCGAAGGCCGCACTTGCATCGTGAGGGTGCACGCCTTCCACCGCAAAACTCACCAGCGATGCGCAAGCGGAAGGCATCCCGCCCAGCACGCGCACGCCCGGCAGATCGCTCAACCCACGCTGGGCGCGGGACGCCAGCGCAGCCACGTGACGATGCACCGCCTCCATGCCCGCCTCCTCCAACATGGACAACGCCTCGTCCCATGCAACGGCAGCGGCGATGGCGGGCGTACCCGCCTCGAAACCCTGCGGACCGGACGCGGGCACGTAGCCGCGCGCGTCCACCCGAGCCGCCATCCCGCCTCCCCCGATGGCGGGCCTCATGCCTTCGAGAGCGCGCGGCGAGCACACAAGCGCACCGATACCGGTGAGCCCCATCATCTTATGCGCCGAAAGGACGTAGAAGTCGACAGGCAGGGTGGCCAGATCTACCGGCGCATGGGCAGCCGCCTGTGCACCGTCCAATGCAATAAAGGCACCCATGCGACGCGCATCGTCCAGAATACGGGGAAGATCGGGTTGCATCCAGCCGATGACGTTCGACTGCTGCACCAGCGCCACTACTTTAGGAGCGCGCGCAGCAATGCGGCACCAAGCTCCGTAATCGAGCCTGCCATCGGCTTTGACGGGTATCCAGGCCAGCTCGACCCCGCGGCGCTCGGCCAGCATCAGCCAACACACGATATTAGAGTGATGATTGTCTTCGGCCACGGCCACTATATCGCCCGGACGCAGCGCATGCTCCGCCCAGCACAGCGCCGCCAGGTTGAGCGACTCAGTGGCACCGTGCGTGAGCACGACGCGCGCCGAATCCTCTACCCCCAGGTAAGCCGCAAGATGCTCTCGCGCGCACTCATAGGCGTCGGTGGCCTCTTCGGCCAGTACATGCGCACCCCGATGAATATTGGCGCAGCTCGTATGCAGAAAGCGCGTTACAGCGTCGGTCACGCGCCGAGGCACAAGCGCGGTGGCTGCATTGTCGAGATACGCGAGCGCACGATCGCCGTCACGTCCGATGCGCCGTTCGAGTACGGGAAACTGAGCACGATCAAGCGGCGGAGCAGCGCACGGTTCAAACACGATGCGTCTCCCTTCCCTCCCGAGCGAACGCTTCGAGTCGCGCAAGATCTTGCGGCGTATCGACATCTTCGAACAGATCGACGTCGTCAAAATAGATATACCGAACGGGAAAGCTGGAATCGCGCCGAAACAGCGAGCGAGCTCCTTCGTCCCCTTCCAGCTTCGTCAGAGAGGAAAAGCAGCGCTTGTCGAACAAGCACGGATTCCCGCAGCGATTGCCGTTCGCGCTCAGATACGCCCCTGCCCTTCCGGCATCGTACTCGGTTAGGAGGGCATCCAGATGAGAAGCGGTCACAAAGGGCTGATCGGCGACCATGAGCAGGACAGCATCAAATCCCTCCGATGAGGCATGGCACACCGCCGTTTTCACCGATGAAGCCTGCCCGTTGCCCCACGAAGGATTATGCACCTCCTCAACGCCGGCGCATGCAATGGTAGCCGCCATCTCGCTACGGTACGCGCCCGTCACCACCGCAACGCCCTCCGCTGCGCACCCGATCGCAGCGTCGAGCGCGCGTTCGAGCAGCGTCGAGCCTGCGAACGGCAAGAGCAGCTTGCAGGCTCCCATGCGTTTGGACTCCCCCGCCGCAAGTACGCATGCGCACACGCGCGGAAACATCTGCATCGAATCCTCCTTTCCTCGCTGCAAGTGTAGGAGTCCCAACGCCGTGCGCGCATCACCCAAACGGGTAGTCTTTCAGAATACGAAAGACTATGCAGCAATGCCCAAACAGCGTTCGCATTGCCGGACCTCTCCTGATTCACTCGTTTTCGCATCCGGACGCAGCTGTGCCCAGGTACGCGGGTGCCTGTCGACCTGGGCGCAAATCGGGACCTGTGACACTATCGAACGGGAAAACGGTGCTGCAGGCGCATCTGGAAAAACCACCACCTGGGCTTTTATCGTTAAAGCGCCGTCGAGAAAGGGCGGATCGGGCGCACAGCGTGTCACAGGTCCCGATTTGCGCCCACAAACATCGCGCGCCCTCCCCCGTTCGTCGCAAGCGCCGCTAGGATCCGCAGCTCGGCGCGCGAGGCGAAAACCCCGGCAACGCTCGAGCGCGAACGCGAGTTTGCCAAAAGGCGCCCCGCTATTCTCTTCGCACGCAGAAGGACCCGCAGCACGTTCGCTGCGGGTCCTTCGGACATGCATGCTTTTGAAAGCGCTTACTTGTCGCGCGCGTCGCCCATCTTCTCGGCGAGGGCAGCCTGACCGGCGGCCAAGCGAGCCAGCGGCACGCGGTACGGCGAGCAGCTGACGTAGTCCAGACCGATCTTGTGGAACATCTTCACAGAGTCGGGATCGCCGCCGTGTTCGCCGCATACGCCGCACACGATGTCGGGATTGCCCTTGTGACCCAGCTCGACGCCCATCTCGACCAGCTTGGCAACGCCCGGATCGATGGTGGCGAAGGGGTTGTACGGCAACAGGCGCTCGGCCAGGTACTGCGGAACGAACTCGGCCTCCACGTCGTCGCGGCTGAACCCGAACGTCGTCTGGGTCAGGTCGTTCGTGCCGAAGCTGAAGAAGTCCGCCTGCGTGGCGATCTCGTCAGCGGTAACGGCAGCGCGCGGCAGCTCGATCATGGTGCCCACGGGGATGTCCAACTCGATGCCCTGCTCGGCGGCAACCTCGGCAATGGCCTCCTCGGCCACGCGACGCAGCTTCTCCAGCTCGGGAAGCACGGACACCAGCGGAATCATGATCTCGGGCTTCGGATCCAAGCCGCGCTTCTTGAGCTCGGCGCATGCCGTAGCGATGGCGCGAACCTGCATGACCGGCAGAATGGGATACACGATGCCCAAGCGGCAACCGCGCAGGCCCAGCATGGGGTTGGCCTCGCTCATCGAGTCGATCTGCTCCATAAGCTTGCGCTTCTCGGCGATGGTCGCCTTGTCGCCGCCGGTAGCCTCCAGCTTGGCAATTTCCACGTCAAGAGCGCGCGGGCTTTCCAGGAACTCGTGCAGCGGCGGATCGAGCAGGCGCACGATAACCGGCAGCCCGTCCATGGCTTCGAACATGCCCAGGAAGTCACCCGTCTGAGCAGCCAGAAGATCGTTCACAGCCTTCTCGCGCACGGCTTCGTCCTCATTCAGGATGAAGGTCTGGATGATCTGCTTGCGATCGCCCAGGAACATATGCTCGGTGCGGCACAGGCCAATGCCCGCAGCACCGAAGCCGCGGGACAGTTCAGCATCCTCGGGGTTGTCGGCATTGGCGCGCACGCCCAGCGTGCGGAACTCGTCAGCCCACTCCAGGATAGTGTCCAGGTCGCCGGTAAGCTCGGGAAGCACCAGGTCGACAGCGCCCAGCACCACGATGCCCGACGTGCCGTCGATGGAGATCATGTCGCCCTCGTTAATGACGACGTCGGTACCCATCACGATAGCCTGCTTCTTCTCGGCGTCGATGCGCAGCGCCTCCACGCCGCACACGCACGGAGTGCCCATGCCGCGCGCGATAACGGCAGCATGAGAGGTCTTGCCGCCGTGCGAGGTCAAGATGCCCTCGGCGGCGATCATGCCGGCCAGGTCGTCGGGGTTGGTCTCCCAGCGAACCAGCACGCACTTGCGACCGGCCTCGGAAACCTCTACAGCGTCCACCGCGGAGAACACGGCTTCGCCCACGGCAGCGCCCGGAGAGGCGTTCAGGCCGCGAGCCAGCACGTCGTAATCGGCATCCTTGTCGAACTGCGGGTGCAGCAGCTGATCGAGCTGATCGGGATCCACGCGCATGACGGCCTCCTCCTTCGAGATGAGGCCCTCCTTCTCCATTTCGATGGCGATATGCAGCGCGGCGGCCGCGGTGCGCTTGCCCACGCGGGTCTGCAGCATCCACAGCTTGCCCTGTTCGATGGTGAACTCGATATCGCACATGTCGCGGAAGTGGTTCTCAAGCGTCACGAACACTTCTTCCAGCTCGCGACCGGCCTCTTCCAGACCTGCGACCTCTTTGAGCTCGGCGATGGGGCTCGTGTTGCGGATGCCCGCCACCACGTCCTCGCCCTGCGCGTTCACCAGGTAGTCACCGTAGAATTCCTTGTCGCCGTTAGCGGGGTTGCGCGTGAACGCGACGCCCGTGGCGGAGGTGTTGCCCTTGTTGCCGAACACCATGGACTGCACGTTGACGGCAGTGCCCAGGTCGTCGGCGATCTTGTTCTGCTTGCGGTACAGCGTGGCGCGCGGGTTGTTCCAGCTGCCGAACACGGCCTCGATGGCAAGCTGCAGCTGAGCCATGGGGTCCTGCGGGAACTGCATCGCGCCGTCGACCATGAGGCTCGGATACGCCTCGGCGGAAACGTTCTCGGCGAAGATCTGCTTGAACTCGGCCACGAGCTCCTGTAGGTCTTCGGCGGTCAGGTCGGTGTCGGACGCCACGCCGCGCAGGTTCTTCATAGCGGTGATGGCGTTCTCGAACAGGTCGCCGTCCAAGCCCATGACCACGCCGGAGAACATCTGGATGAAGCGACGGTAGGAGTCCCATGCGAAGCGCGGGTTCTCGGTCTGCTTGATCAGGCCGTTGATGGACTGGTCGTTCAGGCCCAGGTTCAGCACGGTGTCCATCATGCCCGGCATGGACATGGGAGCGCCGGAGCGAACGGAAACAAGCAGGGGATCCTCGGCATCGCCGATCTTCTTGCCCATGCGGGTCTCAAGATCCTCGCGGTACTCGCGAATGGTGTCGAGCGCGCCTTCGGGCCAGGTGTTGCCGGCATTGGCGTACTCCATGCACGTCTGGCACGTGATGGTGAATCCCGGAGGTACGGGCAGGCCGATGTTGGCCATTTCAGCAAGGTTCGCACCCTTGCCGCCGAGGATCGCCTTCATGTTGGTGTTGCCCTCGGTCACGTTGTTGCCCTGAGCGTCCTTGCCGAACGCATAGACTCGCTTGACTTCTTCAGTCACTTTTTCTCCTTAACCCGAAGTGCTTTTCGTTACCGTTTCGAACCTTGAGTCACAGGTCTAGCCCATCATATCAGCCGATGGCGGATGAACGCGCTCATAGTAGCGCAAAATCTCTTGAGCGGTTTCCTCAACGGCTCGATTTTCGGTGTGAATGACAATGCAGCCGAGTTTGCGCATCAGGGCGCGCGCTTTCTCCAGATCCTGGTAGACGAACTCAGGATCGGCGTAGCGCGAAGCCACCCCGCCGGCACGGCCGAGCCTTCGCTGGCGGATGCTTACCAGCACTTCCGCCGTGGTCATAAGCCCGAACAGCCGGGTTCGCTCCACATCGAAGATCTCCTTCGGCGGCTCCGTCGAGGGATCGAGCGGGATGTTCGCCACCTTGTAGCCTTGCTGCGAAAGATAGATAGACGTCGGCGTTTTCGACGAGCGGGACACGCCCAAAAGCACGATGTCCGCCTGCGCGATCTCCTGCGGGTTGCGGCCGTCGTCGTGGGCGATGGTGAACTCGATGGCCTCGATCCGCCTGAAGTAGTACTGGTCGGCCACGTGCACGCTGCCCGGCGTCGTGGACGGGGCAAGCCCCGTCATGCGCGCGATGGCTCCCACCGCGCTCGTCATAAGATCGACGGCCACTACGTCGTCGCGCGAGGCGGCGTACTCCGCCAGCCTACGCGATAGACCGGCGTCCACCAGCGTGTAGAAGACCAGGATGCGCCCGTCCCCCGTACGCTGCCGGTGGAAAGCGCTGTGCTCGTCGATGAACGCCTCGATCTCCTCGAACGTGCGCGCCTTCGGCAGCACCTCGATAATGGGATTCGTGACGCCGAACTGGGCGGCGGCCGCACGGGCCACCGCCTGAGCCGTCAAGCCCACCGAATCGCTGATCACGTGAATGGTGGGCAGCGGCGTCGCGTTCTCGTGAACGATGAAATCGCCCATGGCGCTACTTGGCCGACTTCGCCATCTTGCCGAAATCCGCCACGTGGGCGAACACGGCCACGAAACGGTTCAGCAAGCGCAGGCGGTTCTCGCGCACCGCCTGGTCCTCGTCCATGATCATGACGTCCTCGAAGAAGGCATCGATCGGCGCGCGCAGGGCCGAAAGCGCGGCGAGCGCGGCGGCGTAGTCGTCGGCGGCAAGAGCTTCGGACACACGTGCGGCGGCCTCGTCAGCTGCAGACAGGAGCGCACGCTCCGCATCAGCCGTCAGGGCCTCGTCCACGTCGGAGCCCAGTTTCGCGTCGCGCAGGTTGTTTGCGCGAGCGTACGCGATGGCCAGGTTGTCGAATGCGTCGGGAGCGTTGGTGCGAGCCGCCTCGAGCGCGCGGGTGCGGGCGATGATCTGCGCCGGCTCCTCTACGCCCGTAGCCAACACGGCGTCCACTGCATCGGGCGAGCAGCCGCCGTCGCGCAGCATGACTTTCGTGCGCGTGACGAAGAAGTCCGACACCTCGGCGCGAACCGCGTCCCGATCGAACTCCACGCCGGCCGCCTGGTAAGTGGACAGCGCCGCATCGATGGCGGCCGTCAGGGAAACGGGAAGGCCGCCTTCGAGCATGGCAACGATGCCGATAGCGCTGCGGCGCAACGCGAACGGGTCGGAAGATCCGGTCGGGCCCTGGCCCACCGCGAACAAGCCGCAGATGGTGTCCAGCTTGTCGGCCGTCGCCACGATCTTGCCCACGTTGGACGCGGGCGGCTCGTCGCCGGAGAAGCGGGGACGGTAGTGATCGGCGATCGCACGCGCCACCTGGGCGCTCTCGTTCGCAGCCTCGGCGTAGTACGAGCCCATGATGCCCTGGACGCTGGTGAACTCCACCACGGCGTTCGTCACCAGGTCGGCCTTGGCCAGATACGCAGCGCGCTCGGCGTCGGCGGCGTCGGCTTCGGAAAGCCCCGCGTCGCAAGCCAGGTGCTTCGCCAGCGCCACGATGCGGTCGGTCTTCGCCTTCATGGTGCCGAGCGTTTCCTGGAACACCACCTCGTCCAAATGATCGACGTACGCCTCGAGCGGACGCTTGAGATCCTCTTCGTAGAAGAACTTGGCGTCGGAGAGGCGCGCGCGCACCACGCGCTCGTTGCCGTCGATGATGGTGGAGGCATGCGCCGGGTCGCCGTTGCTCACCACGATGAAGTTGTTGGTCAGCTTGTCGTTCGCATCGTACAGCGGGAAGTAGCGCTGATGCATGAGCATCGCATCCACGATGATCTCCTCCGGCACGCGCAGGAACTCCTCGTCGAAGGTTCCCACCAGCACGGTCGGCTGCTCGCAGAGGTTCGTGACCTCCAGCAGGGTCTTCTCGGGCAGCTCGGCGCGAGCGCCCGTCTGTGCCTCGGCCTGCGCCACGCCTACTCGAATAACCTGCTCGCGCGCTTGCTCGCTCGTCACCACATGGGCAGCCTCGACAACGCCCAGAAGATCGGCGGCCGTGGCCACCTCATGCGGGCCGGGAGCCAAGAAGCGATGGCCGCGCGTCAGGCTGCCGGCAGTCAAGCCCGCGAAGGAAACGGGGATCACGCGCTCGTCCAGCATGGCCACAAGCCAGCGCACCGGACGCGAGAAATACTCGCTCGTGGTGCCCCAGCGGCAGGACTTCGGCCACGAGATGCCCTCGATCACGCCCTCCAGCACGCCGGGCAACAGCTCGGCCACGTCGCGCGCGGGAACGCTCCTCGTGGCGAACACGTACTCCACGCCATGCTCCTCGCGGCGCTCAAGCGCATCGACATCGACGCCCTTGCCGCGCGCGAAACCAGCCGCGGCCTTCGTCGGGTTGCCGTCGGCATCGAACGCGATCTTAGCGGACGGACCGCGAAACACCTCGTCAAGAGCCTCGGTCGTATCGGCCACATCGGACACCATCGCGATCAGGCGGCGGGGCGTAGTATAGATGGCCACGTCGCCGTGCGGTATGCGCACTTCGTCGAGCGCGGCCGGAACCAGCTTCTCAAGCTGAAGCGTTGCCTTGTGCAGATCGAACGCCGGAATCTCCTCGGTGCCGATCTCGAATGCGAGCGTATGCAGAATGCTCATCGTACCTCCTCCTTTCCTGCCTCGACGTCTTCGGCAGGCTTGATGCCCACCACGTGCTCCATATAGCTTGCGCACACGGCCTTCGCCAGCGTGCGAACGCGCAGGATGTAGGCCATGCGCTCGGTTGCAGAGATCACGCCGCGCGCGTCGAGCAGGTTGAAGGTGTGGCAGCACTTGAGCACGCTGTCGTAAGCGGGCAGCGGCAAATCAGCCTCGAGCGTGCGCTTGCACTCGGCTTCGCGCTCGTTGAACTCCTGGAACAGGAAGTCGGTGTCGGCCACTTCGAAGTTGAACTTGGAGTACTGGCGCTCGTTTTCCAGGTACACGTCGCCGTACGTGAACGTCACCCCGTCGGCACCCCGGCTCCACACGATGTCGAACATGCTGTCCACGCCCTGCACGAACATGGTCAAGCGCTCCAGGCCGTAGGCGATCTCCACCGGGACCGGGCTGCACTCGAAGCCGCCGACCTGCTGGAAGTAGGTGAACTGGGTCACCTCCATGCCGTCGATCCACACCTCCCAGCCAAGGCCCCAGGCGCCCAGCGTCGGGCTTTCCCAGTCGTCCTCCACGAAGCGGACGTCGTGCGCGTCCACGTCGATGCCGATGGCGCGCAAGCTGCCCAGGTACAGGTCCTGGATGTTGTCGGGCGAGGGCTTCATGAGCACCTGGAACTGGAAGTAGTGCTGGGTGCGGTTGGGGTTCTCGCCGTAACGGCCGTCGGTAGGGCGGCGGCTGCCCTGCACGTAGGCCGTGCGCCACGTGTCGGGTCCCAGCGAGCGAAGCGTGGTGGCGGGCGCGTTGGTGCCGGCACCCACCTCGTTGTCGTAAGGCTGCAGGATAACGCAGCCTGCGTTTGCCCAGTAGCGCTGCAGGTTCATGATGACGTCCTGGAACGTCGGCGGCAGCTGATCGGCGGCCCCCTGCTGCTGCGCCAAAGCGTTTGCAGTTTCGGTTGACATGGCTCTCCTTGTCCTCGTACGGAATCCCTCAGTGTGTTCGAACGCCCGCTATTCCAGCAGGCCGAAATTGCTCAAAGGCCAGTACACCAGCGCCCCCCGACCCGTGACCGAGCTGACCGGCACGGCGCCGAAGAAACGCGAGTCCTGCGAGTTGGTCCTATTGTCGCCCATCACCCAGATGAACCCCTCCGGAACCGTGTAGGGATAGGTGATGTCGCTTGCCAGCGGATACGACGGCAAGCCGTTGGTGTAAGGCTCGGAAAGCGCTCGGCCGTCCACGTAGACCAGGCCGCTGTCATCGACGGCGACCGTCTGCCCGCCCACGGCGATGCAGCGCTTGATCAGGACGCGCCCGGGAATCTCGGGATCCTGAAACGTTACGATGTCGCCCGGCGCAGGCTCACGGAAATAGTAGCTCACCTTTTCGGAGAACACCATGTCCCCCGTCATGATAGTCTCTTCCATGGAACCGGAAGGAATCTCGTACGGCTGGAACACGTAGGTCCTCAGCAACCACGACAGCCCGAAGACGAAGGCCACCATGATGACCAGGCTGAAAAACGACCTGAGTATGCTCGGACGCTGATGATCGGCGTGCTGACCGGAATTCATGAAGCCTGCTTATCCTTTCGATGCGGGCGCGTGGAGCCCGAATGAGATCACGAGTGCCTATGATAGCGCGTCCGAGCGACGCACCCGACCCGTTCGACAAAGTTTGCAGAAAAATCCCGATCACCGGGCGAAAGAGGAAGCGGCAAAGAGGCGCGGGGCTCAAGCTTCCGGGAAAAACGTCGCACGCCGGATACAACCGGCGCCTCCCCTTCGTCCGCTTGCCCGTACGCGAATGCGACCAGCGCGGCGAACGCGCGCAAACCGTCCTCGCTGGCAGGTTTGCGCGGTTTGGGTTGTCGCCCTACAGGGCGTTGAGGAATTTCCTATCCTCCGAAGACAAGTCCACGGCGTCAAGCAAGTCAGGGCGCAAGCGATAAGTGCGCTCCAGGCTGCATTCGCGACGCCAGCGAGCCACGGCTGCGTGGTTTCCCGACAAAAGAACCGGCGGAACCTCCATACCGCGAAACGAAGCCGGACGCGTATACTGGGGATACTCCAAAAGGCCGTCGGCGAAACTCTCGCCGAGAGCACCCGTCTCGGCCCCCAACACGCCCGGAACCTTGCGCACCACGGCGTCGATGACCACCATGGACGCCAGTTCGCCGCTCGTGAGCACGTAATCGCCCAGCGATATCACGCGATCAGCCAGCGTGTAGGCGCGCTCGTCGATGCCTTCGTAATGGCCGCACACGAACAGCAAGCGGTCTTCCTGCGCCAACTCGCACGCCAGCGCATCGTCGAAAGGAGCCCCATGCGGACTCAGGAAAATCGTGCAGGGGCGCGCAGAATGCTTGGCTACGATGTCGTCGTGCGCCTCGAAGATGGGCGCGCATTTCATGACCAGCCCGTCGCCGCCGCCGTACGGGTCGTCGTCGGTAGTGCGATGCCTGTCGTGCGTCCAATCCCGCAGATCGTGCGCTTTGAACTCAAGGATGCCCTTCTCCTGCGCTATGCGCATCATGGAAGAGCCCATAACGGAATCGTACATAGAGGGAAACGTCGAGAGCGTCTCGATGATCACGGAAGGGTCCTTTCAGGCAAACGGAAAGCGCCGCGCAAGGACGCTACAGATCGAGCAAGCCGTCGGGCAAAGCTACGTCGATACGGCGGGCATCGTCGTCAAAGCCCGTAACGAAGGCATCTACCAAAGGGATGAGCGCCGATCCGCTCCCGCCCGCTCGGGCAACCGAAAGAAGCGTTTGACCGGGGTTTTCGAGCACGTCCTCCACAATGCCCACGTACCCGATGCAAGCATCGTGCACCTCGTAGCCCGCAAGGTCGTCGTCAACCGCGACCAACGCATCTTCAGGCAGATCAGCTCGTCGAACCAGGCAATAGCACCCAGCCAGCAGCTCTGCCGTATCGATGTCGCGCACGCCTTCGAACGTGACCAGATACGCGTCTTTCCCCTCGTGCTTCGTGCTTTCCACGATGCCGCGACGCGGTCCGTCGTGCCGAGGCGGAACGAACGCCACCTCCAGGCCCTCGGACAGCAAAAAGGGAAGACCCGGCACGCTTCGCGCGACGAGCCCTCCCGATAAGGTTTTTGTTCGAGCCAGTTCGGCTACGTTAACCCATGCACGCATTTAATCGAGAAGTTCCACTTCGACATGCGTGTTCGTACGAGAAGCAGCAGCACGGGCGAGGGTGCGGATAGCCTTGATGACGCGACCCTGGCGGCCGATCACCTTGCCAGCGTCCTCTTCATGCACGCGCACCTCGACGAGGATCGTTCCGTCCTCCGCGTTGCTCGCCGTGATCTCGAGATCGTCTTCGAACTCGATAAGCGGACGTACAACGGATTCAACCAGACCGACGATGTCTTCCGTCTGCTCGGCCATAGGATTTACGCGTTCTCGCGGGCGCGCCTGATCAGCGAAGCGACCGTGTCGGTCGGCTGTGCGCCGTTCTTGATCCACTGGTCAACCTTGTCCATGTCAAAAGACACCATGGCAGGCTCGGAGCAGGGATTGTAACGACCCACTTCCTCGATGAACTTACCGTCGCGCGGGCAGCGCGAATCGGCGACGACGATGCGGTAGTACGGACGCTTCTTGGCACCGTGGCGGGCCAGGCGAATTTTAACTGCCATGAAGATGAACTCCTTTTGCTTCTTACATACGATTCATGCCTCGACACCGTCATTACGGTGTAGGGAAAACAGCAATTGCTTATGATACGGCGAAACTACCGGTTTGACAAGCGGATTACCAAGCCGAATTTTAAGTGTTTAAGGTCCGCTGCGCAAAGCAAGGCGCAATCGTCCTCGAAAAGCCCACGTTTGAGTGCACCCGACATGCGCATGGCAGCCGCCGCAATGTCGGGATGCGCGAGCGTTCAGCTCGCCCGCCCCAGTGCAGCACCCGGCCAAACCAATCACATAGGGTATCTGCCGCCGGGTAGATCAAGACGCGAGCATGCGCGCTTTCATCAGCATGCCTGAGAAGACAGAGCAGACATGCTTTTTTGTTGGAAGGAACCATGAATTGGGCTATCTTGGTCATCGCCGGCTCGTTCGAGATGCCTTGGGTCTGCGAGCTCGAGCTTTCGAAGGTTTCACAAAGCTTGTTCCCAACCTGCTCACCGTTGGAGGCACGATCGTCAGCTTCGGGCTATTGTTCCACGCGTTCAAAACGCTGCCGCGAAGGAGCCGGCAAGCGCGCCTAAGATTATCTGCATCGCGTTGATCGCCGTAGGAATCATCGGCCTCAACTTCACGATGCACGAAGGACGGCAACGACGACACGAAGGAGAAGGACATGCAAAAGTTTATAGCTGAAAGCTCGTTTTGGGAGCTGTTCCCCGATGCCGCCATCGGCGTCATCGTCGTTCACGACATGAAAAGAGCAGGTGACGTGCCCGCCGCCGACGCCGCCGAGATCTCGAGGCTGCTGAGCGACGCGAACTGCGAAGCAAACACCCACCTGATCAGCAACGTGATTTCCGAAAACGAGCCGGTCAAGGTGTGGCGCGAGGCGTATCGGCAGTTCAAAACGAAGAAAGGCGCGCGCTGCTCGATCGAGAACCTGCTCAAGCGCGTGCTGAAAGGCAACCCCGTGGGATCCATCACGCCGTCCGTGGACGCCTACAACGCCATTTCGCTCAAATACGCCCTGCCCGTGGGCGGCGAGGACATCGACGCCTTCGTCGGCGATTTGCGCCTGGGGCTGACCGAGGGCGGCGACGCGTTTTTGCCCCTCGGCGAAGACGAGGACGATCCCACGCTGCCGGGAGAACTCTGCTATCGCGACGATGCAGGCGCCGTCTGCCGCTGCTTCAACTGGCGCGACGGGCAGCGCACGGCGCTGACGGACGAATCCGAGAACGCGTTCCTCGTGATCGAGAGCATTGATCCGGCCCGCCGCGGCGACCTCGAAGCCGCGCTCGACGAGTTCGCCGCCCTCATGGAACGCTACTTGGGAGCAACCGTGACGACGCGCGCCGTAATCGACCGCGAGCATCCTGAAGTCGTCATTGCCGAGTAGCTGCGCAAGCAGCGTCTTGCGCCCTCCGGCAAACCGACGAGGCTCCCATTCGAACGGACGCCTCGAAACCGGCATGCACCGATCTCGAGGCGTCCAGTGCAACCTCGACCAGGCTGAAGGCTACCCTCAGCAGTTGGAAGCAGAGCGGGCCGTGCTCTTGAAGTAGATGTGCATGTCCTCGTAAGAGCCCATGAAGTTGACGAATCCGCAGGGAATGGTGCCCACGCGCGTGAAACCCATGTCCTCGTACAAATGGATGGCGCCTTCGTTGCTGGAGACCACCGCATTGAACTGCAAGCCCAAAAAGCCCTTCTTGGCCGCCTGCTCGAGCGAATCCTGCACGAGGGCGCGTCCCAAGCCGACGCCGCGGGCGCTCGACGCAACGGCGTAGCTGGCATTCGCGATATGGGCGCATCGGCCCACGTTGTTCGGGTGGAGAATGTACAGGCCGAACAGCTTCGAGTCGATAGCCGCCACCGTAGCCAAAGCCTGTTCGGCGAAAAACTCACGCGCGGTATCGAGCGTGAGCGGTTCGATCTGCGGGAAAGCCTCCCCGCCTTCGACCACTTCGTTCCACACCTTGATCATGCCCGAAAGATCCTCTTCACGGTACGGGCGTATCTCAAGCGCCATGGCGCGCCTCCTGTCGTTTGTCGCCGTCTTGCCTGCGCGGCGCGCGAACGCGTCGCGCAGGCAAGTATAGCAGAGCAGGGTCGCGCGGATGCGCTTCAAGCCGCAAGGCCGTGCAGGCGAAGCGGGCCGCTCGCCCGCACGGCCTTCACGAGGACGCCGGGATCCCCCAAACAGTTCCACCGGCAATTGCCGGTGGAATCGCGCTACTGCCCCATCATATCCTGGAGCTTCTTGATGTCGGACATGCTCATGCCGCCCATGCCGGGAATCCCCCGACGGCGGCGGCCCTTCTTGCCCTTCTTGCCTTTTCGGCCTCCCTGCATCTCCTCCATGGCGGGCATCATCTTCTTCATCATCTTCTTCGTCTCGTTGAACTTCTTCATAAGCTGGTTCACGTCCGAGACGGTGACGCCCGCCCCCGCCGCGATGCGCGCGCGGCGGCTGCCGTTCAGGAGGTCGGGCTTTTCGCGCTCCGCTTTCGTCATGGAGTTGATGATGATCTCCATATGATCGAACGCCCTCTCGTCGACCTGGCCGGAAGCCATGGCCTTATCGCCGCCGGGCAAGGCGCTGATCAGCTTCGACACGCCTCCCATCTTGCGAACCTGGCGGTTCATCTCGATGAAGTCGTTGAGGTTGAGCTGCGCCTTCATCATGCGCTCGGCGGACTCGGCCTCCATCTCCTCTTGCTGCACCGCCACGGCGCTTTCGATGAGGCTGACCACGTCGCCCATGCCCAGGATGCGCTTCGCCATGCGGTCGGGATGGAATTCCTCAAGGGAATCGGGCTTCTCGCCCGAGCTGATGAACTTGATGGGCTTGCCGGTGACCTGCTTGATGGAAAGCGCGCCGCCGCCGCGGGCGTCGCCGTCCATCTTCGACATGATCACGCCGTCGAAGTCCACCCGCTCGGCGAACGCGCTCGCCACGTTCACCACGTCCTGGCCGGTCATGGCGTCGACCACCATGAGGATCTGGTCGGGCTTGACCGCGCGCTTGATGGCCTCGGCCTCGTCCATCATCTCGTCGTCGACGTGCAGGCGGCCCGCCGTGTCGACGATGACCACGTCGCGCAGATTGTCGATGGCGTCCTGAACGCCCTCGGCGGCGATCTTCACGGGATCCTGCCCGTCGCCGCGGTACACGCGCACGCCGATCTCGCCGCCGAGCGTTTCCAGCTGATCGGCCGCAGCGGGACGGTACACGTCGCAGGCAACCAGCAACGGGCTGTGGTTCTCTTGCTTCAGACGGTACGCCAGCTTCGCGGCTGCGGTGGTCTTGCCGGAGCCCTGCAAGCCCACCAGCATGATCACGTTGGGAATGCGGCTGGACAGCACCAGCTTGGAGTCCGTGCGCCCCAAAAGCCCGGTCAGTTCGTCCAGCACGATCTTGATGACGTTTTGAGCAGGCGTGAGCGAGTCGAGCACCTCTGCGGTCAGGCAGCGCTCCTTCGTGTTGGCAACGAAGGTCTTGACCACCTTGAAGTTGACGTCCGCTTCCAGAAGCGCCATGCGGATCTCGCGCATGGCGCCGTTGATGTCGTCCTCGGTCAGGCGGCCTTTGCCGCGCAAACCGGAGAATATGCCTTGAAGGCGTTCGGAGAGGTTTTCGAGCATGGTCGGTAAGCTCCTCGTCGTATGCGTCGATTAAGCGTAGTGGTTCGAATTATACGACACCAATCCTGCCCAGACCACAAACACACAAGCAATCCGACCGCGTATTAGAAGCGCCCGCATCCCTCAGCGGCGGTATCGCCGACGGCGTCGACAGTACGCCGAACATGATGAGCGGCCCGTTCGACGAATTCGTTCGAAAGCGAAGGATTCGCCGACAGAACATTTCCAACAGCAGCACAATGCCCGAAAGCCGCCTCTTGAAACTGGCAATGGAAACGCAAGCGGCCACCGCACGCGCGATTCTTCCCCCAATGTTGCGCTCGAGCGCGTGTCGAGACTCGTCCGCCAACGAAAAACACCTGCGACCAGGCAATATGCATGCTCTTGTCGAAGACCATCCCTCAACGCGTCCTCCGAACGCAACATTGGGGGGAAGAATCGCACGACAAGCAATCGAGCACGAGGCGCATGACTCATCGGAAGATCGGGGACCCCATGGCATACTGCATCAGACAGTATCCTCTCGATGTCAATGGCGGTTCAACATGGAGTCAGGTAGAGCTTGGACGCGAATCAGGACCTATGGCAATTCGAATCGCGCGAAAGGCCGTATCCTGGCCGCGTCAGAAAACGCGGCCAGGGCTTTTACCAGCGAAGCGACCGCACGCGCACGTTCGACACCTGGTTCTTTTGTCACGGGCGCCGATTCGCGCCCGAGTTTGCGAACCCTCCCGCCTGGCCGCTGCGTTAGCTTCGCTCGTCGAACGCGCCAACAAGGGCACGCGCGAAATCATGGGCGTCGAACTCCTTGAGGTCGTCAAGCCCCTCCCCTACGCCGATCTTGAGCACGGGAAGCCCCAATTCATGCGACACGGCCAATGCGATGCCGCCTTTGGCCGTGCCGTCCAGCTTCGTGACGATCACGCCGTCCAAGTCAAGCGCGCGATCGAATTCGCGCGCCTGCTGCAGGCCGTTCTGCCCGGTGGTCGCATCGGTCACGAGCACCGTGTACACGGGCATGTTCGCGCGCTTGCGCACCACGTTCACCACCTTCTCAAGCTCGCGCATGAGATCGGCCGACGTATGCAGGCGTCCGGCGGTATCGACCAATACCAAATCGGCGCCCTCCTGCTCGGCGCGCTCGATGGTGTCGTAGCACACGCTGGCAGGATCGCTGCCGCGCTCGCGCGTGCACACGGGCACGTCCGCGCGGCGCGCCCACACCTCCAGCTGCTCGATGGCCGCCGCGCGAAACGTGTCGGCGCTGCCCAGAAGCACCTTGCGCCCTTCGTCGGTAGCCGCCTTGGCGATCTTGCCCACCGTGGTGGTCTTGCCAGTGCCGTTGATGCCCACGAACAACACGATGGCATCGCCGCCGCCGAACACGTCCTGGCCGCCTTCGGCGAACGTGCTGGCAATCTGATCGTTCAGCAGGTCGAGCACGGCGTACGCGTCGGGCAACGCCTTGCGGGTGGCCTGGTCGCGCAGGTTCTCCACGATCTCCGACGCGGCAGCGCCGCCGATGTCGGCAAGGATGAGCGTTTCCTCCAACCCGTCCCAGAACTCCTCGTCCAAATCCGGACCGCGATCCAGAAGGACGTTCATCTGCTCCTTGAACTTGTCGCGCGAACGGCTCAGCCCTTCGCTGATCCTATCGAAAAATCCCATGTCGGGCTCCTTTCTCAGCAACTTGAACAGTGTAGCTCAAAAAAAGCCCCCCGTCAGCGACGCAGATTCCTCTGAAGCCCGCACCCCGCGAACATCGCGCCCGTCCCATCCCCCTAGCTCCCTCGCAGGCAGAAGCGAACCGCCCTGCGCTACGCACAACGCCTGCAAAGGCGCCGGGCGGCGATGCCCACCAAGCGAGTTCCGCACGAGCCGAACAGCCCAGTGGGCTGTTCGCGCGAGCTCAGGACCGTTCGAGCGACTGGGCATCGCCGCCCGGCGCCCGAAGGCTATTCAGCATGGCGCAGAGCGTTCTCCAACTTCTGGCTGACCACCTTCGTCACGCCGTCGGCCTGCATGGACACGCCGAACAGCACGTCGGCCATTTCCATGGTGCGGCGCTGGTGCGTGATCATGATGAGCTGCGTGGAATCGCGTAGCGACTCTAGATACGCCGTCAACCGCCGCAGGTTCGAGTCGTCAAGCGCCGCCTCTACCTCGTCGAGGATGTAGAACGGCGTCGTCCGAATGCGGTAGACCGCGAACAGGAGCGCAAGCGCCGTCAGCGACTTTTCGCCACCGGACATGAGCATCATCTTCGTGATGCGCTTGCCGCGCGGCTGAGCCGTCACCTCCACGCCCGTGGCCTCCAGATCATCCGGATCAACCAAGGTCAAATGAGCCGAACCGCCCGGGAAGAGCACGGCGAAGATCTCCTGGAAGTTCTTATCGACCGCTTCGTAGGTGCGAATGAAGTCTTCCTTCATGCGCGCATCGATGACGCGGACGATCTTGGAAAGCGACCGGCGGGCGCCGTCCAGGTCGGCCAGCTGCGCAGCCAGGTAATCGTAGCGGCCCTTGAGCTGTTCGTACTCTTCGGCGGCATCGGGGTTGATGGTGCCCATGTTGGCGATGCGACGGCGCAGCTTGAAGGCGGCATCCTCCGTAGCGCCGCGATCCTCCAACTCGGGCGTTTCGAGCGCATGGTCAAGCGGCACGCCGCAGTCGTGGACGATGGCGTTGACCGCGCCTTCCACCTGAACCTCCAGGCGACCTTTCTCCACGCGAGCCTCGGACAGGCGGGCGTTCGCAGCATCGAAGGCATCGTGTGCCGCACGTGCGGCGGCGCGAGCCTCGTTGACCGCGGTGTGCAGGCCAGCCGACGAATCCTGTGCAGCCGTTGCCGCTTCCTCCAGATCGCGCGTCCAGCGGCGAGCGCTCGCGGTAAGCTCTTCGAACAACGCGAGCAAAGGCTCGATGCGCTTTTGAGCCACCGTTTTGCGCGCAAGGGAATCGCGCGCTTCCGCATCGCTTGCATCGACGGTTTCCAAGTCGCGCGTCCTCGCGTCCACCATGCGCGACGTGTACGTTTCACGCTCGGACAGCGTTGCCGCTTTGAGCTTCGCTTCCGAAAGCGAATCGCGCAGCTGCGCCGCAAGCTTGCGCAGGGGAACCACCGTGTCCTGCGCTTCCTGAAGCTTCACCGCGCCTTCGTCCAGGCTCTGCTTCAACTGAGCCAGACGCTGCTCGAGCGCTTCGACCGAAGGCCGAGCCTCGGCAACGGTACGCTCGGCCTGCGCGCGCTGGCCCTCGATATCGGAAAACTCACGGCGCACCGAAGCAAGCTTCTCCTCGGCGCGTCGGGCGTCTGCACGCGCCGCGTCGGTCTTGCCTCGCAGCTCGGCCAACTGCTGCGACAGCTTCAAGCTGTCGGCCTGTGCGCTGCGCAGCGTCTCCTCGGCAGCCTGAGTGCGCTTTTCCGAAGCGGCGCGCGTCTCCTCGGCAATCGATAACCGAGCGCGCAGTTCATCGGCGCGTCGAGCGCGCGCGAGAACGCCCTCGGCATCCTCGATCGTCGCCGAACCGACCGTCACCTTTCCGTTCGGCCATACGACGCACCCGTCCGTCGTGACGAAGCGAGCGCCAGAACAGTCGCGCGCATGAGCCGCGAACGCGTCTTCCCGACTATCGCACACCACCACATCGCCCAGAAGCGCCTCGACCGCGCGAGACGCCTCCTCGGGATACGAGAGATCGTCCACCAAGGCACGGCCGAGCCCCGCTTGCGCGGCAGCGCGGGCGGGCACCGACGCCGTCTGCTTCCCCGCGCGGGAAACGAGCACGACCTCGCCCTGCTCGTCGCAGGACAGAAGGGCAGCCGCAACCGCGCTCGCGCGAACCTCGTCGTCTACCAACAGCGCTGACACGTCCGCGCCCATCAAACGCTCCACCAACGCCTCGGCACCGGCGGGCGCACGCACCGCGCGGGCGATCGGCTCGATCCCCGCCTCCAGCTCGTCGGCGTGGTCCAGCAGCCATGCGAGCGCCGGCCCCGAAGCGGCTGCCGCGCGCTCAAGCTCCTCAAGGCCCTTGATCTCGGAAGACAGCAGCGTGGCAGCCTCTCGCGCCTGGTCAAGCTCCGCGCGCGCCGATTCGCGCGCGACCAGAGCCTCGCCGACCTTCGCGCGCGCAACAGCTTCCTGCTCGGTCAACGCAGCCAGTTCGGTTTCGGCCCGAGCGGCGGCTTCGGCCTGCGCGGCGGCTTCGGCCTGCGCGCGACCCAGCTGCAGCTCCAGCTCTTTGCCGTGGCCTTCGATCAGCTTCACGTGGGCAAGCCCGCTCGCCAGGGCTTCCTGCGTTTCCGAAAGCTCGCGGCGCGCCTGCTCCTGCGCACGCTCGTCGGCGCGCCTCGCCTTCTCAAGATCTTCCAGCTCGCGTTCGAGATCGCGGCGGCGCTTGGCGTTTTGCGCCTGCTCCTCGCTCAATCGGGCAACGGCAGCATCGGCAGCCTCGCGACTCGCGCGAACCTCGGCCAACTGCGCCGCCGCCTGCGCACGGTCCGATTCCGCCTGCGCGCGCTTGACCTTGTTCGATTCCAGCGTCACGCGAAGATCGGCCTCGTAGCTTTGCGCCGCGCGGCGCTTCTCGTGCAGCAAAAGCACCGCGCCGTCGAACCGCTCGACAGCCGACGACGCGCGCCGATGCCGTCGAGCCAGATCTCCCGCGTCCACGCTTTCGCGCCGAATCTTCTCCTGCAGCTCTTCCGCATGAGCCTCCGCCTTGCCGATAGCGGCGCGCTTCTCCTCCAGTTCCGCCTGAAGAGCCTGCTCGCGGGTTTGCGCGCCGTCCCATGCTCGGCGCAGCGTGCGCAGGTCGTCGACGGCCAGCGACAAGCTCAAATCGGACAGCTCGGCTGCCAACCCTTGATAGGCGCGGGCGCGTTTCGCTTTGCGCTCGAGCGGCCCCAATTGGCGCTCCACCTCAGCGGCCACGTCCTTCACGCGCGCCAAATGCGCATCCATAGCAGCCAGCTTGCGCTCGCTTTTCGCCTTGCGCTGCTTGTGCTTGAGAACGCCGGCCGCCTCCTCGATGAGCGCGCGACGGTCCTCCGGCTTCGACTGCAGGATGGAATCCAGGCTTCCCTGGGAGATGATGGAATGCGTGCCCGTGCCCAACCCCGAATCGTGCAGGATGTCGAGCACGTCCATACGCCGCGCAACCGTGCCGTTGATCAGGTACTCGCTCTCGCCAGAGCGGTACATGCGCCGCGTGATGGCTACCTCGCTGTAATCGACCGGAAGCGTGCCGTCCGAATTGTCCAGTACCAGGTCCACTTCCGCAACGCCCACGCTCTTGCGCGCCGAAGATCCCGCGAAGATCACGTCCTCCATGGCTTGTCCGCGCAGGTGCTTGGCATTGCGCTCGCCCAGCACCCAGAGCACCGCATCGGAAATGTTGGATTTTCCCGATCCGTTCGGGCCGACCACGGCAGTGATGCCCGGTTCCATGGCCAGGACGCTGCGGTCGGCGAACGACTTGAACCCTTTGAGGACCAGTGACTTCAAGTGCATGTGAGACTACCCTTGCTTGCGCTGCTTGGCGCGCTCTCGTTCGGACTTCTTGCGAGCCTTCTGCTCGGCGCGCGCGGCGGCCTTCTCTTCCTTGGCCTGCTTGGCCGCGGCGGCTTTCTCCGCGCGCACGCCCTCGTCGACGCCCAGGCCGAAGAACTCGCCCAAACGAGCGAGCGTGCTTTTCGCGGCCTGGCTCTCAGCCTCCTTCTTCGTGCGCCCGGTGCCGCGGGCAAGCCCCTGAGACCCGGCGAACACCTGCGCTACGAACGTGCGGTCATGAGGCGGGCCCTGCGTCTCCACCAGCTTGTACGTAGGCGTGATGCCGTCCTCTTGCAGCTTTTCCTGCAACGCGCTCTTCGGGTTCTCCGGCTCCTTTGCCATGTCCACCGACATGCGGGGGATGAGCGTTTCGCGCACGAAGCTCACGGCAGCGCCCATGCCGCCGTCCAGAAACAGCGCAGCCACTACAGCCTCGTACACGTTCTCGAGCGCAGAGTGCAGCCCGCGCCGGCCCGTTCCCGTCTCGGAAGATCCGAATACGATCACGTCCGTGAACCCCAGGCGCTCGGCCACCTCTGACAAGCTCGCGCCCGAGACGAGAGCCACCTTGATGCGCGTCAAACCGCCTTCATCCAGGTCGTGAAAGCGATCGAAGGCAATGGTGGCCACAATGGCACCCAAAATGCTGTCGCCCAAAAACTCGAGCCGCTCGTAGGAGTACTTGACGGCCTTGCCCTCGGTAGCCGAAGGGTGGGTTATAGCCGAAAGGAGCAGTTGCTCTTGATTGAACCGGTATCCCAGGATGCTCTGAGCTCGATCGAGCTTGCCGCGCTGCTCGTCGGTCAGCATCATGGGAGTTTCGAATCTCTTGTCAAGATTTGAAACCGAAGGCTCGTTGGAATCGAACAGGTTCTCAAGCGTCATTCTTGACCGCCGTTTCCCGGAGCACCCGCTTGGACGCCCGTAGCCGTCTGCGCGATTATATCCGTGATGCCCGCACGTACGAAATTCGCCGTAGTCAGAACGCCGCTCTTTATCGCGTAGGCGCTCGACGAGCCGTGCCCCACGATGCATGCGCCCTTCACGCCAAGAAGAGGCGCGCCGCCGTACGTATCGGGACTGACCTGCGCCATAAGCTGCTTCAAGCCGCCCTTGATGGTCAAGGCGCCCAGCTTGGTAACCGGCGTTGCCATCATGACGTCCTTGAGCGTTTTGAACAGCACCTTCGACGTGCCCTCGATGGTCTTCAAGCACACGTTGCCCGTGAAGCCGTCGGTGACGATGACGTCGTAGGTTGCAGCCAGGATATCTCCGCCTTCGGCGTTGCCCGCGAAGTTGGGAAGCTGCTCTTTCAGCAGCTCATGAGCCTCCTGCGCGAACTGCGATCCCTTCGTGTCCTCCTCGCCGATGTTCAACAAGGCGGCGCGAGGATTCTCGATCCCGAGGATCCTCTCGGCGTACACCGATGCCATGCGGCCGAACTGCACCAGGTATTCCGGCTTGCAGTCCGCATTCGCCCCCACGTCGCACATGACCACGGGACGAACCGGCGACGGGATGACCGTCGCAAGCGCGGGACGCGCTATGCCCTTGATGCGACCCATGACCAACGTCCCGGCCGCCAGGCAGGCCCCCGTAGAGCCTGCAGAGAAAAACCCTTGCGCCGCGTCCTCTTTCACCAGGCGGCAACCCACCACGATAGACGAGTCCTTCTTCTTTCGCACGGCGTTTGCCGGATGCTCGGCCATGCCGATAATCTCGGTGGCAGGCTGAGCTATGCAACGCTCGTGCTGAGAGGCGAAGGGTTCGACCACCTCGGCCGGACCGCACAGGATAACGGTCAGGTCGGAATCGGTCGATAGCGCGTCGGCAACGCCTTCGAGCACGACAGCCGGGGCGTTGTCGCCCCCCATGGCGTCGACGGTGATGGTAACTTTATCGGGCATGGTGTCCTCGCATTCCTCGGTGGAGTCGCGTGGACGCATGCGTCCGACCGCAATCGCGCGAGCGGGCGCATGCGCGCAGCGCATAGCTTCCTTCAACAGTATAGACGAACATGCAAAAAAGCCTCCCGGCTCGTCACGCAAAAAGCGTGATGTGCGGGGAGGCTTGTCAAGGCGCGGACGTAAGCGCTCGCGCGCAGGAGACGGTTAGTCCGTCTCGATGACCTCGCGGTTCTTGTAGAAGCCACAGTTCGGGCACACGCGGTGCGGAAGCTTGGCTTCGCCGCACTGGGGGCACACGGAGCGGGAAGGCGCCGCGATCTTGTCGTTGGTGCTGCGACGGGCATGAGTGCGGGCACGGCCCATTTTGCGCTTAGGTACTGCCATGATCTCTATCTCCTTGCTTTTTGCCGAGCGGTACGCTCGCTCGCTTTCGCTTAGTAAACACGCGAAGTGGTATGGTATCAAAGGTTTATCGCTCCCGCAAGGGTCCTACGAGGTCATTTTTGCAAACGGCATGCGGGATTCATAAACTTCAGACACCCTTACGCGAGACGCTTCGCTGATCATAGCGCAAAACCGGCTCCAAGTGCGCAAAAAGCATCGAGATACAAAAGAAAGACCCCGTTGGCGCGGAAAGGCGCAGGAAGTCGGGCAGCACGGCACGATTGGCCGCCCGCGTCGGCGGGCGCGGCCCCACGGCTTAGACAGCCCCGAACTGCATGCGGTAGTAAGCGGCGTACGTGCCGCCCAAGGCCAGCAAGTCCTCGTGGGTGCCCAGCTCTGCCACGCGCCCGTCATCCACTACGGCAATGAAATCCGCTCCGCGAATGGTGGACAGGCGATGCGCGATGATGAGCGTGGTGCGCCCGGCCGACAGCTCGTCAAGCGAGCGCTGCACGGCGCGCTCGCTCTCGTTGTCGAGAGCGCTCGTGGCTTCGTCCAAAATGAGAATGCTCGGATCGCGCAGAAACACCCGCGCAATGGCGATACGCTGCTTCTGGCCGCCGGACAAGCGAGCGCCGCGCTCTCCCACGAACGTATCGTAGCCGTCGGGCAGACTCTTGACGAACTCGTGAATGTTCGCGCGCCGTGCGGCCTTTTCTATCTCCGCCGCCGTCGCATCGGGCCGCCCGTACGCAATGTTCTCGGAAATGCTGCCGCCGAACAGGTATACGTCCTGCTGCACGATACCGATCGCCTCGCGAAGCGACGCCGTCGTGATCGCGCGGATATCGATGCCGTCAACCTCGACCGACCCCGACTGGGGATCATAGAACCGAGGGAGCAGCGAGCATGCGGTGGTCTTCCCGCCGCCTGAAGGCCCTACCAGCGCCACGGTGGCGCCTGCCGGCACGGCCAGGTCGAACCCCCGCAGAACGTCGCGCTGGCCATCGTAGCTGAACCGCACGTCGCGATAGCGAACCGCTCCCTGCACGCGCGCGCCGGCTTTCCCCGCTTTGCCGCCAGCGTCCGCATCGAAGCCGCGCGCCGTCCGAGCGGCGCGCAAGTCCAAGGCCCCCGGCGCATCCTGGATGTCGGGCCGCACGGCCAGAACCTCCATGAACCGGCGAAAGCCGGCGTAGCCCTTCTGGAACGTCTCCACGAAGTTGATCAGCTGCTCGATGGGAGAGATGAAGATGCCGATGTACAGAGCGTAGATGGCCAGATCCGTCACCGCCAGCTCGCCCCGCGCCACGAAATACCCGCCGCCCACCACGGTGACCGCGTACAGCACGCCGATGAACAGCGAGTTCACGGCGTGGAACGACCCCATGAACCGGTACGAGCTCTCCTTGGTCCCCACGAACCGATCGTTCACGCGGCTGAACTTGCCGATCTCCACGGACTCGTTCCCAAACGACTTCACCACGCGGATGCCACCGAGAGAATCCTGCAGGCGGGCATTGATGTCGGCCATTTTCTTGCGGTTCTCGGTGAAGATGACGCGCTTGCGGTAGTTGCGCCATGCGGCGTAGGCAGCCAGCAGGACGGTCGCCCCCAGCATGATGGCGGTCAGCGGCACGTTGATGAAGAACAGCAGCGCGAACGATCCCACGATCTTCAGGATGCAGATGAACAGGTTCTCCGGCCCGTGGTGAGCCAGCTCCGACACGTCGAACAGGTCGGTCACCAGCTTGCTCATCATCTCGCCGGTGTTGTTGCGGTCGTAATAGCCGAAGCTCAAGCGTTGATACTGCTTGAACAGGTCCATGCGCATGTCCGCTTCCATGCGCACGCCCATGATGTGACCCCAGCTGGTGATGAAGTACTGGCACGCCGTGCGCACCGCGTACAGTGCGGCGAACAGAAGGGCGATCCAGCCGAGCGACGCCAAGACGACGTCGGCCGATCTGGTGAAGAAGTCCCTGGTAAAGAAATTCAGAAGCTGAGGGAACGCCAGGTCGACCGCTGCGAGCACGGTAGCGCACGCCAAATCGAAGAAGAACAAGAACTTATACGGCTTGTAGTAGCTTGCGAACCGGGCGAACACCGTGCGCGCGCCCACGGCGGGCACGTCGGTCGCAGAGGCCCCGGGCGTCGCGGGTTGGTTTGAGGGGATTCGTTTCGTTTCCATGACCGCTATTGTAGCGCCCACCTTCCCTTCCCGCTTCCTCAATCCTTGCGCATGCGGCTCGCGAGGCCGCAGCCGAACATCCCCATGTCCGCGCCGCCCGCCGCGAGCGCGAACGGGAAGCGGCGTCAACGAGCCGACGTCCCAGCGCACCGTCCGGTCGCCCGGCTCATGCGTTCCGGGCGCTAGCGCACCTCGACGCCGCGCACGGCAGCCCAGGCAACGACCCCGCCGAGCGCTATCACGACGACGAACGTGAAGAACGGGTTCGCAAGGCTCGCTCCCGCACCGAAGCCGAGCGCCGTCTGCATTGCGTCCATCAGGGCCGGTAGAAAAAACGCGGCCGACGGCATGACGGACGGCAGCACCGAGAAAACCACGAGGCCGACGGCAAGGAGCGTGAGCGCGATGCGCCGCGCACCGAAGCGCATCTGCAGAGCCGCGAACGCAAGCCCCGCGCTCGACGCCGCAGCGCAGCCCAAGAACATGAACAGGAAGTCGAGCGCAGGCCCGTTCCCCACTCCATACGCCATGAGGAACAACGACTGTTCGCGCGGCCAAAACGGCACGAGAACCGCGCACGCCGCTTCGACGAGAGCCAGAAACAGGCAAACCGCAGCGAGCGACGCCGCCGTGCTCGTGACCATCTGCAAACGCGTAAGCCCCATCTGCACGAGGAACCGCACGTCGCCCGAAAACGTGGACAGCGCGAGCAGCGGCATGAGGACGTAGGGCAGAAAGCCCATGCCCGGCATCGCAATATATGCGATTTGATTGATGTTCATGACAAAGAGCACAGCGATAAGCGCGCCGATGATCAGGCAGAACACCGCCGCGCTCTGGACGAGCTCGACAGCTTGGTAGCGGAAGGCAGCCTTGAGTTTCATGAGATCACTCCCCCTTCTCGGTCAGTTTCACGAACAGCTTCTGCAAGTTGACGGGCGCCGTGTCCAATCGGTCGTTCAACCGCGTCGCGTCCGGCGTGCCCAAGAGGTACGCCACCGCCATGCCGCCCAACTCGTCGATGTCGAGCACGTCGAGCCCCTCGCAGTACGCGCGCACGTCCGCCGCGCGGCCCGACACGCTGTATCCCTTCGAACGCAGCTCGTCGGCCGAGGCCTGCATGATCACGCGACCCTCGTCGATGACGGCGACGCGCTCCACGAGGTTCGCCACCTCCTCGATGAGGTGCGTGGCGATGACCACCGTGCGCTGGCGCTCCAGGTAGTCTTCCATAAGCAGCCGGTAGAACAGCTCGCGATGGTTGGCGTCCAGCCCCAACACCGGCTCGTCCAGCAGCAGGTAGTCCACGTCGAGCGAGAGGGCCATGACCAGCTGGCAGATGGTGCGGTAGCCGGTGGAGAGCGCGCCCATCTTCGCCTTGGTATCAAGGTCGAACGCCTTTGCCAGGCGCAGGGCGCGCCTGGTATCAAAGCCCTCGTGGAAGCGGTCCATCCACCCCACGAGGTCGTCCACGTACATGGATTCGGGGGTCATCTGCACGTCGCCCGTGCAGAACACCTTCGAGAGCGCCTGAGGATTGTCCGTGACAGGATCACCGTCCACGAAGACGCATCCCCCCGTAGGCACAAGACGGTTGGACGCGATGCCCAGCAGCGTCGTCTTGCCCGCGCCGTTGCGGCCGAGGAGCGCGTGTATCTTGCCGTACTCCAAGGACAGCGACACGTCGTCGAGCGCCGTCTTCTTCCCGAACCGCTTCGTCAAATGCTCGGCTCGCAGCTCACGCATGATCGTATCCCTTCTCGATGAGGTCGATGACCTGATCTTTCGTCAGGCCCAGCTTCTTCGCCTCGGCCACGAGCGCGCTTACGAAACACTCGCCGAAGGCGTTCTCGCGCTTTGCTCGCACCTTCTCGCGCGCGCCATCCTGCACGTACATGCCCATTCCCCTCCTCTTGTAGATGACATCCTCGTCCACGAGGATATTCATGCCCTTGAGGACGGTGTGCGGGTTTATGCCGAGCAGCGCCGCAAGCTCGTTCGTGGAGGGGACGCGGTCCCCTTCGGCGTACGCGCCCGTGAAGACGTCGTCCTCTATCTGCTCGGCGATCTGCACGAACAGGGGCACGTCGCTTGCCGGATCAATGTTCATGCTGCTCGCCTCCTTCCTTGCTAGTTAGTTACTTGAGTAACTAACTAGCATTCTAGGGAGTTCCAACGCGCATGTCAAGGCGCAAGAAGCGGACATCCAGATCCGAGCTCGAGACACGCGGACGCAAGATCGTTCTCACCTCTCTCACGCGAGACGTTCATGCGGTTTCCTAAAATGCTCGCAACACGCTCTCGTAGGCAGGACCGCGCCGTGCTGGGCAACCTCCTCCACCCCGACGACGTCGCCCCCTTCGTTCGCTGGATGCTGCCCTTCCCGTTCCCGCCTTCATCCTGCAGCTCCGCACGCAGCAGGAACCATTGCACGGGATAGCCGAACTTGGTGCCCAGCCTCCCTTCCTCCCTTTCGGCCCGGATGCTCCATTGAACCAGAACGACGCGGCGCACGTCTCTACTTTTCTAGCTCTGTCGGAAAAAGAAAACGCCCGCCGGGGGCGGGCGTTTCGAAACAACGTAGTCAAGTGCATCGAAAACGACTGGAACGGACCTTTCGCAATGATGGAAAGGGGCTTACTTCTCCTCGAAGGGGAAATCTTTCAGCACGGCGAACGGGTTCGGCGGCACGTCGTCTTCATCGGACGCCGGCTCGCAGCCGCAGGAGCCTTCGTTGAGGTTCGCGCCGCAGGTGGAGCACAGGCCCTTGCACTCGTCGTCGCACAGCGGCACCAGCGGGAACTCAAGCAAGAGCGCAGCCGTGGCAAGCGGTTCGACGTCGATGACCTTGTCTTCGGAAAGCACGTCGAACTCGTCTTCGTCCATGTCTTCGGGCGCGGCTTCCTCGGAGCTCAGCAGGAAATAGCCCTCGATCTCGCCGGTAACGGGAAACGCGATGCTGTCGAGACAGCGAGCGCAGGCCGTTTTAGCCTCGCCTTCCACCGTGCCGGTCACCAGCAGGGCGTCGCCTGTGTTGGATATATCGATCTGCCAGCTCAAAGGAGCCGAGAAGTCGTACAGGTCAGGACCCGACTTGACGACGGGCACCGTAAGCTCGCCTTCGAAATGAGCGCTTTCGGCAGGCGTGAACAGCTCAAGGGGTACGTGGATGCGCGTCGCGTCCATTAGCGCCCCGAAGCAAGCGAGTTGGCGTTCAAGCGATCGCGGCAACGGCGCACGTTGCCCAACAGCGTATCGAGGCTCTGCTCGACGTGACCGAACACCTCGTCAGCGTAGTCCTCGGCACCGGCGCGGGTCTGACGCTCCAGCTCGCGCGCGTCGGCGAGCACCTGGTCGGCCTGCTGCTGAGAGATGCGGACGATCTCCTGCTCGCTGGCGATGGTCATAGCCTGGCTGCGTGCATCCTCGATCATGCGATTGGCCTCGGCCTCTGCGTCATCGAGCAAGCTCTGCCGCTCGCGTACGATCTGACGAGCCTGAGCGAACTCGCTCGGAAACGTGTCGCGAATCTCATCCATGATCTCGAACGCCGCGGCGATGTCAACCTGGCGCATGTTGCCTTTGCCGAAAACCGGCTTAGAGTCCTCAAGCAGAATCGAGAGCTCTTCTAACAGCCCCAAGACTCCTGTTTCGTCCATGATTGTCCTTCCACCCTGGCGTGCTGCGTTTCATCTGCGTTGGCGCGCACGGGCACCATCGCGCACATGCGTCGCAATATTCTAGCACGTATGGTCGGGAAACCGACTTCCAATGCACAAAGCAAGCACATTTCACCCGGTCGGAACGTAGGTTACAGTTGCCTTACGCGTCGCCGAACTTCTTCAGCAACGCCTCGTGCACGCAGGGGGGAACGAACTGCTCCACCTTGCCGTGCAGGCTGGCTATCTCGCGAACGATCGACGACGAGAGGTACATGTACTGCGGAGGCGACATGATGAACAGCGTTTCGAGCTCCTGGTTCAACTGGTAGTTGAGGGCCGTCATCTGAAACTCGTACTCGAAGTCGGTGATAGCGCGCAGGCCTTTCACCACCACGGTCGCATCCATCTTGGCAGCGAACTCGACCAGCAGGTCGTCGAAGGGCTCCACGCGCACGTTGGGCAGATGACTGGTGGCCTTGCGCACCAGCTCGACGCGCTCCTCCAGCGTGAACAAGGGCTGCTTTTTCGGCGAAGCCGCCACGGCCACGATGATCTCGTCCACCAGCTGGGCTGCGCGGGTTATGACGTCAAGATGCCCGCTCGTGATAGGGTCGAAGGTTCCGGGCGTCAATGCACGTTTCATGAATGGGTCACGTTTCCTCTCGTTTGGTCACACGGTGCGGCTGGACTCGTCAAGCAGCAGCACGTCCACGACAGTATCGCCGTACTTCTTTCGCTGCGCAAGGGACAAATCGCGCGCTTTTGCCGCCTCGTCCACCGACGAAACCGAAGCAGCGTCGTGCTCGTACACCACCAGGGCGTCCTGCGCAAGAACGCCGCACAGCCTGAGCCCCGCCACCAAATCCAGAACAGCCTCCGCCTGGTAAACGTAGGGCGGATCCAAGAACACGAGGTCGAACGGAGGCCGCGCGTACGTCGGGGGTTCCTTGAGCACGTCCGCACGATGGATGCGCGCGTCGCGCGGCTCAAGCCCCAGCGTTTTGGCGTTCGCGCACAACGCGCGCATGGCCTCGCCGCCGCACTCGTAGAAATGGGCGCATCGCGCGCCGCGCGACAGCGCCTCGAACCCCAGCGCGCCCGATCCCGCGAACGCGTCGAGCACGACCGCTCCCTCGAAACCTCCGCGTGCGCTGTTCACCACGCTCATCATGGATTCCCGAACCCGGTCGGTAGTGGGGCGGGTGCCCTCCCCTTTCGGCGCCTTGAGCGTGCGCCCGCGGTACTCGCCTGCGATAATCCTCATGCTATCCTCCCTGCACGGCATGCTCGCCCGCGAACATGCGCCTCATCTCGCGCGCGAGCGGGCGATGCGCCGCATCCTCGAGCGCCGGGTCCTCGTCTATGATCGCGGCCGCATCGGCATGCGCCGCCTCGATGATCTTGCCGTCCCGCACCACGTTCACCAGCTTGAGCCCGCTCGCGCCGTGCTGCCGGTTGCCCAGGATATCGCCTTCGCGGCGAAGCGACAAGTCGTAGCTGGCAAGCTCGAAGCCGTCGTCGGTGCGCTCCATTGCCGCCAGGCGCGTGAGCGCTGCGTCCGATTTGGAAGCCGAGATCAAGTGAACCTGCGCCGCAAGGCGGCCGCGCCCCACGCGTCCGCGCAGCTGATGCAACTGCGAAAGGCCGAAGCGATCGGCGTCCTCCACGATCATGATCGTGGCGTTGGGAACGTCCACGCCCACCTCTATGACCGTAGTAGCCACGAGAACCTGCGTCTCCCCTGACCGGAAGCGGTCCATGACGGCCTGCTTCTCCGCAGAGCGCATGCGCCCATGCAAAAGCTCCACGTTCCAGTCGGCGAACACGGTCGCTTGCAAGTAGGTTGCCTCCTTCGCAGCGGCGGCCACGTCGTCTCCGGCCAGGTCGTCGTCGCTTTCGATGCTGATGGCGGCGTACTCGTACGCCTCTTCGTCGGCCTCGCGGCGACGCCCGCCCGCTCCCCCGTCGGATGCTTTCGCGTCCCGCTCCTCGCCGCTCTGCCCGATAAGCGGGCACACCACGTACACCTGCTCGCCGCGCGCCAGCGCTTCGCGCGCGGCGTCGTAAGCGTGGCCGCGATCAGCCTTCTGGTGCACGAACGTGGTTCGCTGCGCCGTGTCGTTCGGCCTGTGCTTGATGTAAGACAGCGTCAGGCCGCCGAACAGCGCCAGCGCAAGGGTGCGCGGGATGGGCGTGGCCGTAAGGAACAAGGCGTCGGGCGCATCGCCTTTCGACAGCAGCTTCGCGCGCTGCTCCACGCCGAAGCGCTGCTGCTCGTCGATCACCGCAAGGCTCAAGCGCTTCGGGGCCACGTCGTCCTCCAAAAGGGCGTGCGTTCCGATGAGCACGTCGAGCAAGCCGTCCGAAAGCCGGTCCAGGATAGCCTCGCGCTCCGCAGCGGACGTCGATCCGGTCAAGACGTCCCACGACACGCCTGCGGCGTCAAGCAAAGGGCCGAGGCTTTTCCCATGCTGGCGGGCAAGCACCTCGGTAGGAGCCATGAGCAGGGCTTGCGCCTGGGTGTCGGCCGCCGCCGCCAGCGCGAACGCGGCCACGACGGTCTTGCCAGTGCCCACGTCGCCCAACAGCATGTGGTTGGCAACCGTCGGCGCGGCCAGCTGCCCCAAGATGTCCGCCTTCGCCTGCTCCTGCTCGGCCGTCAGCTCGAAGGGAAGCGCACCGGCAAGCGCGCGCACGCGAGGGCCGTCCGTCCGATGGCGCACGGCCTCGCGACCGGCGCTGCGCTCGCGGCCCTGGCTCATGAGCATGAGCTCCAAAAGCAGCAGCTCCTCGTAGACCAAGCGGCGCCGCGCCTCGGCAACCTCTTCCATCGAATGGGGAGCATGAATGCTCGACAGCGCAACGCCCCTGCTCATCAAGCGGTACTTCGCTCGGATCTCAAGAGGAAGCGGATCGTACAGGCCCGCGCACGCGTCAAGCGCGTTGCCGACGAGCCGGCGCATCCACGCAGCCGACACCTTCTCGCACGCCGGATGCACGGGAATGATCATGCCCTCCGCCGCATTGGGGCCCTCGAGCACTTCAAGATAGGGATTGGTCATGCGCTTGAAACCGTAGTTGAACTCCAGCTTCCCGGCCACCGCGATCCTCATGCCGGGCTTGACCTGGTCCATGAGCCACGGCTGCCGAAAGCACGTCACCATGAGCAGCCCCGTGGAGTCCACGAGCGAGATCTCCACCAGGGAAAGCCGAGGCTTGGGACGCTTGAGCTTGATCTCGTGGACCGATCCCTCGATGGTGCAGGAGCTGCCGATAACCGCCGAGGCCACCGTCTCTTTGGCGGAAAGGTCGACGTAGCGGCGCGGGAAATGGGTCACCAGATCCCGTACCGTGCGAATGCCGAGCCCCGCCAGCGCCTTGGCGCGACCGGGGCTCACCAAACGGACGCGCTCGACGGATTCGTCGAGCGCGAGAGTGGCTGCAAGTCTGTCGGGCTGGCCGTTACTCAACGGACATCACGATGGGATACAGGGGCTGATCGCCGCGATGGGCGTCGATCTCAAGATCCTCGTGGGCCTCTTCGATGCGCGCCACCAAGGCGTCGAACGCATCGTCGTCGATGTCCTCGCCCGCCAGGATGGTCAGCGTGTCCGCATCGTCGGCGTCCATGACGGTCAGAAGCGCCATGACGACCTCTTCGGTCGAAGAGCCGACGGATTCGATGGAGCCGTCGGCGATGCCGATGACGTCGCCTTCCTTGATGGGGTTGTCATGCGCGTCCTTGGAGTCCTTGATGGCAGTGGTGACCTCGCCGGTCTTCACGTCGGCGTACGCCTCGGTCATGGACTCGACGTTGTCGTCCAGGCTGGCGTCCTCGTCGAAGCCGAACAGAGCTGCGAACGCCTCGGGCACGCTGCGCGTCGGAACCACGGCGCACGGCTTATCGGCCAGCTCGCAGGCGCTCTGGGCAGCCATGATGATGTTCTTGTTGTTCGGCAAGAAGATCACGGCGTCGGCGTTGACCTCGCCCGCGGCGTCCAAAAGGTCCTTCGTCGAAGGGTTCATGGTCTGCCCGCCGGAAACCACCACGTCGACGCCCAAGCTCTTGAGTATCTTCGCGTTGCCCTCGCCCGCGGCAACCGCCACGAAGCCGAGCGGCTTGGAAACGGCGGCTTCCTCGGCGGCCAGCGCGTCGGTGCGCGCGGCGCTCTGAAGCTGCATGTTATGGATATGCACCTCGGAGATCTGGGAATCGTGCGTCAAGAACCAGCCGAGCACCTCGTCGGGACGGTTGGAGTGCACGTGCACCTTGAAGTTGGGGTGCATGCCCACCATGAGGTCGCAATCGCCCATCGTGGGCAGAAACTCGCGCGCAGCGTCCACATCGACCGTATCCGAATGCACCAAGAACTCGGTGCAGTAGCGAAACGCCGAGCCCTCCCAGTCGTTGACCTGCTCGATCTCGACCTTCGGCGCAGCATTGCGGGCGAAGGCCAGCTCGTCGCGCAAAGGGCCCTCCTTGCCGGTCAGCGCGGCCACGAAGGCATCGAAGAAGATGGCCAGGCCGAAGCCGCCAGCGTCCACTACGCCGTTCTCCTTGAGAACGGGAAGCAGATCGGGCGTGCGCTGCACGGAAGCGTAGGCTTCCTCCACCACGGCGGCCAGCGCTTCGTCGCACGAGAGCTTCTTCTTGCGCGCGCGCTTGGCGGCGGAAGCCGAATCCTTCAGCACCGTGAGGATGGTCCCCTCGACCGGCTTGCGCACGGCCTGGAACGCCACTTCCTGGGACTTGGCGAACGCGGCTTCGATGCTGTCGGCATTCAATTCATCGTGCCCGACACTGCCCTCGCACAGACCGCGTAAAATTTGCGAGGTGATGACACCGGAGTTACCGCGAGCGCCCATGAGCGCGCCGGTCGTGATCGCCTTGCGAATTTCCGCGCCGCTAGCCCCGATGGGAAGCGCGGCAAGGTTCTCGACAACCGTCTCGAGCGTCAGCGACATGTTCGTGCCGGTGTCTCCGTCGGGCACGGGAAAGACGTTAAGACGATTGATCTCGTCTTTGCGCTCGCTCAAGGTCTTGCTCGCCGCCGCAATGGCATTGAGCAGGTCGTTCGCGGTATAGGATTCTGACATGGTGGTTCTATTCTCCTTCAAATTGGCCCGCCGCGCGCGTCGTCCTCGCGCTGTGCGCAGCGGTTCGTCAAAGACAGGCGGCGATGCTACTTGCGCACCTTCACGCCCTGCACGTGCACCTCTACCCCGTCGAGCGGGACGCGAGCGTACTCGGTCAAGGCGAACGTTACCTGGTCGATGAGGTTCTGCGACACCGTGTTGATGTTCGTGCCGTACTCGATGACCACGTACAGCTCAACGTGCACGCCGCTGTCGGTCGCGGTCACCACCACGCCGCGACGAAGCCGGGAGGCCGGGAGTATCTTCGCGATGCCGTCGGCAGCAGAGGGCGCAGCCATGCCGACCACGCCGTAGCATTCGAGCGCGGCATTGCCGACCATATCGGCCAAGACATCGTTGGCAACATGGAGGTTGCCAGGTATCGTATCGTTCATGGCGTTCCTTTCCGAGCGCGGACGGACCGCGCGCTGCAAAACCTGCTTCAGCAGTATAGCGCAAGGCCTTGCGCCCGTGCGACGTGCCCAATTGCAACTGAAAGTATATTACACGAAAAATTCTTGTGGCCGTTTGAGTTTATGTGCTATAGTGTGAAGGCTTTTTTGTCATCAACGGCTTGCGCCGACGAGCAACCAACGTACATGGAGTGATGAACGATGTCGAAGATTTGTGAAGTTTGCGGTAAGGCTCCCGTGGCGGGTCGCAGCATTAGCCACTCGCACCGCGTGAGCAATCGCTGGTTCCGTCCGAACGTGCAGAAGATCACGATCAAGGACAACAAGGGCCGCGTCCGCAAGGCCAACGTCTGCACGAAGTGCATGAAGGCCGGCAAGGTCGAGCGCGCGTAAGTTCGCGCTTCGCGCGACCGCTCGTCGCGCATGCATCGAGTAAAAAGCCCGCATCGCTGCGGGCTTTTTCTCGTTGGGCAGCACGCTCGACGGCGGAAGCCCTGGCTTGGATGCGAATCGGAACCGATTTACTCCAAGATGAGCAAACGGCCGCAATGGGGACATGCGGCCATGTTTCCCTGCGCGCGCATGTCGATGAGCCGGCCGTGTTCGATTCCCATGCGGCACGCCCCGCAGTTGGCCCCCTGCAAGCGCGCGACCGCAACGCCCCCTGTACGGGAAAGCGTTTTCGCGTACGCCTCGAACAGTTCCTTCGGCAACGCCGCCGCCAGCGATGCGCGCTCGGCCTCCAACCGGGCAAGACTGTCCTTGAGCGCCCCGCCTTCCTTCACGAACACCTGGGTAGCCGCTGCTTCCTGGGAGTCGATGTCGGCAAGCGCCTTCGCCACCTGGGCTTGCACAGCCTCTATCTTCGCCAGTTCTTCACCTACGGAGGTCAGTTCGCCTTCCAAGAAGTTGCGACGCTTCGCGAAGCCGTTGAGCTCCTTCGTCCGAGCCTCGACGGCACGGTAGTCTCCGCGCGCACCATCGATCTCGCCTTGGACCTTGCTCTGCTTTTCGGCCAAGGACGCATCCTCGTCGGTAATGCGCGCGAGCTTCGCGTCGGCTTCAGCATGAAGCGCCTCGAGCTGCGCGCGCTTCTGGTCGACCGCCTTGCGCTTGGTTCGCGCGTCGAGGATGATGCGACGCTGAGGAAGCTCTTCAAGCTGCTTTCGCGCGCGCATGGCCTCCAAATCGATATGCTGCATTTGGAGCAGCGTTGCAAGATCATCGGTATCTACATGCATGCGTTTCCTTTGTCTGCGTCTCAGCGCCGCGCACGCGACGTTGAGATCATTATACCCGTACCGTTTCAGGGTACGTCCAGTTATCCCGTTGATCGATCATCATCACAAGCTCATCGGGAATACCCGCGCTTTTGACGGCTGCCGCAAGCACCGGCACAAGCGGAAGCTCGCTGGTGTCGTGCCCCAGCTCGATCACGCCCAAGCCCGCTTGGGAAAGATCGAGCGCTTCGTGGTACTTGATCTCGCCGCACACCAAGCAGTCGGCTTGGGCGCGCAACGCCGCGCGGCCCACGTCGCCGGTTGCGCCGGTGCAGGTGACCACGCGATCCAAGTCGCGCGAGAAATCGCCCCATACGCGAGGCGCGCGCGCGAACACCGAAGTACAGCGCGCGGCCAGCTGGCCCAAGGTGAGCGCATCGCCTTCGCCAAACCCGCACACCTGCCCGTATCCCTTGCCCTGGGCTCCGGGGATAGGCAGCAAGACGCGATGGAACACCAGGCTCAACATGCCCGGAAGCACGCAACGGGCGCGCGGGCTTACGTCCAGGGCCGTATGGTAGGACATGATCGCCACGCCGCGCTCCACCGCACGCCACACGCCCGCTCCCGAGCACGCCGCCACCGACGATGCCGGCTTGAAGGAGTCCGGCGGAGCAAGAAACGCTGGATGGTGCGTCACCAGCACGTTCGCTCCGGCGTCGGCCGCAGCGTCGATGGCCGCCACCGTGGGATCGAGGGCAACGGCCACCCCGGCCACCACGCGCGCGGGGTCCCCCACGGTCATGCCGGTGCGGTCCCACGACTCGGCGTCCGCGGGCGGGAACTCGGCAAGAAGGGCGCGCTCGAGCGCGCCGATCGTAAGGGTTGCCACCGGCTTCGAAAGCGGGCCGGACGCACGGCAGGCGAGGCCCTTCTGCTTCTTACCGTCCTTTTGGTTCTTCTTAGCTGCAACCATGACGCTGCTCCTTTGCTCGAATTGCAAGAAACGACTGCATCCAGATTACTCGATGGGTATTTCGCGACGGTCCCCATCGGCTGTCGGCACCGTAACCGTTTTGTAACCGGCTCGAGCCATGAGACGGTACGCCTGCTCGATATCGCGCGCAACGTTTTGGGGCCTGTGCGCGTCGGTGCCAACGGTGCATGGAACGCCGGCGCGGCAAAACGCCTCCAGAAGCGCGGGCGCGGGGAACATCTCCTTGCAGGCGTAGTACGAGCCCGACGTGTTCACCTCGATCATGCGGCCCGACGCCGCGCACGCCTGCGCGGCCTGATCGTAGAGCGGCTGCGGATCGAAGCTGGGGTAGAACCCGAACTTCTTGGCCAGATCAGGGTGGGACATCACGTGAAACGGCATGGTCGACAGCACGGCTTCGCACCAAACCTCGAAGTAGCGGCGCCAGATGGCGTCTGCGCCCACCTCGTCCCATCGACCGCGCTGGGCAGGATCGTCGAACGGCCAGCGGTCCACGAAATGCACCGACCCCAACACCAGGTCGAACGGCGAGAAATCATCTTCGGCAAACACGCGGTCCTCGTCGTCGCCCAGCCAGTCCAGCTCGCAACCCGCGATGATCTCCATCTCCGGATGGGCTGCACGAGCGGCCTCGATGGCGGCCAGGTACTCGCCCACCCGATCGGCGGGCATGGCCAAGTAACTCTGCGGATCGAACGCATCGGTCAGCGGAAAGTGCTCCGTCACGGCGATGGTGGAAATGCCTGCCGCCGCTGCAGCGGACACCAGCTCCTCCACCGTGCCCTCCCCGTGGTTCGTAAAGCACGTATGCGTATGCGTGGTAACGAGTTCCATGCTGTTCACAAGCTCCTTAACGCGATCGGGTTCGAAAACCCGGAGGGTCGTATCAGTTCCAATCCAGGCTTTTGCGCATCGCTTCGACGAATGCGTCGACGTCCGCCTCGGTAGTGTAGCGGCCCATCGACACGCGCAGCGCGCCATGGGCGCGGTCAGCGTCGATTCCCAAAGAGCGCAGCACGTGGCTCGGCTCGAGGGAATGCGACGAACACGCCGAGCCGCCTGACACGCCGAAGCCCTGCATGTCCAAGCGCAGGATAAGGGTTTCGCTCTCAAGCCCGTCTACCAGCACGTGCACGATATTGGGCAGAAACGCGTCGTCGCCCGGCACAACCTGAACCGTAGCGCACACGCCCTCCAGAGCCCCAAGACAAGCGTACAGCTTGTCGCGCAACGCCCGCAAGCGCACCGCCTCGGCCTGCCATTCGGGCTGCACCGCGCGTACGGCCGCGGCGAACCCTGCCGCAGCGGCGACGTTTTGGGTACCGCTGCGCCGACCGCTTTCCTGCCCGCCGCCCATCTGGTAGGGCTCGAACGGCGTGCGGGTTTTCAGGTACAAGGCGCCGATTCCCTTGGGGCCGCCCACCTTGTGCGCGGAAAACGAAGCGGCATCGACGCCCCACGCCTCCAGGTTCACAAACGTCTTGCCAAGCGCCTGCACGGCGTCGGTATGAAAGAGCGCGCCCGCGGCATGCGCGACGCGCGCAAGATCGGCTATCGGCTGGATGCTGCCCACCTCGCTGTTCGCCGCCTGTACCGAAACGAGCACCGTGTCCTGGTCGAGCGCGCGCTCAAGCGCCTCGACTTCGATGAACCCCTGGCGGTTCGGCGCGAGCCTGGTAACGCGAAAGCCCTCCGCCTCCAGGCGCTTTGCCGGAGCCAGAACGGCGTCGTGCTCCACTGCCGTGACGATCACGTGGAGCGCAGCCGATCCCTTGCCCGCGCGCCTGCGCACGCCAGCGGCCGCATGCGCCAGTCCTACGAGAGCGGCGTTGTCCGCTTCCGTAGCGCCCGAGGTGATCACGATCTCGTCAGGTCGGCGCGCACCCAAATCGGCAGCGAGCGACCTGCGCGCGTCCTCGAGAGCCTTGAACGCCGCCCGCCCGGGAGCATGGAGCGAGTTGGCGTTGCCTCCCACGGAAAGGTTGGCGCGTCCGGGAACCTGGTAAGGAGCCATGGCAGCCGCAGCCTCTTCGCACAGGGGCGCCGTAGCCGCATAGTCCAGGTACACGTAGTCTTCGGGCACCGAGCGCATGAACCTACGCCTCCTTCGCGGCAAGGGCGGCCGCGCGCGCCTCTTCGGCGACGGCAGTAATATCGGCGATGGCCTGCGCGGGATTCTCGGCCCCGCACACGGCGTTGCCGCATACCAAGACGTCGGCGCCGGCCGCCGACACCAGCGGAGCCGTCGTCAAACCTATTCCGCCGTCCACCTGCACAAGCGGAGAAACGCCCAGCGCACGCGCCATCTCCACCACGCGCTCGACCTTTTTTTCGCTGCCTTCGATGTAGCTCTGGCCTGAAAAGCCCGGTTCTACGCTCATGATGAGGACCATGTCCAGATCGGCGAGAACCGGAGCCAGCGCGCCGGTCGGCGTGTTCGGCTTCAAGCTGACCGCAGCCTTCGCGCCGCCCGCATGGATGGCCGCTACAGCGCGCGACAGCTCGTCGGCCCCCAGCGCCTCAGCGTGGACGGTCACGATGTCCGCGCCCGCGTCGAGGAACCACGGCAGCTGCTCAAGCGGGTTCGAGATCATGAGGTGAACGTCCAACGGAAGCTCGGTCGCGCGCTTGAGCTGTTTGAGCACGGGCACTCCCATGGTCAGGTTCGGGACGAAATGCCCGTCCATGACGTCTACGTGCACGTACCCCGCGCCGGCTTTCTCCAAGAGCGCCACATCGCGCCCCAAGTTCATGAAATCGGCTGATAGGATGGACGGTGCAATCTTCACCGGTTCGAACATGGCTGCGTTCCTTCCTCGTCGCTTGCTGCCGTCATTCTAGCGCAACAGACGTGCGCACGCTTGCGACCGACGCGCGGCAGGCGAAAAACAACACGCAGCCGCAAGCAGCACCGACCTCTTTCGCGACTCCTTGGTTGCCGAACCGTAACATCGAGGATCGTCCGAGCCGGACTGCATTATAATGAGGCGAAACCGACCGGAAGAAGGCAAGATGGCTTCAAGCACCGGGATGTACTTCGCGTACCGCACCCCGCACGGACCCATCACCATACGCACGAGCGACCGCGGCGTCACGCACGTGGCCTTCGGCGACATGGCCCTGTCCGGCATTCGCCATCCCAGCCAGCTTGCCACCCGCACGGCCAACGAGCTTCTGGAGTACTTCGCCGGAAAGCGCACCTTCTTCGACATCCCGATCGACGCCGAAGGAAGCGCGTTCCAGCGCGCCGTATGGTCCGAGCTGGCCCGCATTCCGTACGGGGCGTCGCGCACGACGACCGAGGTGGCCACGCTCATGGGCAAGCCGGGCTCCTACCGATCGGTCGGCGCGGCGGTTAAGAAGAACCCGCTTGCCATCTTGGTTCCCGACCACCGCGTGGTGGGAAGCGACGGTCGACCGATCGGCGCCGATGCATCCGCGCGTCTCAAGAGGGCGCTGCTCGACATGGAACGGAAACGCCTGACGTGAGCACGTACGCTTCGAACATCATCTTCGCGGCCACCGCATTCCCGCTGGCCGCCTTCCTGATCACGCTGCCTTACCTTATCTACCAGTACCGACGATTCGGCTCGATTCCCTGGTTGAGGACCCTTGTCGTGTACTCGTTCGCCTTCTACCTGATGTGCGCGTACTTTCTCGTACTGCTCCCGCTGCCGGCCGACCGCTCCGCGGTGGTTCCCTACGCCGCCGCGCCCCAACTGGCTCCCTTCAACTTCCTGCGACAATTCTTGGCGCATGCCGCGTTCTCCCCCGCCGACCCGGCCTCATGGATCTCCGCGATACACAGCCCTTACATCTACGAAGCTCTGTTCAACGTTTTGCTGCTGGTACCCCTTGGCATGTACCTGCGCTACTACTTTCGCCGCACGTGGTGGCAGACCCTGCTCATAGGCTTCGCCGTAACGTTGTCGTTCGAGCTTTCGCAGCTCACGGGCCTTTGGGGCCTGTACGAGCACCCGTACCGACTGTTCGACGTGGATGACCTGATCATGAACACGCTGGGCGCCATGACAGGGTTTTGGCTGGTCGGCCCCCTCATGCGCGCGCTGCCCGATATCCGCCTCGTCAACGAGGAGGCGCGCCAAGCCGGACTGCACGCCGGAGCCGTGCGGCGCGCGCTTTCGTTCACGATGGACTTCGCGTTGGCGCTCGTATCGACCTCGGCTTGCATGTTCGCGCTGCGCAGCACGGGCATCCTAGCCGCCACGTTCGCGCCCGGCACAGACGACGGCGTTGCGGCGGCTATCCTGACGTGCGCCTGCCTGGTGGTGTTCGGCGCGATTCCCGTGCTCGCCCACGGCCAGACGCCAGCTCAAAAACTCTTGCGGCTGCGCGTTGTGCGCCCCGACGCCTCCCCCGCCCGCTGGTACCAGTACGCAGCGCGCTACGGCCTGCTGTTTCTGTTCGCAGCTCTTCCGCTGTTCGCGTTGCTGCTGGTCATCGGTGCGGGCGCGTCGCAAGGCGGAGAGGCTGGAGCGGTCGGCAGATTCGTCGCCGCGCAGCGCGGGTACTTCACGGGCGCCTGGGCCGCGCTCATGCTGGCATGGGCGATCTCGCTTGTCATGAGGGCAAGGCACGCCGTGCGCGCAGGCACCCCCTTCGTCATGCTCAACGGGTTGATGAGCAACACGCGCGTCATGACCGAGCAGGGCGTTGAGATCGAGCGCGAGCGGCGGCGCGCGCTGAACGTGGCCGACGTGGCGCGGCTCGAGCAGATGATAGCCGAAGACGGCATGCCCCTTTCCGCGCTCATGGAGCAAGCGGGGATCGCCGTGGCGGAAGCGGTGCGCGATTGGGCGCCCGATCCGGTTCCCGTTGCGATCTTGGCGGGATCGGGCAACAACGGCGGCGACGGATGGGTTGCGGCGCAAGCGCTTGCAGAAGCCGGGTACCCCGTGACGCTGATAGCGCCCGACCTGGCCGAGCGTTTGCATGCCGAGCCTGCGCGAACGGTTGCCATGAGCGTGTTCTCGCAAGCTGCCAAGCAAGGCCTTCCGCTCAGCGTGCTCATCGCGCCCGATGCCGACATCCTGACCGATGCGATCGAGCGGGCGGACGTCGTCGTGGACGCGCTTCTGGGAACCGGGTTCGCGGGAACCGGGGTGCGCGAGCCGTACGCGACGTGGATCAAGGCGGCCAACCGCAAGCGCTTCGAGGGACCGCGCGAACGGGGTCGCGGACGGCATCGCAAGCGCGTCTACGAGCAGGGCGACCATGCCCGGCTGCCCTACAGCCTTCCCGCGAAGGCCAAAGGAGCGCCCTTCGCCGTGTCGATCGACGCCCCAAGCGGCCTATCGGCCCAAACGGGAGCCGCAGCCGCCCCCTGCTTCGCCGCCGACATGACCGTGACCATGCTGGCTTACAAGCCGGGGCTCATCGCGCCCGGAGCTCGGCGATGGACCGGCATCGTCACCCTTGCGAAGCTTGTGGACACGCGTCCTTATCTGGAGAAGCTTCGGTCCCTTGATGCAGAGCCGAAACACGCGCCCCCTACTCTTTAGCTTTCAGGAAGTAGAAGCCGGCCAGCGATCCGTCTTCGAAGAAGCTGACGCGGAACTCGGCGGAACCGTTCTCGTAGGACGCCTGCTCGATAACGGTTGCATACGAGCGGCCCTTGCTCTCGCCGTGCAGAAACGTCTTGTCGCCGTACTCCACGAACGCGCCGTACTCGTCCTGTGCGGCGCTCAGGTTCTGAGAGAGTTGATCGGCCGTCACGCCCGCGTCCTGATAGCGCGCAGCAAGCGCCTCGTAGTCGCGCGCATTGAACTCGTCGACCACTTCATGGGCCCAGACGGTCACGCCCTCCTCGGTCGCCCACGACGGCAGACCCTTCTCGACCTGCGCGTCGGGCTGCGAACATGCCGTAAGCAGCACGCACGTAAGCAGCGCCGCCGCAAGCGTCAACGAAACGACAAGCCGTCCCCGCCCCTTCCTCGATGCACTCATACCAGCCACGTCCTTCCCTGTTTGATTCGCATATAGCGTTCGACCATTATACCGAAAGCCCTCCCAAAGCCCGGCGTGCACGAAAAAGCCCCTCTTCAACCGGGGGAATCGAAGAGGGGCTGCGCAATGCGCACCAAGGAGAAGGGGAAGGTGCGCATGTCCTGCGACCCGTCGCGAAGTTGAGAGAGATGAGGTTCACGCGAGTGACGAAGCGGCGGGTCTCGAATCGGTTGTCAAAGCCTTGCGCGAAGGCGCACAGCAAAGACTACCCTCGATACCAGAAGGGCGCAACGAACTTGGACGTTCGGTGAACCCTTGGTCATCGCTTCGTTAATCAACTGTAGTTTTGATCATGCGACCAAAACTACAGCGCGCTACAACCCGTAGAATTCCGTGGTCAAAGGCCGGTTCGTAAGCGTATGGGCCACGTCGTGGGGGTCGGCTCCTTCCCACACGATGCTGCGCACCACATCGGTGATGGGCAGCTCAACCCGGTACGCGTCGCCGAGCGTTTTGAGGGTCTTGCACGCCAGAGCGCCTTCGGCCACCATGTGCGTCTGCGCGGTGAAGTCGTCGAGCGTGGACCCTTCGGCCAGCAGCTTGCCGAAACGGCGGTTGCGCGAATGCTCGGACGTGCACGTGGCGATCAGGTCGCCCGTGCCCGCCAACCCCATGCACGTGATGGCCTGCCCGCCGCAGCGCACGGTCAAGCGGCTCATCTCCGCCAGGCCGCGCGTCATGAGCATGGCGGCGGTGTTGTCACCGTAGCCCAACCCGTAAGACACGCCCACCGCGATGGCGATGACGTTCTTGAACGCAGCGCACAGCTCCACGCCGCACACGTCGTCGCTCACGTACGTGCGGAAACTCTCCGCAGCGAACAGTTCCTGGAAAAACGAAGCGGTATACTCGTCGGAGCTGGCGATGACCGTGCCGGAGGGGATGCCCTTGATAACCTCTTCGGCATGGTTCGGACCCGAAAGAACGGCCAAGCGGCCGGCGTTTCCCATTTCGGCCTCGAACACCTCGACGGGAAGCAGCCCGCTTCCCTCCTCCACGCCTTTCGAGCAGATGATAACGGGGAAGTCGGCATCGACCACGTCGGCGAGCGCACGCGCCACGCCGCGCATGAGGTTCGACGGCGTTACGATGACCGCGGCTTTCGCGCGCAGAAGCGCGTCTTGGTACGACACGGTGGCCACGATGTTCTCGGACAACTCCACGTCGCTCAAGTAGCGAGGATTGCGGTGCTCGGCGTTGATCGCCTGCACCACTTCGGGCTTTCTTGCCCACAATCCCACGTTGTGGCCGTTTTCGGCAAGAACCTGCGCCAGCGCCGTCCCCCACGACCCCGCCCCGATAACCGCGATTTTCACGTAGGACTCCCTTCAAGCTTCCCTGTCGTTCGCAAAGCCGGCAAGAGGCGTCGAAACACCTGAGGCCGCGGAGATGGCAGGACGTTGCGCACTTCCCGTACGCGAGCCATCGGCATCCCCGCGAGATCCGGAGCATCGGCGCTTCGCAGCATCGGCATGTTCCGCCGCTCGGCAGAACGGCAAAACCTTACGCCTTCTTCTTGTCGCCGATGCGGCTTTCCGTCCCCGCGCGCAGGCGCGCGATGTTCTCGCGATGCGCCCACACCACGGTCAACCCGGCTATCGTGCACAAAGCGACCGCAGCCCAATCACCCCAGAAGTAGTACAGGGAGAAGAACGGGCAGGCCGCCGCCGCCGCGATCGAACCGACCGACACGTACTTCGTGGCAACCACCAGCACGATGAAGATGGCAAGCTCGAGCCATGCGCCCACCCAGCCGAACACAACGAACAGGCACCCCACGGCCACCGCGATGCCCTTGCCGCCCTTGAACTTGAGCCAGGGGCTGAAGATATGCCCCCACACGCAACCCAGGAACGCCACGGTCAGCATGGTGTCGTACGACACGAGGGAACCGGGTCCCATGTCGCCCCCCGGCAGCAGGTACCACGAAAACGCCCACGCCAGCACGCCCGACAAAAGGCCCTTGCCGAAATCCAGCACGAACACCGAATAGCCGCCCACCTTGCCCATCGTGCGGATGGCGTTCGTGGTTCCGATGTTGCCGCTGCCGTGCTCGCGGATGTCGGTATGGTAGAACACCTTCGAGATGATCAGCCCGAAGGGAATGGAACCCAGAAGAAACGCCGCGGCGAACAGCGCTCCTGCAACCAGCAAATCCTGCATCGTATGCTTAATCCTTCTTCTTGAATTTGAAACCGACCGGCGTGCCCGTCAGGTCAAAGCTCTCGCGCAAACGGTTTTCGAGGAACCGTTCGTAATTGTCGTTCACGAGATCCGGACGGTTCGCGAAGAACGTGAAGCGCGGCGGACAGGTAGACGTCTGCGTCACGTACTTCATGCGCAGCACCGCCTTGCCGTTGCTCACCGTATGGCCCGTTTCCCGAATGCCCGTAAGCCAGGTATTGAGCTTGTTCGTAGGGATGGTCTGGCTGTAGTTCTCGAACGCGGAATCTATGGCGTCCCAAATACGGTCGACCTTCTTGCCCGTAAGCGCGGAAATGGCGATGACGGGAGCGTAGCCCACGAATCCCAGGCGGTCGGCTATGCGCTCGCGGATCTCGGCCTTGGCCTCGGGACCCTCGACGAGGTCCCACTTGTTGAGGACGATGATCATGGCGCAACCGCGATCCGCCGCGAATCCGGCGACACGCTGGTCCTGATCGGTCAAGCCCAGCGTGGAGTCTATGACCAGAAGCGCCACCTGGGCGCGATCGATAGCGCGCATGGCGCGCACGAACCCGTAGTACTCCACGTCCTCGTCGATCTGGCTCTTGCGGCGCAAGCCCGCCGTATCCACGATGGTGTAGTGCTTGCCCTCGTGCTCGACCAGCGTGTCGATAGCGTCGCGCGTGGTTCCCGCCACGTCGGAGACGATGGAGCGGTCCCCCTTGGTCATCCGGTTCGTCAGCGAGCTCTTGCCCGCATTGGGGCGCCCGATGATAGCCACGTTGATGCCCGGATCGTCCTCGACGTCCGGCACCTCGACCTTGCGCAGCTCTTCCACGATGGCATCCAGCAAATCGCCGGTACCGTGGCCGTGCGTAGCCGAAACGGGCCACGGATCTCCCACTCCCAGCTGGTAGAACTCCCACAGCTCGTCTTCGCTGCCGGGCGTGTCCATCTTGTTCACGGCCAGAAACACCGGCTTGGAGGTTCGGCGCAGAACGCGAGCCACCTCTTCGTCGTCGGCGTTGATGCCGGTCTTGCCGTCGACCAAGAACACGATGACGTCGGCTTCGTTCGCACCGGCGAAGGCCTGGGAGCGAATGGATCCCTGGAAGGCGTCGTCGTCGCCCATCTCGATGCCGCCGGTGTCGATCAGCTTGAAGTCGCACCCGTTCCAGTCGGCTTCGTGATAGGATCGGTCGCGCGTGACGCCGCGCATTTCGTGTACGATGGCCTCGTTGGCCTGGGCTATGCGGTTGACGAAGGTGGACTTGCCGACGTTCGGCCGTCCCACCACCGCCACGATTGGCAAAGGCATGGTGCAACCTTTCAGATTGATTCGTTAGCTTGAAGTCGGCGCGTTTTGCCCGACAAGGTCGGTGATCTCGGAAAGAAAACCCGACGCGTTACAGGATACCACGGCAAGCGGCGCGCCCGCGCGCTTTCCCATATCCTCCAAAGTCATGTCATCGAGGGTCACTCCGTCGTCGTTGAACACGACGCTTGGAACCACGAACAAATCGCCGTCGTCGCACGCCTGGATCGCTGAAGCGATGTCGCACCCGCACAGCAGGCCCGTGACGTCCACGTTGCCCCCGAAGAAGTCGTTTTTCACGAACAGGGGCTCGAACCAGGGCGCGACGGCGCTGCGCGCAGCAAGCGGCCCGAGGAACTCGCGGGTTGCGAAACCGGCGACGTAGCGCACGCGCAGGCCGGCCCGCCCGAGCGCGTCCGCAGCACGAGCCACCGTCCCGTCGCGCTCGGCCCGCTCCCAGTCGTCCACGAACGACCGGATGATGCCCACGCCGTCCTCGAACATGCCGAAATCGCCGTAGTGCTGCGACGGAGGAAGGTTCTGCAGCAGCTCTGATCCGTACGCGTTATGGTAGAACTCGTCGGCGGCGAACGCCCACATGGTGCCGCGTTCGGCAAGCGCGCGCGCCTGGAACGGCACGACCAGGTCCATGACCGCGCGCGACGACACCGGGTCATTGAAGCTGCGGTCGAAGCACGTCTGATGCTTGGTGAACCCGAGGGGCACGATGCAGACGTCCAGAATGCCCGGACGCTCGTACGCCCAGGAAAGCGTGTCCTCCAGCACGGACCCGTCGTTCTGATCGGGCACGAGCACGATTTGCGCATGGAATTCGATGCCCGCCGAAAGCAGGCGCTCGAGCACGTCGATGCCATGTTGCGCATGCTTGCCGATCATGCGACGGCGCACCTGAGGATCGGCGACGTGCAAAGACAGGCGCAGCGGAGAGATACGCTGCTCTACGATACGCGCCTCATCGTCGGACGAGAGATTCGTGAAGGTCACGAACGTGCCCGCGAGGAAGCTCAAACGGAAATCGTCGTCGCGCAGCGTGAGCGACGAGCGCATGTCATCGGGAAGCTGGCGCATGAAGCAGAACGTGCAGGCGTTGCGGCATTGCTTGACGCCGTCGAACACCACGCCTTCGAACTCGAAACCCCAATCCTCCCCCGGGTCGCGCTCGAGCTCCACCTCGCCCGCCTCGCCGTCGAGATCGATGTAACCCAGCTCGATGACGTCGTCGGACGTGAGCCAACGCCAGTCGATCACGTCGCGCACAGGAGCGCCGTTCACGGAGGTCACGTAGCACCCCGGCTCGAAACCGGCGTCGTCGGCCGGGCTTTCGGGCTCCACGGATGCCACCAAGGCGCGCGGAGGATCGCCCTTTCGGCGGCGCTCGTGCGCGGCCGCGGCGCTGAACCCGCGCGCGGCGAACGAAGCGGAGCTTTCCGCCTCGCGCGCGATGTCCTTCGATGGGTACGTGCTCACCTGCCGCCTTCCGTCCGCTTTCTTCGAGCAAGAGTATACGCGATGCCCGCCTACCAAGCCTCCAGGCGGTCGACGACGGCGGCTATCTGGGCCTCGGGCGTACTCGCCCCCGCGGTGACGCCCACGCTCTCGCAGCCCTCGAACCAGGCGGGATCCAGCTCGTCGGGCGCTTCCACATGATGCGTGCGCGAGCACGCGGCCGCGCAGATCTCGGCCAGACGCGTCGTGTTCGACGAGTTGCGCCCGCCAATCACCACGATGGCATCCACCTCGTCCGCAAGCGCTGCGGCGGCTTCCTGCCGCTGCCGCGTGGCAAAGCAGATAGTGTTTTTGACCTGCGGCTCGATGCCGCGCGCAACAAGCGCGTCCACCACAGCGTCAAGCGACTCGCGCGTCTGAGTGGTCTGCACGACGATGCCGACGGGAGCCGGAAGGCCATCCGGCAGATCGGCAGGCTCGGTGACCACGGCCACCTGGCCTCCCGCCTCGCGGGCACAGGCAACCAGCCCTTCCACCTCGGGGTGCCCCGCCTCGCCCACCACCACCACGCGCCCGCACTGCCGCGCAAGCTCCGCAGCCGCCTTTTGAGCGCGCGCCACATGCGGGCACGTAGCGTCGATGATGGGCAGCCCGCGCTCCTCCACGCTGCGGCGCACGCCCGGCGTCACGCCGTGACTGCGAATGATGACCGACCCGTGATCCACTGCGTCAACGCTCTCGACTGCACGTATGCCGCGCTCGGCCAGCTCGCCCACCACCTGCGGGTTGTGGATGAGCGGCCCGAGCGTAGAGGCTCCCTCGGTGCGCCCGGCCGCCTCGAGCGCCATGTCGAGCGCCCGCTGCACGCCGTAGCAGGCGCCCGCGTGCTTGGCCTTCACCACCCTCATGCGCATGCTCCTTCCGCAGGCGTTTCCTTGGAAGCGCAGCGTGCCTTGGCGGCCTTCTTCTCCCTGATAGCGGCCACCAGCTCCTCGGTCGTGCGCCGCGCAACGCGATGATCGGCGAACGCCGCCGTGAAATCGCGGCCTTCCGGGAACAGCTCCGTCATATCCACCTGATCGGCCGGCACGTTCAGCGACAGCGCGAAGCATTCGCGCATCGCGTACCACGTGCAGCCGTCCAGACGATCCTCTTTCGGAAGAAAGTCGAAATCGCTCACCAGCAAAGGATCGCCGTACTCGATGGTCACCTTCGGGAAGCGCAAGAACTTCCCCTTCTCCTTGATGCGCTCGGCGTTGCGCACGGTCATCGGCAGGATGGGCGCATGCCCCATCTTCGCGATGAACGCCGCCCCTGAATGGATCTCGGGTGTGCGATCGCTCTTGCCGCGGCGCGTTCCCTCGGGAAGGATTCCCACGATCTCTTCGTTTTTCAGCATGCGGGTCGCGCGCTTGATGGCCGTTCTATCAGCGGAATCGCGTTTGATGGGAAACGCGCCCACGCGCGACAGAATATGCCCGGCCAGCCCATGGGCGTTGCCGAACAGGTTCTCGCGCCCGAGAAAACGGATCCATTGGGACGGGCGCGATGCCAGGTACATGAACACCACGTCGAGAAACGAGGTATGGTTCGCCACCACGACCACGCCGCTTTCGCCTTTGAAGCCGCGCAGGCTTTCGAGGTTGTCCACCCGATAGCGAAAACAGATCTTGAACACGAAGGCGAGGAATCCGTAGATCAGGTTGCCGACGAGACGCGGCGCCTGCTTTTCGTCGGACGCGCCGTCATAGGGCATGTCCCAGATCTTCTCATAAGGCAGGATCAGGCTCATGCGCGCTCGCCTTCGCCGCCGTCCGCACCCTTCTGACGCGCGAGCGCGCAGATCTCGTCGATCACGTCTTCGATGTAGTGCCCGGTCGAATCCAAATGCACGGCATCGTCTGCAGGCCGCAACGGCGACGTGGCGCGCGAGGAGTCCAGCTCGTCGCGTCGGCGAATGTCGGCAAGCACCTCGTCGAAGTCGATGGAGCCTACGGCACGGTCGACGTTTTGACGAACCCGACGATGAGCCCGCTCTTCAGCCGAAGCGGTCAGGAACACCTTCACCGGGGCTTCCGGAAACACCGTGGTGCCTATGTCGCGCCCTTCCACCACGTAGTCGCCCGCGCGGCCGATGCGCTGCTGCTGCTCCACCAAAGCCGCACGGACGGTTGGCGCGGCGGAGACGGGACTTACGGCGCGGTCGATCTCGGCGGTTCGGATGGCGTCGGTTACGTCAACGCCGCCGATGGAGACGCGGCGCGGAACCGGCTCGCCCGCCTCGTGTGCAAACGCGATGTCGTAGGTGCGCGCAAGGTTTCCCAGCGCGTCGCAGTCGTCGAGCGCCACGCCGTCTTGCAGGGCGCGCCATGCAACGGCTCGGTACATCGCACCGGTGTCCAGGCAAGAAAAGCCCAGTTCGCGCGCAACAGCTTTCGCAACAGTAGATTTTCCGGCCCCGCTCGGACCGTCAATGGCGATGATCATCGTGCCAACCTTTCGATATCGGAGAGAAATTGAGGATAGCTGATCTTCACGGAATCGAAGTTCGCTACGCTCACAGACGAGTCGCCTGTCAGGCCGACGAGCGCCCACGTCATAGCCAGACGATGGTCGCCCTTCGAGTCGAAGGACGCAGCATCCGGCACGACCAGATCCGGCTGCCCCTCGATGAACAGGTCGTTGCCTTCGACCCACGCGTCAACGCCCAGGGAGGACATGCCTTCCACCACCGCCTCCAGGCGATCGGTCTCCTTCACGCGCAGCTCCCCCACCTCGCGAAACACCGTGACGCCGCGCGCATGCGCCGCAACAAGCGACAGCACGGGGATCTCGTCGACGATGGACGCGATCTTGTCGGCGGGAACCTCGCAGCCTCGCAGGTTCGGCGTGTAGTCGACGGAAACGGTCCCGTAGGGTTCCTTGCCCGCAGATCCCGTGCGACGCAGGTTCACGCACGCGCCCATGCGCTCGAGCGTACGGGTGAAGCCGATGCGCGCCGGGTTCAGGCTGACGTTCTCGATTTGCACGGAGCTGCCTGGCTTGAGCGCCGCGGCGCACGCAAGGAACGCAGCGGACGAAGGATCGCCCGGAACCTGCACTTTGCAGGCTTTGAGTGCAGCAGGACCCGCGACGCTGGCCGTTCGATCCGCAGCCGTCGTATCTACGCCGAACTCCGGAAGCATGAGCTCGGTATGGTTGCGCGAAGGCGCGGGCTCGTTTACGGTGGTGGTGCCATGCGCGTACACGCCAGCAAGCAGCACTGCCGTCTTCAGCTGGGCCGACGCCATAGGAGCATCGTAGACAAGAGGATGCAGATTGCGCGTTCCGCACACGACGAGCGGCAGCGTTTCGCGACCTTCGGGCTGAAAGCGAACCCCCATCTTCATGAGCGGCGCAGTAATGCGACGCATAGGACGCTTCACCAGGGACTCGTCGCCGGTCAGCTCCACGCGCACGTCCCACGGAGCAAGCACGCCCATGAGCAGGCGCGCCGTGGTGCCGGAGTTGCCGCAGTCGATAGGGCCTTCGGGCTGAGACGGCCCCTTCGCCCCCCAGCCCTCCACCACGCCCGCCAGGCTTTTGTCGGGCTGAGGTTCAAGCTCGGCCCGCGCGCCCAGCTGCCGCACCGCCGCGATGGACGAACGCACGTCCTCGGAATCAAGAACGCCGGTCAGTTTCGAGATGCCCTCGGCCATGGCCGCGAACAGCACCGCTCGATGCGAGATGGACTTGTCGCCCGGCACGGTAGCCGCGCCCCGCAACGGCGCGCGCAGAGGCTCGATGATGGTCGCCGCTGATTCAATCGACATGTATATGCTCCTTTGCCGCCAGAGGACTGAACGAAACCGAAAAGCCCGCGTTGATGAGCTGCGCGGACAGCTGGCCGACGTCGCCCTCGTCGGTCAGCACCAAGCTGAGCACGGCGCTGTCCTCGGTGACGTGGTCTATCTCGATGGACTGGATGTTGCAACCGACCGAGCTGGTAATGGTGGTCACCTCGGCCACCACGCCCGTGCGGTTCTCCATGGGAATGCGAACCTCGAGCAAACGCTCGGTCGAAGGCACCCAAGCAACGGGCAGAGCCCGGCGAGCTTCCGCTGCGGTGGCAAGAAGATCCGTCAGCTGCGCGCGATTCCCCGACTCGAGCGCGCCGGAGAACGAGGAGATGATCTCCTGCATCTCCGACAGCCCGTCGACGAGTGCGTCCTTGTTGTCGAACGCGATGCCGCACCACAGCTCCGGCGAACCGGCAGCGATGCGCGTCGAGTCCTTGAACCCGCCCGCGGCCAGCCGCATAAGGGCCTGCTGGTCGTCCGCATGACGACTCGCCAGCTGCATGAGCGACGAGGCGACGATATGCGGAACATGGCTCACCACCGCAACCGCCTCGTCATGATCTTCGCGCGGCAGCACGATAACGCGCGCGCCCAGCGAAGTGATCAGCTCGTGCAGGCGCGGAAAGTGCTCAGCGGGCGTGTTCGCATCGGGGCACAGAATCCAGTGAGCGCCCTTGAACAGATCCGCCCGCGCTCCTTCGATGCCGTTTTTCTCCGAGCCCGCCATAGGATGGCCGGGAACGTAGTTTTCAGGACGGGCAAGATGCGCGCAGGCAAGCTCCACGATACGGCTCTTCGTGGACGCGGTGTCGGTGACGATGCCTTGAAAATCCCATGCAGCCAGGTCTTTCAGGTAGTCTTCGACCGCTCCTACCGGCGTGGCCAGAACCACCAGGTCGCAACCTTCGTCCACGAACTGCCGAAACGCAGGATCGGCCGGAAGCGCGCCTTCGGTCGCCCAGCCGCGCTCGAGAGCCTGCGCAAGCGTGCGCTGGTCGACGTCGACCGCAAGCACCCGCGCATCGGGATGCGCAGAGCGAAACGCCGCGGCGAAGGACGCGCCAACCAGGCCGAATCCCACGACCGCAACGCGATCGAATCCCGGCTCCGCGATATGGTCAACTTGTTGATGTGACATGAAACGGAAACACTCTCCCTGTTGCAAACATATTGACGTGCGCCGGCAGACAATGCCGACGTGCGTATTCTAGCATTATCGACCGAAGGATCGGCCGCCCGCGCCGCGCGTCGCTACGAACCGTCCTCCACGGCTCGCTTCAAAGCCGCAACCTCTTCGGACGAGAGCATCCGCCACGAGCCGCGTTCGAGGTCGCCCAGCTCAAGCGGGCCGAACGAATCGCGATGAAGCGCCAGCACCGGATGACCGATCGCAGCCAACATGCGCTTCACCTGGCGCTTTCTTCCCTCGCGAAGAACCACGCGGACAATGGAGCGGCACGCCGCGCGCTGCTTGCACTCGACGGCGTACTCGCGCGACGCCCGGGCGGGCACGGCCGGCGGCGCTTCGAGAACGCGCTCGGCGCGGCGAGCTGGCGGACCTTCCACAAGACGGACGTCGGAAGGGGCCGTAAGCCCGTCGTCAAGCTCCACCCCGCGACGCAAGCGCGCAAGGTCGCGTTCGGCGGGCCGACCCTCGACGCATGCCAGGTAGCGCTTCGCCACATGATGCTTGGGATGCAGCAAGCCGTTGCCCAGGTCGCCGTCGGTCGAGAACAGCAGCAAGCCCGTGGTGTCGGCGTCGAGCCGCCCGATGGGAAACAGCCCCGGATACCGATCGACGGGGACGAGCTGCGCCACGGCGGGGCGCCCCTGCGGATCGGACATGGTCGTCACGAATCCCGCCGGCTTGTGCAACATGACGGTCACGGGGCCGTCGGCCAGCCGAACCTCTATCCCGTCTACGGCAACCTGGTCCACAAGCGGATCCACTTTACTGCCCAACTCGGTTACCACCTGACCGTTCACCGTTACGCGACCGGCCGTCATGAGGTTCTCGGATCCACGGCGGCTTGCAGCCCCCGCTCGCGCGAGGAACTTCTGCAAGCGCATGGGGACGACGCGGGGTGTTTCGTTGGTTTCTTCGGTCACAGGTCCTCCAGGATCGGCGAGGGCTTCCGCTGTTCGGCAGAACGGCGGAACCGCTTACTCGTCATCGGTTTCAAACGTCAGCTCGTCAAAGTCTATTTTCTCGACCAGGCCGAAGCCGGAAGCCATGGCCTCGGCCAGCATGCGCTGGGCGGCGTCCGACGCGGCTTCCTCGCGCGGGCTCTCAGCCACGATGACGCCGTCTTCGTCGTCGAGATCGAACTGCACGCCCGCCAAAGGATCGACTTCGTCCGACCCCTCCTCCGCGCCCGCTTCCGCAGCTTGGGCGACGCGCACGTCGTCGCGCGTTGCGGACAATCGCTCGCGAATGAACGCGCGCGTATCGTCGTCGGGCGCGAACTGGTCCAGATCGGGCAGGTCGGCCACCGAGCGCAACCCGAACTTCTCCAGGAAGGCGCGCGTAGTTGCGTACAGCGTGGGGTTTCCGGGCGCGTCGGCCACGCCAGCCTCGCGCACCAAGCCCTTCTCCACCAGCGAGTTGATGGAGCTGTCCGAGTTGACGCCGCGCACGCTAGCGACCCCGCTGCGCGTCACCGGCTGCAGGTACGCCACGATGGAAAGCGTCTCCATCGCAGCCTGGGAAAGCTTGCGGGTATCCCACGACAGCACGTACTTCTCTATCAGCTCGTGATACGCAGGATGCGTGTACAAGCGCCATCCACCGGCAACCTCGCGCAGCTGGATGCCGCGGTCCTCGCGCTCCAGCTGATCGCGCAGCTCCACGAGCGCATGCTCGACCTCGCCCGGGGCAACCTCCAGCATGTCGGCCAGGGCAAGCGTGCCCACCGGCTCGTCGGTTACGAAGAGCATGGCTTCGATAGCGCCTTTGATCTGGCCTTCCTGCAAACCTTGGAACATGTCAACCTTCCTCGACCGACGTAAGGGCGTCCTCGCCTTCCAGCGAAAGGTCGCCGGACCCTTCGATGTAGCGGATGTCGATATCGCCGAACAGCTCGGCCTGCTCGATCTTCACCATGGCGCGCTTGTACAGCTCGAGCACCGCCAAGAACGTAACCACCACCACGGGCGTGGGCGTCTGCGCGTTGACCAACTCTGAAAAGCGGATCTCCTTCTTGTTGCGGATGCGCTGATGGATGGCGCGCACGTGCACCTCGACGGGAATGGGCTTTGCTGCGATATGCTCTGACTCCAGCAGGAACACGTCGCGCCGAGCAAGCGCGCGTGCTGCCAAAAGCGCCAACCCGTCGAGCGTGACGTCCTTCAAATAGTCGGGCATGAGATTCAAAAAGCACGCGTCGGGACCGAAGGGTCGAGCATGCATGCGACCCTCCGCCACGAAGCGCATATGCAGCGCGCTGGCGGCGTTCTTGTACTGCTTGTACGCCAGCAACCGCTCCACCAGGATGTCGCGCGCTTCGCTGGGAGCGAGCTCTTCCAATTCCTCCTGCACCGCATCGCGCTCGCGTGGAAGCAGGCTCTCGGCCTTGATCTCCAAAAGCGTGGAGGCCACCAGCAGAAAGTCGCTCGCGACGTCCAGATCCAGGTTGTCCATGCGAGAGACTTCGGCCAGGTACTGGTCGGCGATCTGCGTGATGGAAATGGCCCCGATGTCCACTTTCTGACGGCTGACCAAATGCAGCAGCAGATCGAACGGCCCCTCGAAGCTGTCTATGCGAACCTTGTACGCCATGCACGGCCCCGCCTACCTGAACGGGTACAGCAGGTTGAACACGTTTCCGGCCGTCGCGTCCAGATAGATGCCGATGGGGTTGAAATGCAGCACGTACGGCACCAAGATGACGGCGATCATGAAGATGGGAAACGCATATTGCTGCACCTTGTAATACTGGGGAAGATACTTCGCCGGAAGCAGGAACGCGAAGATGGACGATCCGTCCAACGGCGGGATGGGCAGCAGGTTGAAGAACATGAGATACAGGTTTATCAGCGAGAACATGGGTAGGAACAGGGTGAAGAAGTAATAGAACACCATGCTTTGAGCCAACTGGGCAACCGGCAGGACGAACAGGATAACCGCGTACACCGCCGCGCCCAGAACGGCCAGCGCCAAGTTTGCCGCAGGGCCGGCCAAGCCCACGATGAGGTCGCCTTTGCGAGGATCCTTGAAGTACGCCGGATTATACGGCACCGGCTTCGCGTAGCCGAACACCGGCATGTTCATGGCCATGAGCATAAGCGGCATGATGACCGTGCCGAAAGGATCCACGTGCTTGAGCGGGTTGAACGAAAGCCGTCCGGCTCGCTTGGCGGTAGGATCGCCCAGCTTGTAGGCGGCAAAACCGTGGCACGCCTCGTGGCAAACGATGGCAGGCACGAAGCTCAGGATGGAGCATATAAGGTAAGGCAGCGATATAGACATAATGCTGATCAGTCTACCGCAAGCGCCCAGCCCGCCCGCCCCAAGAGGGAAAACTTCATAAACTCGCAGCGTCAGGAGTTCCAGGAGCAAGCAAGTTTGGGCGCAAATCGGAACCTGGGACAATTCTGCGCGCGCGAAGCCGCCTGCTAGCGGCGTCGCCAAATGAGACCATGCCTTTTGCCGGTAGAATGCCGCCGAAGCCGCGTTCGGGGTCCGATTATTTGTCACAGGTGCCCATTCGCGCCCAAAACTCGGAACGCTACCGCAGCCTGCCCGCGGAGGGTTCGAAAATGGCAGAGATTCCGAGGTTTGCGGATTTTGACTCGCGACGGCGCGCATAAAAAGGGAAGATGAGATCTGCGACCAGGCATTATGCGATCACTTGTTCGCTATAAGTGGAATTTCTCGCGTTCGGGAGCCACAAACCTCCCAATCTCTGCCAAAAAGCGGACGTCCGCTGTTAACCTGCACCGCGTGCAGGCCGATCCCGCACGCGAAAAAGGGGCCGCGATTCAACCGCGGCCCCTTCGGGTTCATCGAGCAGCATGCAAGAGACTACGCGTTGTCGGCTTCGAACTGCTTCATGAAGGCGACGAGCGCCTCCACGCCCTCGCGAGGCATGGCATTGTAGATGCTCGCGCGCATGCCGCCGACGCTGCGGTGGCCCTTGATGCTCTCGATGCCCGCCTTCCTGGCCTCGGCCACGAACTTGGCGTCCAATTCGTCGTTGCCGGTCACGAACGGCACGTTCATGATGGAGCGATCTTCCTTGCGCGCCGTACCGCTAAAGAGCGCGCTCTGATCCAGGTAATCGTAGAGCAGCTGCGCCTTCTCCACATTGCGCTCCTTCATGGCCTCCAAACCGCCCTGGGCCTTCAGCCACTTGAACACCTTGCCGCACATGTAGATGCCGTAGCACGGCGGCGTGTTGTACAGGCTCTTCGCGTCAGCATGCGTGTCGTAGCGCAGCATGGTGGGCGTTCTGGGGAACACGTCGTCGCTGATCAGGTCTTCACGGATGATGACGATGGTCACGCCGGCCGGACCGACGTTCTTCTGCACGCCGCCGTAGATCAAACCGTAATCGGACACGTTGATGGGCTCAGACAGGAAGCACGAGGACACGTCGGCCACAAGCGGCTTTCCCTGCGTGTCGGGCAGCTCGTGGTACACGGTGCCGTAGATGGTCTCGTTCTGGCAGATGTAGACGTAGTCGGCGTCTTCGGAGATCTCGAGCTTCTTCACGTCGGGCACATAGCTGAAATTCTCGTCGTCGCTGTTGGCAATGCAGCGCGCGTCGCCGTAGAGCTTCGCTTCCTTCCATGCCTTCTTCGACCAAGAGCCGCTTACCACGTAGTCGGCAACCTTGTTGCGCATCAGGTTCATGGGAATCATGGCGAACTGCGTGGACGCGCCGCCCTGCAAGAACAGCACGCGGTAGTTGTCAGGGATGCCCATGAGGTCGCGCAGATCCTGCTCGGCCGATTCGATGATGGAAGCGAACGGCTTGGAACGATGACTCATCTCCATGACGGACATGCCGCTGCCCTGGTAGTCGAGCATTTCGGATGCCGCCTCGGCAAGCACTTCCTCCGGCAGAACCGCCGGACCGGCCGAGAAATTGTACACACGAGCCATGGGGACCTCCTTGACATTCTTTCAGACAATGCCGCCCAGTATACACGCTCGCAGCGCGCACGGGACGCTTTATCCCGCTAAAGCGGCGAATAGGCTCCCAGACGGCAAAGGCGGATGCGCTTCGGCCGCTTTAAGCCCGATCCAAAGCGCAAGCTAACCCAGTCCCGGATACCCTTGCTGTCGCAGGGCCTCGTAGGAAGCCACGGCTACGGCGTTGCTCAGGTTCAAGCTGCGCAGCCCCTCGCGCATGGGGATTCGAACGCAACGGTTGGCGTAAGCCTCGATGAAGCGCAGGTCGAGCCCGCGGCTTTCGCGCCCGAACACGAGAAAGGCGCCCTCGCCGTACGAAACCTCGGCGAAGCCGCGGCACGCCTGCCCCGTGAACAGATGCAGCTCGTCGTTTCCGTGCGCCTCGAAAAACGCATCGGCGCACGGCCAGCGCACGATGTCCACTTCGTCCCAGTAGTCGCATCCGGCGCGCGACAGGTTCTTCTGCGTCAAGCGAAAGCCCATCGGCTCCACCAGGTGCAGGCGCGCGCCCACGCATGCGCACGTGCGAGCGATGTTGCCGGTGTTCTGCGGAATCTCAGGCTCCACGAGCACGATGTTCAGCGACTTGCTCACAGCGCCTCCGCCTGTTTCGCCATTTCATCTTCCAGCTCTTCCGTGAGCAAGAACCACTCCTCCTCGGCAGCGGCAAGGCGCTGCTTGAGCTTGGCGTGCTCGGCCACGGCGTCCGAAGAAGCGTCCTCGTTCACGTAAAAGCCCGGATCGGCCATGAGCTCGAGCAGTTCCGCCATGCGCGCGCTGTCGCGCTCCATCTGCCTGTCCAGCTCGGCTATGCGCTTGCGATGGTTCTTGAGCGCGGCGTACGCACGGTTGCGCGCCTCCGCCTCGCGGCGCTTCTGCTCCTTGGACTTCGGCGCGCTCGCGCGCGGCGCCGTAAGCTCAACCTGCGCAGCGCCGGACGCGGAACCCGCACTGTCCGGCCGATGCTCGGCGCCGGACGCCGGCCGAGAGCCACCCTTCCCCTTCTGAGCGCCCTTCCCTCGCGGCGCGTCCTCGCCCATCACCTCGTCAACCAGCGAGCGGTCCTCCGGTGCCGGGCCGTCCAACTGCCCGCTCTTGAACAGGTAGTAGTCGTAGTCGCCGTCGTAGCTTGTCACCTTGCCCGGCTCGATCTCCACGATGCGGTTCGCTACGCCCCGAATCAAATGCCGGTCGTGGGTGATGAACAAGATGGTGCCCTCGAAGGTTTTCAGAGCTTGCTCCAAGATGTCGGCGCTGGCGATGTCCAAGTGGTTCGTCGGCTCGTCCAAGCAGAGGAGCGGGCGCGGCGCTACCAGCATCTTCGCCAAAGCCAGGCGGCTCTTCTCGCCACCTGAGAGAACACTTACCTTTTTATCCACCGCGTCGCCCGTGAACAGGAACGCGCCGAGCAGCGTGCGAACCTGCGATATCGACCAGCCCGGAGCCACGTGGTCGAGCTCTTCGAACACCGTGTTGCCGGGATGCAGCTCGTCAAGCTGGTGCTGGGCGTAATAGGTTTTGGAAACGTGAACGCCGTAGTCGATGCTGCCCGCATCGGGACTGGTAGCCCCCGCGATCATCTTCAGCAACGTCGACTTACCCGCGCCGTTGGGTCCCACCAGGGCAATCTTGTCGCCTCGGTACATGGTGAAATCGAAGCCGTCGTAAACGGTCTTGCTGCCGTAGCGCTTCACGAGGCCGCGGGCGCGCACCACTTCGTCGCCCGTGCGCGGCGGCTGCTTGAAATTGAACTTGACGGTCTTCTTCTCTTCGGGAAGCTCGATGCGCTTGATCTTCTCAAGCTTTTTGACGCGATCCTGAACCTGCTTAGCCTTGGTGGGCTTGTAGCGGAACTTCTCGACGAATGCCTCCATGTGGGCGATCTCCTCGGCCTGCTTCGCCGCTTCGGCGCGCAGGCGCTCGAGTCGCTCTTCTCGCGACTTGAGGTAGGCCGAGTAGTTGCCCTTGTAGATGCTCACCTGCCCGTTGTCCACTTCGGCAACGCGATCGACCATGTTGTCCATGAATGCGCGGTCGTGGCTGACCACGACGACGGTTCCCGCATAACCGCGCAGAAAGCCCTCGAGCCATTTGACGCTTTCCAGGTCAAGGTGGTTGGTGGGCTCGTCGAGCAGCAGCACTTCAGGGTTGCGGATGAGCAGTTTCGCCAACGCGATGCGCATCTGCCAACCACCGGAGAACTCAGTGGTGGAGCGAGCAAGATCCACCTCTTTGAAGCCCAAGCCGAAAAGCACGCTGCGCACCTTCGCCTCGATGGTGTAGCCGCCCAGCACCTCGTAGGCATCGCGGGCGCGGCCGGCCGCTGCCAACTGCTGATCGGTCGGATTGTCGCCCAGCTCGGCCTCCAGCTTGTGCAGCCGGTGCTCCGCTTCAAGCACTTCCACCTGCGAGGACATGACCTCTTCGAAAATGGAGCGATCCTCCATCTCGATGGCCTCTTGCTCCAGGTAGCCGACGCGCGCGCCCTTTGCAAACAAAACGCGTCCCTCGTCGGCGTCCTCCTGACCGGAGACGATGTTCAAAAGCGTGGTCTTGCCCGCCCCGTTCGGGCCGACAAGCGCCAAGCGCTCGTATTCCTCCAAGCGAAACGTCACGTCATGGAAAAGCTGACGTCCCCCGAACGATTTTGATATGTGCTCAAGCTGCATGATCATAATGCGAACGCGCCTTCGGTTCTCGTACTGGCAAAAACGGCGCGCGCTCATCGCGAACGCCAACCGTCTATGATAACCGAAGATGCCGTTTACGGCGATGCACTTCCTGGATCGCGAGCCAACGCCTATACTGAAGCTGAATGAAGCCACGTCGACAAGGAGGCGATCGCCATGACCATGAATCCCAACACGCGCGTGTCGGACATCCACGCCGACGAGAAGTCGCTCATTCTCCGTCGGGCCGAAACCGCCACGATCGGTTCGCTTTTCGCCGCAGCTTTCATCATTGCGGTCACGTTCATCGCCCGCACGTTCTACGAATAGTCTCGGGCGAAGCCTCACCCGAAGAGGCCGCCGAGCGCAAACGTCAGGATCCCTTGCCTAAAAACTTGACTTGGAGCGCACTCCACATGCTTCAATGCAAGACGGCATGCGCATGCAAGCCGCAAGACGAAAGGATCCCCCCATGAAGATAGCCGAAGTAAGCAAACGATACGACCTTTCAGCCGACACGCTTCGCTACTACGAGCGCATCGGGCTGCTTTCCAACATAACGCGCAACGCAAGCGGTATACGGGACTATAGCGACCAGGATTGCTCGCGAGTGCAGTTCGTCAAATGCATGCGTAAAGCGGGGGTGTCCATCGAAGCGCTCATCGAGTACATGCGCCTGTTCGAGCAAGGCGACGACACGATCGCGAGGCGCAAAGCACTGCTCGAAGAGCAGCGAGACCTGGTAAGGGAGCGCATCGCCGAAATGCAGGCAGGCCTTGATCGCCTTGACTACAAGATAGAGCACTACGAGCAGACCATCGTGCAAGCCGAGAAGAAGCTCCGGTGAAATCGCCCGAGATCGGAAAGGGCCGGACAAACACACGTTTCTGCCTATAGCCCTATGATCAGCCCGCAGACACACATTTCTGCCTATAACTCCCGAACTAGCATTGCCCGCAGTACGCAAAAAAGGCCGCCAGTCGTTTGACTGGCGGCCTGGCGTTTCATGGCTCCCCGGGTAGGATTCGAACCTACAACCCTCCGGTTAACAGCCGGATGCTCTGCCGTTGAGCTACCGAGGAATGAGGAGCGCTCCGTTGCGCGAGTAAGTATTATACCGGAACCAAAACATTGTGCAAGACCGTTTTTTCAAAATTTGGGCATGTGCCCGAAAATAGTTCCCGCCATCGCTGGTTCCAGCAATCTACCTGGTGCGTTAGTACACCATACCCATCGTTTCACGCACTTGCGCAAGCGTAGCCTCGGCAATTTCGTTCGCCTGACGGTTCCCGTCATGCAAGACGTCCTTGATGTAGTCCATGTCCTGCATGAGCTCTAGACGGCGTTCGCGAATAGGAGCCAAAAAGCCGTTCACGCTTTCGGTCACGTACTTCTTGAGCGCCCCCGATCCCCCGTCGCCGATCTCAGCAGCAATCTCAAGCTCGGTGCGGCCCGTGCAAAGCGCGGCCGTCGTCAGAAGCGCGGACACGCCGGGACGGTTTTCCTTGTCGTACGTGATAACGCGATCGGCGTCGGTCTTGGATTTTTTGATGAGCTTCGCCGTCTCTTCGTCGGTAAGCGACAAGCTGATGGCGTTTCCGTAGCTCTTCGACATCTTGCGCCCATCAAGACCGGGAATCTCCACGGCGTCGTTGAGCACGCCCTCGGGCTCGGGGAACACATGGCCGAACCGTTCGTTGAAACGACGGGCGATCAAACGTGTCTGCTCGATATGCGGCAGCTGGTCCTTGCCCACCGGCACGATGTTGCCCTTGCAGAACAGAATGTCGCAAGCCTGATGCACAGGATACGTAAGCAGAAGACCGGTAAGCGCATGGCCGGAAGCCTCCATTTCGGACTTCACCGTAGGGTTGCGCTGCAGTTCGGCTTCGGTCACCAGCGAGAGAAACGGAAGCATCAGCTGATTGAGCGCAGGGACGGCCGAGTGCGTGAAGATCATGGTTTTCGCCGGATCGAGACCGCATGCCAGGTAATCGATCACCATGTTGTACACGTTGTCGCGAATGTGCTCGGTAGTGTCGCGATCGGTAATCACCTGATAGTCGGCGATGATGACGCGCGTCGTTACGCCCAGGTTCTGCAGAGCCACGCGCTCGCGAATGGTGCCGAAGTAATGGCCCAGGTGCAAACGGCCGGTCGGACGGTCGCCGGTGAGCATGGTGTAGTTCTCGGGATGGACGGGCAGATCTGCGCGGATCTCGTCGCTGCGCTTCTTGCTGGCTTCAAAGCTATCGGTGCTCATGATGTTCCTATCGCGAAATCGTTGTGTCGGACCGTTCGGCGCCGCGAGCCAAGCCGGGCGCCGCGCATCGCAACAGTATAGCCGTTTTGGGGTGCGGGCGGCACATCGGGCCGCTTTGCTGCACGCTATAATCGTGAACCGTATCGCACCCTAAGGAGGATTCATGAACGACACGCTGAAAAACTTGACGAAAGAAGAGTTGCTCGAACTGCTCGAGATATACGCTAAAAACCTGATCGCGCTCGACGGGACGTGGTTCCAATCAATCGAGAAAGACGACGGCATGGACGCAGCCATGCATCATGACGTGGAAGCATGGCGACGATTCAGCGTTTCGGAGGGCCGCCGCATCAAGGCGTTTCTCGGACTGGACGAGCACCCGGGCATCGAAGGGCTGGCGAAGGCCCTTTCGCTGCGCTGCCAATCAGCCGCGAACATCGACGAGATAACCGTGAACGACAACGAGCTGACGTACCGCATCGTCGATTGCCGCGTACAGAACGCCCGCGAGCGAAAGGGCATGGGGTTTCATCCATGCAAGAACGTGGGAGTGGTGGAGTACGCGGTGTTCGCAACCGCCATCGATGACCGCATCGTTTGCGAATGCCTGAGCTGCTTCCCCGACATCGTGGACAACACTTGCAACTGCGCTTGGAAATTCACGCTGAAAGCCTAAGACTGCAAAAAAAGCCTTCCCGAAGGAAGGCTTTTGAATTCATGGTGGTCGCTACAGGATTTGAACCTGTGACCCCCGCCGTGTGAACGGATTAAAACAGCAGGTCAGAAGCACTATTTACGAGTAAATACGCTATTTTAGGCACACGCTAACAATAGGTAAAACGAGGTAGTTTCTTGTGCATAGGCACATTATAGGCACACGTTTTTGAAGGCTATTTGAAAGCGTTTCAAGTCCGAATGACGGAAGCCCCCGCGCATTGAGGCGCTAGGGCTTCCTAATTGTTACTGCAAGGCTACCATATCCCTTTTAAGGGGTGCTTTTAGCCCACTTCGCGTATTGTCTCATGCAAGCATGGACTAACGCCTTAAAACGCATCAGAATAGCCGATAGGCAATGAACGCCAAGCATCCCACGAGAACAACGCCCATGAGAGCTAAAGTGAGTCGGTATCTCTTGAGGGTGGCTAGGTGTTCAAGGCTCATTTGCAACATGGGGACGGTATAGCTTGGTAGCAGCTTATCGTCCTCCTTTATTCCTACTAGCTCGCTAGGTTTTTCTTCGGTGCGTTCTCGCTTCAAGCGTGCTTCCTCGAACTCCACTTGCAAGCCTTTTGCGCTTTCCCAAATGGTGCGCATATATGACAAGTATTCGTCTTTGGCTATGGAGCCATTTTCAAAGGCCGCTTTGACCTCATCGCGTATGCAATTGAGCGTGAGTGCGTCGCACAAAAGTGATTCTTTGTTTGCCTGTAGGGGAAAATTCGTCATGTTTACGCCTCCTCACGATCGACAACGACAGGAAACGCGGTCACGTTATCATCGAGAGCAGCTATCTTGCTTGAGAGCATTGCTACAATTTCGCCCGCGTTTTGACTGTATGCATCATCCTGAGCGATTGACCTGCCGTAGTTTCGAGTGCTTTCCTCGATCTCCTTTATTCCGTTGATGTATTCACCGACCGGGTCTTTAACTTCATAGCCGCATCGCCTTGCAGCATCCTGGACAAGGCGCATACCTGCGAAGTTGTACCCGTCCTGAACGTAACCATCATGGAATGATCGCAAGTCTGATTCCGATAGGCTCAACGCACCCGTTAGAAATGCGAGTTCTTGCGTCGTAACTCGGTTGGGGTCTATCCTGATAGCCTGCATCGCCTCGTCAAGGTCGGCAGTGAGCTTGTCGGCACTTGATTCATATCCTCCCAAGAGCGCCGTTTCTTCTTCTTTCAGTCTATCAAGTTCCTGTCGGTAACCCTCGCGGCCTATGACCGACTCCTGAAGCTGCTTGTATGCTTCATCCTTGCGCTTCGCTATCGCCTGCGCACCTTCGCGGTAGGTGTTTGCCGCCTTTAAGGTTGAGTTGATATTACTGAGTGCTACTTCCGATACTCTGAGCATTTGTACCTACTTTCTATTTTGCACGAGCCTCTTGCCCGTTGCCTGCTGGATACGTGCTATCAGTACGTGCACCGTTCGATGAAACGCGACTCGTTGGCAAGGAAAACGAGGGGAACCTCACCACATGACCCGAAGCGATTCTTTCTCACTGATAGCGTGACGAGCCTCTTTGACTTTGCTGCTTCCTCTGCGCGTTCATCTTCAGTGCTGCCGTCCACGTCCAAGAAAAGCACGCATGAGGCGCTATACTCAATCTCGGATGATCCAGACAAGCTTGCAAGTTGCCTTCCGTTACGGTTCGCCCGGTTCTTGCTGCTGATGACCAGAACGGGCGTTTTGTACGTCTTGGCTAGTTTACAGAGGCCGCGCATGTTTGCCGTATGTGTCTGATAGTCGGTAGCCGAAGGGTCGCCGTCAGATGGCGGGAGAAGCTGCAAATAGTCGATAACGAGCAATGGCGGGAACTCGGCACTGGGAAGGCTCTCGTACAGCTTGCGCAAATCTGCCACGGTCACTCGCTCGTCTACGGTGGCTATGTTTGGCGCGGTCTGTTCGCGGTACGCTATTAACGCCTCCATCATGGCTTGCTTGCCGTCATTGCTGAGTTGCCGGGCGTTCATGAGCTGTCGCACGGTCAAGGGCGGCAGAGAGGGAGACAGGGCGCTGATGCGTGAAAGCGACTTTGCAAGCATCTGGGATGCTGACATCTCCAGCGAGACAAATAGCGCCTTGCGGCTGCCGAACTCGGCTATACGGTCGGCGATCTGAAGCGCGAGGGTAGTCTTGCCCGCGCCTGGTTCAGCCGCGAGTACGTAAATTTCAGGATATAACCCCCCGCCCAACATACTATCGAGTGACTGAATACCCGTTTTACCGCACGGCTTCATGGATGATAGCTGTGAGATAAGTTCATCCAGCTTTTCAATGTTCCAAGTTATGTTTTTCATCTTGCACCACCGCCTAGCCGCCTGCGCTTCAATGCGCGGGGCGGCGTTGCTGCGAGTAAGTGGATGCTTCTTTGTTGTAGCACTTGTCCTCCTGTCCGCTCACCTCGGAAAGCATGGAGGCTTTCCGGGATCGCTAGTCGTTGGGTTGTTTTTCTTGTCGTAAGGTTTTCTATCCTGTCCGCTTCGCTCGGAAAGCATGGAGGCTTTCCGGCTGCGCTCTTATATGTTCCTGTTCTACGTCCGGAATCCCGAACTTCTTAAGCCGCTTAATAGATTTTCAAAATCATCTTTCTAGCAGGCTTTTCTTTCTCCGAGAAGTCCGGAATCCCGAACGCCTTGTAAGAAGTCCGGAATCCCGAACTTCTTAAACAGCCTAGAAGTTCTGAAAACCGAATGTCTTAGCTGAGGATAAAGCTATAAACGCAGCCCGTTTTAGTGCGCTCGCTGCTTATGAAGCCTGCCTGCTTCAACTCCTTGAGACCAGAGAAAACCTGTGTCCGGCTCTTCCCTGTCTTCTTCGCCAAAAGAGGCGTACCGACGACACCAGTTCGCCCGGTTTTCGCATTTCTACACGTGACGAGCGCGACATACACACAGCATGCTGTTGGTGAGACGCTGGGGCAGACCGCATCGAATTCGGCTTGCGTCAAGTATGCGCCCGCCTTGCATTTCACCTGATCACACCCCCTTTGTAAGCGCCACAAACAGGCATGTCATATTTGGCCGCATATCCGATGAAGAACTGGCAGCATGTTTCAAGCTCGCGCCGCCGATGCTCACGCGAACGGTGCTCTGGAGTGGCAAGACGCTGTCGTTCAAGAAGGGCGGCCTGATGTTGTGCCCCGTTCATCGAGTGCAGCCGCTCATGAAGCGCCTGAGGTTCTCTTCGGACACGTACCACCTGCGACCGCACTTAAAACCGCCCGGAAGTTCACCAGACGAAAGCGACAAACGGATGGTTTGAGGGCTGACTCCAAAAATTTGCGCGAGATCTTCGACCGTGTAAACTGACCGATTGGAATCGATTTTGTTCGATTTGTAAAAAGTCATTGTGCTCCTTCCATTAAGAGTTGCCTAAAGACACAGAGTCGGTTAACCTATGCCTAAAGCTTACTACCTGCCACTATGCAAGGCAAAAATTTTTAAGAAGAAACAATCAACGATTAATAATTTGATAGAAATTAGGAGTCGCTTAATGGGATACACGAAAGAATATGAAGTGGCAAAGGGTGACCGTTCTTTTCCGGCTAGGCTCAAAACATTACTTAACGCAGAACATATGACACAGAAGGACTTAGCTGCTTACTGCGGTGTGTCGCCTGCTTCAATAACTGGATGGATGGGAGGAAGTGAGCCTGATTTCGATACTCTTAGGAGGCTTGCAGGTAGATTCAATGTCACTATTGATTATCTTCTTGGAGCTAGTGACAACAAGAGTAAAGAAGAAAGCATCCAAGAAGTAGGGAGGTTAATCGGTCTCGATGATGATGCGATACGTGTCTTGGCTGACAGAAATCTTAATAGAGCATTTTATAAATCACTTGTTGAGGTTGACCTTGGATATTCTTCGCCGCTATGCGACCCTACGGTTTTGCTTAGTAGGCTTTTTCAAGATGGAAAATTTATCGGATATCTAACGTGCTTTCTCGCTGCGAAGAGGGATAAAGCCAATGGGTGGGGACATAGCGATATTGAGGCTAAGGCCTATCTCATAGACATACAAAGCCTTTTACTAAGCATTCGCGAAGAGATTCAAGACAGGATTGATTGCTCAAGAGAACCGCTTGAAAAGAAGATAACTAAGTATGACCCAAAATATAACAACTGATTGAGCGGGCTAAAGCCAACAGGAAGGAACAGGGCAATGGTTAAAGGCGATGGTCAGGATAAGCGCGGCAATAAAGGCGACGGGTGCCTTACGGCGCTAGGGCGCAACAAGTGGCGGGTATTCGTAGACTTCGGAGTGAACCCCATCACCAAGAAGCGCGAGCGTGTTACGCGCGTTGTAAACGGCACTAAGGCAGATGCCCGCAAGGTGCGCGACACGATCAAGCAGGAACATGAGAACGGCTTGCGTGTTGATGCTGACAAGATGACGTTCGCGGAATTTTCCGAAGCGTGGCAAAATGCTCGCGTTACCGCTGAGGAAGTCGGAAAGACGCATATTCAGCGAGATAGGCAGCTTATAAATACCCTGAACTCATATATTGGTACGCTGACATTGGGAGAGATAACACCCCAAGTGGTCGAATCTATGTACACCCTCATAAAAACCGACAAAGTGGCTAAGTTTGGAAAGTATAGCGGCACTAGCTTGCTGATGGTTCACCAGAAGTTGAAGCAGATCATGAGCAAGGCGGTGGACTACGATTATATTCTCCGCAATCCTTGCGACCGCGTAAAGGCACCGAAGAAGGATGAACCTGATAGGAAGTCGCTCACAGTCGAAGAAGCCGCTAGGCTGTTGGCTTGTATAGATGAAGCTGAAGCGGACGCATACGCCGCCATGGAGGCCAAGGAAGCACGGCAGACGGCGCGGGGTAACCTGTTCGGGCGAGAGTACTTGCGCGGCTTGAACATTATCGGCAACGTGTTGGCTATTCGTATTGGGCTAGCAACTGGTATGAGGCGCGGAGAAGTATTTGGCCTCTGCTGGGGGAGTATCGACCTAGAGAACAGACGCTTGAACGTCGCTCAATCGCTTACGAGCCTAGGAGAAGTGAAGCCCCCGAAGAGTAAAGCCGGGGTTAGAACCATAGCCATAGACGCGACCACCTGCGCCCATCTAAGGGCATGGAAGCAAAGGCAAGGTGTAGAACTGCTCAAAGTTGGTTTGAAGCTGGGAGATAGCACGCCCGTATGCTGCTCAGAGAAGGGCGGCTTCATTGACTTACACAACTTCGAACGATGGTGGAGAGCGTTTCGGAACGAGAACGGTTTTACTGACTTGCGGTTCCACGAGCTACGCCACACGCAAGCAACTCAGCTTCTTGCTAACGGGGTAGACGTTAAAACGGTACAAACGCGCCTCGGTCACTCAAACGCTGCGCTAACGTTGAACTGGTACGCTCATGCCATCCCCGAAAACGACGAGAAAGCCGCCGCCATGCTAGGGGATTTGTTCGCAAGCAAGCCGAAGGAAACGCCCATAGTGAGGGTGAAAACGGCATGATTTTGTGTCATAGGCACACGATAGGCACATTTCAGCAATTCACAGCCCAGTAAAAGAAAACAGGCCACCGGAGAAAATACCCGATGACCTGCGTAAATTCATGGTGGTCGCTACAGGATTTGAACCTGTGACCCCCGCCGTGTGAAGGCGATGCTCTCCCGCTGAGCCAAGCGACCGTACTTGTTGCTTCGTTCGCAACGCTGAAATATTGTACCGGTAGTTTTAAGAGCGCGCAAGCCCCTATTTTCAATTTTTTGAGAATAGGGCCGCAAGGGGTTTCCGAAGTTGATTTGCAGGCTGAACCGAACACTTTGCTTTTTCTCTTGAACTTAGCCGTACGCGTGCAGCTAAGTTTGAGAATCCTTGCCTAAGGGTGGGCCGAAGGGGCCTGCCGAAAAGGAAAGGACAAG